>NZ_CP031842.1:762500-1500000 GCF_003441615.1 Dechloromonas sp. HYN0024 | reverse complement strand
ATGGTATGCGCCGCCTTGCCTTCGGGATTGACCGAAACCCGCCGCTCGCCGCCCTCTGTCAGATATTTGTGCAGGGGCAATTTGACGTGCTGAGTATTGTTCATCCAGCGCCCCTTGACCAGCACCAGATAACGCTTGTCGGCGCCTGCCCCGTGCTCGCGGAACATGTCGTGCAGCGCGGTGAGCGCCAGCCGCTTCTTGCCGACCAGCAGCACCCCGGAGGTTTCCCGGTCCAGCCGGTGGGCCAGTTCGAGAAACTTGGCCTGTGGCCGTTGCCGACGCAAGGCTTCGATAACACCGAAACTGACCCCACTGCCACCATGGACAGCGATGCCTTCCGGCTTGTCGATAACCAGCATGGCCTCGTCTTCGTAGATGATCGGCAGATCGACCCGCGTCTTGGCCGCTTCATCCACCTCATTCTGAGGCCGCTCGGCAATCCGGATGGGTGGAATTCTGACCTTGTCGCCATTGCACAGACGGTAGGTTGCGTCGACCCGACCGCTATTCACCCGTACTTCGCCGCAGCGCAGAATCCGGTAGACATGGCTCTTCGGGACGCCCTTGCAGTGCCTGATCAAAAAGTTGTCGAGGCGCTGTCCTGCTTCTTCTTCGCCAATGATCAAATGGCTGACTGAATTGTTACCTGGGCCGGTCATTTTCTAATATACTGCCTGCGTTCTACGTCTCGGTTTGCAAGAGATGCCGAACCGTCAGACCGTTCATGCCCTCGCGCTAACAGCGCGACCGCCAGGCGGCAGGCTCGGAAGTCTCACCTGTGCCAACTGCCCAGGCCAGACCAACGTAAAACGACTGGTTAAGTTCACTCACCAAAAGTAGTGATGTTAATGGATAAGCCCACTGTAAGCACGCACGGATTGCCCGTTGCAGGAATTTTCAGGTCGCGCATTTCAATAAAAAGCACGCGACCGTTTGTTGATCAGCACATTCACCATCGCCTTTGCCCACCATCTCTCATGACGCAACCCGATAACTGAACCTGTCGCTGCCTGCCCGGGCGTTTCGTTGCAGCGTGCCGCTGTGCGCTGGAGCCCGAAAACAATGAAACGCATGCTATTCAATGCGACACAGGCGGAAGAACTCCGTGTCGCCATTGTCGATGGTCAGAAACTGATTGACCTCGACATTGAGTCCGCCGCCAAGGAACAACGCAAAAGCAACATCTACAAGGGTGTCATCACCCGCATCGAACCGTCACTCGAAGCCTGCTTCGTCGACTACGGTGCTGACCGTCACGGATTCCTGCCGTTCAAGGAAGTCTCCCGCGCTTTCTTCCAGCCAGGCACCGAAGTAGGCCGCGCCCGCATCCAGGACGCCCTCAAGGAAGGTCAGGAACTGATCGTCCAGGTCGACAAGGACGAACGGGGCAACAAGGGCGCCGCCCTCACCACCTACGTTTCCCTGGCCGGCCGCTACCTCGTCCTGATGCCGAACAATCCGCGTGGCGGTGGTGTTTCCCGCCGCGTTGACGGCGACGAGCGCGCTGAACTGCGCGATGTCATGGATCAGCTCGAAGTGCCCAACGGCATGAGCCTGATCGCCCGCACCGCCGCCATTGGCCGTCAGGCTGAAGAGCTGCAGTGGGACTTGAACTACCTGCTGCAACTGTGGACCGCCATCGACGGCGCCGCCCAGCAGCAAAGCGGCGCCTTCCTGATCTACCTCGAAGGCAGCCTGGTCATTCGCGCCATCCGCGACTACTTCCAGCCCGACATCGGTGAAATCCTCATCGATACCGACGAAGTCTACGAGCAGGCCCGCGCCTTCATGGGCACGGTCATGCCGGGCAACGTCAATCGCGTCAAACGCTACCGCGACGACGTGCCGCTCTTCTCTCGCTTCCAGATCGAACACCAGATCGAAACCGCCTTCGCCCGTCAGGTTAACCTGCCTTCCGGCGGCGCCATCGTCATTGACCACACCGAGGCCCTGGTTGCCGTCGATGTGAACTCGGGGCGTTCGACCAAGGGTTCCGACATCGAGGAAACGGCGCTCAAGACCAACCAGGAAGCGGCCGACGAACTGGCCCGCCAGTTGCGCCTGCGCGACCTTGGCGGCCTGATCGTCATCGACTTCATCGACATGGAAAGCCAGAAGAACCAGCGCGACGTTGAAAACCGTCTGCGCGACGGCCTGCGCTTCGACCGTGCCCGTGTCCAGATGGGCAAGATCAGCCGCTTCGGCCTGATGGAGCTGTCGCGTCAGCGCCTGCGTCCGGCCCTTGCCGAAACCAGCTACATCCCCTGCCCGCGCTGTACCGGTACCGGCCACATCCGGTCGACTGAATCGGCTGCCCTGCATATCCTGCGCATCCTCGAAGAGGAGTCGATGAAGGAAAACACCGGTGCCGTGCATGTCCAGGTCCCGGTCGATGTTGCCACCTTCCTGCTCAACGAAAAGCGCCCGGACATCCAGGCCATCGAGTTGCGCCACAAGGTCACCATCCTGCTCATTCCGAACATTCATCTCGAAACGCCGGCCCACACCATCACCCGCCTGCGCCACGATGACCTGAACCAGGATGATCTGCGCGAACCTTCCTACCGCATGGTCGACATGCCGATTGAGGAAGCCATCAAGCAGGCCACCCAGCAGGAAGCCGCCAAGCCGCGCCAGGAAGCTGCCATCAAGGGCATCTCCCCCGATCAGCCGGCCCCCATCCTGCCAGAAAAGGCCGAAGCCCCGGTGGCTGCACCGGTTCAGCCGGAAGCCGGTCTCTTCTCGAAAATCTTCTCCTGGTTCCGTTCTCCGGCCAAGCCGGTCGAACCGGTGGTCGCTCCCGAGCCGGCCAAAAAGCCGCGCGAAGGTCGTGGTGACAACCGCCGCGATCGCGATGGACGTCGCGGTGGCCGTAACGGCAACAAGCGCGATGAAGAGCGTGGCGAACGCAACAACAAGGACCGCGGCAACCGCAACGAACGCAATGTCGAAAAAGCACCGGCGGATGACGCTGCTGCCGCTGGCCATGGCGAACGTCAGGAACGCCGTCCGCGTGGCGAACGCAAGGGACGTGGCGAGCGCCCGCAAGCCGAATCCAACGAAAGCAAGCTGAATCAACAAGCTGCTTCCGCCGACGCCTCGGCCAACGTTGCTCCGCTGGCCGGCAATGGCTCGCCGGATGCTGCTGGCAGCGAAGAACAGGGCAACCGCCGTCGCGGTCGTCGTGGTGGTCGCGGTCGTGGCGAACGTCGCAACGAAACTGAGACGGCCACGCCGGTCGTCGACTCTGCCGAGACCGTCGCTGCACCGGTTCAGGCGATGACCGAAGCGGTCAGCCAGGAACCGGTTGTGGTGGTTATTCCGGCCCCGGAACCGGCCCCCCTGGCGGTGGCCGTTGTTGAGTCAGTCGCACCCGTCGCACCGGTCGCTGACGTTGCGCCGATCATCGCAGAGCCGGTGGCCGTCGCACCGGTCATAGTGATCGAAGCTGCCCCGGTCGATGTTGCACCAGTCGAGCCCGCCCCGGTTGAACCGGCGCATGTTGAAACCGTTACCGTCAGCACTCCGGTCATCGCAACCCCCGTGGTTGAACCGGTAGCTGCTCCGGAACCGGTCGACATCGCATCCGCTCTGGCCGAAAGCGGTCTGGTTCTGGTTCAGACCAGCGCCGCCAGCATCGCCGTCGCACCTGCCGAGCCTCCGGTGAAATTGGGTCGTCCGCGTAAGCCGAAGGCTGTGGTCACCGATGGTGAGCCGCTGATGATGGTTGAAACCGGCAAGTAAATTGACGGCCATGCCGTCATGAAAAAGGGGCTCCCACGGGAGCCCCTTCTTTTTGCGGCTGCGCTTCAGGCGCTGCCGAGTTTCTTCTTGATTTCTTCGACCAGCCCCAGCGATGCATCCTCGACCATATCGAGAACAAGATCAAAGCCGTGGCCGAGGCCGTAGTAGGGATCAGGCACTTCATCGTCGTCGAAGTTGTGCGAGTAGTCCATGAAAAGTCCGATTCGCTTTTGCTGCTCGGGCGTCGCCATGCGCAACAGGTTGTCGAGGTTGCTCTTGTCCATGGCCAGAATCAGATCGAAATAATCGAGATCCTGGCGAGCTACCTTACGTGCCCTTAGCTGTGACAGGTTATAGCCACGTGCGGCGGCAGCACGTTGCGTCCGGGAATCGGGCGCCTCACCGACGTGATAACCGTGCGTTCCCGCAGAATCTACTTCAACATTACTCCCCAAATTATTGATTTTTATGAAATAACGAAAAACGCCTTCCGCTGTCGGTGATCTGCAGATATTGCCCATGCAGACAAGTAGCACGCGATAGCTCATTTTGTCTCTCCATCAGGGTCGTGTCGCGCCACGCCGAACACCCGCTCCCTCAGCCGGAACAGTTCGTCGCGGGCTGCCGCCGCTTTTTCGAATTCCAGGTTTCTTGCGCACTCCAGCATCGATTTTTCGAGACGCTTGATTTCCCTGGCCACTGTCTTTTCATCCATGGCCTCGTAGATTGCCAACTGCTGGGCGGCCTTCTGTTCGGTCTGCGCCGATTCTGCGTTATATACCCCGTCAATGATGTCCTTGATTTTCTTGGACACCCCGCGCGGTGTAATGCCGTGCTCACGATTGAAGGCAATCTGCTTTTCCCGGCGCCGCCCTGTTTCGGCAATCGCCTGCTGCATGGATCGTGTAATCGTATCAGCGTAAAGGATCGCTGTGCCATGAATATGACGTGCGGCCCGGCCAATTGTCTGAATTAATGATCGTTCGGAACGCAAAAAGCCTTCCTTGTCGGCATCGAGAATGGCGACCAGCGAGACTTCCGGTATATCGAGGCCTTCGCGCAGGAGATTGATGCCGACCAGCACATCGAACTCGCCGAGACGGAGGTCGCGGATGATTTCGACCCGCTCGACCGTATCGATGTCCGAGTGCAGGTAACGGACCTTGATCCCGTTGTCGGCGAGAAAATCCGTCAGGTCTTCTGACATCCGCTTGGTCAGGGTCGTCACCAGAACCCGTTCGCCGACCACCACACGCTTGCCGATTTCTTCGAGCAGATCATCGACCTGGGTCGAGGCTGGGCGCACGATAACCTCAGGATCAATCAAGCCGGTCGGCCGCGCCACCTGCTCGACCACCTGGCCGGCATGCTGGTTCTCGTAATCGGCCGGAGTCGCCGATACGAAAACAGTCTGCCGCATGTGCGCCTCGAATTCGTTGAACTGCAAGGGCCGGTTATCGAGAGCCGAAGGCAGGCGGAAGCCGTAATCGACGAGGTTTTCCTTGCGCGAACGGTCACCCTTGTACATGCCGCCGACCTGCCCGATGCTGACGTGCGATTCGTCGATGAACATCAGGGCATCAGCCGGCAGGTAGTCGATCAGCGTCGGCGGTGATTCACCCGCCTGGCGCCCGGAAAAATGCCGCGAATAATTCTCGATACCCTTGCAGAAACCGATCTGGTCGAGCATTTCGAGGTCGAACTTGGTGCGCTGTTCGATACGCTGGGCCTCGACCAGCTTGTTGTTGCGCGTGAAGAAGTCGATGCGCTCGCGCAATTCATCCTTGATCGCCTCGATGGCGCGGAGCACGGTGGCGCGGGGCGTGACGTAGTGCGAGGCGGGGAAGACGGTGAACCGTAGCGCCTTGTGCAGCAGGTGGCCGGTCAGCGGGTCGAAAAACTGCAAGGCTTCGAGTTCGTCGTCGAAGAGCGAGACGCGAATGGCGTGTTCCGCGTGTTCGGCCGGGAAAATGTCGATCACGTCGCCGCGCACGCGGAAGGTGCCACGGTGAAAATCGACGTCGTTGCGCTCGTACTGCATGTCGGTCAGGCGCTTGACGATGGCACGCTGGTCGAGCCGGTCACCGACGCGCATGGTGAGGATCATGTTGTGGTATTCGTCGCGGTCGCCGATACCGTAGATGCACGACACGGTGGCAACGATCACCACGTCGCGCCGTTCGATCAGGCTTTTCGTCGCCGACAGCCGCATCTGCTCAATGTGTTCATTGATCGAACTGTCCTTTTCAATGAACAGGTCGCGTGATGGTACGTAGGCTTCCGGCTGGTAGTAGTCGTAATAAGAGACAAAGTATTCAACAGCGTTTTCCGGGAAGAACTCCTTGAACTCGGAATACAACTGCGCCGCCAGCGTCTTGTTGGGTGCCAGAACCAGAGCCGGGCGGCCGGTGCGGGCGATGACATTGGCCATCGTGTAGGTCTTGCCCGAGCCGGTGACCCCGAGCAGGGTCTGAAAGGACAGGCCGTCGCCCAGCCCCTCGACCAGTTGACGAATCGCCTCGGGCTGATCGCCGGCCGGTGGAAAGGGCTGGTGCAATCGAAAGGGGCTACCCTCGAAGCAGACAACCGGAATGATGTGCTTGGTTTCGCTCATGCTAAAATTCTATGGTTTTCGTCGCGCTGCAAATCCGCTGCGCGGACATTGTTTGTATTATTTCACGGAGTTCCTATGTCCTCTTCGATCTTCGCTGCGGTGGAAATGGCCCCGCGCGATCCTATCCTCGGTCTGAACGAAGCTTTCAATGCCGATGCGCGCACCACCAAGGTCAATCTCGGCGTCGGTGTTTATTTCGACGACAACGGCAAGATCCCCCTGCTGGCCGCCGTCAAGGCCTCCGAGGATGCTCGCGTTAAAGCCGCCCTGCCCCGTGGCTACCAGCCGATCGAAGGCAACCCGGCCTACAACACCGCCGTGCAGAACCTGCTGCTCGGCAAGGACTCCGCCCTCATCGCCAACGGTCAGGTCATCACCGCCCAGGCTCTCGGCGGCACCGGCGCCCTGAAAATCGGTGCCGATTACCTCAAGCGCCTCAACCCGGCCGCCAAGGTCTACATCAGCGACCCGTCCTGGGAAAACCATCGCGCCCTGTTCGAGTCGGCTGGTTTCGAAGTTGAAACCTACCCGTACTACGACGCTGCCACCCGTGGCGTCAATTTTGCCGGCATGAAGGCCTGCCTGAACAGCCTGCCCGCCGGTTCGATCATCCTGCTGCACGCCTGCTGCCACAACCCGACCGGAGCCGACCTGAGCGACGCCCAGTGGGGGGAAGTCGTTGCCATTTGCCAGGAACGCGGCCTGGTGCCCTTCCTCGACATGGCCTACCAGGGCTTTGCCGATGGCATCGATGCTGACGCCGTCGCCGTCCGTGCCTTCTCGGCTTCCGGCCTGCAATTCTTCGCCTCCAGCTCGTTCTCCAAGAACTTCTCGCTGTACGGCGAGCGCGTCGGTGCGCTGTCCATCGTGACCGCTGCCAAGGAGGAGTCTGGCCGCGTCATGTCGCAACTCAAGCGCGTCATCCGCACCAACTACTCCAACCCGCCGACCCACGGTGGCGCTCTGGTCGCCGGCGTCCTCGCCTCGGCCGAACTGCGTCAGATGTGGGAAGCCGAACTGGCCGGCATGCGTGACCGCATCCGTGCCATGCGTACTGGTCTGGTCGATGCCATCAAGGCACAGGGCGTGGCGCAGGACTTCTCCTTCGTCGCCCAGCAGCGCGGCATGTTCTCCTACACCGGCCTGAGCGTTGCCCAGGTTGATCGCATGCGCGAAGAGTTCGGCATCTACGCCGTGTCCACCGGCCGTATCTGTCTGGCCGCCCTGAACACCAAGAACCTCGACTACGTGGCCAAGGCCATCGCCGCCGTCACCAAGGCCTGATCGATCGGGCTTTGAGAAACAGCAGGGGCGGAACTTTGGTTCCGCCCTTTTTCATTTCCGCGAAGTGGCGGTCAGATTCGGCAACACACCCACAATACGAACCGCGCCATTCTGGCTCGATACGGATGTTTGCATGGTGACTGACATGCTGCTCTCGACCTCACCGTTACGCCCGGCCGTAAACTGACCGACCGCCGTCACCATGCCGCCATCCATCCTGACATCACGCCCGACCACTTGCGTCGGTGTCACACTGATCGTTGACCGCAGCTTGTCAAAGCGTGTCACACCGGCCCGCACGTCGGAGACACCACTGCGCCGGACAGCTTCGCCCAGATCGACACCATGAAACGCGCCACGGGTAATTTCCGTTCCCAGCGTCGCTTCGAGATTGGCCCACAGGCCGGCCCAATCACGACCGCTGGCACGCAGGCGCAAGGTGCCGCTTATTTCGCCATCGATTTTCAAGGACGGGACAAAAGCCGCGCCGACCTTCCGGGTATCCAGCCCGCTGAAGTTGCCTTCGCCGGCCATCGCCAGGCCGGCACTCCAGTCGAGTAGCCAGTTGCCGTGCAGAATGCCACCGAGGAAAGTGGTATCAATATTCTGGATAAGCAGCTTGTCTTTCAGCAACAGCCCCTTGGCTTGCAGCGAAGCAAAGGAAACCGTTGTTCCGGCCGGTGTCCAGGCCCGTCCTTCGATATTCAAAACCAGCCCCTGACTGCTCGGGAGGGCATTGACCAGCAGGCTGCGATCAGCCGTCTCCAGCGTGGCCTTTTCCACGACCCCGTCAGGACGAAAAGCGATGTCCCCGAAAAGATCATCAAATGCCAGCCCATCGTTCAGCTTGAGCCGGAAATGATCAAACACTAATTTCCCGACAAGCAGATCTTGCCCACCCGCCTTTTCACCCTTGAGCATTGGCAGGGAAACGAGGCGATTGGCGGTAAGGTTGGCCCCGGAAACCTCTATCCTGGCGACCCGATGCGGGGCACCACCGAGCAGGGAAAGCGGAGCCGCAACCCGAATCTCGGCAATTTCGCCATCGCCCGCACTGCCAAGGTGAACTCCGGCCAGCTTCAGCATAGGTGCTGGTAGAAACGAGACACCGACATGATCAATTCTGACCGGTGTATTGAGCATCCGCGAAGCCGTAGCCTCAAGGGCTGGCTTGAATTGCGCGTAAGGGTAGAAAACCATGGTGGCGACCAGCAGACCAAAGACCACAGCCAGCGCCCATAGGACCTTGCTGCCGGTCGACCGCCCCGGCTGGTACGTCGACTCTTCTGGCTCGGCCAGCTGGGGAGTCGGTCGCGCCGTCTCGCCACCTTGCTTAGACGATGCGGGAAGAATCGGCTTGCCGAAGGATGAAAAATTGCTGGTAACGCTATCGTTTCTCTTCGGTTCCTGAGCTGCCGACGATTGCCGACCAAAACCGGAAAAACGCGACATCGGGCGGATCGAAGCCGGTGACTTGTCGGGCACGGACTTGACCAGCTGGGCCGCCTTCTCCCAGGCCGAGGGTGCATCAGCCAGGGGCACGATGTAGCCGCCCTCTTCGAGCTCGCGCAAAGCCGATTCCACGAGCCGGGTATTGCCGATTTTCGCGGTCAAATCCTCTACGCTCGTATTGCCGTCGATTTGCACCAGGACCATGCGCAGATTCCGCTGTACGACCCGGGTACTCTGGCGAACAGCCTCGTCGCCAATCGGCGTTTTTGCATAAACCAAACTGGAATCCATAAGCCTGTTAATTCTTCTCAAAAAACCACAAGATGCTTGACCAGAGGGGATTCTACTACTATAATGCGCCTCTCTGTTCCTCGATAGCTCAGTCGGTAGAGCGCCGGACTGTTAATCCGTAGGTCCCTGGTTCGAGCCCAGGTCGGGGAGCCATAGAATTAAGCACTTAGCCCAGTTTTCGGACTGGGCTTTTTGCTTTTCTAGGCGACCGTAGCTGAATCGTAGCCAAGGAGCACGGAATTCAGTCGTGAGGCAGCTTCGGCGAGGTGTTCCGGAGCCAGATGAGCATAACGCTCCACCATTGCCCCAGTTCGCCACCCACCCAAGCGCTGTAACTCATGAGTCGGTGTTCCCGCCTGTCGTTGCCACGTTGCCCAGGTATGCCTCAGATCATGCCAACGGAAGTTATCGATCCCCGCCCGTTTCAGCGCCTTTCTCCAGGCACGCGTGTTGGCGGTGTTCAACGGCCTTCCCTGAAACGTAAAAACGCGCTCTAGGTGTTTCCCCTTCTGTCGAAGAAGGACCGCATAGGCTGCCTCATTCAACGGAATGGAAATCGGTCGCCGGTTCTTCGACTGCCAGGCATGAATCCATGCATGGCGCTGTTCCAGGTTGATCTGTGACCATTCGAGCTGGAGGACATTGCTTTGCCTGAGTCCAGTCGCCAAAGCGAATAAAACAACATCGCGCTGGTGTTCCGGTAACTCATCCAATAGACGCCCCGCCTGCTCTCGGGTTAGAGAACGTTCACGGCTTGCAGATTCTTTAAAGAGCCTAATCTTTGGCACCTTGTCGATCCATTCCCATTCATCCCTGGAACGGAGCAGGATGGAGCGCGTCAGTGCCAAATAACGGTTGGTCGTCGCCTTGGCCGCTTCCTTGAGTTTGGCCGATCTGATGGTGTCGATCACATCCAGGGTGATCTCATCCAACATCAGCGCCCCGAGGTAAGTATCAAGCCAATTCAGCTTGCGCTTGTCCTCCTGGTGCGTGGCCTTCTCCGAAGTTTCCTCCAGCCAACGAACTACCGCTTCCTTCCAGGATCGCCGAGCTTTGACCCCCAGACGATTCTGTTCCCACATCTGGGCTTTTAGCCGGTCGTGGAATTCCTGGGCTTTGATTTTGTCGTCAGTCCCAGTACTGCGTTGTATCTTTCGTCCGTCGATGATGATTTTGACCCACCAGCAGGACGAGTCTTTGCGTTTGAAGAGTGACATGTGATGTTCCTTTCATGCGCACCCTGCAACGCTCGCCGCCGGTATTGTGACCGGATGTGCTCGATCAGGTCAATTTCCAGAAAGACCCAGCATTTACCGATCTTGGCGCCGGGAATCTCACCAGCCCTGGCTTTCTCTTGCAGAGTGACCGGATGAATCTTCAGGAAGGCGGCAGCCTGTTGCAGGGTGAGCGTGTCCATGGGATTACTTCCAGGAGCAGGCCCAGCCCGCCGTTTTATCGTCGGCGTTCCAGACAAAGCCAATTGATCCCGTTGCCTGGTGAAGGCTGCTCAAGGCGAAGCCGGTAATATTGCCGTGTTGATCTTTGGGTACTGTCAGGAACTCAATAGGAACCTCGATACCTAATGAGGCCCGAAAGCGACGGGCGTTAAGGTTTCGATCTGTGGAGCTGAACCCCTTTGCTAAGTACTTGCCGAGGTACTTCACAAGGGCGAGCTCCCGAAATCTACTCTTACCCTTAGGTGCGCTTACGTCGATGTTTCCTTCGCCAACGACTTCAAGCCAACAAACACGTAGCAGATCAACATCCTGACGACCACAGACTGCAAGATGCCAATGCCAGGCCCCACGCTCTTGGCGTTCCGCAACGCCAACATAGACCCAGCCGGGGAGCTTTGTTTTGATCTTTCTAACGAATTTCGCCAGGTCGATGGTGGCCTGATTGAAATCAGTTACGTTGGCCCGGTAGGTCATGGTTAGAAGGTGATTGGCTCTCGTAGCCAGGATCAAATGACGTAACCGAGATTTGGCACGACGAGCCGAACGGTCGACGTTTTCTTCGCGCTTTTCGGAAGTGCCGCGCAATGCCTTTGAATGAGGCAATGCTGGAATGAATGACCAACCAATTTCTGCAAGACCGTTGCCGTAATTGCGCAACTTGATCCGATAGGTGGCTTCGTCGAGATGTGTCCTCTTTTCAAGTCTAACGGCGGCTTCGCCGCCTCCCGCTCCAATCGCCGGCGTTCCCGCTTCAAGCACCGCGTTTCCTCCCTCGTTTGGCCGTGCGGTTGCCGCTGGCGCGGCAATCCGCGCGGCCAGCCCGAGGGAGGTCGATTTCTTCTTTGATTCGTGCATACATGCCTCCAAAAAGCAGATGGAGGACGGCTGCCCTGGACCGTCCAAATAAATGGGCAGCCCGAACTATTAAGCACGACCTAGCGGTGAGGCACGGACCGGGTTTCGCCTAAACCGTGTCCTTGATCACCCATGCAATTTTTTGAGATGGCGCAAGAGAGCGGTATTTCGCCTTAAATCGGCGCACTGTTTTGGCGAGGCTCTCTGTGTCACATGCGTCGTTATCTGGTCCATAGATACCAAGTTCCTGGCAGAGATCAGCAAACCGCTCGAAGTCTTCCAGATAGGCATCGAGTAACCCCATGCCGTCCAGTAGGCTGAGAACCAGATATAACGGCTGCAGCGCTGTTCCCGTTTGAAAGGCAGGCTTCTTGCGATATTGCATCAGTCGGCGCACGAAGTTGTCTTCCCCGGCAATCGCCGCCTGGATCAGACGCTCCTGGAAATACGGAATATCGGCCAAGCATTGCTTGTCGATCTGGATGGCTTTCAGCAGCGACTCATCGTCACCCGCTTTGGCTTCTGCCACCAGTTGGAAAAGGGATTTACGGTGCACCATGCACGCGAAGTGGTTGAAGACAACTATCAGTGCTACGGTGATAAATAAAGCTTGGCGAGAAATTGGCTTGCTGTCGTCATCGACGGTGATACCTGGGATCAGCTCAGGTAATCCCATTGTCGCAGCATCAATGGCGTCGTCACTGTCATCGTCCAATACCTGATCAAGGATTTGCCAGGTTTGATCAGCCCAATCTTGGAGGTCATTCAGCGTTTTGACGACCAGGAGTGGCGCAAGGCTCTCGAGTGGATTTCCATAAACGGGTAATGCTGACAAGTGTATCAGCAGGAAATTACCGAACTCTTCATAGGCGCTGGCCCAGCCTCCCACCTCATAGCGGCTGTTCCACTCCTTCAGCTTCGGCGTCAAGCCATCCGGGTCAGCATTTGCTTTGAATAACGCAACCGTCTCGGTGATGAGTGGCGTCATTTTTCGAATGAGCTTATCTATGAGGCGGCGAGGTATGGATAGCGGTTGGAACATAGAGTGAATTATTGTGCCATTTTCGTTATGTACCCAACCCCGACATTCAGGCAACAAAGTCTTGATGGATTATAATCAGCAAAATATAGTCAAAAAACCACGCAAGCGCCCGCAAAATCTACTGATATTAGTCAATGCAAAATACACAATGTAAGTACTTTCCTGCTGTTGATTTCCTGCGAGGCCTTGGGGCATTTGTTATTCTGGTTTGGCACTATCACCACTTTTATTTTGTCCAACCATATTTTTCCCCTGAAACAGGAAATCCGGTCTGGGACTTTGATGTTCAGCCATTCTATGGATGGCTCTGGCCTTTTTATCACTACGGAGCTTGGGCTGTTCAGTTCTTTTGGGTTATTTCTGGATTTGTATTTGCGCATGTATATTCAAATAAGAAAACGGGAGCGAAAACATTTTTCATATTCAGAATGTCAAGGCTATATCCTCTACACATTATTACTCTTGCATTTATTTCGGTCCTTCAATATGGAAGTCTGTATTCAACCGGCAAATTCCAGATTCTAGCAATAAATGATGCATATCATTTTTTTCTTCATTTGCTATTTGCTTCTAATTGGGGGTTTGAAAAAGGTTATTCATTTAATAGCCCAGTATGGTCAATATCTGTTGAAGAAATAGCTTACTGGTGTTTCTGGATAATAGCGGCTCGGCACGGAAATTTCTCCGCAGGAAAATCACTTTTTTCTCAGTCATAGCATTAATTTCAATGCCAATTGCGGGGATAATCGGACAGTGTTTTTTCTATTTTATGTCTGGGTCGACAGCGTATATGTTTTTTGGCTTAGCCTGTACATTAAGATTAAAAAATTATCTGACTATTGCTGTTGCTTCGTGCGCAGTGGCAATTTTTTATCTTAAGACCAATCATTTGTATTTCGATGGGATCCCGTTGGTCTCCTCAAATTTTGCGAAATTCGATAGCTTAATGATGCATTTAGGGATGTCTAGTGCATTCTGTTTTTGTGTGTTGCTTGCAGCAACGATAGATGCATCACAGCTGTGCGTAAAAGCAGAAAAAATCTTTCTTTTTGTAGGAAGCTTGACGTACTCAACGTACCTGTGGCATTTGCCAATCCAGATTGCGGTGATAATTGGTTTTGATATATTTTCTCTTGACAGGTCTTTTTTTAATTATCCGTTGGCGCTTGTGTTATTTTTGTTTTTTATGGTCGCAGTAGGACGTCTTTCATTCATCTATATTGAGAGGCCGATTCAAATTAAAATAAGGAATTATTTCCTATAGCAAAGGTCTATCTAACGGCACACTATAACGTAATTCATAAATGGCAAAGATTGATCGTTATATATAATTACCTTCCAGTGCAGAATGCTGATCCCATTTTCTATTCATGGTTATTCCTTCGCAGGCATCACCTTTTCGCCAGCCTGCTCATATGCCGCCCTTGTGGTTGCCTTCACAGGGTGACTTTGTAAATCGCCGACGTGTGCCAGGTCAGTTTCGCTGGCTACATTTTTTCAGACTTCGAGAAACAGGAAGTCTTTCTCCCCACGAGCTAGTTCTTGCTTCCCCATTTCGGTCGCCGCAATTGATGGGAGGGAGGCTAAAAAATGATCAAACCGAGCGCGAGCCTCCATTTCATCGATTAATTTGTAGGCTTTTGTGTTAGGCACTTTTCCCGAAGGTAAGTGTCGTTTTTGGCTGATTGTTGCCTGTTAGGTGTAGCCAGTTCGTAGCTGTACCTAGGCAAATCGGGACTTTGCTGGCCTGTTTAGGCCTGTTTTTTGAGTTGGCGATCATTGCAAGGTGCTGATATATATACGATTATCTATCGGCTAGTGATTCTGTTAATCCGTAGGTCCCTGGTTCGAGCCCAGGTCGGGGAGCCAGAAAACACATCAGAAAACCCAGCCAATTTGGTTGGGTTTTTTGTTTTCTGGCCAAAAATTCGGTCGATTCCCATCGATTGGGGACACGGCAAAATCCTGGCCTTGCCCCCCCGATAATCTCGGGCAATTTAGCGAAGCTTGCGCAGTTCCTCGGCAAACATCTGGCGTGAAGCATCCAGCATGTCGCCGCTGCGCCGGTAATAGGACTCCTGGTCGAACTGGCCTGCGCCACGGTTATAGGCATCTTTTTGTGTTGTTTCAACCGCCATGCCGGTCGCGTTGAAGTTTTGGGTGCTGACCTGCCCCTTGACCGTCGATGTTTCCGCAATCAGTCGAACATCCGAAACCAGAGGCTGCTTGAGCTTGACGACCATGAGTTCAGGCTGGGTTGTGCTGATGAAGCGGTAGAAGGTGTTGCTGGCGTGCAGATGGTGCAGATTTGCCCCTCGCGTCGAAGCCACCGAAAGAAAACTACTGCCCGAACTCTTCAGTGCGGCGAAGTCGACCACCATGTTGACCGAGACCAGATGAACCTCCTGATTGAGGTCATAGGTCATCATGATTTCCTTCATGCGGGTGTTGGTACCAAAGGTAAAGCCCAGTCCCTTCAGAAAATCTGCCCGGTTGGGGTTGTCCATGTAGAGCGGCATGCCGCTTGGGGCGATGAATACCGATTGTGAATCCTTGGTATCGGTCAGCCAGGGCGAGGCATGCTGGGCAGGCGCTAGCTCGGCGAAATGCTTGGTCGCCTTCAGGCGTTCAAAGGGCACGACTTCGATGCCCATCGAAGCAAAATCTTGGGCAGTTCGGGCATAAAGGCTATCCACCATCTGCTGCAAGCGCGCCACCTCGGGCTGCGGGATTTTCATCGACTTGGTCGAATCGCGTGCGGTACCACCCTGATACTGGCTGCCACCCATGGCGCTAACTTCTTTGAACAAGGCGAATTCGACACTGAAATTAACGATACCGACTTTCTTGATACTCTTGAAGTTGCTACCACGCACGGTCTCAACATATTGCGCGGACTGGCTGGCAGCGGGTGCCTCGAAGCGATAGGGTGGAAATTTCTTGCTGGTATCCTCTTCGAAATCGGCATCACT
Organism: Dechloromonas sp. HYN0024; assembly: GCF_003441615.1. NCBI lineage: Bacteria > Pseudomonadati > Pseudomonadota > Betaproteobacteria > Rhodocyclales > Azonexaceae > Dechloromonas > Dechloromonas sp. HYN0024. Next base: position 1,484,289 of record NZ_CP031842.1, on the reverse strand, counting down.
CTTCGCATCCGCTTTGGCATTGCCCTCGCTGATGGCTTTGGAGAGGTCGGAAATCGCGTCGAAAACCCCGGCCTGCACGGGCGGCGAGAGGGCAAGCAACAGCAATGCGGCAATCCGTACCAACGCAAACCGGTCTGATCGGCTAACCCAAGGGCTGAGAAAGGCTTGAAACATAAAATGCTCCTCTATTGGCGGTTACATTTTGTCGTGATCATACGTCTGGCGACATATTTTTCCATAAATGCATGGCATCGGGTTTACGCACGGAACGGAGCTTAATAGCCCATGAATTGTCCTGGCCAAGGTCGCTCAATGTCCAGATGAAAGAAACTTTCCCGAATTTTGATGTCTCTACTTGTTGAGTCCCTATCAGGCGTTGATAATCGCCCATCAAACAGGCCCCTGACCCTTTGTCGGCCATCACAGAATCGTCCGCCATGCACAATGAGACACTCCGGCAGGAAATGACACCCGCCGGCCTTGCCGATTTCACGCCACACGTTACGCCACCTGCTGCGGGGCATCGCGAAGGCACGCTGCTCGATAAATACGGGCGGCGGATTTCCTATGTCCGGCTATCGATCACCGACCGCTGCGATTTTCGCTGCACCTACTGCATGGCCGAGGAAATGACCTTCCTGCCGCGTCAGGCGGTAATGAGTCTGGAAGAGTGCCTGCGTGTGGCGACGGTGTTTGTCGGCCTGGGCGTCAACAAATTGCGGATTACCGGCGGCGAGCCGCTGGTACGCAAGGATGCGATGTGGCTGATCGAGCGCCTCAGTGCCCTGCCCGGCCTCGATAACCTGGTGCTGACCACCAACGGTTCGCAGCTTGACCGCTTTGCCGCGCCATTGAAGGCGGCCGGCGTCAAGCGCATCAATGTCAGCCTGGATACCCTGAACCCGGAGCGCTTCCGGCAAATCACCCGGATCGGAGATTTGTCCAAAGTGCTGCGCGGCATCGAGGCGGCCCGTCAGGCCGGGTTCCGGCGAACCAAGCTGAATGCCGTCATGATGCGCGGCACCAACGATGACGAGTTCGTCGATCTGGTCAATTTCGCCCTTGAAAACAAGCTGGATATTTCATTTATTGAGGAAATGCCGCTGGGCGATATTCACGGGCGGGGCAACACCTATATTTCGTCCGAGGAAACCCGGGACATGCTGTCGCGCCATCTCGAGCTGCTTCCTTCCACCGAAGATTCCGGTGGTCCGGCGCGTTACTGGCGCACCCCGGGCAGCGAATCACGCATTGGTTTCATCTCCCCGCACAGTCACAATTTCTGCGATACCTGCAATCGTGTCCGGATTACCGCCAAGGGAGAACTCTACCCATGCCTCGGCCAGAACGATGCTGCGAATCTGCTGCCAGCCCTGCGCGAAGGCGACGATGCCGCCCTGCGCCAGGCAATCATCGACAGCATGGGCATCAAGCCCTACGGGCACGACTTTACCCAGCAAATGGATGCACCCCAGGTTGTCCGTTTCATGTCGATGACCGGCGGCTGATAACCGGTTTTGCAGACACAAAAAAGGCGATCCGGAGATCGCCTTTTTTCGTTTGGGCCTGAATTACAGGCCGCGCACGGCGCGCTTGCGCTCGATTTCCGTCAGGTAACGCTTGCGCAGACGAATCGACTTCGGCGTCAGTTCGACCAGTTCGTCTTCCTCGATGAACTCGACGGCGGCTTCCAGGCTAAGCTGGACGGCTGGGACCAGACGGACGGCTTCGTCGGTGCCGGAGGCACGGACGTTGGTCAGCTGCTTGCCCTTGATCGGGTTGACCACGAGGTCGTTTTCACGGCTGTGGATACCGATGATCATGCCTTCGTACAGCTTGTCGCCCGGCACCACGAACATGCGGCCGCGATCCTGCAGCTTCCACAATGCGTAGGCGACGGCTTCGCCGTTGTCCTGGGAGATCAGCACGCCGTTACGGCGCTCGGCAACAGTGCCGTCCTTGACCGGGGCGTATTCGTCGAAGACGTGGCTCATCAGGCCGTTACCGCGCGTCAGGTTCATGAATTCGCCCTGGAAGCCGATCAGGCCACGGGCCGGAATACGGTATTCGATACGGACGCGGCCGCGACCGTCCGGCACCATGTCCGTCAGGTCGCCCTTGCGCATGCCGAGGCTTTCCATGACGCCACCCTGGGTGTCTTCTTCGACGTCAACCGTCAGCAGCTCATACGGTTCGCACTCAACACCATTGATCGTCTTCTTGACGACGCGCGGACGACCGACGGCCAGTTCATAGCCTTCGCGACGCATGTTTTCGAGCAGGATGCCAAGGTGCAGTTCACCACGACCCGAAACGTCGAACACGTCACCATTACCGGTGTCATGAACGCGCAGGGCCATGTTGGTCAGCAGTTCTTTGTGCAGACGGTCACGGATCTGGCGGCTGGTGACGAACTTGCCTTCAGTACCGGCCAGCGGGCTGGTGTTGACCATAAACTGCATGGACAGGGTCGGCTCGTCAATCTTGAGCAGCGGCAGGGATTCCGGCTGTTCCGGATCGGTCACGGTGCAACCGAGTACCAGATCTTCAATACCGGTGATCTGAACGATGTCGCCAGCGTGGCCTTCTTCAAGTTCGATCTTGTTCAGGCCCTTGTAGCCGAAAACCTGACCAATCTTGGCCTTGATCGGGGTGCGCTCGTGTTCGGCGGCTTCTTCTTCGGTACCGAACATGACCAGCACGTTCTGACCGGTCTTGACCTTGCCGCGATTGATCTTGCCAACGCCGATACGACCGACGTAGGAAGAGTAATCGAGGGCGGTAATCTGCAGCTGCAGCGGCGCTTCGATATCGGTATCGGGAGCCGGCACGTGGCGCAGGATGGTATCGAACAGCGGGATCATGTTTTCGCGCGGCTGGTCAAGTTCCATAGCCGCCCAACCATTGAGGCCGGAAGCGTAGACAATCGGGAAATCCAGTTGTTCGTCGGTCGCACCGAGCTTGTCGAACAGGTCGAAAGTCAGATTGACGGCCTGATCGGGATCGGCACCGTCGCGGTCAACCTTGTTGACGAGAACGATGGGGCGCAGGCCGAGGGCCAGTGCCTTCTTGGTGACGAAACGGGTCTGCGGCATCGGGCCTTCAGCGGCATCGACCAGGAGAACGACGCCATCGACCATGCCCAGCACGCGTTCGACTTCACCGCCGAAGTCGGCGTGTCCCGGCGTATCGACGATATTGATGTGCACGCCCTGATATTCAACGGCGGTATTCTTGGACAGAATCGTGATGCCACGTTCCTTTTCCAGGTCGTTGGAGTCCATGACGCACTCGACCAGTTGCTGGTGGGCGGCAAACGTACCGGACTGACGGAGCAGTTGGTCGACCAGGGTGGTTTTACCGTGGTCAACGTGGGCGATGATGGCGATATTGCGAATCGGGCGAGCGGACATGGGAAGGCCTGAAAAATCAAAGGCGTGATTCTATCATCGATGGTGCGCCGCACCATCCCCGCCCGGACTTTTATCCTTCTTTATTTCGCATAAAGTCGGCTGTGTGGAAGAAATTGTTCAGCAGCACCTTGCGAATATCCTCGCTCAGACCGACATCCTCCATCGCCAGCGCCATGCAGGCCACCCACTGATCGCGCTCGGCAACACCGATTTCAAAGGGCATGTGCCGTCCCTTCAGACGGGGATGGCCGAATTTTTCGACAAAAAGATCCGGTCCGCCCATCCAGCCGGACAGGAACATGTACAGCTTGTCGCGTGATCCGGTCAGGCTGGCCGGATGCATGACGCGAATGCCCTGAAACTGGGGAATAGTGTCCATCAGTTCGTAAAAACGATCGCAGAGTTTGCCGATGGTGGCTTCGCCGCCGATCTTTTCGTAGGTCGTGGTGGTGGTAGTTTCCATAAGTGTTTCCGACACGGTGATTTAAGGTTTTCGTCCTGATGGGCGTCCACGTTGCGGCAGCGCCGGCTTGCCGGGGCGTGCCGGGGCTTGCCCGGACGGCCGCGCGGCACGCTGGACAGTGCGGGGCGCGCTACCTGGCTTTTGGACTTTCGAGGCATGCTCCGACGTCCCGAAGGTCTTGCCGGGCACGCCGGCCGGCTGCCAGGCCGGGATCAGTTGTTTCTTGCCATTGCCGATCAGGTCGGCGCGGCCCATTTCCTTGAGCGCCTCGCGCAACAGCGGCCAGTTGACCGGATCGTGGTAGCGCAGGAAGGCCTTGTGCAGCTTGCGCTGGCGACCGTTACGGACGGTGCCCACCTGCTCGCTGCTGCGCGTCACCTTGCGCAGCGGATTACGCTCGCTGTGGTACATCGTTGTCGCCATCGCCATCGGCGTCGGGATGAAGGTCTGCACCTGATCGAGGCGGAAGTTGTTCTTTTTGAGCCAGAGGGCGAGATTGAGCATGTCCTCGTCTTCGGTCCCCGGATGAGCGGCGATGAAGTACGGGATGAGGTACTGCTCCTTGCCCGCCTCGCGGGAGAAACGGTCGAACAACTGCTTGAAGCGGTCGTAGGAACCGATGCCCGGCTTCATCATTTTCGACAGCGGGCGCTCTTCGGTGTGTTCCGGCGCGATCTTGAGATAGCCACCGACGTGGTGGGTGACCAGTTCCTTGATGTACTCGGGCGAGCGCACGGCGAGGTCGTAGCGCAGGCCGGAGCCAATCAGCACCTTCTTCACGCCCTTGAGTTCGCGCGCCTTGCGGTAGAGCGAAATGAGCTTGCTGTGGTCGGTATTCATGTTCTCGCAGATGTCCGGGTAGACACAGGAGAGGCGGCGACAGGCGGACTCGATTTTCGGGTCCTTGCAGGTCAGGTGGAACATATTGGCGGTCGGCCCGCCGAGGTCGGAGACGACGCCCGTAAAGCCCGGCGTCTTGTCGCGCATTTCCTCGATTTCGCGAATCACCGAATCTTCCGACCGGCTCTGGATGATGCGCCCCTCGTGCTCGGTGATCGAGCAGAAGGTGCAGCCACCAAAACAGCCGCGCATGATATTGACCGAGAAGCGAATCATCTCCCAGGCCGGAATCTTCGCTTCGCCGTAGGACGGATGCGGCCGACGGGCATAGGGGAGCTCGTACACCGCGTCGAGTTCTTCGGTCGTCAGCGGGATGGGTGGCGGATTGAGCCAGACATCGCGTTCGCCGTGCGCCTGAACCAGCGCCCGCGCATTGCCAGGGTTGGATTCGAGGTGGAAGGTGCGCGAGGCATGGGCATAGAGCACCGGGTCGTCCTTGACCTGCTCGTAGGATGGCAACCGAATCACGGTATGTGCCCGGCGCTCACGGCGACCCGCCAGTCTTTCCTCACGGGAGACAATGCGAACGGCATGCTCGCCCGGCGCCGTAGCTGGCGCAGTCGTCTGCGCCGAACTCCCGGTATCCATGGCGTAGGGATCGGTATGCCTGACCAGCGGCCCCGGCGTATCAACCGAGGTCGAATCCATCGCCTCCCAATCATCCGAAGGCAGCCAACCCGGCGACACCATGAAGGCGGTGCCACGCAGATCGCGGATATCGCTGACTTTTTCGCCTTTGGCAACGCGATGGGCGAACTCAACGATAGCCCGCTCGGCATTGCCGAAAAACAGCATATCGGCCTTCGAGTCAGGCAACACGGAGCGGCGCACCTTGTCCGACCAGTAATCGTAGTGGGCGATGCGGCGCAGGCTGGCCTCGATCGAACCGGCAATCACGATGCTGCCGGGGAACGCCTCGCGGCAACGCTGGGCATAGACCGTCACCGAACGATCCGGCCGCTTGTTTGGCTCGCCATTCGGCGTGTAGGCATCGTCGGAGCGAATCTTGCGGTCGGCCGTATAGCGATTGACCATCGAATCCATATTGCCGGCGGTCACGCCAAAGAACAGATTTGGCTTGCCCAGTTTCTTGAAGTCGGTCGCGGAATTCCAGTCCGGCTGACAGACGATGCCGACGCGGAAACCCTGCGCTTCAAGCAAACGTCCGATCAACGCCATCCCAAAACTGGGATGGTCGATATAGGCGTCACCGGTGACGAGAATGATGTCGCACGAGTCCCAGCCGAGCGCATCCATTTCGGCGCGAGACATGGGCAGGAAGGGGGCGGGACCGAAGCGGTGGGCCCAGAATTTACGATGACCGAAAAGCGGGCGGGTAACTGGCTGATTTGAATCCATGCAATATTTTACCTGAGAGCGTTTGGTGGCGTGGCATACTTGCCTTTTGTCATAGAATCCACCTTGCGTGATGATGAAACTTCCCACCCGCGAACAGGCCGGCATCCTGATCGTTTCCGTCAGCGGTCGCATAGACCACAACGCGAGCGAAGAGTTCACAAAAGCACTCGACCCCCTGCTTGATCGCTGCACCCAGGGAGCATCTCCCCTCCTCCTCGATTTTTCCGGGGTCGATTACATCAGCAGTGCCGGACTGCGTGTCCTCATGATGGCCTCCCGCCGAGCCAAGGGGCAAATGGGCATATTCGCCATAACCGCCCTGCAACCGATGGTTCAGGAAGTCTTCGCAATCAGCCGTTTCAACCTCATCGTCCCTTGCTACGCCAGCATTGAATCAGCCTGCAAAGCACTGGGCTCATGAAACAGGTTGTTTTCTGGGGAACGCGGGGTTCGCTACCGGTCTCCCTCTCGCACCACGACATCCGGGAAAAAATCGTCGCCGCCCTGACGGCAGCCAATGGCAAGACATTCAAGACCCGCGCCGCCCTCGATGAATTCATCGACAAACTACCCTTTTCGGTGGCCGGCACCTTTGGTGGCAATTCATCCTGCGTTGAAATCATTACCGACCGCAGCGAGCATTTCATTTGTGACATGGGCAGCGGTGCCCGCCCCCTCGGCCAGGCCAAAATAGCCCGCTTCGGCACGCCCAACCCGCAGACCTATCACATCTTCATTTCCCATCTGCATTGGGATCACCTGATGGGTTTCCCCTATTTCGCGCCGATGTACATCGCCGGCAACCGCATCGTCATTCACGGCTGCCATGCCAATCTCGAAGAGGCGGTCCGCCAGCAGATGCAGTCGCCCAATTTTCCGGTCGATTACGCCCAGGCCGGCGCAAAAATTGAATTCGACCTCATGGTCCCGGATGAAACCCGCACGATCTCGGGCATCAATGTAAAGCCAAAGCGCCAGCGACATGCCGGCGATTCGTACGGCTATCGCTTTGAAAGCGGCCACAAGACCGTCGTCTACTCCACCGACTCCGAACACCGGCTGGACAATCCTGCCGAGTACGCCGCGTTCAGCCAGTTTTTCAGCAAGGCCGACCTGGTCATCTTCGATGCCATGTATTCGCTGGCCGAAGCCGTTTCGGTCAAGGCGGACTGGGGCCATTCGAGCAACATTGTCGGGGTTGAGCTGTGTCAGGCAGCGGCGGCCAGGCGACTGGCCCTCTTTCACCACGAACCGGTGCATGACGACAAGCAGCTTTCCCGCCTGGTCGCTGAAACGCGGCGGCTCGAGCAGATTACACGCGGTTTTCGGGCGCCGCTGGAGATCATCTCCGCCTATGACGGCCTGACTATCGACCTGTGAGGCGTCTGACCGGTCTGCTCCTCGCTGCCATCCGGCTCGAACACAGCCGGATCCTCCCCTTGCTGCTGCTCGTTGCCGCCTTGTTGCTACAATTTTCCAGCGAACAGACGCCGCTACTCACCGTTCGGGAAGCCCTGTTCGACCAGTACCAGCGGCAGATGCCGCGAGAGCGCAGCAGCGAGCCGGTTATCGTCGTCGGCATTGACAGCCAGAGTCTGGTCAAACATGGTCAATGGCCGTGGTCACGCGACCTGATGGCGCAACTGGTCAATCGCATTCAGGCCGGGCAGCCGCTCTCGCTCGGCATCGATATCGTTTTTTCCGAACCCGACCGCTTCAGCCCGGCCGGACTCGCCGCCCGCTACCCCGATCTGCCGGCCGACACCCTGGCCCGGCTGCCTGATCCCGACCAGCAACTAGCCAGCGCCCTGAGCGTCCGACCAACGGTCCTGGCGGTCGTTGGTTTGAGCAAGGAGTTACCCGGCTCGACCCAAGCGGCCCGGCCACTCCCCGCATTCAGGGCAGAAGCCGCAGTGCAACAGCAGTTGCCAAACTATGCCGGCGCCCTGGCCAGCCTGCCGCTGCTCGAAAAGGCTGCCGCCGGGGAAGGACTGATCAATGGCAGCCAGGGCCAGTTGCAAGCCGATAGCGAGCGGGGGGTACTGCGCCGCATCCCGGCGCTGGCCACCATCCAACAGTTGCCTTTCCTCTCTCTGCCCCTCGAAATGGTTCGTCTGGCACTGGGCGATCCTGCAGTGGTGCCGGAATCGGGAAGCGATGGGATGACGGCGATACGGATCGGCGACTATCGTTTGCCGACCCAGGGCAATGGCGAAGTGCTGCTGCATTTCGGGCGCGCCTCTTCAAATTACTACCTCTCCGCCGCCGACGTCCTGGCCGGTGTTCATCCCACCGAAATTTTCACGGGCCGCTTCGTCATTGTCGGCTTCAACAGCACCGGGCTGCAGGACCGCATCATCACACCCCTCGGCGAAAGCCTGCCGGGTATCGACATCCACGCCCAGGTGATCGAAAGCCTGCTTGAAGGTACTGCCCTGAAGCGTCCGCCCTGGATGTCAGGCCTGGAAAGTGCGACGCTGCTGCTCGGTGGCCTGCTGCTCATCGTGATGATCCCGGTGTTGCGGCCACGCTATGCCGTTATCAGCTTCGCCACGCTGGGCCTGCTTCTGGTTGGCAGCGGTTTCCTCGCCTTTTTCACCGGTCGCTGGCTGTTCGATGGGCTTACCCCGTTCGTGTTGCTTGTCCCGGTGTTCATCCTGCTTCTGGGAAACACGCTGATTGCCGCCGACAGCCAGCGCCGCACGGCTGAACGAACACTGCAGCAAAGCCGCGAAGAAGCGGCCCGCGCAGCCGGCGAACTGGATGCCGCCCGGCGCATCCAGAGAGGCCTGCTCCCCAACCCGGCGACCCTCTTTGCCGATGAGCAACGCTTTTCCATTGCGGCACTGCTCGAACCCGCCCTGGCGGTCGGCGGTGACTATTACGACTGTTTCATGCTCGATCAGCAGCACCTCTGCCTGGCCATCGGCGATGTCTCGGGAAAAGGCGTCCCCGCCAGCCTGTTCATGGCCATGTCGAAGACATTGACCGGCGCGCTGATGCGCCGCCAGAGCGATCTTGGCCTGGCCGTGCGCGAACTGGAATGTGAGCTTAGCCGCGACAACAGCGAATATCTCTTCGTCACCGCCTTCATCGGCATCCTCAATCTCCAGTCAGGCCATCTCGAATACGTTTGCGCCGGCCATGATGCCCCGATCATCCTGCGTCATGGCCAGCTATTGCGCATCGATACGGCAGAAAAAGCCGGCCCGCCACTCTGCGCCCTCGGCAATTTTCCCTACCAGGCTGGCCATCTGCAGTTGCTGCCAAGCGACCGCCTCTACCTGTTTACCGATGGTGTGACCGAGGCCGGCAATGGTAAGGCAATGTTCGGAATGACCGGCCTCCATGCAGCGATTCTGAAGTCCGGCGCAGACCCGGTCGAACGCGCGACCACGGCCCTGCGCGATGCTGTACGCCGCTTCGAATCAGGTCACCCGCCGACCGATGACCTGACGCTTTTAGTGATGCACTGGCACGGCCAGACCACTAGCGAACGCTGATTTCAACCCGCCGGTTTCTCGGTTCATCGACGTCGTCATCGGTTGGCACCAGCGGATCGCGTTCGCCGCGTCCGACTGCTTCGAGCTTGTCGGCGGCAATGCCTGACTCGATCAGCAAATCACGCAAACTCTCAGCCCTTTTTCTGGAAAGCCGGTCATTGGCCTCGGCGCTACCCACCCGGTCGGTATGGCCGATGACCATGACTTCGGAAGCAGCACGCTGGGCAATCTCCTGACGGATGCTGACCATTGCCGCCTGTGACTCTGCCGTAAGGACATTACCGCCAGCCTCGAAATACAGCACGTAGTTCGACGGTCGGGGCGGTTGCGCAGCAAGAGCCTGGGCGAAACGTGCCCGGACATCATCGGCTGACGACTGGTACGTATCCTTGCCTCCTGCACTGCGCGTTGTTGCGGCATAGGGTTTATCGAGGACCACCTCGCCGCGCCCGTCGCGCACGACAACGGCACTCGGCCGACCATCGTTCGACGGCAACAGGATAACCCGCTCGTTGGCACAAGCCCCGAGCAGCAAAAACGCCATCACGGCCAGGTAGCGATGACCCTTATTCATCGCGATCACCGACGACTTCGACGACGAACTCGGTACCGCGCACGCCGAGCACCGAGGTCGGGGTATGGAAATCGACCGACTCAGGCGTCCGTTTGGCAATCTTGCCCGAGGCGACAGACAGTGTTCCCTTGCGAATCCCGATCGACATGTGGCCATCCTGTGTGGCGTGGTCGAAGGCAAATTTGTCGATGACGAGGACCGAGTTCGGACCGGCCGACAACAGTGTATTGTCGCGCAGGGTCACACCGACCGAGCCATTGGTCCCGGTGCGGAGCTTGTCGGCAATTTCGATGATGCTGCCGACAACCGCTGGCAGTCGCTTGCCGCCGCGTTCGATACTGACTTCCCCGCTGGCGACCTTGATCATCCCTGCGGGTTCGGCTGCCTGGACGGAAAAGGCCAGCAGCGTACAAAGCGCAGCCCAATGTGCTTTAATCATGTGAAAACCTTGATGAATCGATGACTGATTATTCTACGGACATTTCTGTCAGTGCGCGCTACTCCGAGCTTTCCGGACTACTTGCGACCATGACCAAGCATGCAGCCAGCCTCGGCGTTGCCGATGCAGACGCATTGCGCCTGCAACTGGTGGTTGAAGAATTGTTCATGAACACGATCAATCACGGCCATCAGGGCGAGACTGAGCACAAGGTCGGCATCGCCCTTTTTCTCAACGACAATGTCCTGACCCTGCGTTATGAAGACAATGCACCGCCTTTCGACACGTCAGCAATCCGCACGGGAAATGCCGCGCCCGACACCCTTGGCGGCTTGGGCCTGGGTTTGATCCACGGTATGGGAAAGTCCCTTTGCTACCGCCGGATCGATCAGTGCAACGTCACTGAAATTGCCTTTTAGGCGCCGTTGCGCAGCGCCAGCAAGGGTGGCGTGGCGATTAACTGACGAACCGCCAGCCAGCCGATGACGACCGCCAGAAAACCGCCGCCGACCATAGCCAGGGCCGGCAACCACAGCGCGAAAGACAAATCCAGCTGGAACACCTGCTGACCGACTATTTTGCCGAGCAGCATGGCTCCGAGGGCGGCCATCAGCCCGGCGGAACAGCCGATGATGCCCAGCTCGACCAGCATGGCCTGACGCAGTTGCGCCCGCTGCGCCCCGAGGGCCCGCATCACGGCGAGTTCGTGGCGGCGCTCGTCGAGGCTGGCCAACAGCGCGGAATACAGAACAATGCCGCCCGCCAGCAAGGCAAAGAGAAAGACAAACTGCACCGCACCGGCGACCTGACCGATGACCGAACGCAACTGGCCGAGGATGGCCCCGACATCGATCACCGTCAAACCAGGAAAACGCCGGACCAGTTCCCCTCCCGCCTCGGCTTGCCCAGCCGGCAGATGAAAACTGGTGATATAGCTGGCCGGTGCATCCTCGATAACGCCGGGGGGGGTCAGGACAAAGAAATTGACGCGCATCGAATCCCAGGAAAGTTTGCGCAGACTGCTCGTCCTTACCCGCTTTTCAACCCCGGCGATCATGAAAACCAGTTCATCACCCAATTGTATGCCCAGTGTCTTGGCCAAACCCTCCTCGACCGAAGCCAGCCCCTGCCCCGCATCTTCTGCCGCAAACCAGCGGCCGGAAGTGATCTGGTTGCCAACTGGCAAGGTGCTGCGCCAGGATAGATTGAACTCCCGCTCAATCAGGCGCTGAGCCCGTTCGTCATCGGGAAAACTGGCCGGACTGACCGCACGCCCACCGATGCTGATCAGCCGGGCACGGATCATGGGCAGCAGTTCAGCGTCGACACCGGCGGCGCGCAGCAAGGCGTCGATCGGCTGGCGTTGTTCAGGCTGGATATTGATGACGAACCGGTTGGGCGCATCGGCCGGTACTGACTTTTCCCAGGCATCAAGCAATTCAGCCCGTATCACCGTCAGGAGGAGCATGGCCATCAGGCCGATTGCCAGCGCCACAATCTGTACCGCACTGGACGAGGCATGACGCGTCAGGCCGGCCAACCCCTGACGCCAGCCGAACCCGACACCCCCGCGGAGACGGGCGACAATGGCGATGAGTAGTCGGGCAAGCAGCCAGAAACTGCCGAGGGCAACGACAAAGCCAACAACCGCCCAGGCACCCAGCCTGACATTGCCGGCAACACCGATGATCAATCCGGCGAGAAGGACGAGTCCAAGCCCATAAGCACCCAATGAGGCGGGTTTGGCAGTACCCAGTTCGCGGCGCAGCACACGCAGGGTAGGCACACTGGCTAGTTGCAGCAGAGGAGGAAAAGCAAAGCCGAACAGCAGCACGCCGGCAACCCCCATCCCCCCTACCAGCGGCCACCCGCCGGGTGCCGGCAAATCAAGGACAAGAAGGCCGGAAAGCCAGTGAATGAGGACAAAATGTCCACCATAGCCGACCGCACTACCGAAACTGGCGGCGCACAGGGCCAGCCACAGGAACATCCAGCCATGCAGGCGCAACAGGCCGCCCTGGGTCATCCCCAGGCAGCGCATCACGGCACATGCATCGAGATGGCGCTGCATGTAGCGGCGGGCGGCCAGCGCGGCGGCGACTGCAGCCAATACAACGGTGAGCACTGTCGCCAGGCCCAAAAACCGCTCGGCGCGATCCAGCGCCCCGCGGATTTCCGGACGCGCGTTGCGACTGTCCTCAAGCCTTTCACCGCGCGCCAGACGTTCCGCCAGCCAGGCTTGATAACCGGCAACCGCTGTCGCATCACCGGCAGCAAGTAGACTGTAGCGGATACGGGCCCCGGGCTGGATCAGTCCGCTTGCAGGAAGGTCATCGACATGCATCATCAGGCGCGGTGCCAGACTGAAGAAATTGATGCCACGGTCGGGTTCGCGGGTCAGGATGGCGGCAACCCGCAAGGCCCGCGCCCCGACCGTCACGTCACCGCCCGGCATGACCTGCAGAGCCGCTGCCAGTCGCTCATCGAGCCAGACCGTCCCGGGCGGCGGGCCACCATCGGCCGGAACGCCAGCCAAGCCGGCCTGCTGACTGGTTTCGACCCGACCGCGCAAGGGATACCCCGGGCTGACCGCCTTGATGTCGGCCAGTTGCGCCCCTCCCGGACTGACCACCATGCTCGGGAAAACGAGGGTTTGGGCGAGATCGAGGTGACGGCGGCGCGCCTCGGCAGAATAGCTGTCGGGCAAGGCGTGATCGGCGATCAGGATGAGATCGCCGCCCATCATTTGCCGAGCCTCGCGCTCCAGTGCCAGACGTACGCGATCGGCGAAAAAACCAACGGCGGTAACGGCAGCCACCGCTATGGCCAGGGCCGCAAAGAGCAGGCGAAGCTCGCCTGAGCGCAACTCGCGACCGAGCATGCGCCAGGCGGCCCCGGTGTTCACGATTGAATCGACCAGCGAGCGTGAAATTCCGTCGGAGCGACGGCCTTCCCGTGCAGATACCCCTGCAATTGCTGACAACCCAGGGCGGCCAGAAAATCTGATTGTTGGACGGTTTCCACCCCTTCGGCGACCACCTCGAATTCCAGGCTGCTAGCCAGAGCCATGACCGTCCGGATAATGGCTTCATCACCCTGGTTCTTGCCGATGCCATCGATAAAGGATTTGTCGATCTTGAGCTGCTGCACCGGTAGCATCTTCAGGTAGCTGAGTGACGAGTAGCCGGTTCCGAAGTCGTCAAGCGCCAGGCTGATGCCCAGGTCGCGTACCCGTTCCAGCAGCGAAAAAGCGTCACCAACGGCCATCACCACCGACTCGGTCAGCTCCAGCTTGAGACTGGCTGCATCTATTCCGGTTTCATCGAGGATGTCGCTCAGTACCTCGACAAATTCGGGCCGTTCGAGCTGCTTGACCGAAAGATTGACCGAGACCTGGGGCAGGTCAAAACCACTGGCCCGCCATTGCATGACCTGGCGACAGGTTTCACGCAGCACCCAGTTGCCGAGTCCGACGATCAGACCGGAATCCTCGGCCAGCGGAATGAAGCGCATCGGCATGACCAGGCCAAGCTCGGGACTGTTCCAGCGCACCAGCGCCTCGGCGCCGACCAGCTGGCCGGTCGATGTCTCGACCTGGGGCTGTAGATGCACCGATAGCTCGCCGTTATCAAGAGCTCGCCGCAGCAGGTTTTCCATGCGGATGCGCTCCTGCGCATCACGTGTCATTTCCGGCGTGTAAAAGTGGAAATAGCCACGTCCCATGGCCTTCGCGCGGTACATGGCGGTATCGGCATTACGCATCAGATCAAGCACGCTATCGCCATCACCAGGCGACAGGCTGATGCCCACCGAGGCACTGAGGAATAGTTCGTGGTCACCGAGAACGAAGGAATCCTCGAAAGCACCAATGATCTCGCGCGCCAGCATTTCTACCTCGTCCTTGTCGCGCACCCCTTCCATGAGGCAGATGAATTCGTCGCCACCAAGGCGGGCCAGCATGTCGATCAGGCTGACCCGGTCGGACAGCCGGGCAGCGACAGCCACCAGCAGTTCGTCACCAACGCCGTGACCGAGGGAGTCATTCACCTGCTTGAACTGATCGAGATCGATGAAGAGAACCGCAAGGCGGTCATCATCCGGGGCCAGTTCACGAAGATTCTGCTCGAGTCTTTCGATGAAGCTACGCCGGTTGGCCAGCCCAGTCAGGGGATCGTGATAAGCCAGGTAATTTAGCTTGTTCTGGGCCTGACGCCGCTCGGCAATTTCGGCCTCGAGCTGGGTATTGGTTCTTTTCAGTTCATCGGTCCGGGCCGCCACCTGAATTTCCAGCGTATCGCGGGCAGCAGCAATATGCCCCTCCTGGTCTTCGAGGATGCCCTGGGCACGCCTGACAACCAGAAACTGCAACAGGTAGAGACTGGCAAAGACCAGCGCCACCCCCCCGGTGACCAGCCACATATTGCGATGCAGATGGCTGACAAAGGGCGTGACGTTCTGGTACAGCTCGAAAACACCGGTAACCGACTGGTCCGTGCCACGGATCGGTATATAGGTTGCAAGGACATCGACCTTGGCCAGAACCCCCTCGAAACTATCGATGGCGTCCCGGTGCGTCAATTCGCTGGTGATGCCGCCACTGATCGCAGCGCGAAATCCCGGGTTGTCCAGACGGCTCTCGCCGATTTGCCCGGGATCAGTGGAAAACACCGTACTGCCCAGGCGGTTGTAGAGCTTGACCCGGATCACCGCCGTATCGCGCATCAATTCAAGGACATCACCATGAAGACGGCGAGATTCCTCGGATTGCCTGAGGAAATCGGCATCGCGCCCCACCGAATCGTCCATCACCGCATCGAGCGAATGGCGCAGGGAATTCTGAAAGACCTGTGCCATCGCAATATTTCGCCCCTCGGCGAGTTCCTGAAGCTGTTGCATGGACAACTTCTGGTAGAGCGGACCAAGAACGCCTGCGGCAAGCACGACAAGGATGAAGCTGACCGTCGAGAAGTAGCGGGAAAGGTTAAACATATAGGCCGAAAGTTATATACCGGTAGCTTATTCGATCTCGCGAATCCGCGCCACCGCCTCCTCGACGCGCTTGACGGCAATCACCTCCATGCCGGGAATGGCCTGCTTGGGGCGATTCGCTTCGGGAATCAGCGCCCGGGTAAAACCCAGCTTGGCCGCCTCCTTCAATCGCTCCTGGCCGCGTGGTGCCGGGCGGATTTCCCCGGCCAGACCAATCTCACCAAACACTATAAGTTTCGACGGTAATGGTTTATTTTTAAGGGAAGATGTTATTGAAAGTAACACCGCGAGATCGGCTGCCGGTTCGGTAATCTTGACCCCGCCGACGGCATTGACGAAGACATCCTGATCAAAGCACACAATACCGGCATGGCGATGCAGGACAGCCAGCAGCATGGCCAGTCGTTGCGGATCGAGGCCGACCGTCAGACGTCGCGGATTGCCATGCGAGGTATCGACCAGCGCCTGTATTTCAACGAGAAGCGGCCGCGTTCCTTCCTGCGTCACCATCACACAGGAGCCGGCCACATCCTGCCCGTGCTGCGACAGGAAAAGCGCCGACGGATTGTTGACGCCTTTCAGGCCCTTGTCGGTCATGGCAAAGACACCGAGTTCATTGACCGCCCCAAAACGGTTCTTGACGGCCCGTACCAGACGGAAACTCGAATGCGTGTCACCCTCGAAATACAGCACGGTGTCGACGATGTGCTCGAGAACGCGGGGGCCAGCCAAAGCCCCCTCTTTCGTGACATGGCCGACAAGAATCACCGTGATACCGGCCTGCTTGGCCAGACGGGTCAGTTGCGCCGCGCATTCACGCACCTGCGCCACCGAACCCGGAGCGCTGGAAAGCTGGTCGGACCATAGCGTCTGGATCGAATCGATGACCGCTACCGTCGGTCTTTCGGCCTGCAGGGTGGCGAGGATGCGCTCCAGATTGATTTCGGCCATCAGTTGCAGACGCCGGGTATCAAGGCCAAGTCGCCGGGCGCGCAGGGCCACCTGCTCACCGGATTCTTCGCCGCTGACGTAAAGCACCTTGTTGGCGACCGAGAGGTGGGCCAGTGCCTGCAACAACAAGGTGCTCTTGCCGATGCCCGGATCACCACCGATCAGCACGACCGCACCATTGACCAGCCCGCCGCCGAGCGCCCGGTCGAATTCACCGATGCCGGAGGCGATGCGCTCGACTTCACGCGCCTCGATTTCCGAAAGATTCTGCAATTTGGCGGTCGGCGCCAGGGATTCGAAGCGGCTGTTGGTCGGTGCCTTGTCGGCCACCGTTTCGACCAGTGTGTTCCAGTCGTTACAGCCGGGGCACTGGCCCTGCCATTTAGGGCTGGTGGCGCCGCATTCGGTGCAACTGTAGATGGTTTTTATTTTGGCCATTATTTGCCGTCAACAATCACTGGCACACGCGGTGCGACAGCGCAGAACAGTTCGTAGGCGATAGTCCCTGCTGCTGCCGCCACATCGTCGGCCGGAACGCTGCCGGCAATACCGTTGCCCCACAGTGTGACCGGCGCACCGATACCGGCGGCCGGAATATGGCTGAGATCGCAGGCCAGCATGTCCATCGACACGCGGCCGACCGTTTTCGTCGGCTGCCCCATGACGGCAATCGGCGTGCCACTTGGCGCGTGACGCGGATAGCCGTCGGCATAGCCGCAGGCGACAATGCCGAGTCGCATTGGCTGCTCGGCGGTGAAGGTGCCGCCATAACCGACACGGTCACCAACTGCCAATTCCTGCACGCCAATAATCGCACTTTCCAGGGTCATGACCGGCCGCAGACCGAGTGATTCGGCGCTGATACCGGCAAACGGGCTGGCACCATATAGCATGATGCCCGGCCGCACCCAGTCGCCATGGGTGGAGGGATGACGCAGGAGAGCGGCTGAATTAGCCAGACTGACCGGACCACGCCAGTCACCAGCCAGCCCGTTAAAGCGTTCAAGTTGCTCACTGACACCACGCTCACCATCCGCTTCGGCAAAATGGGTCATCAGGGTGACATCAACCTGTGGCACTTCGCGCAGAATCTGCCAGGCTCTGGCCAGCGTCGTAGCCGTAAACCCTAGGCGGTTCATCCCCGTATTCAACTTCAGGTAGATCGACAGCGGTGCAACGACGGCAGCGCTGCCCAGCAGTAATTCGAGTTGCTCCTGGCAATGCACGACGCAGGTCAGCCGATGTTCGACGACCGCCCGCGCATCGCGGGCACTGAAGACGCCTTCGAGAAGCAGGATGGGCTGGGTGATGCCGGCCTCACGCAGGGCCACGGCATTTTCGCATTCGAGCAGGGCAAAACCATCCGCCTCGCCGCGCAGTGCTTCCACGGCCCGCCACTGACCGTGGCCGTAGGCATTGGCCTTGACCACCGCCCAGGCTTTGCTTTGCGGCGCGCTTTCCCTGGCCAGCCGGTAGTTGTGCAGGATCGCCGCCGGGGCGATGCGCGCCCGAATGGGACGGGAGGTTTTCATGACGCCATTTCTTTCAGTTTCTGTCGGGCAAATTCTATAAAGGTAGCCGTTAACCTGGACTGGAAGCGACTTTCCTGGAAAATCAGATAAAGGCTGCGCCTCAGGCACGGATTAAGCGGGATGGCGACCAGCTCGCCGAGCTGGGTTTCCTTGTCGACGACCGCCTTCGATACGATGGCAAAACCCAGTCCGGTCGACACCACGCCTTTCAATGCCTCGGGGCTGCCGAGTTCCATCTGCATCTTCAGGCTGTCGGGTGATACCTTGTGCTTGAGGAAGTAGGCATCCGTCATTTCCCGCGTTCCCGAACCTGGTTCCCGCGAAATGAACTCATAGTCGGCCAGGGCTTTCGGCGTTACCGACTTCATGCCGGCCAGCGGATAGTCGGGGGCGCAGATGACCTGCAACTCGTCCTCGCAGCAAATCTGGCTGGTCAGGCCGGCCAGTTTGGCCGGAACCTCAATCAGGCCGACATCAAGCGTATGTTCGGCGACCCGCCCCTCGATGCTTTCCGAGTTGGCGACAATCAATCGCGCCCGCACCTGGGGATAGGCCGCATTGAATTCACCCAGTACCCGCGGCAACATGAATTCGGCAATGGTCGTGCTGGCACCGACCAGCAGGGGGCCACGCATTTCCCCGGTCATCTCTGATAGACGGGTCTCCATCTCATCGGACAGAGCGAGGATTTTTTCAGCAAAGGAGAGCACCAGATCGCCGGCCGGCGTCAGCGAAATGCCGCCGTGCCGCCGCTCGAACAGGCGCGTGCCATACTGTTCTTCCAGTTGCTTGATCTGGAAGGTAACGGCCGGCTGCGTCATGAACAAGGCGTCGGCCGCCCGCGTAAAGCTCAGATGTTTGGCGACGGCATGAAAGACCTGCAAGCGCCGGTCAGCCATGATTTCTCTCCTAAAGGGTTGCGGGCGATATTCAATCACATTCCGCGCTCCTTCCGGCGGGCTTTTCGGATTTTGGCAAAAATTCCGGACGGCAAGGCCGCCAGCGAAAATCACCTGCATTTTCGACGCCTTGGCTGTCATCAAGACTTAACCGGCGCCCCCTAGGCTCAATTGATTTGCTCAGGGCGCGCGCAACCATGCATAACCGCGACAACCACGCAAGGCTTGCGCCGAATTCTCAGCGTGGTATAAACCTCGCCCAAAGTCATATAAGAGACAACTATTTCGTGCCGTTCGGCTTCTACATCATCATGGCCGCGCAATTCTTCTCCGCGCTGGCCGACAACGCCCTTCTGATCGCCGCCATCGCCGCCTTGCGCGAGATGCATGCACCGTCGGAATACGAACCGCTGCTCAAGACTTTTTTCACCGTTTCCTATGTCGTATTGGCCGCCTTTGTCGGCGCCTTCGCCGACTCGATGCCCAAGGGCCGGGTCATGCTGATCAGCAACGGCATCAAAATTATCGGCTGCAGCATGATGTTTTTCGGTGCCCACCCCCTCGCCGCCTATGCCGTTGTCGGTCTCGGTGCTGCCGCCTATTCGCCGGCCAAATACGGCATCCTGACCGAATACCTGCCACATCGTCTGCTGGTCGTCGCCAACGGCTGGATCGAAGGCCTGACCGTCGGTGCCATCATTCTTGGCGTCGTCATCGGCGGTACGCTGATTCGCCCGGATGTCGCCGAGCATCTGCTCGCCTTCGATTTTCCCATCATCGAAACCGGGGTCGATACCGTCGGCGAAATGGCGCTCTCCGTGGTTGCCGTCCTCTACATTCTCGCTGCCGTCTTCAACCTGTACATTCCCGATACCGGCGTCGACCACAAGGCGCTCAAGAAAAACCCGATCTACCTGATCCACGAATTCAATCACTGCCTGACGCTGCTCTGGCGTGACCGCCTCGGCCAGATCTCGCTGGCCGTCACCACCCTGTTCTGGGGAGCCGGCGCAACGCTTCAGTTCATCGTCATCAAATGGTCGGAGACGGCGCTCGGCCTCGGCCTCTCAAAGGCCTCCATGCTTCAGGGGGTGGTCGCCGTCGGCGTCGCCATCGGGGCCATCGCCGCCGCCAAGTTCATCACCTTGCGCAAGTCGATCCGGGTCATCCCGCTCGGTATCGCCATGGGCCTCATCGTGCTGATCATGAATTTCGTCCACGACATCTGGCTGGCCGTGCCGCTGCTCATTCTCATCGGCGGCCTGTCGGGCTTTTTCGTCGTACCGATGAACGCTCTGCTCCAGCACCGTGGCCACATCCTGATGGGTGCCGGACATTCGATCGCGGTCCAGAACTTCAACGAAAATATCTCGATCCTGATCATGACCGGCCTGTATTACCTGATGGTCAAGATGGATCTGTCGATCTACTGGGTGGTTTCACTGTTCGGCCTGTTCGTCAGCGGCCTGATGTACATGATCCGCCAACGCCATATCGCCAACCAGGCCGAGCAGGACGATGTCCAGCATCTGGACGATTCAGCCCACCACTAAAGCCGTCTAAAACGGCAACTCAGGTGCCATTTGCTCGCGCAACAGACGACGGGCAAAAAGGAGGTCCTCCCAGGCCTTGGCCTTGTCCGGCAGATTGCGCAGCAGGTAGGCCGGGTGATAGGTCACCACCACCGGAATCCCCGCCACCTCGTAGCGTTTGCCGCGCAGGGCAGCCAGCGCCTTGTCATCGTGCAGGAGGGCATGCACCGCTACCTTGCCAAGCAGAACAATGATCTTTGGCTTGAGCAGGGCGATCTGCCGCTCCAGATAGGGCGCACAGGCGGCCAGCTCAACCGCTTCCGGCGTCCGGTTGGCGGGGGGGCGGCATTTGACGGCATTGGCGATATACACCCGCTGGCCGCGGACGATATCAAGCGAGGCCAGCATGTTGTCGAGCAGTTTGCCGGCCTGACCGACGAATGGCTCGCCCTTGGCATCCTCCTCGGCACCCGGCCCTTCGCCGATGAACAGCCAGTCCGGATTGAGATCACCAACACCCAGCACCGCCTGCTTGCGCTGCTCGCACAGCGGACAGGCGCGGCAATCGGTAACCTGCCGCGCCAGTTCCGGCCAATCCAGCGTATCGACCGCCGTCATCGGATGCAGGGCGAAGTCGGCCGGCGGACTGGCAGCCGGCGCAACGACGGCGACGGCCGCGGCAGTCTCCGCTTCGGCCGGCACCACCTGACTCACCGCTGCAGCCGGTTCAACCGGCGCTTCATCGCGCAACACCCAGATCGGCGTTATGCCCATCTCGACCAACATCTGTTCGCGGCTCAGGCTCATGCCAATTCCTTGTCAAACACCAGCGCGTCCTCGCGCCCGATTACCGCCGGATAGTAGCCTTTGCGCAGCCCGATCTGGCGGAATCCGAAGTGGCGATACAAATCGACCGCCCGCTCGTTGGAGGGCCGGACTTCGAGAAACAAGGTTTTGGCGCCACCCAGCCGGGCGTATTCCATGGCGTGGCGAAGCATGCGCGCCCCATAGCCCTGCCCCTGATAACGCTTGCAGATTCCGATGGTAAGCAGATGCGCTTCGTCGATCACCGGCATGACCACCGAAAAGCCGATCAGATCACCGCCCAACCGGAGCACCCAGACGCTATAGCCAGCCACCAGTGAGTCGGCAAAATTGCCGCGCGTCCACGGAAAGATCTGCAGTGTCGCTTCGAGGGCGGCCACCGCGTCGAGGTCGCGCTCGTTCATCGGAAAGAACTCGGCCGGGAGACTCAGGACGCTCACGCCCGGCCGCCTTCGCTGAGTCGTTCGGCCACGGTCTTGGCCACTTTGTCGCGAATATAGAGCGGGACAGCCAGGGCGGCGTCGATCCCTTCACCACGGGCAGCGCGCGGTGCGGCCAAGCGGGCTACGACTGCGGCGGTAGGGGCAATATCGGCGCGAACGTCGATGCCGTCCGCTTCCAGACGGGCCGCCAGGGCCGGATAAGCCGCGATGGCATTGCCACAGGCGAGCCAGCCAGGTTCGCTCGGCAACGGCACCGCATCGGGCGGCGAAACGCGAATATCGCCGCGCAGGATATAGCCGCTGTCGCCACGTTGATAGCTACCGGAATATACCTCGCCCATGCGCGCATCGAGCAGTGCCAGAACACGCTCGCCAGCCGCCTGCGCCACCATCGTTTCAAGACTGGTCACCGGAATCAGCGGCAAATTGGCGGCAACCGCCAGTCCCTGCGCTGCCCCACAGGCAACGCGCAAGCCGGTAAAGGCCCCTGGCCCGACACCAAAAGCGACGGCGTCCAGCTGACTGACTTTCAAGCCAGCCTCAGCCAATAGTTCACGGACCAAAGGCAAGAGCGTTTCGGAATGCGACTTGCCCGGCGGGCAGATGCGTTCGGACACGACTCCGTCGCGCCAGAGCGCGCAGGAGCCGAGTTCGGTCGAGGTTTCGAGTGCGAGGATCAGCATGGGCCAGCATTTTACCGGAGGCGTGGCCCGACCGGGACTTAAGCTGAAAACGCCCAGCCACGAACAATGCAGCCGGACCAGGCGGATTCAGTCTCGACGCCAGCCCCGACCACCGCCCCGCCCTTCGCGTGGCTCGCCCCAGCCCCGTTGCTGACGCTGATCCTGCCAGCCACGCTGCTCACGCATGTCGTCACGCAAGCGACGGCGATCTTCCGGCGGCACGTCACGCCAGCGCGGCGCACCTTCGTCACGGCGAATTTCACGGTCCTGCTGCCAGTGTTCGCGCATCTGCTGCCGCATCTGCCGCCGCTCGTCCGGCGGCAGGTCGCGCCACGATGCCTGCGCCCAGACGCCACCAGCCGAGCCTAGCAGGCTGAGCAGCAAGAGCGAAAGGACAAGACGATGTTTCATGGCAGTGGCACAAAGAAAGTTCCGATGGGGATATTGTCCAACGACCGGGGTCCAGGCCACAGGCCCAAATGTAAGAATATGTTTCCCGGCAAGTCCCTGACAATCCTTGTTACCATTCAAATCGTTCAATTCACTGTCCGCCCTTATCCTTGCCAGCATGAACGAACAACACCAACACATCCTCGTCGTCGATGACGACGCCCGCCTGCGTGACCTGCTGACGCGTTACCTCGGTGAACAGGGCTTTGCCGTAAAAGCGGCTGCCGATGGCCAGCAGATGGACAAGCTGCGCGCCCGCGAACATTACCACCTGATCGTTCTCGATCTCATGATGCCGGGCGAGGACGGCCTGACCATCTGCCGCCGCCTGCGCGGCCAGGGTGACCGGACGCCGATCATCATGCTGACCGCCAAGGGCGATGAAATCGACCGCATCGTCGGCCTCGAGATGGGTGCCGACGACTATCTGCCCAAGCCCTTCAATCCGCGCGAACTGCTCGCCCGCATCCATGCCGTACTCCGCCGCCAGGGCAGCAAGCCACCCGGCGCACCGGCGGACGACCAGGAAAAGATCACCTTCGGCAACATCGAAGTCGACCTCGCCGCCAGAACGCTGACCCGTGGCAACGAATTGCAGTCGCTGACCACCGGCGAATTTGCCGTACTCAAGGTACTGCTCCATCACCCTCGCCAGCCCCTGTCGCGCGACAAGCTGATGACCCTGGCCCGCGGACGTGAACAGGGGCCATTCGACCGCGCCATTGACGTTCAGGTATCGCGCCTGCGCAAGCTGATCGAGATCGACCCGGCGCAGCCCCGCTACCTGCAGACCGTCTGGGGCTTCGGTTACGTCTTCGTGCCGGATGGCGCCGCCAAGGAATAGGCCGTGCCCCCGATCACCCACAGAACAGTGGCGTCGCCCCGGAGCACGAGCTGATGCCGCGCACCCTGCTGGCCCGTACCTTTCTGCTCCTCGCCCTGCTCGTCCTGCTGACCACGGCAGCCTGGCTGAGCCTCTTCCGCTACATTGACGCCGAACCACGGGCGCGTGAAACAGCCCAACTGGCGGCATCCGCGGTCAACCTTATTCGCGCCTCGCTGTTTGCCGCCGCACCAGAAAAGCGTCTGGGTCTGTTTGCCGAATTCTCGACCCGGGAAGGTATCCGTCTATTGCCCGCCGAACCGGAAGACAAGCTCGAAGCAATGCCCGATTCACGTTTTTTTCGGCTATTGCAGCGCGAACTGACGGCACGACTGGGTGATCACACAAGGATCGCCGCCAGCGTCGATGAGGTTTCCGGCTTCTGGGTCAGCTTCCGCCTCGATGAGGCGGACGACGAGGAATACTGGCTGGTCTTGCCCCGCGAGCGGGCCGCCCGCGACTTCGCCAGCCATTGGCTGCTCTGGGGCCTGCTTGCCGTCAGCCTCGCCATGGCGGTGGCCTGGCTGATCGCCTCACGCATCAGTCGCCCCCTCAAAGCCATGGCGCACTCGGCCGAAACCGTAGGGCGTGGCCTGAAACCAGAGCCACTGCCGGAAGACGGGGCCGAAGAACTGAGTCGACTGGCCGCTGCCTTCAACACCATGGCGGCCGATCTCGAACGCCATGAAAACGATCGCTCGGAAGTGCTAGCCGGCATCTCGCATGACCTGCGCACGCCACTCACCCGGCTCCGCCTTGAGGCCGAAATGAGCGTCGCAGACAGTGCCCGTCAGGCCGTCATTGCCGACATTGAACAGATGGAGGCGGTGATTTCGCAATTCATGGATTACGCCCGCACCGAATCCGGCGAAGCGCCGGTCCTCACCGATCTGGCTGACGTTCTGTCCGGGATTGCCGAACGGCAGCGATACGTTGGACACCCCCTGAGCACCGCCATCGAACCACTACCGGAAACGCTGCTCCGGGCGAAAGCAGTCAGCCGCGCCGTTACCAACCTGATCGACAACGCCGTCAAATACGGCGGTGGCGAAATCACTCTGGCGGCCTCTGCGGTCAATGGTGAAATATGGATCGAAGTCCGTGATCATGGGCCGGGCGTCCCCCCCGAAGACATTGAACGCCTGAAACGACCGTTCACCCGACTCGAAAGCGCCCGTACCAATGCAACGGGAACCGGACTTGGGCTTGCTATCGTCGAGCGCATCGCCCGGTTGCACGACGGGCGACTTGAACTACTGCCCAATGCCGGTGGTGGGCTGCTCGTTCGGCTAACCTTACCGATTCGACACTGAGGGTTAGTAGACAGAGAGGTTCCGAGCGGCGGTATATAGAGCCAACCCGCCGTACCAATGGCGCGGAGCGGATCATGACCAGAACGGGATTTGCCACAATCTTCGTGATACCGAGTACCTTTAGCGCAAGATTTACCCACTCAACACCCGGATACGCGCTAATTTCTCAAGGCCAGTGTCCCAGTAAATAGTTCGTTTACCGACGTTACAAGGTCTGAGAGCTCTCGATTCAAGCATCGTCTTACCAGGATGCAGCGTTTCACTCGCAATTCGCATTAAATGCAAAATTAACCAAATTTGATATCAGTGGATATTTATTGTATTTTTGCGCATGAATACGGCATCGCCGAGGAGAGGCAATGAAGCAGAAAATACTCATCATTGAAGATCATGAAGGAGTCGCGACTGCCATTGAACATCAACTGCAGCAAATCGGTAGTTTTCACGTCGACCAGTCAAGAAATGTCGTTCAGGCGCTGAAACGCTTCAGCGCAGCCCACAAGCATCCTTATGATGCCGTGCTCTGCGATTACAACCTTGGCGAAAGCACCAACGGTCAGCAGCTTCTTGAATACCTGCGAGCCGAAAAGCGCATTCCTCGCCGCACGGGATTTATCATGATTACGGCCGAGGCATCTTATAGCAGCGTCGCCAGTGCCGTGGAGCTTGCGCCAGATGCCTATCTCCTCAAGCCGTTTACTCAAGCAGGGCTGGCACAGCGCCTCGAATTTGTCCTGGAAAAGCGCAAGGCGCTGAAAACGGTGTACGGGGCTCTCGATTTGGCATCCCCTGATCTGGCAGCTGCCATTGATGGTTGCAATGCGCTGGTGGTTGCCGCCGACCGCTTTGCGCTCGAAGCCCTAAAGATCAAGGCAGACTGCCTGATTCGCCAGGAACAATGGGGGGAAGCTGCAAACGTCTACGACAAGATAATTGCCTGGCGCCCTACCCCTTGGGCCGAGGTTGGGCGAGCCCGTATTTTGCGGCTAATGGGCTACCCGGAACTGGCTGAAGAAAAGCTGAAATCAACCCTCAGCAATTTTCCCCAGTTTGTCGCCGCGTACGACGAAATGGCCTCGCTGGAATCGGATCGGGGCGAAACCGTCCGGGCACAGGAAATTCTCGAACAGGCGCACGCCATTGTTCCATCTAACCGCCGTACTCGTGCCCTCGGTCTGATGGCACTGGAAAACGGCGACCATGAAAAGGCCAGCCGCTTCCTGAAAATTGTCACCCAGCGGGATCGCCATGGCCTGCTGCGAAGTACTGAAGATTTCTTCGGTTTAGCGAATGCCTTGCGTCAGATGGACCGTCACGATCAGGCGATGGAAGTCCTGAACAGCATTACTGAGCACTTCCCCGAAAGTCGCCCACTGATGGTGCGAAAAATTGCGGCCGAAGCAATCACCCTGGTTGCCGCGAATCGCTCTTTCGATGCCAAAAAGCGGGTACGCGATGCACTTGAACTCCTTAGCGAACAAATGGCCCCGCAAGCCCAGCTTGAACTGGCTGAAGCCTGCCATCGATGCGGCGAAGTCGAGCGTGGCAACGAAATTTTCATCCATGTCGCTGAGAACTGGCAGGAAAATGCAGCAGTTGTCGCACAAGCCAAGGCGGTGATGGGGCGTACTGCTGCCGGCGCCGAAGCCGCCGCGATCATTGACGAATCACTGCGCGAACTTATCAAGATAAATAACGAAGCGGCCCGGCACATGAAGGCCGGCCATTTTGATGATGTAGTAAATAACATGCAGAGGATTGCCAAACGTCTGCTAAATCACGCCACCATTCAAGCCAACTACGTCCAGGCCCTCCTGCGATGGGTAGAGCACAATGCGCCGCAAAATTTGATGAGCCTGCCGCAGCACAGCAGACCACGGCAATATCTGGAACTCGCCCGTGATCACTTGCAACAACTGGCCAAGATTAAACCTGATCATCCCCGCCTGCCGCCCTTGCAGCGCCTGTTGGTCAAACTCACTGGGGAAACGGACATGCTGAAGCCTGCGGTTGACGATCACGGCTCGCTCGACGACGCCTGCACCATGGAGATTGGCGAATGATCGACGTACGAATTGCCAGTCTCATTCACAACGCCCGCAATCGCTTGATGCCCGTCATCGACAGGCTGCGCCGCGAGGGTAATCCCGATGCCGCTGCAGAAATCGACCATATCGGCGCCTTGCTCGGCTTGGCCATGACGCTGTTTCGACAAGGGCGGGAAAGCATCGAGGTTTTTCCAGGAGAGGTCCATCTCGAAGAGTTTTTCAAGGAACTCAGCTCTGAAATCCAGAAGTTCGCGCCCCTTGGGATCAGTACCGAATTGCACTCGGACCTGTCATGCATGCCTTACCCGGTATGGCAGATGGACTACCAGCTGATACAACTGGTTTTGCTTGATGCGCTGATGAATGCTTGGCGCCATGCTCGACATAAGGTCAGCATCAAGATGCAACTCGTTGATGGATACCTTTGTTTCGAGATTCGCGACGATGGTGCAGGCTTCCCAGCGGAATGGCTCGATGAAAACTGTACGTTCGAGAAAAAGTCGGTCGGTACTGGCGTAGGCTTGACGATCGCCCGCCAGGTTGCCGCGCAACATCTCTGCAAGGGACGCCATGGACGTATCGACCTTGAAAACTGTGCTGGGGCGGTATTCAGGCTATTGCTGCCCTAACGACCATGGTGATTGGCATCACGGCTCTCCGCAGCTGCGCTCAAGCCAGAACATCATCATGATGACGAACCGTTACCGTTTGACGACCGTGGTCGCGCCGAGAAACTCCTGCGAACCCCGGGGGGCACCAAGGCAGTCAAATTCGATAGCCAGGGGATACGCGTCAAGTCGTCAGCGATTCCCATCCGGCACTTTCCCCAGTTCCGCCTTTCTCCGCAGCGCCGGGAAAGTTTCCCTCTCGAACCAGCGCCTGAAGCGCAAGACGTGGTGATGCAGGTTTTGCCCCTTGTCAGCCAGCCAGTCGAGCAGGGCCGTGTCAGCGAACCACCATTCCTTCTGGGCGCATTGATAGACATCGCCTGGATAGCGGAGGGCAAGACGGCGGATTATCTTGCGCTGTTCGTCTTTCGGAATGCGAAGGACATTCAGCACATCGACCATGGCCACTTCGCAGAAAGCCCCGTTCCAGCGCACACGGACCTGGAGATCGTCATAGGCGTGATAGATGCCGTCAGTGCCGGCATATGCTCGTTTTCTGAACCACCGAAAGGACTTCCCAGCCCAGTGCTGGACCAGCCAATACGCCAGCAAGCTACCAAACACAGGAGATGTCCAGACCGTCGCCAATACCAGGCCGAGGTACGAGGCCAGAGCAACGTACCCGCACGCCAGAAGGATCAGGGCGAGTAGAAGATAACGCCGGTTTCGCTGGCGAATCTCCTCATCGAGATCCATGACGGCTTTTCTCTTGCTCACCCGACGGACCAAAGAAGACGTTAGGGTTCAGGGACATTGGGTTTGATCAGGTTTGGCCTTCACTCAACCCGTTCGACCAGAACCACCGCCTGGGCCTCGATCGCTTCTTCCCGACCGAGATAGCCAAGCCGCTCGTTGGTCTTGCCCTTGATATTGACGCAATCGGCCGCGATACCGAGATCAGCCGCGACATTGGATACCATCGCGGCAGCATGTGGAGCCAGCTTCGGTTGCTGAGCGATGATGGTGGCATCCACATTGACCGGACACCAGCCACGCTCGGCGAGCAGGGCGACGGCAGCACGGAGGAGGACGCGGCTGTCGGCCCCCTTATAGCGCGGGTCGGTATCGGGAAAATGGCGGCCGATGTCGCCCAGAGCAACCGCACCAAGCAGCGCATCGGTAATCGCATGCAGCAAGGCGTCGGCATCGGAATGGCCGAGCAAACCCGTGGGGTGGGGAATTTCAACGCCGCCGAGGATCAGTTTGCGCCCCTCGACCAACTTGTGCACATCGTAGCCCTGCCCGACGCGGAAATTCATTTGCGTGCCCTCAGTATCATTGCCGCCAGGGCCAGATCGGCCGGATAGGTAACCTTCAGATTGGTCGAATCGGCGCGCACCAGTTTCGG
The DNA here is from genome assembly GCF_003441615.1 of Dechloromonas sp. HYN0024. Classification (NCBI taxonomy): domain Bacteria; kingdom Pseudomonadati; phylum Pseudomonadota; class Betaproteobacteria; order Rhodocyclales; family Azonexaceae; genus Dechloromonas; species Dechloromonas sp. HYN0024. Next base: position 1,455,074 of record NZ_CP031842.1, on the reverse strand, counting down.
CTTGAGACCCATCGCCTCGATGGCACCGGCTTCGTCGGTGACAGCCATTTCGGTTTTGAACGCCTGATCAAGCAGGGCGTAGCGAAACATCTGCGGTGTCTGGGCCTGCCAGAGGCCATCGCGAGGCTCGGTCACGGCAACGCGCTGTTCGCCATCCGCCCGCTTGAGGGTATCGGCAACCGGCACGGCGAGAATGCCGCCGATCGGGTCGTCGGCCAGTTCGGCAAACAGCGCATCGAGCATGGCGGCGGACAGACAGGGCCGTGCCGCGTCGTGCACCAGAATCCAGTCGTCGTCAGCCGCCACCATCGCTGCTCCGCGCAGCCCGTTGCGCACACTCTCGGCCCGTGTCGCCCCGCCGCAGCGAACCGTTTCGAGTTTGGGGCCGAGGTCGCTCCAGTCGTAACGCGGCCACCACGGATCATCCGGGGCCAGCACAACCCACACCCGTTCGATGTCCGGGCAAGCCGTCAAAGCCTTCAAAGTATGGTAAATCAGTGGGCGACCGAGGAGATCGAGATACTGTTTGGGCTTCTCGCTACCAAAGCGGGAACCGCTGCCGGCAGCGGGAACGATTGCGTAATGGCGTGGCATGGCTTAATTTTACTGAATAACCATCGGAAATGAGGAATCGCATGAGCTTCGTCGTTCCTGAACTGGCTGCGCCGGTCGAGGCTTTTGGCACGGCGCTGGGTATCGGCCTGCTCATCGGCATGGAACGCGAACGGCGTCCCGACGCCTCGGCCGGCCTGCGCACCTTCGCTCTGGTTGCCATGCTCGGTTGCCTGTTTGCCCTGCTCGGCGAAAAAACCGGCGGACCCTGGTTGCTGGTGGCTGGCCTGCTGGTCATCTCGGGCAGCATGGTCGCATCGAATTTCTCGGCGCAGCAAGAAGAGCAATATCGCGGTTTCACCTCGGAAGCTGCCATCATCATTACTTACGGTCTCGGCGCCGCTGTCTGGTTTGGCTATTCGACCCTGTCCGTCATGCTCGCCATCACCGCCACCGTACTCCTCTATTTCAAGGCAGAACTACGCCAGTTCAGCGAACGAACGACACCCAAGGATATCAACTCGATCCTGCAATTCGCCGTGCTCTCGCTGGTCATCCTGCCCATTCTGCCAAGCGAGGACTTCGGGCCGTACAACGCCATCAATCCACGCCAGGTCTGGTACATGGTCGTTCTGATCTCCGGACTGGCGCTGGCCGGCTATCTCGCCCTGCGCATCGTCGGCGCCCGCCACGGGGCTGCACTGCTCGGCATCTTCGGGGGGCTGGCCTCGTCGACCGCAACGACCATGATGTTTTCCCGCCACGCGCGCGACCATGCCGACCTCATCCACATGTCGGCCATCGTCATCCTGATTGCCAACATCATGGTGATGATCCGTATCGGCATCGTCGCCAGCCTCGTCGCCCCCGGACTGGCCACGCCCATTGCCATTGTCTTCGCCTGCGGCATCGTACCGGGCGTGGCGATGTCCTTGTATGGCTGGAAGGTGCTTAGTGCGGCCGGTCCGCTGCCCATGCCGGAGGTCAAGAATCCGACCGAATTGCGCACCGCCATTTCCTTCGGTCTGCTCTACGCCATCGTCCTGCTGGCCTCCGCCTGGCTGCAGGACATCGCCGGCAGCAGCGGTGTTTTCATCGTCGCTCTGGTCTCCGGCCTGACCGATGCGGACGCCAGCGTGCTATCCAGTTTGCGCATGTTCAACCTGCAGAAACTGCCGGGTGGCGATGCGGTCATCGCCGTCACGCTGGCCCTGATGGCCAATCTGATTTTCAAAATTGGCCTGGTGCTCAGTATTGGCGGCAGCAAACTGGCCCGTCACGCCCTGCCCGGGCTGCTCGCCATCGGTGGCGGCATGGCCGCCGGATTATTCTTTATATGAGGCGGCAACCGTGATCAACACCCGTCCTCCCGCCGTCGCCGGCACCTTCTACCCGACTGATCCGGCCACCCTGGCCGCCACGGTCGATCAGCTGCTGGCCGGCGCCGGGGCGACTTCGGCCATCCAGCCCAAGGCGCTGATCGTGCCGCATGCCGGCTATGTCTATTCCGGCTCGACCGCTGCCATGGCCTACGCCACCCTGGCCCCGTGTGCAACAAGCATCCGCCGCGTCATCCTGCTCGGCCCGACGCACCGGGTTGCCGTCGATGGCATCGCGCTGCCCGAAGGCGACGCCTTTGCCACGCCGCTCGGCACTATCCGGCTTGACGCCGAGGCCATCGCAGGAATTGCCGATCTGCCGCAGATTGTCTTCAGTGACCGCGTGCATGCCCTGGAGCACTCTCTGGAGGTGCACCTGCCCTTCCTGCAGCGCGTGCTGCCATCATTCACGCTGGTTCCCCTGGCCGTTGGCAATGCGTCACCGGAAGCCGTTGCCGAGGTGCTCGACCGCTTATGGGATGGCCCGGAAACCCTGATCGTGGTCAGTTCCGACCTGTCGCACTTCCTGCCCTATGCGACGGCCCAGCAGGTTGATCGGAATACCTGCGCGCATATCCTCCAATTCGACACCACGATCAATCCGCAGCAAGCCTGCGGTGCCTACCCGGTCAACGGCCTGCTGTTGGCGGCCCGCCAGCGCGGACTGGCGGCAAGGCTGCTCGGCTCTTGCAATTCCGGCGACACGGCAGGCGACAGGAACCGCGTCGTCGGTTATGCCTCTTTCTCCTTCACGGCAGCCAGCCACCATGACTGATCCGGGTCCCACGCTACTGGTGCTGGCCCGCAACGCCATCGCCGCACAATTAGGTGACACCAGCCAGACCACGGTCGACGACCCGGCATTGCAGAAAATGGGCGCAACTTTCGTCACCCTGACCCAGCACGGCAACCTGCGCGGCTGCATCGGCAGCCTTGAGGCCTGGCGGCCACTGGCCGAGGATGTGGTGCAAAACGCCCGTGCCGCAGCCTTTCGCGACCCCCGCTTCAAGCCGCTGACAGCCGGGGAACTGCCGATCACCCGCGTTGAAGTCTCTTTGCTGGCGCCACCCGAAGCGATGTCATTCACGAGCGAGGCCTACGCCCTCGCCCAATTGCGTCCGAATATCGACGGCGTGATCTTCACCGCCGGCCAGCGTCGTTCGACCTTCCTGCCTCAAGTCTGGGAGCAGTTACCCGACCCTGCAACCTTCATGGCCCACCTCAAACAGAAGGCCGGACTGCCCGCCAATTACTGGGGGCCAGATGTCCGCCTTGAACGCTACGCTGTCAGAAAATGGCGAGAAACTGCGCCATGAGCCACGGCCAACCCAACTTTCCCGGGCGCTGGTGGCATCCACTGCCCGACGGCCGCATTCAGTGCGATCTCTGCCCGCGCGACTGCCAGCTGCACGAGGGCCAGCGCGGCGCCTGCTTCGTCCGGCAGATGGTGGACGGCTCGATGCAACTGACAACCTATGGCCGCTCATCCGGTTTCTGCATCGACCCCATCGAGAAAAAGCCGCTCAATCATTTCTATCCGGGCAGCAGCATCCTGTCCTTCGGCACCGCCGGCTGCAACCTCGCCTGCAAGTTCTGCCAGAACTGGGACATCTCGAAATCAAAGGACATGGACCGCCTGATGGACAGTGCCAGCCCTTCGACGATTGCGGCAGCGGCCCGGCGTTACGGCACTGACGCGGTTGCCTACACCTACAACGACCCGGTCATCTTTGCCGAATACGCCATCGACACGGCGTTAGCCTGCCGCGAGCAGGGAATTCGCAATGTAGCGGTGACTGCCGGCTACATCCACCCCCAGCCAGCCCGCGAGTTCTTCGCCGTCATGGATGCGGCCAACGTAGACCTCAAGGCTTTCACGGAAAATTTCTACCACAAACTCTGTCTCGGCCATTTACAACCGGTCCTCGACACACTGGCCATCATTCATCACGACACCGACTGCTGGCTGGAGATCACCACCCTGCTCATCCCCGGCCACAACGACAGCGCTCAGGAAATCAACGAACTGGCGACCTGGATTGCCCGTGAACTCGGCCCCGACGTGCCGCTGCACTTCTCGGCCTTCCATCCCGACTGGAAAATGGGTGACCTCCCGCCCACACCGCCCGCCACCCTGACCCAGGCCCGACGGATCGCCCTTGATGCCGGCCTGCATCACGTATTTACCGGCAACGTCCACGACCCTGAAGGGGGCACCACCTTTTGCCCGAACTGCAAAGCCGCACTGATCGTCCGCGACTGGTACGATATTCGCCGCTACGACCTGACCCCCGACGGCCATTGCCCACACTGCCAGACCACCATCGCCGGCCGCTTCGGCAAGGTGCTTGGGCATGCCGGTAGAGCCTTCGGCCCCAAACGCATTCCCGTCCGTCTCTCCGCATGAACCGCTACATCACCCAGCAAACTCCCCACGGCTCGCTACACGGCCAGCTTGAACTACCCGAGGAACCACGCGGCCTGATCCTCATCGCCCGCGCCCATCACGCGGCCCAGGATGCCGCCATTTCATCGTGCTTCGTCGAATTCGGCTTTGCCCCCTTCACCATGGAACTGCTGACTGCCCAGGAGATGCAATTCGCCGATGCAACCCAGAACGTACCTCGCCTCACCCAGCGCCTGATCGACCTCCTCGACATGATCCGCCTCGACGGCGACATGGAAAAATTGCCACTGACCATTTTCACCACCGGCGATGTCGCCCCGGCCGCCATTCGGTCAGCTGCCCAGCGCGATACGCAAGTCAAGGCCGTAGCCTGTCATGGCGGTCTGATCGACCGCGCCGGGGGGCAGGCGCTCGACCTCCTGATGGCCCCCCTGCTCATGCTGTTCAACACTGACGATCAGGCCGCAAAGGCCGCCTATCAACGTGCCACCTCGCACCTGGCCTGCCTTCACGAGATGCAGACCATCAATATCGGTGAAGATCCTGCCACGCCGGCCGCCGTATGGTTTTTGCGGCATCTTCCCGGTTAAGCAGGTTTTGGCCAGTACGCCCATTCGGGTGTGGTCTATTGTGGGTATCGCGACTAGACTGATCATGTAGCCAAACATTCAGGAGACTCCGATGTCCATCTTCGATGCTCCCCTCGCCCGTTGCGAGGATTTTCATACCCTCGTCCTGACCGACGAAACCCAGGCCGAATGCGCTCACGAACATGACTGTCCGCCTGGCCACAAGTGTCCGCTCGACACCTACTTCACCAAAGACAGCGGCATCAGCGAAGAGGCCAGCGCGGTAGCGCTGAACGCCAGCCATCAGGCAAAGCTGCCGCATTAGGTTCAGCAAGCCGTTTTGCGGTCGAAAGCCGGGATTTCCCGGCTTTTTCTATTTTTCCGATGATCCGGCGAACCGACAGGAATCGGCTGCGCCATAACGCTATAATTCCTGCCCCTCAACGCTGCCCTTTCCCGAGTGTCCGCTTCACCGCCCCTGCTTCCGCTTCCCGCTCTGCCCAAGGCCGGCAGCCGCATTGACCTGCCGGCGCTGGCCGGCTCTGCGGATGCCCTGGCGCTGGCCGAGATCGCCACGCGCCACCCCGGCAAGTTGCTCGCCGTCGTGACGGCCAGCGCGGCAGACGCGCAGCGACTGCTCGATGAAGTTCCATGGTTCGGGCCTGGCTTGCGCGTCCGCCTGCTACCGGACTGGGAAACGCTGCCCTACGATCATTTCTCACCCCATCAGGATCTCGTATCCGAACGCCTGGCCACCCTCTGGGCCGCCACTCAGGGCGACATCGACATCCTCCTCGTGCCGGCCTCGACGGCCGTTTATCGACTGGCACCGCCGGCTTTCCTGGCGGCCTATACCTTCGCCTTCAAGAAGGGCCAGACGCTCGACGCCGAGAAATTCCGCAGCCAGGTGACGCTGGCCGGCTACGCCCATGTCACCCAGGTCGTGTCACCGGGTGAATACTCGATTCGCGGCGGTCTGATCGATCTCTTCCCGATGGGCTCGCAACTGCCTTACCGGCTCGACCTGTTCGACGATGAAATCGAAAGCATCAAGACCTTCGACGTCGATACCCAGCGGACGGTCTATCCGGTGCCGGAAGTCCGCCTGCTGCCGGCCCGCGAATTCCCCATGGACGACAAGGGACGGACGCATTTCCGCCAGTGCTTCCGCGAGCGCTTCGAGGGCGACCCGGCCAAGTCGGGCATCTACAAGGACATCTCGACGGGCATTGCCAGCGCCGGCATCGAGTACTACCAGCCGCTCTTCTTCGACGAGATGGCCAGCCTTTTCGACTACCTGCCGAAGGATGCCGTCTTTGTCACCCATGGCGACGCACCGGCCGCCATTGCCGCCTTCTGGGCCGATACCCGGTCGCGCTACAACCTGTTGCAGGGCGACAAGTCACGACCGCTACTGCCACCGGATGAACTTTTTCTCTCCGACGAAGCCTTTTTCACCGCCGCCAAGGCCTACGGACGGCTCGCCTTTGAGCGCCAGAATGCGGCCGGCACGCTACCCAACATTGCCGTTGACCGACGCAGCGATACGCCGCTCGGTGCACTGAAAGACTACCTCACCGGTTTCGCCGGCCGCATCTTGCTGGTCGCCGAAACCGCCGGTCGGCGTGAAACCCTGGCCGCGATGTTTGCCGAACATGGCCTGAAACCCGAGGGCCTCGCCGATCTGCCAGCTTTCCTGACCGGCAAGGCCCATCTGGCACTCGGCATCGGGCCGCTGCAAGCCGGTTTCGCCCTGGAAAAACTGGCCTTCATCACCGAGACTGAACTGTTCGCCGGCAGCCCGCGCCGCACCCGGCGGGAGGCACAGAAGAAAGCCAGCTTCGATAACTGGCTGAAGGATCTCACTGAACTCAAGGTGGGCGACCCGGTGGTTCATGAAAGCCACGGCATCGGACGTTATCAGGGTCTGGTCCGCATGGATCTCGGCCTCGGCGAACAAGAGTTCCTTGAACTTCACTATGCCAGCGATGCCAAGCTCTTCGTTCCAGTGGCGCAACTGCACGTCATTTCCCGCTACTCCGGCGCCGACCCGGACAGCGCCCCGCTGCACATCCTCGGTTCCGGCCAGTGGGAAAAAGCCAAGCGCAAGGCCGCCGAGCAGGCCCGCGACACCGCCGCCGAACTACTCTCACTGTATGCCGCCCGCGCTGCCCGTCAGGGCCACGCCTTCGACTTCAAGGAAACCGATTACGAGGCCTTCGCCGACGGTTTCGGCTTCGAGGAGACCAACGACCAGGCCACTGCCATCGCTGCCGTCATCAACGACATGCGCTCTGGCAAGCCGATGGACCGCCTGGTCTGTGGCGACGTCGGTTTCGGCAAGACCGAGGTCGCCCTACGCGCCGCTTTTTGTGCTGTGGCCGGTGGCAAGCAGGTCGCCGTGCTATGCCCGACCACCCTGCTCTGCGAACAGCATTACCAGACCTTTACCGACCGCTTTGCCGACTGGCCGGTGCGCATCGCCGAAATCTCCCGCTTCAAGACCGCCAAGGAGTCAGCGCAGGCGCTGCAGGAACTGGCTGACGGCAAGATCGACATCATCATCGGCACCCACAAGTTGATCGGCAAGGACGTCAGGTTCAACCGCCTCGGCCTCGTCGTCATCGACGAAGAACACCGTTTCGGCGTACGCCAGAAGGAAACCCTGAAAGCCATGCGAGCCGAGGTCGATGTCCTGACCCTGACGGCAACGCCCATCCCGCGCACGCTGGCAATGAGCATGGAGGGCCTGCGCGACTTTTCGGTGATCGCCACTGCGCCGCAGAAACGTCTGGCCATCAAGACCTTCGTCAGCCGCTTCTCCGACGGCATCATCCGCGAAGCCGTGCTGCGCGAACTCAAGCGCGGCGGCCAGGTGTATTTCCTGCACAACGAGGTCGACACCATCGACAACATGCGCGAAAAGCTCGAAAAGCTGGTGCCCGAGGCGCGCATCGTGATCGGCCACGGCCAGATGAACGAGCGCGAACTCGAACGCGTCATGCGCGACTTTACCGGCCAGCGCGCCAACCTGCTGCTGTGCACGACCATCATCGAAACCGGCATCGACAACCCGCACGCCAACACCATCCTGATCAACCGCTCCGAGAAATTCGGCCTCGCCCAGTTGCACCAGTTGCGTGGCCGGGTCGGCCGTTCACACCATCAGGCCTACGCCTATATGCTGGTGCAGGACGAAAAGTCGATGACCAAGCAGGCCAAGATGCGCCTCGAAGCCATTCAGGCCATGGAAGAACTCGGTTCCGGCTTCTTCCTCGCCATGCACGACCTCGAAATCCGGGGCGCCGGCGAAGTGCTCGGCGACAACCAATCGGGCGAGATGCAGGAAGTCGGCTTCAACATGTACGCCGAGATGCTCAACCGCGCCGTTTCCGCCCTCAAACAGGGCAAGCATCTGGCCGCCACCGACCTCACCCAGCCGCTCGGCATCGGCACCGAAATCAACCTGCGTACCCCGGCCCTGCTGCCCGACGCCTACTGCCCCGATGTGCACGAACGCCTGACCCTCTACAAGCGTCTGGCCAATGGCGAAAGCGCCGAGGAAATCGACACCTTGCAGGAAGAACTGATCGACCGTTTCGGCGAACTGCCCTTGCAAGCGCAATCCCTGCTCGCCACGCACCGCCTGCGCCTGCTGGTCAAACCGCTGTGCATCCAGAAGCTGGATGCCACCAATGACCAGATCACCCTGCAGTTCAGTCCGGAATTTGCCCGGCTCGCCCCTATCGAACCGATCAAGATTATCAATTTGATCCAGAAAGACCGCAGCTATAAGCTGGCCGGACAGGATAAAATTTCACTTTTACGCCACTGCCCCACCCTGAATGACAAGGTAGCCGCAGTGAAAGACATGATTCGCAAGCTGACCCAATAGATTATGACCACGCAAAAAATCGACAACGTAAACGTTAGTGCCTTCGACGCCATGCCGACGCCGGACGAAATCCAGCATCGCCTGCCGCTCTCTGCCAAGGCTGCCAAGACCGTCACCCACGGCCGCAACCTGTTGCGCAAGATTCTTGACCGCAAGGACCACCGCCTGTTCGTCGTCGTTGGCCCCTGCTCCATCCACGATCCGATCGCTGGCATGGACTACGCCCGCCGCCTGAAAAAGCTGGCCGATGACGTCGGCGACACGCTGCAGATCGTCATGCGCGTCTATTTCGAAAAGCCGCGTACGACGGTCGGCTGGAAGGGCTACATCAACGACCCGTTCATGGATGATTCCTTCCAGGTCAATGTCGGTATGGAAAAGGCCCGCCAGTTCCTGCTCGACGTTAACGAACTCGGCCTGCCCACCGGCACCGAGGCGCTCGACCCCTATGGCCCGCAATACTACGGCGATCTCATCACGTGGACGGCTATCGGCGCGCGTACCACCGAATCCCAGACGCACCGCGAAATGTCATCCGGCCTGTCCACGCCGGTCGGCTTCAAGAACGCCACCAGTGGCGATCTGGCCGTCGCCACCAATGCCATCCTGTCGGCCTCCAATCCGCACTCCTTCCTTGGCCTCAACAGCGAAGGCCGCGTCGCCATCGTGCGCACCACTGGCAATGCCTACGGCCATGTCGTACTGCGTGGTGGCGACGGCAAGCCGAACTACGATGCGGTATCGGTCGCCGTGGCCGAACAGGCCATGGTCAAAGCCAAGCTGCCGACCAATATCGTCGTCGATTGCTCGCATGCCAACAGCTCGAAAAAACCTGAATTGCAGCCGCTGGTCATGGCCGACGTGGTCAACCAGATCCGCAATGGCAACAAGTCGCTGCTCGGCGTCATGATCGAATCGAACATCGAAGCCGGCAACCAGCCCATCCCGGCCGACCTGAGCCAGCTCAAATATGGCTGCTCGGTCACCGATGGCTGCGTCGACTGGGCCACCACCGAAAAGATGATCCGCGACGCCGCCGTCATGCTGCGCGACGTTCTGCCGGAACGGTTGTCCTGAGAAACTCATAACGCGGAATAATCGCATGACCGGTCAAACTGAAAACCAGCCGCCCGAGCCCCCGGAAACCGCCGCCTGTCACCCCTCCGTTCGCCGGTGGATTTACCTGCGCGGTGCGCTGATCGGTTTGCTCGTTGGCGCCTGGTGGATTTTCTTTGCCCCCGACGACCTTATGGAATCCTCGCTCAAGATCACACTCGGCCTTGTCGCCGCAGTGATCGCCACGGGAAGCTATCTGTTCAATCTCCGCCAGACGCTTTGGCCGTCGACAAATGCGCCGGCTGCCGGCGAGAGCGCCGGGGCACCACGGGAATAAACGCAGCGTCCACCTCAATCGGAACACCATGAACCTGATCATCCAGGGCGGCGCCCTTCCTACCTTCCTGCTTGAACGTCTGGTCGCCGCCACTGGCGCATCGACCGTCGAACCCCGCCCACCGCAGGTGGTTCGCCTCAAGGGTACGACGCGGACGGCGGAATTCGACGCCCTGATCCCGTTGATCGAAGCAGAAAAGCTCGACTGGGCCTTTGTCGAAACCGGCAAGAAGCTCTCCGACTTCGGCCTGATCTGCTTCGACATGGATTCGACACTGATCACCATCGAATGCATCGATGAACTCGCCGACTTCGCCGGCAAGAAGGAAGAAGTCTCGGCCGTCACCGAAGCCGCCATGCGGGGCGAGATTGACTACCGCGAAAGCCTGCGCCAGCGTCTCGCCCTCCTCGCCGGGCTGGATGCCCGCGTCCTCGCCCGCGTCTTTGGCGAGCGCCTGCTGCTCTCACCCGGCGCCCGCGAACTGCTTGAGGCCGCCCAGAACGCCGGACTGCGCACCGCCATCCTGTCGGGAGGCTTTACCTATTTCACCGAACGCCTGCGCATCGAACTCGGCTTCGACTTTGCCACGTCGAACGAACTCGAGATTTCTGGCGGCAAGCTGACCGGCCGCGTCGTCGGCGACATCGTCGACGCCTCTGCCAAAGCCCACCACCTCGCCCGCCTGACCGACGAACTCGGGCTCAAAAAGGCCCAGGTCATCGCCTGCGGCGATGGTGCGAATGACCTGCTGATGATGGCGCAATCAGGACTATCCGTAGCCTTCCGGGCCAAACCGGCAACCCGCGCCAAGGCTGACATTGCGATCAACTTCGGCGGCCTGGATTCACTGCTTAACCTGTTCGACTAGCCCCACCGGCTGGCGCGAATCTACCCCGTCAGTCGATACCGTCCCCCGCCCTGAGCCTTTAGTCACCCGAATGACTACAAGAACGATGGGCTTGGTGGTGGCAAAACCGGTTTTTGGGTATGCGTCACGATTGCCTTGCGCAGTGTAACGAGGCCCTCGAGAAGCACCCGGCTGCAGGCATTTTGCTCGGCCAGCAAGGCACTTGCCTGAGTATGCTCACCACGAGAAAGGCAGGCCCCGATTTCTGCACTGATGCGATAGACGTTCATGTGCAAATCAGGGATTTTCTTGAACTCGGGCATGCTCCCGTAGCGGTCCTTGGCGATTCCGTAATACCAGTGGCCAAAGGAGCTTTTTTGCAAACTGCGGATGCGTGAAAGCAGCAGCTCACTATCTTCGCGCTTGACTGCCGTGGCGACAATCTTTATCCAACGTCGCTGTTCAACTTCCGCCGCGAGTAAGGGAAAGTCGCTACGGCGCCATGGCAACTTGAGGCTGGCTGCCCAGGCCGGGTCTGGTCGATAGGTCTCGACCCAGTTTTGAACTTCGTCGGCCGGCATCGGACGGGCGATGGCATAGCCTTGTACGACGTCGCAGTTAAGGCGCAGGAGCACGATACCCTGCTCGATAAATTCAACACCCTCGGCAACAATTTTACGTTTGAATGCCGAGGCCAGGGCCTGAATGCAGACAATCGCATCGGCGCCTTCCGGGGTATCCAGCAGATCACGCACGAACGACTGGTCGATTTTCAGGGTTCTGGCAGGCAGTCGTTTCAAATAGAGCAGGGACGAATAGCCCGTGCCAAAATCATCCAGGGCAAACTGGACGCCCAGCTCGGTACATTTTTTGATTACCTTTGAAACATGCGCGACATCTTCCAGAGCGGCAGTTTCGAGAATTTCGAGTTGCAGGTCACGTGGATTCAGCTGCGGAAATGCGGCTAGTTGATTGGCAAGACTTGAGACAAAATCCGGATCGAGCAGATGACCACCGGAGATATTCACGCTGACGGGAAGTTGATGCCCTTCCGCCTGCCATTTGGCCATCTGACCGAGGGCCTCACGAATCGCCCAGTTGCCGATATCGACCAGTAGCGGATGGTCGCCGAGGGGCAGCAGAAAGTCGGCGGGAGACAGCAAGCCAAGCTCAGGATGCTGCCAACGGATCAGCGCCTCCATGCCGACAACCTTGCCACGCCGCATATCGACCTTGGGTTGATAGAAAAGGCGAAACTCGTTGTCCTGACAGGCTTTCTTGATACGCGAGACATTCTCCCGCTTACTTCTGGTTCGCTGGTCGTGTTCGATATCGAATAAATGAATCCGGTTTCGGCCTTCCTCTTTTGCGACATACATAGCCTGGTCGGCATGTCGCAACAGGTTGTCCGGGTCTCCATCGTCACCCGGGATCAGGGTGTAACCGATACTGGCCGAGATTACAGCCGTTGCCGAATCGACTGAGTAAGGCCGTGCCACGCTGTCCAGCATGCGCAATATGACCGTTTTGGCATCCTGGGGGCCTTCCAGATCGGTCAGCAGTACCGCGAATTCATCGCCGCCGATACGCGCCACAGTATCCCCTTCGCGGACCGCCTGCTTCAGTCGCTGAGCCACTTCGATCAGAACCAGATCGCCGTTATTGTGCCCGTACAGATCGTTGATCGGCTTGAAATCATCCAGATCGAGAAAACAGACGGCAACCAACCCCTTTCGCCGCGTTGCCTGCGCCAGCCCATGCTGGATCCGATCGACCAGTAGCACGCGATTGGGCAATCCGGTCAATGCATCGTGATAGGCAAGATGCTCGAGTTGTCGCTGACTTTCCTTTAATGCCGAGATATCGGTATAAATGGCAACAAAATGCGTCACTTCACCTATCGAATCGTAGACCGCACTCACCGACATAAACTCGGTACATAGTTTCCCGTTCTTCCGCAGGTTGCTGACCTCTCCGCGCCAGAAACCTTTGGTCTGAAGGCTTTCCCGCAGGGAATCCCGGAATTCAACGGGGTGATGATCCGATGTCAGCAGATTGGATTGACGCCCAATCAGTTCGTCCGGGGGAAAACCGGTAATTTTGCTATAGGCGCGATTCACATCGACGACCACCCCAAGGGGGTCAGTAATCATGATACCGTCATGTGAATTGGCAAATACATTGGCAGCCAGACGTATCCGGCTTTCATCCATGCGTATGACATGAGTGTCAATGGTCGGATTATTGAGTGAGCCGCTGCTAACCAGATTATGTAAGCCAAAGATGGTTGATTCGATCCAGGCCTCGTCATCCAGGTCGACGTGGCGCGCCTCCATCGCGGGGTGCTTTCTAGAAAATGGCATTGCGAATAATTGGCATTGGACGTTAAACAGGCTTATTCCAGAACATACCGATAATTTGATTTTCGTCGCTCATGCAGAATCAACGAGCACAAGCGATACCTCATGGTCTGTTAAAAAATTATTCATGTCATCACCCCGTGGCATGAGAAGGGTGAAACGCCAGACTCCTGTCTGAAACTACCCGATGACCTTCGATAAATTTGTCTTCTCTTCAAACCTGAGCCTCAGGATTGAAAAGAAGGCGGGTAGCAATGCAATGTGAATACAGCTGGATCGCACCCACTCAACGCAGCACATCCGCTTTTGTGACCAGTTCCACCACCGACGCGACTTCCATCTTCTGGAAAACCGCAGCTCGGTGGGTTTTGACTGTATTGACCGTGACGCCCAGCTCCTCTCCAATTTCACGGTTCGTCTTGCCGCTAACAACTAGCCAGAATACGGCGCGCTGAGCCGGAGAGAGTGACTCGAAGCGCCCCCGAACTTCCATTCTTTTCCGTACCGACAACGATCGGGTGGTCGCCGGCTTCGCTATCGTCGGTCGATTGGGAAACACATGCTCGTCGAGCATGGCGACCAATTCACTATCAAAATCAATGCCTTGCCTTATGGCAGAACTGAGATCCACCAAACGGTTATCAAACAGGACAACGTGATCACCCAGCCAATCCTTGAGAAGGCGGTTCATTTGACTGGCTGCAGTCCCCAGATTGTCGTGAATGAATTGAGGCGTGAACTTCTTCAGTTGCTTCAACATCCCTTCGTGAGAAGCCTTGTGCGCCCTGATGTGAGCCTGGCAATTCGACGTTGATGGCAACAATTCCATCATTCTTTCTTCGTAGGTGGAATGTCCGATATGAAACGCCATTAGCTCGCTGACAATCACCGCCAGGGACGTGGCGCATTGCTTGCACTGTAGCGAAGTGCATTCATTGCATGGCGCGCAGAGACTTTGGTCTGCCCTAGGACAAAACGTTGCCAACTCGCCAACCATGCTCTCCAGGATCTGATGCTGCTGATCGATTTCGGCGTGACCAGTATGGTGTGTTTTCATCGGGTTCTCAAAAGACTGATGGGTTTATAACTGTATGAATTATAGGGAGATGGATGCCACGAGACATCACCCCATGGGGTGATGTCTCGGACAGTCGGTGCACCCACTCCTCCGCCAGACAACAAAGGCAAGGCAAAACCGCATTTTTCGTGGTGAATGTCTCAACCCACACTGGCTTGATTACCTCTGGAGAAGCCGAAAACTTTCACTCAAAACCGGCAATAAATCCCGCACGGCACCACCTCACACTATAGGGACATCGCCAAACTGGAAACCACTACAAATAGGGAGGAAAACTGGCCAGGCAAAAGCAAACCCGAATACCAGGTTTCGACGTCGAATGGTGAGTGCCCTGACAGACAATTTCTGTCAGGGAGACAATTGCTCATTAGCAATGCCGGGAAATTCAATCACGGCGGCAACAAGGACCATTCGTCGCAACACTACGGCAACCCTGTCGCATTTGCGACAACGAGACCAACACGACCGTCAGAACAAAGCCCCATCTCACTGATTTAACTGCGAAATTATCACTGGCACAGCGATTGCTGAATAGGCTCCGACTGCATTCGAGGAGCCGACATCGTGGAACTACCAGTTATCAGCAACACAGCCCCCGCCGCTGAAGGTGGCGGTTGTGCATCCAGCGGCTGCGGCACGGCGCCTGACGCCCTGGGCCACCTGCCCGATCATATCCGCGCCAAGGTCCAGGATCACCCCTGCTATTCGGAGGAAGCGCACCACTACTTTGCCCGCATGCACGTGGCCGTCGCCCCGGCCTGCAACATCCAGTGCAATTACTGCAACCGCAAGTATGACTGCTCGAACGAGTCGCGCCCCGGTGTGGTTTCCGAACTCCTCACTCCCAAGCAGGCGATCAACAAGGTGCTCGCCGTCGCCGCCGCCATTCCGCAAATGACGGTACTGGGCATCGCCGGACCTGGCGACCCCCTGGCCAACCCGGCGCGTACCTTTGAAACCTTCGAACAGCTTTCCGAGCGCGCCCCGGATATCAAGCTCTGCGTGTCGACCAACGGCCTCAATCTTCCACAGTACGTGGACCGCATTGCCCAACACAATATCGACCACGTAACCATCACCATCAACTGCGTCGATCCCGAAGTCGGCGCCAAAATTTATCCGTGGATCT
Organism: Dechloromonas sp. HYN0024; assembly: GCF_003441615.1. NCBI lineage: Bacteria > Pseudomonadati > Pseudomonadota > Betaproteobacteria > Rhodocyclales > Azonexaceae > Dechloromonas > Dechloromonas sp. HYN0024. The sequence goes on along the minus strand of NZ_CP031842.1, from coordinate 1,439,465 downwards.
ACTGGGAGAACAAGCGCATCACCGGCGTCGAAGGTGCGCGCATTCTCATCGAACAGCAGCAGAAGGGCCTGCAGATGCTGACTGACCGGGGCATCCTGGTGAAGGTCAATTCGGTACTCATCCCTGGCGTCAATGACGAGCATCTCAAGGAGGTCTCGAAGATCGTCAAGGCCAAGGGTGCTTTCCTGCACAACGTCATGCCGCTGATCGCCGAACCCGAACACGGCACCTACTACGGCATCATGGAACAACCGGAACCAACGCCCGAGCAGTTGCAGGACCTGCAGGACGCCTGTGCCGGCGACATGGCGATGATGCGCCATTGCCGCCAGTGCCGTGCCGATGCGGTCGGCCTCCTCGGCGAGGACCGCGGTGAGGAATTCACCATGGACAAGATCGACGTCATGGATGTCGATTACGAGTCCGCCATGGTCCGCCGCAAGGAAGTGCATGACTCGATCATCGAGCAACTCGAAGCCAAGCGCGGCGTCGCCAAGCCCAAGGCCGAAGGTATTCCCGAAGGATCGCGGCCGGTGCTCATGGCGGTCGCCGGCAAGAATGGCGTCGTTGCCGAGCACTTCGGCCATGCCAAGGAGTTTCTGATCTACGAAGCCTCGCCGGAAGGCGTGCGCTTCATGAGCCACCGCAAGACCGAACTCTATTGCGGCGGCATGGATGCCTGCGGCGATGGCGATGTCGTCGATGCCGGGGCGACGGAATCCCTGCTCGACCGCAACATCCGCATTCTCGAAGGCTGCGAGGTGGTGCTCTGTTCGAAGGTCGGTTACGAGCCGTGGGCCAAGCTGGAAGCCGCCGGCATTGCGCCGAATGGTGAACACGCCATGGAGCCAATCGAGGAAGCGGTGATGGCGGTGTACAAGGAAATCGCAGCGACCGGCAAGTTACTGCCCAAATCCGAAACTCTCAAGGTGGCGTAAATGGCACTGCAAATCACCGAATCCTGTGTCAATTGCTGGGCCTGCGTCGATGTCTGCCCGAACGATGCGATCTACCAGGACACTCCGCATTTCCTCATCGACGATGGCAAATGCACCGAATGCCTGGGCGATCACGGCGTGCCCCAATGCGCTGCGATCTGCCCGATCGAGATGGCCATCGTCAATGAACTGGGCGAGTTCCTCAACCCGCCCGGGTCGCTGACCGGCATCCCGATTGAAAAACTGAAGGAATTCGGCCTGTGGCGGGAAGCAGCTTAATGGCCATCGTCACTTTCTACGAAAAGCCCGGCTGCAAGGGCAATCTTCGCCAGAAGACCCTGCTCGCCGCAGCCGGCCATACGGTCCAGGCAAAAAGTCTGAAAACCGAGCCGTGGACAGCCGACCGGCTACTCGCCTTCCTCGGCAAGCTACCGGTCAGCGCCTGGTTCAACCCGTCTGCACCGGACATCAAGTCGGGCGAGATCGTGCCGGAGAATCTGGGCTTCGAAGATGCCCTGCACATGCTCCTGCACAACCCCCTGCTCATTCGTCGCCCCCTCATGGAAATCGGCGACGAACGGCTGGTCGGTTTTGACATTGCGGCAGTCGATGCCTGGATCGGGCTGAACAACGTCGAACTGCCGGAAGGCAATATCGAAGCCTGCGTGCATGGCCCGGCCGGCCACGGCAGCTGCGGCAGCCACGCTCACGAGGCAGAGGAAGGCCAGGATGGCCGCTGCGGGACTCACTAAGCTCGCGGTAGAAATCGCGCCGGGCGTCCACTGGGTGGGCGCCCTCGACCCGCATCTGCGCAGTTTCGACATCATCCTCAAAACCGCCAACGGCACCAGCTACAACGCCTATGTCGTGCGCGGCGAACACGGCGTGGCGATCATCGACACGGTGAAAGAAAATTTTGCCGACGACTTCTTCCGTCGCCTCGAATCGGTCGCCCGCTACGACGAAATCACCACCATCGTCCTCAATCATCTCGAACCGGATCACAGCGGTGCCCTGCCCGAATTGCTCAAGCGCGCCCCGCAGGCCAAGGTGTATCTGTCGAGCCGCGCCCAGATGATGCTCAAGGCGCTGCTCAAGCCGACCGGCGAGAAACCGCCCGAATACATCCCGGTGACCACCGACGACGAGGTCGATCTCGGTGGCCGCACCCTGCGCTTTTTGCACACGCCCTACCTGCACTGGCCGGACACCCAGTGCACCTATCTGGTCGAGGATGGCCTGCTGTTTACCGGCGACATCTTCGGCTGCCATTTCTGCGATACCCGGCTGTTCAACGACACCGTCGGCGATTTCCGCTTTTCCTTCGAGTACTACTACGCCCACATCATGCGGCCCTTCCGCGAGTATGTGCTCGATGCCATCGCCCTGATCGAGCCGCTTGATCTCAACCTGATCGCCCCGGCGCACGGCCCCATCCTCCGCCATGCGCCGCGTGACTACGTGCACCGCTACCGCGAACTGGCAACACCGCGTCTATTCAACGAGGCGCGCAGCGAAAAGACGCTGGTTGTCTTCTATATCTCGGCCTACGGCAACACCCGGCGCATGGCCGAAGCACTTGCCGCCGGAGCCGAATCGATGGGTGGCGTACGCGTCTCGCTGTACGACCTGGAAGGTGGCGAATCGGGCATCTTCACCGACCTCATCGAAGAAGCCGACGGCCTCGCCTTCGGCAGCCCGACCATCAATGCCGATGCCGTCAAGCCGATCTGGGATGTGCTGTCCTCACTGACCACCGTCAACGTCAAAGGCAAGCTCGGTGCTGCCTTCGGTTCCTACGGCTGGAGCGGCGAGGCGGTACGCCTGATCGAGGACCGCCTGCGTGGCCTCAAGCTGCGCGTCCCGGTCGAAGGCCTGCGCATCAAGCTGGTACCGGACGCCGGCGAACTGGAAGCCTGCCGTGATCTCGGCGAACAACTGGCGCGTCACCTCACCGGCCGGGTCGAACACCGTGAAATTGACCTGGCGACACTCGCCTAATCCATAACAAACAGGGGGAATCAATGCCTAAAGCCAAAGTTACTTTCGAAGATATCGGCGTCTCGGTCACCGTACCGGCTGGCACCCGGCTCATCGAAGTCTCCGAAAAAGTCGGGGCCGGCATCACTTACGGCTGCCGTGAAGGCGAGTGCTGCACCTGCCTGACCAAGATCGTTTCCGGGGCCGAAAACCTCGCCCCGCCGAGCATGCTCGAAGACCAGGTACTCAAGGACAACCTCGCCCCGCGCAACCATCGTCTGGCCTGCCAGGCCCAGATCATTGGCGGCGACATCGTGGTGAAGCCCGCCTAAGAGCCGGTGCGACCGAACAAGATTAAAAGCCATAACCCAACCCCAACCGAGAAATTCAAATCAACCCGCTATCCAGGAGAACTCAAGCATGGCCCTCATCACTTTCACCAGTCCGCTGCACAAGGACAAGACGGTCTACGCCGTTGCCGGCAGCCACACCCAGACCATTCTGTCGCTGGCCAAGGAACATCACATCCCGATCGACTTCGGCTGCCAGGAAGGCAACTGCGGCACCTGTCTGGTCAAGGTCTCATCGGTTGACGGCAAGCGCGCCCCGATGGGCGGTCCGCTCAATGTCCGCGAAGTCGCCGCACTGAGCGAACTCGGCCACATCACCAAGGCCCAGATCGAGCAGATGTACGTCGACGACATCCCGCCGACCCAGTGGCGTCTGGCCTGCCAGATGATTGTCCGCGACGAGGACATCCTGGTCGAGTATCCGAGCAAGTAAGGCGCTGATCATGAACGGACCGGACCGGCTGCCCTACCGCAGCACCCTGTTTGCCGAGTTGCTGGCCATGCCGGTGGCGACGGCGCGGGCGGCAGCCGATCCGAACCGTTCCCTGCTCGCCAGCCTGGTCGCCGGGCAGATCACCGGCAGCGGTTGCCTGCCAACCGATCTGGGACTGGGCAAAGCCGTCCACACCCACCTCATCACCACCTATTTCCCGGAACTCGACACCCACGGACCGCAACGTAGCGTCGAATCAATTCCGGAATGGAGCGACCTGCAAAAACTGTTGCTCGAGAACCGCGCCTGCGAACATCCGTCCGAACTGCTGATTGCCAATATTGTCGCCACCGCCTGCGCTGGACGCGACCATCTCTGGCAAGATCTTGGCCTGGCCAACCGCGAGGAATTGTCGCGGCTGATGTGGGTCAACTTCCCCGCCCTCGCCCGCGCCAACACCAGCGACATGAAGTGGAAGAAATTCCTCTACCGCCAGTTTTGCGCACAGGAAGGCATTTACGTGTGCCCTGCTCCGTCCTGCGGGGTCTGCAAGGATTACGCCCAATGTTTTGGTCCGGAGAACTGATCGCCCGAACCGCGCCGGTGCGCCGTCGCACCGGGCCGGCCTACCCGCCGCATGTCAACCGGGGCATCGCCGCCTATCTCGGCCTCGCCGTCGGCGACGCGCTGGGGGCGACAGTCGAGTTCCTGACCCCCAATGAAATCCGCCACCAGATCGGCCTGCACTGCGATATCACCGGTGGCGGCTGGCTGCGTCTGAAGGCCGGCCAGGTCACCGACGACACAACCATGTCACTGGCCCTCGGCGAGGCCATCATTGGCCAGGGCCGCGTCGACGCGCAGGCCGCAGCCGATGCCTTCGATGCCTGGATGCGTGGCAAGCCGGTGGACATCGGCAACACCGTGCGTCGCAACCTGATCACTTTTCGCAAAACGGGCAAGCCGGAAGCCGCCGCCTCCGAACACGATGCCGGCAACGGCGCCGCCATGCGCGTCCTGCCCGTCGCCCTCGCCTGCTACGGTCATCCGGAAGAAGACAGCCTGGCCGCCAGCCGCGCCCAGGCTCACGTCACGCACCACAACACGCTGTCTGACGCAGCCTGCGAAACGCTGACCCTGATGGTCCAGGATTTCCTCGCCGGCCGCGATGCCATCGATGTCGAACGGCAGCGGGCCGGCAAGCTGGTCAGCGAGTTTCCCGTTTTTGCCTACGACAAGCGCCGCCGCGAAAACCCCAGCGGCTTCGTCGTCGACACCCTGCAGGCCGTCTTCCAGGCCTTTTTCGCGACGGAAACCTTCGAGGATTGTCTGATCGACGTGGTCAACCGCGGCGGCGATGCCGACACCACGGGCGCTATCGCCGGCATGCTGGCCGGTGCCCGCTACGGCCTGGACAGCATCCCCAACCGCTGGCTCAAGGCCATTGACGAGAAAATCTCAAGTCTGTGTTCGGCTCAGGCCCGCGCCCTGCTGGCCCGGCCCATGGCCGACCAGGCTGAATTCACCCCCGACTGACCAGAAAATCAGGAACCGCCCGGCCGGCCAGCTTCAGGATTCATTCATCGGCAGCTCAAGCCAGTGCACCAGGGTTTCGTACAGTTTGTCAGGCTCGACAGGCTTGCTGACATGGTCGTTCATCCCGGCTTCAATACAGACTTGCCTATCCTCATCAAACGCATTGGCCGTCATCGCCAGAATCGGCGTCTGGCGGTATCCCGGCAAGCCGCGGATTTCCCGCGTCGCATCGATCCCGTTAACATTCGGCATCTGCATGTCCATCAGGATCAGTGCATAGCGGTTTCGCCCGGCCAAAACCACCGCCACGCCACCATCTTCAGCCAAATCAACGACCAGCCCGACCTCTTCGAGCAAGGCCCGCGAGACCTCCTGATTGATCGGCTCGTCTTCTGCCAGCAAGACCTGGGTGCCGGCATGCTGGTTGCGCAATCTTTCTGCGGCAGCTTGCCCAGACATGGGCTGTAGCGCAGCCACAAGGCCGGCACTCGATGTCCCCTTGCCAACCCGGACGGTAAACCAGAAAGTACTGCCTACGCCCAACTGGCTGTCGACACCAATATCGCCGCCCATCAGCTTGGCCAGCCGCTTACTGATGGCCAGCCCGAGCCCGGTACCACCGTACTTGCGGGTCATCGAGCCATCGATCTGCTCGAAAGCAGTAAACAGACGCTTCTGATCGTCGCCCGAAATGCCAATGCCGGTATCCTCAATCTCGCAGCGCACCAGGACGCTGTCAGGACTTTCTTCGACTAGCCGGACGCGCACCGAAACACTGCCGACCTCGGTAAATTTGACGGCGTTGGCGGTCAAATTGAGCAGAATCTGGCCCAGATGCTGGGGATCACCCAGCAAATTCATGCGGGCCAGTACAGGGGGCAAATCGACATGAAATTGCAGGCCTTTGTCCGCGACCTTCTGGCTGATCAGGCTGGTCAGGTTTTCGAGCACGGTGCCGAGCATGAAGTTGTTCTGCGCCAGCGTCATCCGCTCGGCCTCGATCTTCGAGATATCAAGAATATCGTTGATGATGCCGAGCAGGTGATGCGCGGCCTTGTCGACCTTCTCCAGCTGATCCCGAAGTTTGGGGTCATTGGCATGGCGCAGGGCAATGCTGTTCATGCCCATGATGGCATTCATCGGCGTCCGCAACTCGTGGCTCATATTGGCCAGGAAGGCGCTCTTGGCCCGGTTCGAAGCCTCGGCCAGCTCCTTGGCGACGGACAGGGCAGCCGTGCGTTCCTGGACCAGTGATTCGAGATGGTGGCGATGCTGCTCGAGTTCCTGCTCAGCCGCCTTGCGCTCGGTGATGTCGGTGTGGGTCCCGCTCATTCGGATTGGCTTGCCGCTGGCGTCTCGCTGCAGCACATTGGCCTGATCAAGCACCCAGCGAATGCTGCCATCCTTGTGCAGCATGCGATATTCGGCATTATGCGATCGGGCCCGACCTTCAAGGACGTTGTTGATCGACGCCCAGGCCGCCACCCGGTCGTCGGGAAAGATAAAGTCCGTCCATTGTTGCGCCGTGGTCTGGATTTCCTCGTAGGAGTAGCCGAGGATGGTCGCCCAGCGTTCGTTACGATAGACCACACCCGCGGCAATGTTCCAGTCCCAGAACCCAAGATCCGCCCCCTCCAGCACAAAGCGCAGCTGCTCTTCACTGGCCCGCAACTCTTCGGCCCGGGCTTTCAGGGAGGATTCACGCTGACTCAACATCTCCAGCAGCCGGTTGAAGCCGCCGATCAGTTGGCCAATTTCATCCTGACTGGTCACCGGCAAAGGCTGCACCGGTTCGTCGCCAGCCACCTGGGTGGCCAGCACCCGACTGGCCGTGAGCATTGGCGCCAACTGTCCCTGCAGGATGCGAGAGATTAACCACCAGGTCACAGCGCCAGCCAGCAGGGTCGCCAGCAGCGCGCCCAGCAACAAGCGATCAAGGACCGTATCAACCGGGGCGAAGGCTTCCTGGCTGGGCAATGTCGCCAGAACGTACCAGCCCGCCACCGGAATGGTTTTGCCCGACACCAGCACCTGGACACCTTTCGGATTGACGGCAACAGCGGACCCTTCATAGCCGTCAGCGAATTTATCAACCCAGGCATTCACCCCCGGCGGAGGCAGTTGCTCCATGATCCGCGAACGCTCGGTGGCGGTGATGACCAGCCGGCTTTGTGCCGCAATCAGCACATAGCCACCGCTCTGCCCGTAACGGCTCGCGGTCAGTTTGTCGAGAAAGTTGGGCCGCCCCAGATTGACCGCTGCCACCAGGGCGCCGATAACCTTGCTGTGACCATCCCGTATTGGCGTAACCAGGCTTAGCACAGGTGCCTTCAGCGCCTTTCCGATGACGGGTTTGGCGAAGCCCGACCTGCCTTCCCTGAGTGCAGCCGCGATGAAATCACGATCCATGTAATTGGTGCCGACCCGCCCATCAAGCCTCGGCGAATCAGCAATGGCCGTGCCCTCCGACCCGATGACAAAGACGCCGGCGTTGAACAGGATATTGACGAAGGGACGCTGGTCGAGCAGTTCCTGAATCTCCGCCGGCTTGGTCATCATCGACGGCGTAATCTGCCTGGCGATTCCCTCCAGCCCTATCATCCGGTCACGCAACTCCTCGTTCACATGGGCGGCGACAAAAGACACTGTCGCGAACTGCTGCTCACCCAGAGTGCGCTCCATGTCTGCCCGCAACAGGCGACTGCCGTATAAGGCCAGCGACCAGATACTGATCACGAAAACCAGCAGCATAAGCAGGGTTACGCGGGTTTTCAGCGAATACCAGTAGAAGCTATGCAAGGGCATACCTGCTTCCTTGCCCGGATCGGGCAGACGGTCTGGGGTATCGTCTGGTGGCACTGAAAATTCAGCAACACCACACGGTAATCTATAAAACCAACAAAGGTGTTAAAAGTGTATACCGCATCGCCTCTTAAATACAGGGCTTTTCGTTCAGCCCGTCGCTTTCTTGCTGCGCAGCAGGATCAGGCACTCCCGTGAAGCGGCCAGATCAAGGGCACTGAAGTCGTCGAAGTTCTTCAATGTCGCGTTGGCGCCTTTATTCAGCAGCAATTCGACGAGGTCGGGCTTGCTGTTCGAGGCGACGTACATCAGGCAGGTCGCACCGTTGCCGTTCTGCACATCGATACCGATGCCGGCGGCGATCAGCCGCTCGATGAGGGCATGGCTGCCGTTGTAGCAGGCCAGCCACAAGGCATTGCAGCCATCAGCATTGAGGGCGTCGAGGTCGACCCCCAGGGAAATCAGCTCATCGACCAAATCGAGCCGGCCAAGCTTGGCAGCGCGCATCAATGGCGTGAAGCGGCCGTCGGCCTGCGGCGCATTGATGTTGTCGGCGGCAAAGCCGTGTTCGGCGAGGAAGGCTGCAAGTTGTGGGGTCATGGCTGGTCCTGTTGGCGTTGCGGGTAAGGCGGGCCGGTTTCGATCCGTTCATCGGTGATCGCGGTGCCCACCGTAAAGTGATAGACGCTCTGGTAACGCGAATCGCGCAAGCCGATCAACTGGTGCACCGGGTCATCGAAAAAGCAGCCGATACCGGTGCCGCGCACCCCGGCAGCCTCGGCTTCAAGATAGAGCACCTGACCAATCAGACCGGCTTCGCGCAGCAATTCGCGGTAACCGTTCCCCGCGCCGGCGGCGACATCGAATTCGCCGAGCATGCCGAGGGAGAAGGCACTGGTTGAAGCAATATCCTGATGGCAGGAGAGTGATCGCGCCAGACGCTGCATTTCCTGCAACCCGAGTTTGGCCAGCCGGATCAGGCCAAGATGGGGCGGGCATTCGGGGTCGATCTCAGTGACCGGGCAACGGGCGGCAAAGCGCTCGTCGGCCGGCATCAGCGCCTCGGTGAGTTCGCTGGCCGCAGCCGGGGTGCGGGGCAGCAGGTAGAGGCCGGGGGACAGGCCATCGACGCGCAGCACAAAGAGCAGGAGATGGATATGCGGATTGGCATTGTGTGCCAGCCAGGGGCTTTGGGAGCGGGGCAAAACGGCATCGAGCATCCGGTAGAAGACCGCTTTGGGCAGGCTGCAACGGGGATCGAAGCGCTGACCACTGCGTCGCTGGCGAATGATTTTGGCCGCGCCGGCCAGCGTCGTATGAGGGGCCAGCGCCGGCAGTGACAGCAGGCTCGATTCCGGCTGGCGCTCCGCGACACGACTGGCCGCCGCCACCTGATCGATGGCCGGCCAGCGATAGCCGGGCGATGCGTCGATACGGCTGGGCTTGCCTTGCCAGTCGGCGCTTTGCAGCCAATCGGGCAGCGCCATGCCGACGGGCACTGCACTCAGGCCGGCGGCGCGGATGGCGAAGAGGATTTCCGGCTCTTCGTTTTCAGTAAAAGCGAAACGCGAGGCGGGGAAGTCGTCAGACCGGTCAACACCGAGGCAATGGCCCAGCGTGTCGGTGCTGATGGCCAGCGGCACGACTTCCCAGCCGAGCAGCGCCGCCGCATAGGCGAGCGCCCCGGCGGCATGGCCGACATCGAGCTGGCAGTAGCGAAAGGCGCGTTCGCCGTATTTCCAGGCTTCACGCCACATGATGCTGGTCAAACCGACGGCCAGCCAGGCATCACCGCCCCCCGGGGCAGTGAGCGCCCGGCCTTCGAGGGCGTGGTTCTCCGGGTCGTAGTGATGCAGGCCATCGCCGACCCCGGCCAGACCGCAACTCAGAACATAGGCTTCAACCGGGTGCAGGTTGCCGGATGAAGGATTGCAACGCAGCGCCCAGCGGTTCGGCCCCCAGCTTTTCCAGGCGGACAGGCCGAAGGACAGTTCCAGCAAGGCCCCCAGGCTGTTGAGGTCAGCGGCGATGGCAACTGCCGGCTTGTCCGGAAGTTGCCGGTAGGGCCGCTCGAAGCGATCGGCGGCCAGCGGCAATTCGCACAGGGGTGCCCCCGGATAGTGGCGAAAGGCCGCCGGCTGGGCATCCCAGTCAAGCTGACCGGGGCCTTCGGCATAGGCGTCGAAGCGGTGCTTGGTCCGGGCGTGGTAAGCGCGTACAACATCTTGTGAGGTATCCGACACGATGGGGGGTTTCCTTGGCGTTTGGTGGATTTCAGCAAGCCCCGTGCCCGCGTCACATCAGAATCAAGCCAATACTGAAGGGCGGACCGACCGGCGACGATCCCGTCTGCCACGTTGTTTCCGTCAGCAGCCGGGCACCGCCAGCTTACCCCTTCACACGCTCCATCTGCCACGGTGCCAGGCCAATCTGGGTGAGCACCGTACCTTCGTCACCATTCCACCACAGCGCCACCCAGGCAGCACCGTCGGCATCGATGCGCTCGATGTCACAGATGGCACCGACCATATCCCGGAACATCTCGAGATCGTCCTCGTCAAGGTCGGCATCGGTAGTGACTTCAAGTACGCGGACCTTGTCACCCAGACTGACGCTCTGGCCCTTGCAATCGATGGTACTCGGCTTCATGACGAACTCCGTTGGGGTTGGGCTGGCGTTCTCGGCCATGTCGCAAAGTCGACGCTGGCCATGGGTTTCACCCTCCCTCTGCAACGGGCGTGCCAAGTCCGCAAGCATGCCGCCCGGATCGCCGTCGGTCGGTCCGGGCGGTGTTGCTTAGTGGCTGCTACCTGCCGACGCGGCCAACGATGGCGCCGGAACGGCCTTGTTGATGCGGGCAGTGAACCAGAAGACACATCCGTCTCCGGGCGAACTGATGACATCGATCTCGCCACCCATCAGACCAACCAGGCGCTTGCAGATACTCAAACCCAGACCCGTACCGCCGAACTTGCGCGTGGTCGAGTTATCGGCCTGCTCGAACGGACTGAAAAGACGCTCCCGGTCTTCCGGATTGAAGCCAATCCCGTTGTCTTCCACCTCAAAACGCAGCAACAGGCTGTGCTCGTCTTCGGCGCCGACGCCCAGGCGGATGTTGATATCGCCACGATGCGAGAACTTGATGGCATTGCCGACCAGATTGATCAGGATCTGACCCAAGCGCAAGGGATCTCCCTGCAATGCGCGCAGGGCCAAGGTCGGCGATATATCAACCAGCAGATTCAAGCCCTTCTCCGATGCCCTCTGGTCGAACAGCGACACGACATTATCCAGCACACTATTCAGCGCAAACGGGACGGATTCGAGCGTCATTCGGTCGGCCTCGATTTTTGACAAATCGAGAATTTCATTAAGGATAGCCAACAGACGATTGGCCGATATCTTGGCTTTTTCCAGCTGATCCAGGCTCTTTTCATCGACAATCCGACGCTGCAACAAATTCAGCATGCCCAGAATGCCGTTCATCGGCGTGCGCAATTCGTGGCTCATATTGGCCAGAAAGGCGCTCTTCGCCCGGTTGGCTGACTCTGCCAGTTCCTTGGCGACCACCAGGGCTGCAGTACGCTCTTCGACCAGCAACTCCAGATGATTACGGTGTCGATCCAGTTCGTCTTCGGCTTGCTTGCGACGGGTAATGTCATGACCAATACCCAATACCCCGATCAGCCGCGCATCGGCATCACGGATCGCCACCTTGGTGGTTTCAAGTATTTCGCGATGGCCGTCTGAAGCGAAAGGCACTTCTTCTTCATTAACCGCAGGACAATTTTTTTCGATGGCAATCCGGTCATTTTTTCTGAACAAATCGGCCAGATCCTTACTGACGAAATCGTAATCCGTCTTGCCGACGATCTCCGCTTCACGGGCACCAAAAAACAATTCGAACCGGCGATTGCAACTGAGATAAACCCCTTCACCATCCTTGAGCCAAATAAGATCGGGTAACGAGTCGATGACCAGGCGCAGACGCAACTCACTCTCAGCCAATGCCACTTCTGCCGCTAGTCGCGCATCGCTATCAGCCGCCGCCAGACGCATCTGGATGGTGTGGAGGAAGGTGTAGGAGAGCAGTTTTCCGCTATGCGCCACCATGGTGAATTTCTCATGCGGCGACGTTGAAAACAGCATGGAAAGGTCAGACAGAAAGAGCAAGGCACACATCCACGAGATGCCTTCGTAGAGGGGATGTGCCTTTCGTTGCCGGTAGAAAGCGACAACAAGCCAGGCCAACAGCAGCAAAAGCGGGGCCTGAGTTGGCCGCTGAATCCCCAGAATGCCGGTATCCACGTATTTCGGCAGGGACCAGGCCACCAACAACAGGGACACCATAAGCAGCGCCATGATCCCGGCAAACAGTGTCGGCCTGAAAGCAATCCGGCCCTTGAGCAGCAACCAGGGATAAACCAGTCCGATTGGCAGAATGTAGGCGGAGGGTGGCCAGGTGGCTGGCCGTAAGGTTTTAGCCGACTCACTGACCCACTGCATGGGCCCTGACCACTCGATACCAACCAGCGCATGAAGAATTTCGGCAAAGGCGGCATAAGCGAAACAGATCGCCAGCGCCTGACGGACAGCAGCCGGCATGCGGCTCTGCTTGGCGAGCAGGAAGGCCGCCAGAAGGAGGGACAAAATCCCGTTTACGGCATCGAGTTCAAGGTGCAGATGTTCGTAGATATCGGCACCGGAACCCAGCAACCCGACAGCGATCAGCGCATAAGCCGCGAGAAAGCCTGTCGCCAGACGCATTATCCGTTGTGGTTGTGGGCTATGCACAGGGCTCCCTTGAAACCCTTGCATCGTCCAACACTTGATGCGCAGGCAATTTGAGTCGCGAACGAACCTGGAACACGAGGCAGCATATTTAACATAAATATGAAACCAGTGCGACACTAACCCGTGCCCCGACACCTCACCGGATCAGTCGGGATTTCATCTCCACAAGTGCCCTGCCAGCGGACGCTTGTACCTTATGGATAGCCGCATAGGTGAGGTCTGCGTGTACGGTGGCCGGCGCATCAAATGCTTCTGCCCGGCATTTTCTGGTGGTAAACGATCAAACGGGTGGCGCTGACTGGCTGATCGAAGAAACCCGGAAATCGGCAATACCGACCACCCCGCTTTCTTCGTAGCTATCGACCGCATGCAGACGTTCGCCTTCGCACATGGCGCTGACCGAAGCGCCGGTTTGCGGTGTGTAGACGATGCCGTGCATGGAGCAGCGCAGGTAGCGCCCGCTCTGGTCAAAGATCTGCTTCTCTTCGCAATCGAGACGGCGCGGCATATGCACGCAACGGTTGAGATAGGCGAATATCCGGCCATCAAAGCGCAGGACGAGACATTCTTCCTCTTTCGCCTCGAACACCAGGAGCAGTTTGCGATACTGGCCGTTGGCCAGTTCCTGGCTAGTGCAGACGGGGAACTTAGGGGCCATGCGGTCCATCGCCCTCACCCCTTTTTCAAACACCCCGCCAGCGCCGAATCCATGGTGGACAGATGGGTGGCGAACCAGGCCGGGAGGTTGCGGACGTAATCACGAGCCAGTCCAAGGCGGCCGGCTGCCACCCCACGGGCAAAGAAAGCCAGTTCGCCAAGCACCCGCAGGTGCTCGCTGTTGTGTTCGCCGGTCGCCGGGAAGCGGCACGCCTTCATGAGCTTGTTTTCGTCGTCAAAATGCTGGCGAGTATGCTCAATCAGACGAACAAAAAGCCCCGGAAACGCCTCGTCGGACGCCACCAGCAAGGCATACGACAACTCGACGAACTCCCGGTGGGTGTCATCCATTTCGGCGACACCCAGAGCGTGACGGGCCGCATCCCAGGCCATCAGATTGCCCCGTGCGTTTCGCGCTTGGCGTTGTTGGTGGTCTTCAGCGCCTCTTCCACGCTCTGCTCGGCATACTTGAACTTGTAGCTCTTGAGGGCGCCATACACTGTCGCCACCTTGTCAGCGGCGCTCTGCCCCTTGAAATCCCCCTTGTCGAGCGCCACCAGATCGCACAGCTCGGTCCACACCATGCCCTGGACCAACGGGATAAAGGCGATGCTGGCACCATTGGCCGTCGTCACGAAGCCTTTGGGAATATTGACGGTAAAGAAGACCGCAATGGTCCCGGCATTGAAATCGGCACCGAATTTTTCGACGACCAGCGGGAACTGCTGCAATTCGTCGAGTGAACCGGAAATCAACCGGAGACCACCGGCATCGCCGAGCAGGACAGCCTGTTTGAGGACTTCCGTCGGCGGCTTGCGGCGGCCGTTGGCATCGGCCACTTCGCCTTCCTCGAGGATCAGTTCGCCGCGATAGGCGACGAGCGCCCCGGTGCTGGCGGATTCCTTGAAATTGGCGTTAAAGAAAAGGGGTTCGTAACGATCGAGCGACATGTTTCTTCCTTGGTGGATTGAGTAATTTCAGGCAGCGATGGCCGCACCGATCAGATCGAAGACATCCGCTTCGATCAGTTCGAGCTTCTGTTTCTTGCAGAAGCGGCGCTCCTTGTCGGTCGGGTTCTGGATCAGCACCCAGCCAGCCGGCTCAGCAGCGGCGTAGATAACGTCAGACATCACCATGCGTTCGGTGTCGCGGTTGAGGCGCAGGCCCATCAGCAGGTATTGCTTGCCCTTGCGCAGTTCCTTCACCTCGGGCGGAATCGAGAAACCACCCATCAGTTCGGTGATGAAATCGACGTAATCGGCGTCGGAAGCGATGTAGTTGGCTTCCGGCCTGGGCGTCCCCATCGGCTTGTAGAGAATGGGGATACCCGGATTGATCACTGTCGTCTTCTGATAAGCCGTGCCATCCCAGAAATACAGCTTGTAGCGGAAGTCGGTGCCGCCGAGGCGGGCGATGCCGACGATCAGGTTGTGCGGCACATCGGCGTAAGAATCCTGCAACTGGGTATCGCGGTTGATGTCGATCACGTAATGCGGGGCAATCGCCTTGATCCAGTCATGCACGGCGCCCCGCGTCCAAGCCGTCTCGCCGTAGGTACGATTGAGGAACTTGGTGACAGCGCTACGCCCGCGCTTGAGTTCGACGTTCATCGCGGCACGGGGAAATTCGTACATCAGCTTGGGGGCCATCGGCTTGCCATCGTTCATGGCATAGATCAGTGAATTGCTGTCGGCCGGAATGGGTGCTCCGGTCGCTGCATTTTTCACATCCGCCAGCACACCGGGGCCAAGGTAGGGAACGATGCTGCCATCCTTGAGGCCGGCCAGCAGTTTTTCGCGCAGTTCTGGAGTCATTTTGTTTGCTCTGTAAGGGGATGTAGCCCTTTACAGCAAATTCCACGCCCGATTCCCGGTCCTTATTGGGTGCGGCTTTCCGGCCGAAGCATCGGTCGATTGTCGGGTTTGTGACAGGGCATCCAGGGGGCCGCCCGACAATTTTCCGACCGCGCCACCCGCACCGACATTACGTGACGATATTCACGAAGCACCGAAAAAAGCTGCCAAAACCATTCATTTTTGAACGCTGGCCTAGGCCCAAAGCGATAGAATAGTTACTGATTTTATATTTTTACCGTTTCTAATAGATGGCGACGCCATGAAGTCGATCGACATATTTCCGTGGGATGACAATTTCGATACGGGTTTGCCCAAAGTCGACGAACAGCACCGCCAGTTAGTAAGGATGCTCAACGAACTGGCCGGGCATATTGCCTTCAAGGACGATGTTGACCGCCTGGATAAACTGTTTGAACAACTGGCTGACTACACGGTTTATCACTTCGGTTACGAAGAGGGCATCTGGCATACGTATCTGGCAGACGATCCCTACGAACACGAGCACCGCAAGAGTCATGAGGCTTTCATCGACGAGGTTGCCCGGCTGCGTAGCTCGCTCACGACCCGACCATTAACGGAGGTCGCTGACGAAGCACTGTCATTTCTGGCCCGCTGGCTGGCATCACACATCCTTGAATTCGACCGGAACATGGCTTACACCGTGCTGGCCATTCAAGCCGGTTTGTCGCCTGATGCAGCCAAGCAACAGGCCAAGGAGCAGATGGGTGGAACAACGCGTGCCCTGATCGACATCATTCTGTCGATCTACGCCACCCTGTCGAACAATACCCTGCGCTTGATGCGCGAACTATCCGAGCATCGACAGGCAGAAAACGAGCTTTTTCAGGCAAAGGCCGCGCTGGAAAAATCCGAAAAACTCCTGGAAACCATCGTCGACACAGCGCCGATGCGTATCTTCTGGAAAGACCGCGACCTCAACTACTTGGGGTGCAATTCCATATTTGCCCGGGATGCCGGAAAAGACACCCCCGATCAGCTGATCGGTCAGAACGACTACCAGATGTGTTGGGCGGCGCAGGCCGACCTGTATCGCGCCGATGACGAGGCGGTCATTTCATCGACCATTCCCAAGCTGAATTATGAAGAGCCACAGACTACGCCTGATGGCCAAACACTTTGGGCACGCTCGTCGAAAGTGCCGCTACGCGACAGCAACAATGAAGTCATTGGCATACTTGGCATCTACGACGACATCACCGCGCAAAAAAGCAGCACGGTTGCCCTGCAGCAAAGCGAGGAAAGGTTTCACTCTCTCTACTCGGCGATGACAGAAGGGGTTGCCTTACATGAGCTAGTTTTTGATAACGAGGGCACGCCCGTCGATTACCGCTTGCTCGACGTCAATCCGGCCTACGAATCGATTCTTGGCCTGACCAGGGAATCTGTCATTGGGCGACTGGCCAGTGAAATTTATGGCGAAGCCGCATTTCTTGAAGAATTCAGTTCGGTTGCGCAGACCGGCAAGCCGCTCAGGTTTGAACCGCCCTACGAGCCGATGGGCAAGACATTTGCCATCTCGGTCTTTTCGCCGGGGAAAAATCAGTTCGCCAGCATTTTCCGGGATGTGACAGAACAAGCCAGGGCTCAGCTTGCCCTGCGCGACAGCGAAGAAAAGCTCAGGCAGGCGCTGCATGCAGAAAAACAGGCCACAGAAGAACAACGACGGCTCAATCGGGCCTTGCGCCTGCTGAGCCAATGCAACCTGACCCTGCTGCGCGATGCCAGCGAGACAGACCTGTTGAACGACATCTGTCGGTTGATCGTCGAAAACGGCGGCTACCTGATGGCCTGGGTCGGATACGCTGAAAATGACAGTAAAAAGACCGTCCGCGCCGTCGCCCAATCAGGCTATGAAGATGGCTATCTGGAAAATTTGAATGTCTCCTGGGACAGCAACACCGTGACCGGTCAAGGCCCGACCGGCCTGGCCATTTGTACCGGGGAAACCCAGATAAACCAGAATGTCCTGACCAACCCGCGGATGGAACCGTGGCGTATTGCCGCCGTTCAGCGTGGTTATCGCGCCTCTATCGCACTGCCCCTGGGTCGAGACAATGCGGTCTTTGGCTCTCTCACCGTTTATGCGGCTGAACCCGATGCCTTTGGTGCCGAAGAGGTTGCCTTGCTGGAAGAATTGGCCCTGAACCTGAATTTTGGCATTCAGGTACACCGTACTCGCCTGCAGCGCGAAGCGGCCATCGCGGCCAATCAAGCGAAGAGTTCGTTTATCGCCAACATGTCGCACGAAATCCGTACCCCGCTCAATGCCATCAGCGGCATGGTTCATTTGCTCAAACGATCAGGCGTCACGCCCGAACAAGAAGACAAGCTGTCCAAAATTGACACGGCGGGACAACACCTTCTGCAAATCGTCAATTCGGTACTCGACCTGTCCAAAATCGAGGCCGACAAACTCGTCCTGGAAGAAAAGCCGATCCATATTACGACGCTGCTCACCAATGCCGCATCAATGATCAGTGAGAAAGCCAAGGCAAAGAACCTGACGCTGGTCGTTAAGGCGCTCCCCGAGAACATTGCGCTGCAGGGGGATGAAACGAGACTGCAGCAAGCGCTGCTGAATTATTTATCGAACGCGGTGAAATTCACGCAGGCTGGCGAGATCGAAGTATCTTGCGCCGTCATTGAGAAGCGGGTCGATGACGTCAAGATTCGTATTCAGGTCAGAGATACCGGTATCGGCATCGAGCCCGACGTGCTGCC
Source organism: Dechloromonas sp. HYN0024 (assembly GCF_003441615.1). NCBI lineage: Bacteria > Pseudomonadati > Pseudomonadota > Betaproteobacteria > Rhodocyclales > Azonexaceae > Dechloromonas > Dechloromonas sp. HYN0024. Next base: position 1,421,377 of record NZ_CP031842.1, on the reverse strand, counting down.
CAGGCTGTTTTCTGCCTTTGAGCAGGCCGACAATTCAACGACCCGGAAGTACGGCGGGACCGGTTTGGGTCTGGCCATCACCAAGGAAATCGCCCGTCTGATGCAGGGCGAAGCCGGTGTCGATAGCACGCCCGGCCGTGGTAGTACGTTCTGGCTGACGGCACGATTGAAGTGTTCGCCGGTCATCGACGAGAAAGAGCCGGCCGTGCCTTCGGCGCAGATCGAGGCGGCATTGATCGATAAATTTTCTGGTCGAACGGTTTTGCTGGTTGAAGATGAACCGATCAATCAGGAAATCGCCCGAATGTATCTGGAATGCGTTGATTTGAAGGTCGATTCGGCCGGCGACGGGGTCGACGCCATTGCCATGTCAAAGGCCAAAACCTACGACCTGATTCTGATGGACATGCAGATGCCGCGCATGGACGGGCTGGAAGCTACCCGGCAAATCCGGCAGCTGGCCAACTATGCCCATACGCCAATCATCGCCATGACCGCCAATGCCTTCGTCGATGATCAGCAGCATTGCATGGAGGCCGGCATGTCGGACTTCATCGCCAAGCCGGTCAGCCCGGACATTCTCTTTGCCACCCTGCTCAGGAACCTGCAGGATTCAACGACGTGAGATGACGGCTTAACAACCGGACAGAGCGCGAACTCCGCCGCTTTGACGTCGATTGCCGGCCGATCCATGGCTGGACGAACCCCCTGCCATCATCACATGGTCGACAACGTCACCTCGACGACACCGCCAATGACCAGGAATTCGTCCTCGCCCTGCAGCACGCCGGGGAGCAGGCCGCAGTGAAAGAAGATTTTGGTCAGGGGAATATCGACCGCCAGAATATAGTCGCCAAACTCACAGGCACGTTCGCGGCTGCAGGTGAATGAATTGAGGTTGTTGAGGAGGACGACATGCTGGCCACCTTCCCCCTTCTTCAGCACTTCGTGATCAGCCAGGCGATTGACCCCCCGATAGAGCGTGACATGTCGCGCCCCCGGATGACGCTCGGCCAATTCGAACTGGCAGAAGGTATATAGCAGGTCGAACTGGGCTTCGAGGGCATTGGTCCCGTAGAGACCATGCGACCGCATTTCCTGATAGCGCCGGTAGCCGTCGCCCGCCGGATCGCGCAGCGGCTGGCCGTGATAGCGTGGCATCAGGCCGAAGCGTGACTCGACCCACCCCTTGAGTACGGCCCCCTCGCGGCTGTCTGAATCAAAACTCCAGCCGCGCACCATGCGAATGTAGTTGGCCTTGGCCCGGCTTTTTTTGTGGCTGCCCGGTTCGCCGCTCAAGCCGATCTCCTCGGGCCGTTCCAGCCGGAAATGCACGGTCAGGTAATCGCGAAATACCTCGCCCCTCGCCTCCGGCCTGGCCGCTGCCAGACGCCGGAAGAGATCAGCATGCAGTTCGGCCACACCGTCGATCAGGAGTGGACTGGGATAGTGCTGATAGGTGAGGCCACCGAGCACCACCGCCGGCAGGTTGCAGCGATTGATCGGCAGACGGGCGTCGCGAGGCAGTGTCGCCTTGTGCGTTGCCCCGTCGGGAAGCCCATGGTGACCTCGCACATTGTCGTCACCCCTACAAAGCGTGGGGGAATTGTCGGAAGCATACACCCCGACAGACGCCGGCTCATTTTCAGGTTTCATTGAATAATCAATCGATTACGGTCTGCCAGTCGACCTGGCACGCTACGTGCAGAAGGTGAGGTGCGACTCTCAATGAATCCTTCGCAAATCGACTGACAGACTAAGGAGATTACACCATGGCAAAACTCCGTCAATGCGCCATCTACGGCAAAGGCGGTATCGGCAAGTCAACCACCACCCAGAATCTGGTGGCGGCACTGGCCGAATCCGGCAAGAAAGTTATGATTGTTGGCTGCGACCCGAAAGCCGACTCGACCCGCCTGATCCTGCACAGCAAGGCTCAGACCACGGTTATGCACCTGGCGGCTGAAGCCGGTTCGGTGGAAGACCTCGAACTCGAAGACGTCCTGTCGGTCGGTTTCGGCGGCATCAAGTGCGTTGAATCCGGTGGCCCGGAACCCGGTGTCGGCTGTGCCGGCCGCGGCGTCATCACCGCCATCAACTTCCTCGAAGAAGAAGGCGCCTATGACGAAGATCTCGACTTCGTCTTCTACGACGTGCTCGGCGACGTGGTCTGTGGTGGCTTCGCAATGCCGATCCGCGAAAACAAGGCGCAGGAAATCTACATCGTCTGTTCCGGCGAAATGATGGCCATGTACGCTGCCAACAACATCTCCAAGGGTATCGTGAAGTATGCGAACTCCGGTGGTGTGCGTCTGGCCGGCCTGATCTGCAACAGCCGCAACACTGACCGCGAAGACGAGCTGATCATGGCCCTGGCCTCCCGCCTCGGCACCACCATGATCCACTTCGTGCCGCGTGACAACGCTGTGCAGCACGCTGAAATCCGCCGCATGACCATGGTCGAATACGATCCGAAGCACAAGCAGGCCGACGAATATCGCCAGCTCGCCAGCAAGATCGTCAATAACACCAACTTCGTCATCCCGACCCCGATCGAGATGGAAGAGCTGGAAGACCTGCTCATGGAGTTCGGCATCATGGAAGCGGAAGACGAGTCCATCGTCGGCAAGACCGCCGCCGACCTGGCCGCCTAAGCAAGACCCCGCAAGCTACGGCGGGGGCCTTGTCCCCCGCCACTTTCAACCAGCACGTCGGCCACAGATTGGTGGCGGCGTCAGGAGGAAAACATGACGACTCTGTCTCGCGAAGAAACCGAAGCCCTCATTGCCGAGGTGCTTGAGGTTTATCCGGAAAAAGCCCAGAAGGACCGCGCCAAGCATCTCGCGGTCAATGACCAATCTGTTGAACAATCGAAGAAGTGCATCACCTCCAACCGCAAGTCCCTGCCCGGTGTCATGACCATTCGTGGTTGCGCCTACGCCGGCTCCAAGGGTGTGGTCTGGGGTCCGATCAAGGACATGATCCACATTTCGCACGGCCCTGTCGGCTGCGGCCAGTATTCCCGCGCCGGGCGTCGTAACTACTACGTCGGTACGACCGGCGTCGACACCTTCGGCACGATGAACTTCACCTCTGACTTTCAGGAGAAGGACATCGTTTTCGGCGGCGACAAGAAGCTGGCCAAGCTGATCGACGAAGTCGAACTGCTCTTCCCGCTGCACAAGGGTATCTCGGTCCAGTCCGAATGCCCGATCGGCCTCATCGGCGACGACATCGAGTCGGTCTCCAAGAAGGCTGCTGCCGTCATCGACAAGCCGGTCGTCCCGGTTCGTTGCGAAGGCTTCCGCGGCGTTTCCCAGTCCCTCGGCCACCACATCGCCAACGACGCGATCCGTGACTGGGTGCTCGACAAGCGCGATGGCGCCGCCTTCGAATCGACCCCCTACGATGTCGCCATCATCGGCGACTACAACATCGGTGGCGACGCCTGGGCGACCCGTATCCTCCTCGAGGAAATGGGCCTGCGCGTGGTTGCCCAGTGGTCGGGCGACGGCACCATTGCGGAAATGATGAACACCCCGAAGGTCAAGCTGAACCTGCTGCACTGCTACCGTTCGATGAACTACATCTCGCGTCACATGGAAGAGAAGTACGGCATTCCTTACCTGGAATACAACTTCTTCGGCCCGACCAAGATCATCGAGTCGCTGCGCAAGATCGCCGCCTTCTTCGACGATTCCGTCAAGGAAAAGACCGAAGCCGTGATCGCCCGCTACCAGCCGATGATGGACGAGATCGTCGCCAAGTACAAACCGCGTCTGCAGGGCAAGAAGGTCATGCTCTACGTCGGCGGCCTGCGTCCGCGTCACGTCATCGGCGCCTACGAAGACCTCGGCATGGAAGTCATCGGCACCGGCTACGAATTCGGCCACAACGACGACTACGACCGGACCATCAAAGAGATGGGTGATGCCACCCTGCTCTACGACGACGTCACCGGTTTCGAGCTGGAAGAGTTCGTCAAGCGCCTGAAGCCCGACATGGTCGGCTCCGGCATCAAGGAAAAGTACATCTTCCAGAAGATGGGCATTCCGCTCCGCCAGATGCACTCCTGGGACTACTCGGGCCCCTACCACGGTTACGACGGTTTCGCGATCTTCGCCCGTGACATGGATATCGCCCTGTCCAACCCGACTTTCAAGAACCTGACCCCCCCGTGGAAGAAGGTTGAAGCTGAAGAAGTCAAGAAGGCCGCCTAAGTTTCAGGAATTGGGATAAAGCAGCGGCGGCGGGTGATTGCGGACTTCGTGTCCTTCACCCGCCCCGCCGCCGGAAGCCCTGATCATCAACCTTTCGCCGGGCACCGCAGATGAGCGGTCCGGGCAAGGAGATAGCAATGCAAACCGCTGACAACATCAAGCCGTGCTACCCGCTGTTTCGTGACGACGACTACAAGAAGAATCTTGCAGAAAAGCGCGAACAGTTCGAAGAAGGTCATGGCCCCGCCAAAGTCTGGGAAACCTTCATGTGGACGACCACACAGGAATACCAGGAACTCAACTTCAAGCGCGAAGCCCTGACGGTTGATCCCGCCAAGGCCTGCCAGCCGCTCGGTGCCGTCCTCTGCGCCTCCGGCTTCCACAAGACCCTGCCCTACGTGCATGGTTCGCAAGGCTGCGTCGCCTACTTCCGCACCTACTTCAACCGTCATTTCAAGGAACCGTGCTCCTGCGTGTCCGACTCGATGACCGAAGATGCCGCCGTATTCGGCGGGCAGAAGAACATGCATGACGGTCTGGCCAACGCCAAGGCCATCTACAAGCCGGACATGATCGCCGTGTCGACGACCTGCATGGCCGAAGTTATCGGTGACGACCTCAACGCCTTCATCAACAACTCGAAGAAGGACGGCCACATCCCCCAGGATTACCCGGTCCCCTTCGCCCACACGCCGTCCTTCGTCGGTTCGCACACCACCGGCTGGGACAACATGCTCGAAGGCATCATCCGCTCCTTCACGCTGAACAGCATGGACGGCAAGAAAGTCGGCTCGAACGGCAAGATCAACATCATTCCCGGCTTCGAGACCTACCTCGGCAACTACCGTGTCATCAAGCGCATGCTGGGTGAAATGGGCGTCGATTACACCATGCTCTCCGACCCGTCGGAAGTCTTCGACACCCCGGCTGACGGCGAATTCCGCATGTACTCCGGCGGCACGACGATGGATGAGGTCAAGGATGCACCGAACGCCATCACCACCGTCCTGCTGCAGCCGGCCCAGCTGGAGAAGTCGAAGAAATTCATCGAGAACACCTGGAGCCACGACGTTCCCAAGCTCAACATCCCGATGGGTGTCGAATGGACCGACGAGTTCCTGATGAAGGTTTCCGAGATCACCGGCAAGCCGATTCCCGCCTCGCTCGAACTGGAACGCGGCCGCTGCATGGACCTCGTCTCCGACAGTCACGCCTGGCTGCACGGCAAGAAGTTCGCCATCTACGGCGATCCGGATTTCGTCATGGGCGTTGTCAAGATGCTCCTCGAAGTTGGCGCCGAGCCGACCCATATCCTCTCCCACAACGCCAACAAGCGCTGGGGCAAGGCCATGGAAAAGCTGCTCGCTTCCAGCCCGTTCGGGGTCAATGGCAAGGTCTATGTCGGCAATGACCTGTGGCACATGCGCAGCCTGTGCTTCACGGACAAGCCGGACTTCCTGATCGGCAACTCCTACGGCAAGTACATCCAGCGCGACACCCGCCACAAGGGTGAAGAGTTTGAAGTACCGCTGATCCGCCTCGGCTTCCCGATCTTCGACCGCCACCACATGCATCGCGCCACCACCATGGGCTACGAAGGCATGATGTCGGTGATCACCCAGCTGACCAACGCCGTCCTTGAGCAACTCGACAAGGAAACCATCGGCATGGGCACCACCGACTTCAACTTCGACCTGGTTCGCTAATCGACATCACCGGCGGGGCCTCGGCTCCGCCGGTTCTGAGGGAGCAGTTGCATGGCTAACATCATGATCCAGCAAGGTGAAAAGGGCGGGCTGGTGTTTTACCTGCCGAAGCGCGATCTGGAAGCCTCCATCGAGTCCATCGAATTCGACACCCCGGAAAAATGGGGCGGCGAACTGAAACTGGACAACGGTGGGACTTACTACATCGACCCCATCGCCAAGCCACCACGCCTGCCTATTTCCCTGCGAGCAAAGCGCCTCGGCGCTGCCGAAGACTAAGGAGATTCATCATGGCAATGAAAATCGACCCCGACATGTGCACCGCCTGCGGCGACTGCAAGCCTGTCTGTCCGACCAAATCGATCAGTTCCGGCAAGATCTTCTTCAAGATCGACGCTGCCACCTGTACGGAATGCGACGGCCACAACGATTCCCCGTTGTGCGTCGATGTCTGCCCGTCAGGCTGCATAGGCCCGGCCTGATCGGAGCCTTGAGCCGAGCGCCGGCAGTCATCTGCCGTCGCTCCACTGAAGACTCTCTCTGGAGACCCGCATGTCCGACACCCCGATTGCCTCCCGCGAAGCCGCCCTGCGCATCGCCCTCGCTGCCCGCGCCCTGAGCGGACTCGATGTCCGTGCGCTGGTCGGCGCCTTGATTGAAAAACTGGAGTCACCGCTCACCGAGACCAAGCTCGGTACGCTCACCGTCGAAGACCTGCGCGTCATCCTGGCCGGCGACTTTGCCGAGCAGGGTTGCCATGTCGGTGTCGACGGTGAGTCACTCAAGGAAGCCGTCCGCCTGCTCTGGGGTCAGGGCGTCGAGAACAAGGATTTTCCGGCGGTCGACGCCTACACCGACGGTGACATGCCAGGCTCCCTGCGCGTTGCCGTGGCGGCCAACCGCGGCGAAACCCTCGATGGCCACTTTGGCTCCTGCGAGCGCTTTCTGGTCTATCAGGTCAGCCCGACCGACATCAAACTGGTTGATATCCGCACCACCGTCGAAGCCGATACGGCCGAAGACAAGAATGCCGCCCGTTCGGCCCTGATCAACGACTGCCAGATCGTCTATGTCCAGTCGATCGGTGGCCCGGCCGCCGCCAAGGTGGTACGGGCCGGCGTGCACCCGGTCAAAAAGCCGGAAGGTGGCAAGGCCCGTGAAGTGCTGGTTGAACTGCAAGGCCGCCTGACCAGCCCGCCGCCCTGGCTGGCCCAGATCATGGGCGTGCCGGCCACCTCGCTGGCGCGGTTCGAAGAGGAACTGGCCTCCGGAGAAGTGGCATGATCACCCCCACCATCCTGGCCCGGGTCGGCGAAGCGGCCTTGCTCGACGGCAGCGCCTCAGCCCTGCGCCAGCGCTTTCCCGACCTGCACTTTAGTGAATGCAGCGAAGACGACGTGTCGCCGCGCTATCGTCCCGCCTTCACCGTCGAAGGCTACGATCTCTTCCTGATTTCCGGCGCTACTGGTCATTGCCTGGAAATGACCAACGATGCCGACGCCGCTACCGGCATCCTGATTGCCACCAAGGTCGATGACGAGTGACAAGACCGCCGCCGATGCAGGCATGGGAAAACTCGGCCTGTGCTCGGGCTGCCGGTATTTTCCCGACTACCTGAACGGCCACAAATGCACGCCCGGCGATGCCTGCATCCGGGCTCACAGCGGCCGGCAGATCGACCGCTTCCTGCGCCGGAACCCGGAACTGGCTGGCAACTACCTGAATGACATCTTCTGGGAGCGGCGCGCCATTGCCACACGTTATGCGGCGGTCGACACGATTTTCGGGCTCAAATCCGACCCCGACGAAGTCGTCCGCCGGGTCGTCGCCATGCGCCTGCCCGTCGAGCAATTGATCGACATGGTCGGCGACCCGGACCGCGAAGTCCGATTGTCAGTCGCCGCCCGCCTGCCCGAGCCCCTGCTCATCCGGCTGATCGACGATGCCGATTATCTGATCCGCGCCACCGTTGCCCGCCGCCTGCCGCATGGCCAGCTGGCAAAACTGGCCAAGGACAGCGAACGCGAAGTCCGCAAGGTCGTCGCGGCGCGCCTGCCGGCCTTCGCCCTGCACCTGCTGGCCGATGATGCCGAACCGGAGGTCCGCGCCATCGTCGCCGAACGCGCCCTGCCCGGTCTGGCTGCCGCCCTGCTGCAGGACGATGAATGGTGGGTAAGGCTGGCCGCCGTGGCCAACGCCCCCATTGAATTTTTGCAGCCACTCACCACCGACCCGGAAATCGAAGTCCGTGAAGCGGCACAAGCGCGGCTCGCCGACTCGGAAAATGCCTGACCACAAGGGAAAATCATGAAACAGAATCAGGGCTGGATCGAATACTGCAAATCACTCTCCCCGGCCATCGTCGAAACCTGCGCCAAAACACCGGTCAATACCGGCCCGGCCGGACTGGTCAAAGCCCTTGGCAACGCCCTGCCCGAGTGGAAATTCCGCCATGCCCTCGGGCGCGGCGGCTGGTATCGGCTTGGTGGCATTGTCGATGGTGCCGGCCAGCGCATCAGCGACAGCCTTGAAAGCTGGCTGGAAAACGCCATCGACGAGCGCGATGGCGATATCGCCCGTCTGATCGATGACTTTGCCGACCAGCAACTCTTTGCCACCCGCCTGGTCGGCCAGACCCATTATCTCGTTGCTTCGGCCGGCCCCGGCAATGAGGACTTCATCCAGCTGGAAATCGAAGACCTGCAGGAAATGCGGGCGCATCAACTGTTTATCAACGAACCGACAACCCTCGAAGAACTGGTCGACCCACGCAGCAGCGATGCGCTGACGCCGCTCGGCCTGCCTTTCTACAAGTTCTGCCGCATCCAGCACATCGCCACCTTCCTCAAGCGGATGCTGGCGCAAAAGCCCGAACCGGCCTCAATCCACCGCATGCTCGACGACTGGAGCAAAAGCAGCGCCGGTGGCACCAGCGCCTTCCACAATCACTGGGTGATCGCCACCCGCGAGCATCTGGACCGCTACCACCAGCCGGTTTTCCGTGCCCAACCAATTGCCACACTGGCCGGCGAACCGCCGGAATTCGAGGCGAGCAGCGGCACCAGCGGCCTTGCCCTGCACGATGCGCTCAGCCAGTTCGACCGCGAAATCGGCTATCCGTCGGCCTGGTATTTTCACATGCTGACGACCAAGGCTGTGCCCCACTGGGTGGCACAGACCGTTGTCGAAGATGCGTTGGCCGGATTCGCCTACCTGCCCCAGCGCGACGTCGAGGTGGTGCGCAACTGGCTGCATCGGCCGTACTCGGTTTAACCACCAGGAAAGCGAACCGGATATCGGCTCACGCAGTACCTTCAGGTGCCTAAGCTCTCAGAGCGTTAGCTGTACTTCAGCAATGACCACCCGTGTCCGCTCGACGTAGGTCGGTGAGGTTACATTTGCGCCATTGCTTGCCTGCGAAGTAATGGTATAGAGCGCAAAGGTTTTGGGAACGCCAGGAGCCACCGACGACTCGCCTTCGTTGAAGAAGGTGGCAACGCAGGTCACCGTAACGGTAAAGCCAAGTTCGGCGTTGAGATTGATCGCTCTGGTCTGCGCAACACCAGGCGTCCCGGCCACGGCAGAGGGGGCACAGGCGGTACCACTCGCCCACCCGGTGCCGGCGTTGCGGGCCATAAACAGCCCCCACTCATTGCCCGCCCTGGCCGCCTGCCAGGCACGTGCACTCAAAACATCCTGGGCCGACGTCAGATGTTGGGTCGAACTGAACACGGCAATGGCCGCAGCCAGCGCCGCCAGAATCACCAGGATGATGATGGCGGTAATCATGCCAAGACCTTGCTGATAACGTTTCATGGTGCGTTATCCACGTGGACGGCGTAACCCAGGGTGATGCTTTCCTGGTTGGCCGGATTGGTCATGATCAGGGTCATCGTCAGCAAACCATTGGTTGCCCCGGCAGTGCCGTAGGTAAAGGTACAACCGGCAATATTGTCGGCGACCAGCACACCGGCCGCACCACAGGCCGCAGCCGGGGCAGCAAAAGCGGGAAGCACCGTGCGGGTCAGGGTACCCCCGCTACAGGTATAGATGACCGACGGCTCGAGTGCCGATACCACCTGGAAACGTCCCCCCATGTAACCGCTGACCGTCGGATTCGACGCCAGTGTCAGGGGCGGGCCCAGGGCTGTAATGGCCGCCCGGCTCGGGCCGTTGTATACGTCGGCGGCATTCTGGTTATTGATGACAACACTGTCACCCACTGCCGGGGGTGTTCCCTGGACCGCCAGAATTTCCATGCGGAATGGCGCTGGACTCGATTCATTCAGCGCATCAGCACCCGGAATTGCTGTGTCGATATCGGTGCGGTAGCGCCCGCCACCGACGGTCGGTACGATCTGGAAACACGCTGCGGGGTTGCCGGCTCCAAAGACCGGTGCAATCAGGTTGAGCGAATTGGGCACGGCCCGACGAATGTCCTGCGCCATCCTGCGCAAAGCCGTATCGGCCGCGTCGGTCATGTCGGCCCGGCGGCGTGCATCGATGAAGGAAACAACCGCCGGCTGAAAAAAAATCGTGACGCTGGCCGCCATAATCCCCATCAGCATGATGACGATGATCAGTTCAATGAGGCTAAAGCCGCGCGCTTTCATGGGCCGTAATTGGTGCGGTGATTGATCAGTACGAAGTTCTGGGTGCCCGAGGCAGCCGTCACGCTAATAGTTGCAGTGTTGGGTATATCCTCCCAAAGCACGCCCGGTGTCACCACGACATTGACACCATACCCGGGCGGACAACTGGCACAGGTTGTCGTCGAGGCCAGCGTCGTAAAATCCTGAAGCATGATCCCCTCCATCTCGGCTTCGGCGATGCTGACCAGTTGCTTGGAGATCAGCGGATCGGCCGAAGACCGGACAGCCACGTTGAAGCTGACGAGGACGCCGGCCAGCCCGATGCCGATGACCACGATGCTGATGATCATTTCGATCAGGGTGAAACCGCGCGACCTAGGTACCAACATAACCTGTCGCCCCCCGAACAACGATTGCGCCGCCATCGACGTCGTTAACAAAATCGGTAGTTGCGAGCCCTGCCGCATCGCTCGTCATCCGCCCATCCGGCTGAAAAAACAAATCGGCGGGAACCGCATTGGTGAAGCCATCTTTCGCGGTCACAACCTGCGCTGCAGTAGTCCCGGGGATCGGCAGCGGGACATCGCAGACGGTGTCCTTGGGTGCGCTGCTATCGATGGCCAGGGTGACCGAGCCTGCGCCGAGCGTGACACAGACCAACCGGCGGTGACTGGTCGCCGTCTTTTGCGCATAACGCAGGGCGGCAATCACCTGATCGTGAAACTCGGCCGAGCGAAACGCGCCTACCGAATTCATTCTCGGCATGGCCACCGCGGCCAGAATGCCAAGAATGACCATGATGACGATCAGTTCAATCAGGGTAAAACCCTGTGCCCGAGACCCGGTCATGTCAGTACAGTTCCCGGACATGGACCGACCGCCGGCTTTCCGGCGTACCGTAAATGCCAACATTGGCATTGGCCGAGGGGGCAACCGGTGTCGCTACCCCGCCCCAGGTCCACTTGAGCCAGTCAGGCACAGTCGCGGTAATGGTTGTGGCCCCCGGTGGCGGCTTGACGATCCTTATTCCGGTCGGCCCTGATGGCAGTATCGAACCCATCTGCCCCGTGGCGAAAGCCGCCGGGGTGAGTATCCAGCCGGTACTCGCCGGCGCTACGGCGAAGGTCACCTGCGGCGTGCCACCCGTCGTCGTGGTGCAGGAGTCCCCAATATTTTTCACCCAGGACAGCCCGCTCCAGTATTGCGCCTCGACCGGCATGTAGATCGGCGACACCGAACCATAGGCATTCGACAGACGCAGACGGCCACTACGCACGTCGGTAACCCCTTCGGCATGGCCGCTGGACGTGACCGTATCGGTATCGACGGCGCGGATCGCCAGCGAGTAAGGTGCGCGCTTGGCGGCGAAGGTATAGGTCGGTGTACTGACCGTGGCGATCCCTGAAACAAATGCGGTGGCCGGGATGGCGGTATTGGTCAGGGTGCCCACCGGAACGGCTGCCGCATCGGACAGGGTGACCGCCTTGGCCCACGTCGCGCCAGCATAGTTCACGGTGTTGGTCCCGTCGCTCGAATCGCCGCCGGTGCGCTTGGCCTTGACCTTGACGGTAAATGGCTGGCCTGCGAGTTTTCCGGTCAGTCCTGCATAGGTGAAGGCGGCGCTGCACCCCGGCGTAACGACGGTGTCGAAATAACCCGGCCGGAATGGCCCGACGGCGCCAGCCCCCCCATTGCAGACAGTCCCGTTGGAACTGGTATTGCCGGTCGCCACAGCCACACTGGAGCCCAGATAACTGCTGGCGGTCAGGGTCGCCACCACATCACCATTGCCGACTTCGCTCCAGATCAGGTTATTCGCAATGGCCGCCCCACCGGAGAACGCACCGAGGGAGCCGGCAAAACTGCCATCCACCGTACCGACGCCGGTCGGCTGGCAGCGCGAGAAGCTCAGGGTCGCACCTTCGGCCGGTGTCTCCAGACCGAAATTCGGGGTGACCGTGCCACTGTTGTTGAGCGCCGTGACCCTGGCGTTGAAAGGAGAACCGGCAATATAGGGCGAACCGCTGACAGCGACGGAAAAACTCTTCGGCGCGGCAATGAAGGTGTCGCTACCGTTCATGACCAGACCCGCATCGGTGCTGCCCGTCGTGCCGGTGAAATTCGCGGTCAGACTCATCTGCCCGACATCGGCATAGCGCACCGTGGTGGCCGCCTTGCCGGTCGCGTCGAAGGCCAGCGAAACGCCACTCGCCGTGCCGCAACTGACATTGGTGCCGCCCACTATCACCGGCTTGGTGCCCGTCGACGGGTTGGTATAGCTGCAGTTGAAGTTAACGGTCTTGCTGACACTGGCGAAGGCCGGGGCACAGGCCAGGCTACTGTCCGATTTCTTGACGGCGCTGATATTCACACTCTGGCTGAGGTCGGCGACATGGTTGGGGACGTCGAAAATGAAACCGGCGTCCACAGACGTAAACTTGCAATCGGTTGCCGCGCCGAACAGGCAGGTTGTGCTGTTGGTCGTTCCCGTCGGGGTCGTCACCGTGGCACCCAGGGTCGCTGCGGTCGTCGTGGTGACCTGGACATCCTTGGTGGCAGTGCCGGAGACGCCAATGCTGAACGACGTCCCCCCCACCCAGTTGGCAGCCCCCCCGGAGGAGGTCATGGTGCCGGTGACATCGCCGCCGGTATACAGCGTTGAGCAGGTCGCATCGGCACAGGCCTTGAGAGTCACCGTCGATGGCGAGCAGGTGATCCCGGCACCATCAGCATGTTCGATCTGGACATGGTGCAGACCGGGAGTACAGGTCGGGGTAGCCGAATCGCGGTCGGCAATGATCTGGGCCAGACTGATCGCGTAGGGATAGTAGTAGAACTCATCGATGGCCCCGTTGGCACTGTCGACGGATAAGCCCGGCGCGCCTACCGCCGTGACGTCGATATCGGGCGCGCGGGCGTCGCCGATAGACAAGGTATCGCCAGATTTCCACGGGGTAAAAATGCCGCTGCTACCGGATGCGACGATCCCGGTACTTGTCGTCTGCACACCATCAACGTAGATGGCGAGGGCATTCTGGCCGGCACGCAAGTCCCAGGTTGCAGCGATATGGTGCCAAACACCGGCCGCATAGCTGAAACCGACAAAGCCGGGCAACCATCCCGAGATGGCCTTTTGGGTTGAACTGCTGTCTACCGTATAGAAATACAGGCCGCCACCGGCACTCTTGCCCAGGTAGAACGGCATGACCGCATTGGCGGCGGTACTGGTGGTGGCATCAAAAAGCGTGGCGCTTTTCGCGCCGGTGCCGCTCCACGCCTGATCGCTCTTATACCAGAAATGCACGGTCCCCTGGTCGCCCGGCACGATCGGTGTCTTGACCGTGCTGTTCACGCCGGTAGTGGCCTGCGGGGCAAAATAGGCAGCACTGCACTTCTTGCCATTGGGGGGGAATATCTTCGTCGGGTAGGTGGCGACCACGCCGCCCAGCGAGTTTCGCTTGTACAGACTGGCATGCCGGGCATTGCCGGAGGAATCACGCACCTCATTGGCCGCCCCTGTCCAGCTGCCTTCATCGAAACGATAAAGGACATCGGGCGAACAGGCGGCCACCGGCAGGGTACACGAGGTGGAACCGCCGAAATTACAGGTCGTAGCACCCGCCAGCGCCGGCGTCGCCGTGACATTGAAGGTGGTCGAACCCGTTGCCGGGAAGGTAATCGGCGAGATATTCACCGTACTGGCCCCGGCTGCGATGGAAAATGCCCCGAGGTTGGGGATCGAAACGGCATTGCCCGTCGCCGTCAGCGTGCCGACTGCCGCCGCTGCCGTGTAGGCGGTGGTCTGCGCGGCATCGGCCCAGGCCTTGATGGTGAAGTTCTCTTTGGTGCACGTCCGGCCGGTGGCCGGCCCCTGGATCTCGTAGTGATGCGGTGGCGGTATGCATGTGGTGTTGCTTACGGCGATGGTGCAAGCACTGGTTGCGGTACCTGCGACGTTGGCGCAGGCCAGGGTATTGGGCGCCAAGGCCGCTTGAATACCCAATGTTGAGGTGCCCGCACTGCCGGCAGGCCAGGTCAGGTTGACCGGTTCTATCGGCGTTGATGGCTGCAGCGTGAAGCTGACCGGTGTGATAGTGGGCGTACCTGCGCCAGCTGCCGTCGCCGTCACCGACGCGTTAATGATCTGCGTCGTAATGATATTGGCCGGCGCACAGGGCGCCGCCCCCGAGCAGGCCAACACACTAATTGGCTCGGCACACAGGGTGGCAGCACCATCGTGGCGAATCTCGTAGTGATTTACCGTAGGCAGGACCGGGCAAGTATTGGCTGCGATGTCCCAGACATACACGTATGACTGATTACTTAGCGAGGCGCTCTGGTTATTGGCCAGGGTGTTACAGCCACCACCGGGGTACTGCAGGCCGATGCGCAACGCGGGATTGGTTGCCAATACGGCCATGCTGCCGTAGGAATAAACAACCTGACCGGTCGCCCAGAGCTGTATCTGCATATTGACGAGGGTACCCGTTGCCCCATAGTAGCCGACTTTCTTAAGCTGGATCACCAGCACCTGAACGCCCGACACGGTGACAGTCTGGTACTGGATGAAGCTGGCAGAGGCAGGTTGAGACGCACTGGTAATATCGAGAACGCCAGTGGCGCTGGCATTCTTGAACAAGTCGGCCCAAAACGGCATGAGCGCCGGCTTGCCAGAAAATGTTGCGGTCGGCAGGTTGCTGGGCGTGTACGAGTTCCCACCTGTACTGCCCGTGCCGGCCGCCCCGGTCTCAAAGAAAATCACGCCATTACTGGACATACTCCAGGTGGTATAGGCGGTGCCGGCAAAAGAGAAACTGAAACCGATGGGCAGTACCGGTGACAAACCGTCGTCGCAGGCCACGTAGGGACTGGCCGTCGCCAGGGTATTGCCGCAATTGCCGCCATACCACGGAACCATGGGGGCAGTGTTACTAATGGTCAACTGAGGATAGGCCGTGGTGATACTGGGCGTGTAGCCAGCCGCATGAGCTTTGGTCACGCCGAGCAGCACAAAGAGGAAACCCAGCAGACACAGGAAATGAACAGGCCAGGATTTTGCGCAACGCGAAAACAGACGGTTCAAAGCTTGCCCCTCATTGAACGGCGTCCACTTGCCAGGCAGCAGACAGCGCCAAGCGGCGACGGAACACGCTCGATGCCATTGTCTGACTGCCGATAAAAGGACCTTGCTGAATCATCGTTCCCCTGCTGGTTACAAGCACTGCGGGTGCTTGGCGCGAATGTTCACATAGTACCGGTAGTGAGTATGGGAAACAACCGGACAAGCCGGCATGCCGGCCTCTGCGCCAACCGATGGGCAAACGCCGCCCGGCCATGCCGCGGCGCCGGCAGGGCCTCAGTCCGCGGCGGAAGACGGTAACTTTGGCGTCAGGAGATAGACCTTCTGCTCAACCCTGACCGGCAGTTTGACGGCCGGGTCGGGATCGGGTTCGAAGACGCTTTCGACATGGCTAAGCTCGATATCGAAAGCGCCGGAATACAGGCTGGCAATTTCGTCGGCCACGGCAAACGGCTGGCCTTGCATTTCACCCTCCTCCGGGTCCTCGGTGGTCAGCAGCAGCATCCGGCTGCTGTCAGGCAGGATGTGGCGAAGCTGGGCGATATAGGCCCCCCGCAGATCATCGGGCAGGGCAGTCAGCGCAGCGCGGTCGAAAACCATGGAAATATCGCCCAGATCGGCCGCACTGAGGTCAAAGAAATCGCCGCACAGGATGGTGATCCGGCCATGTTCCCAGCGGGTGAATTTGCCAATCTTGCGGCGCGTCGGCTGCAGCCCGCTTTCACGGAAAAAAGCACGGACGGCAAGCGGGCTCAGTTCAACGCCGATCACGGCATGCCCCTGCCCGGCCAGCCAGAGCAGATCGAGGCTTTTACCGCAGAGCGGGACAAATACCCGGTCATCCGCGGTCAGTTGAAAATTCGGCCAGAACCTGACCAGATAGGGATTGACTACCGGCTGGTGAAAGGCAATCTCGCGGTCGCGCCAGGACTGCTGCCAGAGTTCATTGTCGCGCCCGGTCATGGCCGACTCCTTGCATCGAATGCTGCCTTGCTGAATCAGAAAAAGTTACTGATCGAAAGACACAACGCTTCGTGAGAAGAGCCATGCAGGCCGAAAAGGCACTCGCGCGTTTGGGACAGTCGGGCTGCCCGGTAGCAATCAGCCTATCACCAAAATTACCGGATCGACGCGACGAGGTGAATTGTCGCGTTCGCTACATTGGCCCCACATCGAGCCAGGCCAATTAAAACTATTCTTTTTTTTCAATAACTTATAGATTGGCACCATCCTTGCTGAAAGACTGGCGAGGAGAATTCCATGACCAACCCGGCTTTCGTCACCATCAACGACACCACCCTGCGCGACGGCGAACAGTCGGCCGGCGTGGCGTTTTCGCTGGGCGAAAAACTGGACATCACCCGCCAGCTGGCCGCCATCGGCGTGCCGGAACTGGAAGTCGGGATTCCGGCCATGGGTGACGAGGAGCGCGACTCGATCCGCGCCGTCGCCGACCTCAAGCTGGCCCCACGCCTGATGGTATGGAGCCGCATGCACCCGGCCGACATCGCCGCCTGCGCCGGTCTTGGTGCCCATCTCATCGATATTTCGGTGCCGTCCTCCGACCAGCATCTGGCCTACAAGCTCAAGCAGGACCGCGCCTGGCTGCTGCGCGAACTGCCCAGATACATCGGCGCGGCGCTCAGCCTCGGCCTTGAAGTCGGCCTCGGCTGCGAGGATGCCTCGCGCGCCGACATGAGTTTTCTCTGCGCCCTGGCCGAAACGGCCGAACGGGCCGGTGCCCGCCGCCTGCGCTTTGCCGACACGCTGGGGATTCTGGAACCTTTCGGCACATTCGAGCGGATCAGCACCCTGCGCCGTCATACCGGCCTTGAAATCGAGATGCACGCCCACGACGACATGGGGCTGGCCACGGCCAATACGCTGGCTGCCTGCAAGGCCGGGGCGACGCACGTCAATACCACGGTCAACGGCCTGGGCGAACGGGCCGGCAATGCGCCACTCGAAGAAGTCGTTCTCGGCCTGACTAAACTTTACGGCATTGATACCGGGGTCAGCCTGAAAGGCTTTCCCGCCCTCTCCAGCCAGGTCGCCAGCGCCTCCGGTCGTGCCGTGCCGTGGCAGAAGAGCGTGGTCGGTGCCGGTGCCTTCACCCACGAAGCCGGCATCCACGTTGATGGCCTTTTGAAGCACCCGGACAATTACCAGGGCTTCGACCCGCAGGAAGTCGGCCAGTCACACCGCATCGTTCTTGGCAAACATTCCGGTTCGCGCGCCGTGCAGGTGGTTTACGCCGGACTCGGCTTCGAACTCGGCGAAGTCGAGGCGCAGGCAATGCTGCCGCGGGTGCGCACCTTTGTCGCCGAACACAAGCATCCACCGGAAGTGTCCGACTTGCGCGACCTTCTAGCCTCCATCCGGAGCCAACCCCATGTCTGAAGCGATGACCATGACCGCCACTGCACTGCCGCAATCCGGCCTCTGGGCAACCCTCAAGGAAGACCTGGCCTGCGTTTTCCAGCGCGACCCGGCAGCCCGCTCAAGGCTCGAAGTGCTGACCACCTACCCCGGTGTCCATGCCATCCTCACCCATCGCCTGTCGCACCGGCTGTGGCAAAACGGCTGGCGTTTTCCGGCACGCTTCCTGTCTTTCCTCAGCCGCATGCTGACCAATGTCGACATCCACCCCGGCGCCACCATCGGCCATCGCTTCTTTATCGATCACGGGGCCTGCGTCGTCATCGGCGAAACGGCCGAGGTCGGCGATGACGTCACCCTCTATCACGGGGTGACGCTGGGGGGCACGTCATGGAACAAGGGGAAACGCCACCCAACGCTGGCCGACGGTGTCGTCGTTGGCGCCGGGGCCAAGATTCTCGGGCCGATAACCATTGGCGAACGGGTGCGCGTCGGCGCCAACTCGGTCGTCGTCAAGGATGTGCCGGCCGACCGGACTGTCGTCGGCGTACCCGGCCGGATCGTCGACACCCGGATCGGTACGGCACGCCCGGCCAATGGCATCAGCCTCGACCACAACCTGATGCCCGACCCGGTCGCCAAGTCGATTGCCTGCCTCATCGAGCGTATCGAGATTCTCGAAAAGGAACTGGCCGAAGTCCGCCATGAACCACCGCCGGCCGACCATAGCGGCGAGTGCCGCACCTGTAGCGCCGGCGACTTGTGCTGCGAGCACGAATCCATGCACCCCTTGAACTGAGCCACCATGGACCTGCTCGACTTCTCCGACTGCAAGCTCTACTTCGAGGACGAACTGCCCGCGGCGGCGGAGCGTCTGATCAGTCAGGCCGCTGAGGACTACGGCGATCCGGCCGCCGAACTGGCCCTGCTACGCGCCCATCTGCTGGCCCCCGAGCATCTCACCGTACTGGTCAGCCTGTATCGCTACTATTTCTACCAGCACCGGCTGGACGATGTGCTGGTCGTCGCCGACCACGCCAAACGCATTTCGGCCCGCCATCTTGGCATTCCCAACGACTGGCGCCTGATCGACGAGAGCCAGCTCGGCTCGGCGGCAGCCACTTCCTTTGGTCTGCTGCGCTTCTACCTGCTCGCCCTCAAGGCCGAAAGCGTCATCCTGCTGCGCCTTGGCCGCATCGCCGAATCGCGTGACCGCCTGAGCAAACTTGCCGCGCTCGACAGCCGCGACCATCTGGGTGCTGCCAAATTACTGGAAGTCGTCGACGAATTCCAGAGTGAAAACCCGGCCCCAGCCGAAGAACCATCCCTAACCCTAGTTGCCGCCTGAGGAAACCATCATGGAAGACACCCTGACCCTTGCCGAAGCCATGGAGGACCTGGTTTCCGCCGAAGACTTTCTCGACTACTTCGCTGTTCCATACGACCCGGCTGTCGTCCACGTCAATCGCCTGCACATCCTGCAGCGCTTTCACGACTATCTCAGCAAGCAGGCCCCCAACCTGCCGCCCGAGGAAGAAATGCAGCGCGGCATCTACCGGCTATGGCTGGAACGCGCCTATCAGGACTTCGTGACCTCGGATTCGCTGACCGAAAAGGTATTTGCCGTCTTTCAGAACGTTTCCAAGCCGGATGGCGGCATGAGTTCATTCGTATCCCTCGACAAGGTGTTCCGCTCATGATGAATGCTCAGTGGGAGTACGGTGAGGCCGTGCGTCTCACCCGCAACGTGCGCAACGATGGTACCTATCCCGGCCTCGAACCGGGCGCACCGCTGGTGCGTCGGGGCAGCGTCGGCTATGTCGTCGATGTCGGCACCTTTCTGCAGGACCAGATCATCTATTCGGTCAATTTCATCGAGGATGGCAAGATCGTTGGCTGCCGCGAGGAAGAACTGATCGGCGCGGAGGAAGCATGGACGCCGTCACGCTTCGAGTTCCGTGACAAGGTCCGGGCCGCCAGGCAGTTGTCGGTCGGCGGTGAGGTGCTGGTCGCCCTGGGGGCCGTTGGCGAAGTCATCAAGGTCATTCGCGATGCCCCCGGCGGGGTCGCCTATCACATTCACTTCGACAGCCTCGCCGGACGCGTCCTGCAGATTCCGGAAACCATCCTCGAACCCCTTCACGGCGGGGAGTAAGCCCATGCAGAACGGCTACCTCGAACTGAAACTGGCCCATGAACTGTTCAAAAAAGCCCCCGACACACTGAGCGAGGCGGAACTGGCCCGCCTCGGAGAAGTCGCCGGCAAGCAGGCCCGTCTTGAGCAGCGGATTCTGGCCAGCACCGAAGCCGCCGTCGTGGTCATCCCCCAGCCGACTATCAAAACCCGGCTCAGGGAAATCAGCCAACGCTATGCCAGTCCGGATGAGATGGCCGCCGATCTTGAACGGATTGGCCTTGATACCGACAAGCTGGCCGATGCCGTCGAGCGCGATCTGCGTATCGAGGCTGTCCTCGACAAGGTCGCCTCAGCTGTGCCGGCGGTCACCGATGTCGATGCCGAAATTTATTATCGGCTGCATCCGGAAGCCTTCGACCGGCCGGAAGCTCGCCGCCTGCGCCACATCCTGATCACCTTCAACAATCCGGTCGAAAAGACCATCGCCCGAGATACGCTGGAAGGTCTGCGACCGACGGTGAAAAAGGTCGAGAAATTTTCTCAAGCGGCGCTGCGCCATTCGCAATGCCCGACCGCCATGGAGGGCGGCCAGCTTGGCACGGTCAAGCGTCAGCAGTTGTTTCCCGAACTTGAGCCGGTCGCCTTTACCCTTGCCACAGGTGACATATCGGGGGTTCTTGAATCACCAATGGGACTGCATATCCTGCGCTGCGACGAAATCCTGCCCTTTGGTTTGGTTCCCTTTGCCGAAGCCTGCCCGCGCATCATCGAAAAGCTCGGCGAGAAACGCCGCCGGGAAGCGCAGCGTGAGTGGCTCAGGAAACAGCTGCCACGGTAGGCTCAGGCGTTCAGTTCCTTGACCAGCCGCAGCACATCCAGGGCATGGCCCTTGTAATTGACGTTGTAGAGAGCGTGGCGAATGATGCCGCGGCGATCAATGATGAAGGTGGATCGGGAAACGCCAAACTTCTTGTGCCCATCGACCTCTTTCGCCTGCCAGACGCCGTATTGCTTGCAGACGGTGCCTTCGGTATCCGACAGCAGTTCGATGCCGATACCTTCCTTGTCACGAAACTCCGCATGCTTCATGCAGTCGTCGCGGCTGATGCCGAAAAGGACGCAGTCCTGCCGCAGGAATTCGTCTTCGTGATCGGAAAAATCAGTTGCTTCCTTGGTGCAGCAGGGGGTCCCATCCTTGGGATAGAAGAAGATCACAATGTGCTTCTTCCCCTGATAGCGGGCCAGGTCGATAGTTTCCATATCGGCATCCGGCAATGAAAACGTGGGGGCTGTTTCACCAACCTTGAGCAGCATGTTGTTCTCCTTTAGCGCTCTGCATGGGGCAACTGCTGCGAACGATTCTAACGGAGGCCAATACCGGTGACTACCGAGGTAGACGAATTTTACGAATTATTTTCCGGGAACTTTTTCCGGAATCTGGACGAAGGTTTCGTCCTGCCTGACCATGCCCAGCTCGAAACGGGCACGTTCTTCAATGGCGTCATAGCCCTGCTTCAGGTCGCGGACCTCGGCATCGAGGCCCGCATTCCTGATTTCCAGCTTGCGGGTGACTTCCTTCTGCTGCTGCAACTGACGGTCATATTCCCAAACCTTCAGCCAGCCCCCCTTACCCACCCACAGCGGGTACTGGAGCAGGCCGATGACTGCGAGAAGGCCGACCGTCAGCCAACGCATTAAACGTTAGCGCAGGTTGTAGAAAGTTTCGCGACCCGGGTAGGAGGCGGTATCGCCCAGATCTTCCTCGATGCGGATGAGCTGGTTGTACTTGGCGATACGGTCAGAACGGGACAGCGAACCGGTCTTGATCTGGCCGGCGTTGAGACCGACAGCGATGTCGGCGATGGTGCTGTCTTCGGTCTCGCCCGAGCGATGCGAAATCACGGCGGTGTAACCGGCGCGCTTGGCCATTTCGACGGCAGCGAAGGTCTCCGACAGGGTGCCGATCTGGTTGATCTTGATCAGGATCGAATTGGCGATGCCCTTCTTGATGCCTTCCTTGAAGATGCGGGTATTGGTCACGAAGATGTCGTCACCAACGATCTGCACCTTGTCGCCGAGGCGGTCGGTGAGAAGCTTCCAGCCGTCCCAGTCGGCTTCGGACATGCCGTCTTCGATGGACACAATGGGGAACTGGTCAGCCAGGTTGGCCAGGTAATCGACAAACTGGGCCGAGGTCAGTTGCAGACCTTCGCCGGCCAGATGGTACTTGCCGTCCTTGTAGAACTCGGAGGCAGCACAGTCGAGGGCGAGCAGCACGTCCTTGCCCGGCACGTAGCCAGCGACTTCGATGGCCTGCATGATGATCTGCAGGGCTTCGGCATGGCTGCCGAGGTTCGGGGCAAAACCGCCTTCGTCACCAACGGCGGTGGAATGACCGGCCTTATTGAGCAGCTTCTTCAGGGCGTGAAAGATTTCAGCGCCGCAACGGATGGCTTCGCGGATATTGGCAGCGCCAACCGGCATCACCATGAATTCCTGGATATCCAGGCTGTTGTTGGCGTGCTCGCCGCCGTTGATGATGTTCATCATCGGCACCGGCATCTGCATCGGGCCCATGCCGCCGAAATAGCGGTAGAGCGGCAGGCCGGATTCTTCGGCAGCGGCCTTGGCCACTGCCATCGAGACGGCGAGGATAGCATTGGCGCCGAGACGCGACTTGTTGTCGGTACCGTCGAGGTCGATCATGGTCTGATCGATGAAAGCCTGTTCCTGCGCATCGAGGCCGATGATCGCTTCGGAGATTTCCGTATTGATGTTCTCGACCGCCTGCATGACGCCCTTGCCGAGATAACGACCAGCATCGCCGTCGCGCAGCTCGATAGCTTCACGGGAGCCGGTGGAAGCACCGGACGGCACAGCGGCCCGGCCCATGACGCCTGATTCCAGCAGGACATCGGCTTCGACCGTGGGGTTGCCACGGGAATCAAGAATTTCACGGGCTACAACATCAACGATTGAACTCATACTTCTTCCTTATTATCAGAAGGTTAAATTAAGAACTTAAATTAAATTATTAACAGCAGGAACGTTCAGCGCCTTACTTCAATTCTTCAAAACCAGCCGACTTGACGGCCTTGTCGAGCGCCACCAGCGTCGCCAGCAGGCTTTCCATGCGCGCCAGCGGCCAGCTGTTCGGGCCATCCGACCAGGCCTTTTCGGGACAGGGATGGGTTTCCATGAACAGGCCGGAAATACCGACTGCCACCGCTGCCCGTGCCAGTACCGGCACGAATTCACGCTGCCCGCCCGAGGTCGTGCCCTGCCCGCCTGGCAACTGTACCGAGTGGGTGGCATCGAAGACGACCGGACAGCCGGTTTCGCGCATGATGGCGAGGCTGCGCATGTCCGACACCAGATTGTTGTAACCGAAGGAAGCGCCGCGTTCGCAGACCATGATGTTGTCCGCGCCGTTGTTCACTTCACGTGCCTTGTCGACGACGTTCTTCATGTCGCCCGGCGCCAGGAACTGGCCCTTCTTGATATTCACCGGCTTGCCGCAGGTCGCGACAGCGTGGATAAAGTCGGTCTGGCGGCAGAGAAACGCCGGCGTCTGCAGGACATCGACAACGCTGGCGACAGCAGGAACGTCCTCGATGGTATGCACGTCGGTAAGGACCGGCACGCCGATCTGGCGCTGCACTTCCGAAAAGATGCGCAGACCTTCGTCCAGACCCAGACCGCGCACCGACTTGCCGGAACTGCGGTTGGCCTTGTCGTAGGAGGCCTTGAAAATGTACGGGACACCGAGTCGGGCGCAGACTTCTTTCATGTGCCCGGCGACATCGAGGCAGAGCTGCTCCGATTCCGCCGTACAGGGGCCGGCGATGAGGAAGAAAGGCTGGTCAAGACCGGCCTCGAAACCGCAGAGTTTCATTGACCTTTGACCTTTTGATTGGCCAGTGCCGCCTTCACGAACGAGGTGAATAGCGGGTGACCCTGACGCGGGTTGGAGGTGAATTCCGGGTGGAACTGGCAACCGACAAACCACGGATGAACGTCATGCGGCAGTTCAACCATTTCGCACAGGTCGGTGCCCGGAGCGCGACCAGCAACGACCAGACCCTTGGCTTCAAGCTGGGCGAGCAGGGTGTTGTTGACTTCGTAACGGTGACGGTGACGCTCGGTGATTTCCGGTGCGCCGTAGATCTGGCGAGCCAGCGTACCCTCGCCCAGCTTGCAGACCTGGCCGCCGAGACGCATGGTCCCGCCGATATCGGAGTCTTCGCTGCGCTTTTCAACCTTGCCGGAGGCATCGAGCCATTCGGTAATCAGGCCGATAACCGGATACGGCGTGTCGTGAACGAACTCGGTGGAATGTGCTTCGGCCATGCCGGCCACGTCACGGGCAAATTCGACCACGGCCAGCTGCATGCCGAGGCAGATGCCGAGGTAAGGCACCTTGCTTTCCCGGGCATAGCGGATGGCGGCAATCTTGCCTTCCGTTCCGCGCCGGCCGAAGCCGCCCGGCACCAGGATGGCGTCGAGGTCTTCGAGAACAGCCGTGCCGTTCTTTTCGATATCTTCGGAGTCGAGATAAACGATATTGACCTTGCTGCGCGTATGAATACCGGCATGCTTGATCGCCTCGATCAGCGACTTGTAGGACTCGGTCAGATCGACGTACTTGCCGACAAACGCGATCTTCACCTCGCCCTGCGGATGCTCCATCGCATCGATCAGCTTTTCCCAGACGGTGAGATCGGCGGCCTTGGCCAGGATATTGAGCTTGTGGCAGACGATTTCGTCGAGCATCTGTTCGTGCAGCATGCCCGGAATCTTGTAGATCGAATCGGCATCGAGACACTCGATGACGGCTTCCGGCATGACATTACAGAACAGCGCGATCTTGCGGCGCTCTTCGAGCGGAATCGAACGGTCGGCACGACAGAGCAGGATATCCGGCTGGATACCGATTTCGCGGAGTTCCTTGACCGAATGCTGGGTCGGCTTGGTTTTCAGCTCGCCGGCCGTCGGGATGTAGGGCAGCAGCGTCAGGTGCATGAAGCAGACGTTATTGCGACCTTCCTGGATACCCATCTGGCGGATGGCTTCGAGGAAAGGCAGCGACTCGATGTCGCCGACCGTACCGCCGACTTCGACAATCGCCACGTCGGCGCCTTCGGCACCGGCCTTGATGCGGTCCTTGATCTCGTCGGTAATGTGCGGAATGACCTGCACGGTCTTGCCCAGATACTCGCCGCGACGCTCTTTCTTGAGCACCGAGTCGTAAATCTGGCCAGTCGTGAAGTTGTTGCGCTTAGCCATCTTGGCGCTGGTGAAGCGCTCATAGTGGCCAAGGTCAAGATCGGTCTCGGCGCCATCTTCCGTGACGAAAACTTCGCCATGCTGGAAGGGACTCATCGTGCCGGGGTCGACGTTGATGTAGGGGTCGAGCTTGATGTGGGTGACTTTGATGCCGCGGGATTCCAGAATGGCCCCGAGCGACGCGGCGGCGATGCCTTTGCCCAATGAGGACACGACACCACCCGTAACGAAAACAAATTTGGTCATGGAAAGACAGGCTGCGGGAAAGCAGAATCATAGCCGATAAGGGCGAAAATCCCCAAGCGTGTCGCGCAAAATCCCGGCGGCCAACACCCTTCCCCACCCGCCAATCTCCCGCCAACCGGAGGCTGGCGGTAGAATTCGCCCGACTCCAATTTTTACAGGCCCCGCCATGTCCGAATTTGCTTTTGACGTTTCCATCCAGGATTTTGAAGCCAAGGTAATCGTGCCGGCCGAGACCGTGCCAGTCGTCGTCGATTTCTGGGCCCCCTGGTGCGAGCCCTGCAAGACCCTCAAACCCATGCTCGAAAAGCTGGCCGAGGAATATCAGGGCCGCTTCCTGCTCGCCATGGTCAATGCCGACGAAAACCCCGAACTCTCGCAACATTTCGGCGTGCGCAGCATTCCGTCGGTCAAGGTGCTCTTTCAGGGGCAACTGGTCGATGAATTCAATGGCGCCATGGCGGAAGGCCAGATCCGCGAATTCCTCGACCGGATTGCTCTGCCGGCCGGGCCCGGCGGCAACCTGCGCGAGGAAGCCGCTGCTTTGGTTCTCGATGGCAAGCTCGACGAAGCCCTGGCCAAACTGGTCGAAGCCAGCCAGGCCAAACCGGAAGACCAGGCCATTCAGCTTGATGCCGTCGACGTCATGATGCAACTCGGCCGCAACGATGAAGCCGGCCAGTTGCTGTCCGGTGACTATACGCAGGAGCCTGACCGCGCCAACGCCCTGCGCGCCCGCCTCGCGCTGTCGGCAGGCGCTGCCGACACGGCAGAACTGGAAGCCAGGCTGGCCGCCAACCCGGCCGATCACGCCGTCCGCCTTGACCTTTCCCGTGCCTACGCGGCACAAGGCAACTTCCGCGCCGCCATGGAAGCGGCGCTTGCGGTTGTGGTCGGTGACCGCTTCTTCAACGAAGGGGCTGGCCGCAAGGCGCTGCTCACCCTGTTCGAAGCCCTTGCCGGCAGCGACCAGTACGACGACCTGATCCGCGAGTTCCGCCGCAAGATGTCGGCTGCTCTCAACTAGGCAGCATCCCCGAAAGGCATCGGTCGTGCGCCTGTTCTACACCGATGTCTTTGTTTTGCCCCTCCCTACCGGGCATCGTTTTCCCATGGAAAAATATTCCCGGCTGCGCGAGTCCCTGCTGGCGAGCGGCCAGTTCAGCCCGGCCGATTTCCATCTGCCGCACGCCGCCAGCGATGCAGAACTGGCCCGCGCCCACGACCCGGCCTACATCGATGCGGTCAGCCACGGGCGACTCGACGCCGCAGCGCAAAAACAGATCGGCTTCCCGTGGAGTGCCGGCATGGTCGAACGCTCCCGTCGCTCGGCCGGCGCCACCATTGGTGCTTGCCGGGCGGCACTGGAAGACGGCGTATCGGCGAATCTGGCCGGCGGTACGCACCATGCGTTTGGTGACCACGGCGAGGGCTTCTGTGTTTTCAATGACGCCGCCGTCGCCGCCCGCGCCATGCAGGCTGAAGGCCGGGTTGAACGGGTTCTGATCGTCGATTGCGACGTCCATCAGGGCAATGGCACGGCCAGCATCCTGCGCGACGACGACAGTATTTTCACCTTCTCCATCCACGGCGCACGCAATTTCCCCTTCACCAAGGAAACCAGCAATCTCGATATCGAGTTGCCTGACAGTTGTTCCGATGAGGCCTATCTGCAACAACTGGAACCGGGCCTGGATATCGCCTTCGACCTCGCCCGCCCCGACCTCGTCATCTATCTGGCCGGTGCCGATCCTTACCAGGATGACCGGTTGGGTCGCCTTGGTCTGAGTTTTTCCGGTTTGGCCGAGCGAGACCGTCTGGTTTTTGAAAAATCCCGTGAAATCAAAAGCCCAGTGGCCATCGCCATGGCCGGTGGCTATGCCCGAAAGATAGAAGATACCGTCAGCATTCATTGCCAGACCATCCTTCTGGCGAAATCTCTCCTGACGGCATAAGCTGTGAAAAAGCAGGGGATATTCAAAGAACGCAATGCAAAAATTGCTGGCCCGGTTCGACTTTCGCTCGCTACAGGTGCGCATCACCATCGGCGTGCTCCTGCTTGGCCTGTTTGTATTGTGGAGCGCGTTCTTTGCCTTGGGCCACACCCTGCGCCGCGACATGGAATCGACCATTTCGGCGCAACAGTTTTCGACCGTCTCGTTGATTGCCGGGGAACTCGACCGCTCCATCCGTGAGCGCCAGCAGATCATCAGGACCATCGCCCAAGGTTATCGCACCAGTCGTCTGAATATCTCTCTGGAGGCACAGGATTCGCTCGAGCGTCACCCTGTTCCCGAGAGCATTTTCAACTGGGGTGTAATCGTCATTGATCGCCGTGGGGTGGCCGTCGCGAGCATCCCGGCCAGACTCAAGCGTACCGGGGTCGATTTTCACGAATACCCGGGCATCAAAAAAGCACTTGGCGGCGTTGGTGATGTGATCACCGATCCTCTCTTCAGCGAACATAGTCAGCAGCCTGTCTTCGCCATCATCTCGCCCATCCTCGACGATAACCAACAAGTCATGGGCCTGGTCGTCGGCGTCACCAATCTCAGCCAGCCGAGTTTCCTCGATCAGATTGGCGCCACGAAATACGGGATGACCGGCGACTTTCTGATCACCGCCCCGACAACCCGCACCTACGTCGTGGCTTCCGACCGGCGCCGCCTGCTCAAGAGCGGCCCGCCGCGCGGCATCAATCCGGTCTACGACAGCTATATCGATGGCTACGAAGGCTCCGGGCTGGCCCGCAGTTCGCGCGGCGTTCTCGAACTTTCCTCAAGCAAGCGGATTCCGGCTACGGGCTGGCTGATGCAATCGGTCCTCCCCGCGTCTGAAGCCTTCGCGCCGATCGATGCCGTCGAGCGGCACCTCATCATGGTCTCGTCGGGGCTGACCCTGCTCCTCGCCATCCTCTGCTGGTGGTGGCTGCGACGACAGTTCAGGCCGCTAGCCGAAGCCTCTAAGATGCTGGCCCAAATGCGCCAGGGAGAGGTTCCCCGACAAGCGCTCCCGATACACAAAAACGATGAAATCGGACAACTGGTGACGGCCTTCAACGGACTCCAGGAAGTGATCATTGCCGAGGAAGCGAAGTCAGCGGAAAACGCCGCCAACAAGCGACTGCGCCAGATTGTCTCGGAAGTGCCCGGCCTCGTCTTCGAGTACCGCCTGTATGCCGATGGCCACGGTGGTTTTCTCTTTGCCAGCGATGCCATCGCCACCCTGTATGGGGTTACCCTGGACGATGTCCGCGACAGCACCGACATCTTGCGCGAGATGGTGCACCCTGACGACTATAGCGATTACATCAATTCACTGAATACAGCGGCGCAGAACCTGACCCCATGGCGGCTTCAATACCGGATCTGCATCGATGGACAGATCAAGTGGCTGCTGATTCGGGCGGTTCCTGAAGCGACCGTCAACCACAGCATCACATTCTGCGGTTTCGTGGCCGACATCACCGATATCAAGGCGATGGAGGGTGAGTTGCGCGAGGCGCTCAACGAACATCAGCGCAAGGATGCCGAAATCGCCGTGTACCGCGACCACCTCGAACAACTGGTGGAGGTGCGCACAGCCGACCTCGAAGCAGCGCGCGCCGATGCCATGCGGCTGGCCATGGCCAAGAGCGAATTTCTGGCCAAGATGAGCCATGAAATCCGCACGCCGCTCAACGGCGTCCTCGGCATGACCCACATTGGGCTACGTGCCACGGAAGATGGCAGCAAGGCCCATGATGCCCTGGTCAAGATCCAGCATTCCGGCAATCTCCTGCTCGGCATCATCAACGACATTCTTGATTTCTCGAAGATGGAAGCTGGCATGCTGAGGATTGAGGCCCTGCCCGTTGACCTCAAAGTCATCCTCGAAGAAACCGTTGAAATGATGCAGGAACGGGCCAGCGGCAAAGATCTGGAACTGCGCCTGGTGATCGCCAGCAACCTGCCCGCCCTGTGCCGCAGCGACCCGCTGCGCCTTCGCCAGATCTTGCTCAACCTGCTCTCCAATGGGGTGAAATTCACCAGCAGTGGCACGGTTAGCCTGGAAGCCGACCTGGACGGCGAGCAGTTGCGTTTTCGCATTATCGACACCGGTATCGGCATTTCGCCGGAGCAGATGGGCAACATCTTCAACCCCTTCGTCCAGGGTGACAACTCGACCACCCGACGCTTTGGCGGCTCCGGCCTCGGGCTGGCGATCACCGACCACCTCGTTGAATTGATGCAGGGCACGATCAGCGTGGACAGCACGCCCAACCTTGGCAGTTGCTTCACCGTACGCCTGCCCTACACGCCCGTCGAGCCCTCGGGCGACCAACCGCCGGATACGGCAGAGACAACGTGGTCGGAGAAACCGCTGGCCGGCCTGCGCCTGCTGGTCGTTGAAGATGTCGACATCAATCGCGACATCATGGGTGAAATCCTGGGCGACGCGGGGGCCGAACCCAGCTTTGCCGTCGATGGGGCACTGGCTGTCGAGGCGGTCGCCCGACACGGCGCAAACGCCTACGATGCCGTACTGATGGATATCCAGATGCCGGTCATGGGCGGTATTGAAGCCACCCGCGCCATTCTCCGGCTGGCCCCCGATCTACCGGTCATTGGCCAGACTGCCCATGCCATGATCGAAGAACAAAGCACCTGCCTGTCCGCCGGGATGGTCGACCTGATTACCAAACCGATTGATCCGGACGCGCTGGTCGCGGTTATTCTCAGACATGTCAAAGGCCCAAGCAGCGATAGAATCACGTCATGAACCCGAACCCGCTGTACCTGACGTCAAGCCTGCGCCGCCTTGAAGCGGCCCACGCTGCCGAGGATCTGATGGAACGCGCTGGCGCTGCCACTGCCGACTGGGCGGCGACACTGGCCAGCGTGCAGAGCCGGCCGATCCTGATCTTGGCCGGGCCGGGCAATAACGGCGGTGACGCCTTTGTAGCGGCCCGCTTGCTGCGTCAGCGCTTCTTCGACGTGCGCGTCGTCTTCATGGCCGACCCGGGCAAGCTGCCCGCCGATGCCGCCGCTGCCTACCGCCACTTTATTGACGCGGGCGGGAGGACGGTCGGCAGCATTCCCGACGACACCCACTGGTCGCTGATCATCGATGGCTTGTTTGGCATTGGCCTGACCCGCGCACCGGACGGCAACTACGCCCAATGGATCGCCACCGCCAACCATTTGGCCCGGCGTGACAACTGCCCGCTACTGGCGCTCGACTGCCCATCCGGACTCAATGCCGATACCGGCACCTGTTTCGCACCGTGCATTCAGGCCAGCCACACCATTACTTTCATCGCCGGCAAGCCCGGCCTGCTGACGGCGGATGGTCCGGATTGCTGCGGTGAAATCCAAATTACTGGTCTGGAACTGACACCGGTCGACGAATT
Organism: Dechloromonas sp. HYN0024; assembly: GCF_003441615.1. Lineage (NCBI taxonomy): Bacteria > Pseudomonadati > Pseudomonadota > Betaproteobacteria > Rhodocyclales > Azonexaceae > Dechloromonas > Dechloromonas sp. HYN0024. The sequence continues at coordinate 1,390,342 of NZ_CP031842.1, read as the reverse complement.
GCCAGCCGACGGCTACATCGTTTCCCTGACTGATTTCGCAATCCGCCTCAAAACCCGCACGCGCAACACGCACAAGGGCAGTTTTGGCAGCGCCGGCATCCTTGGCGGGGCTAGGAGCATGGTCGGTGCCGCCCTCCTGGCCGGGCGCGCCGCTCTCAAACTGGGGGCCGGGCGCGTCTATCTCGGCCTACTCGATGCCGAGGGTCCAAGCGTCGACCTGGGGGCTCCGGAGCTGATGATACGTTCGGCCGAAACGCTGCTCGGCACTGACCTTCAGGCACTCGCCTGCGGCCCCGGGCTGGGTTGCTCGGCGGCGGCGCAAGGTCTCCTTGAACAATCACTGAAAACCTCGCTCCCGCTCGTCCTCGACGCTGACGCCCTCAACCTTCTGGCTGCCGACCGCCGCTTGGAAAGCCAGTTGGTACAACGCGACGCACCGGCCATCATGACCCCGCACCCGGCCGAAGCGGCCCGCTTGCTAAGTTGTTCGGTCGGCGACATCCAGAGCGACCGGATACAGGCCGCCCGCCATCTGGCCAGCCGCTATCACTGCAACATCGCCCTGAAGGGCTGTGGCACCGTGATTGCCAGCACCGACGGCCGCTTCTGGATAAATTCCAGCGGCAATCCGGGCATGGCCACAGCCGGCATGGGCGACGTCCTGAGCGGCCTGGTCACGGCCCTCCTCGCCCAGAACTGGCCGCCCGAAATGGCCCTGCTGGCCGGCGTTCATCTCCATGGTGCGGCGGCCGATCGCCTCGTTGGACAAGGTATTGGGCCGGTCGGCCTGACCGCCAGCGAAGTCGTCGATGCGGCACGTCATCTCTTCAATGACTGGGTAATCGGCCAGCGCAGCCTGTAAAATCGGCCCCCTCAACCGTTTTCTCACTCCCGCAATGACCATCGAATTCGACTTTCCACTTTCCGCTGAAATTGCCCGCAACGTTGACGCCGCCCTCGCCGAGGATGTCGGCGCTGGCGACCTGACCGCCAGCCTCGTTCCCGGCGAACGCCAGGTCCGGGCCACGGTGATCTGCCGCGAACCCGGCGTACTGTGTGGCCGGGCATGGTTCGATCTGTGCGTTGCCCGCCTCGATCCAGACGCCCGCATCACCTGGCATGCGGCCGACGGCGAGCGGATCGTGGCCAATCAGCTACTGTGCGAAATCGACGGCAATGGCCGCGCCCTGCTCACCGCCGAGCGCAGCGCCCTGAATTTCCTCCAACTGCTCTCGGCTGTAGCCAGCAAGGCCCGGATTTACGCCGACGCCATCGCCGGTACCCGGGCGCAGGTGGTCGACACCCGCAAAACCCTGCCCGGCCTGCGCATCGCCCAGAAATACGCAGTTCGCGCCGGCGGTGGCGGCAACCATCGCCTGGCCCTGTGGGACGCCATCCTGATCAAGGAAAACCACATTCACGCCGCCGGCGGCATTGCCCAGGCGATGGCAGCGGCGCAAAAAGTGGCAGCCGGCGCAGCTGATCGCTGCAAATTCATCCAGGTTGAAGTGGAAAATCTTGATGAGCTGGATCAGGCGCTCAAGGCCGGCGCCACCATGATCCTGCTCGACAATTTTGACAACGACCTGCTCCGCCAGGCCGTCGCCGTCAACGCCGACCGTGCCGTTCTCGAAGCGTCTGGGAATGTCACGCTGGATACCCTGCGTGGCATAGCCGAAACGGGAGTAGACCGGATTTCAATCGGTGCCCTGACCAAGGACGTCAAGGCACTTGATCTGTCGATGCGCTTTGTCGGCTAGAATTTTGCACGGATTGCCGCCATAATCGCGACTCGACGATCCAACTATACTCAGGGGAATTAGATGCTGTTTGCGCTGTTTTACGTCGTCGCCATTTTGATTCTGGTGCTGCATTTCACCGGTTTCCTGGCCCGGCGCAATCTCGAGTGGCTGGTCCTCGTGCTGGCAGTGGCCGTTTTCCCGGCCGTCATTTACCTTTAGTCAGGGCTTGCGAGCCACAAGGTCGATCAAGGCTGATCGACCGATGTGCGCCGACCCTTCGGCAATGCTGTCTTCGTGATCGTGGAGCGAAATGATCTCCCAGTCGGCGAAGATTTCCCGCAGCATCTCGTCGGTATAGAGATTTTCCACGGCTGACGGCCCGCCCGTCTTGAATTCCAGCTGTTTCGGGGTATAGCCCTGCAGGAACAGCAGGCCGCCCGATTTGACCGCCTGCTTCATCCCGGCCAATTGACGCGGCCTCTCCGCCGGTGTTGCGAACTGGATGAAGATGCCAACCACGGCATCGTACGCATCCTGCGGCCAGTCCCAGTTCAAAATATCGGCTTCAACGAAGCTGACCTCGACATTGCGACCGCGCGCCAGCTTTGCTGCCTTTTCCAGCGCCACCGGGGAAATCTCGGTCGCCGTCACCTGACAGCCCTGCTCGGCCAGCCAGACCGCATTGCGGCCCTCGCCATCGGCGACCGACAGAACGCTCATGCCAGCCCCGAAGTACGCCTCCTGCGCAGCAAGAAAGCGATTCGGGGCGGTGCCGAACAGGTAGTCGTCGCCCGCATCACGATAGCGGGCTGACCAGAAGGCTTCGTGGTCGAAACTCACACGTGCTCGACGACGAACTGCTTGATGGCAGTGACATCAGGCGCCATGACCACGACCCGCTGCGGCAGGTTCTCGATACCGGCCAGATCGGCCGGGCGAACCGGCTCGGTGCCCAGCGCCTCGCGGATGGTTTCCTCGAACTTGGCCGGTTGGGCCGTTTCAAGAACGATCATCGGCACGTTCGGCAGGCGATGTTCAAGCGCCACCTTGAGGCCATCGGCGGTGTGCGTATCAAGCATCACGTTGTAGCACCCCTGAGCGAAGCGGATCGTGTTGATGCGGTCGAGATGGGAACTCTTGCCCGACACGAAAGCGAATTTCGGCATGTCCTTCCAGTAATCGGTCGCCGACAGATCGAAGGCTTCGCCCTTGTCGACCTTGGCCCACAGCGCCTTGACCACAGAGGGATCGCGACCGACCAGATCGAAAATGAAACGCTCGAAATTGGAGGCTTTGGAAATATCCATCGAGGGACTGGAGGTAATGCTGGTCTGGGCGGCGGTGCGCGGACGATAGACGCCGGTGCGGAAAAACTCGTCGAGCACGTCATTTTCGTTGGTGGCGAGCACCAGGCGGGCGATGGGCAGGCCCATCTGGCGGGCGATGTGGCCGGCGCAGATATTGCCGAAATTGCCCGAAGGCACGGCGAAAGCGACCTGCTCGTCATTCGATTTCGTGGCCAGGAAATAGCCCTGGAAGTAATAGACGACCTGGGCTGCAACCCGTGCCCAGTTGATCGAATTGACCGCGCCGATCTTGTACTTGGCCTTGAAATCGGCGTCGTTGGAAACCGCCTTGACGATGTCCTGCGCGTCGTCAAAAAGGCCAGTGACGGCGATGTTGAAAATATTGGCATCCTGCAGCGAATACATCTGGGCGCGCTGGAAGGCGCTCATCTTGCCGTCCGGCGAGAGCATGAAGACCTTGACGTTGTGCTTGCCGCGCATGGCGTACTCGGCCGCCGAGCCGGTGTCGCCGGAGGTAGCGCCGAGAATGTTGATCGACTCTTTCCGCTGGTCGAGTACGTATTCGAACAGGTTGCCGAGCAACTGCATGGCCATGTCCTTGAAGGCCAGGGTCGGGCCATTCGACAGTTCCTGCGTATACAGGCCATCTTCGAGCTTGGTCAGCGGCGTGATCTGGGCCGCATTGCCACCGTTACGGGTGTGGCAATAGACCTGGGCCGTGTAGGTCTTGGCGACCAGCGCCTTGAGATCGGCGGCCGGGATGTCGGTAATGAAGCGGGAAAGGATTTCGTAGGCCAGGTCGGCATACGACAGATGACGCCAGGCATCAAGTTCGGCCCGGCTGATCTGCGGGTAGCTTTCCGGCAGGTAAAGGCCGCCATCGGGCGCCAGGCCACCGAGCAGAATGTCGCAGAAAGACTGGGGCACGGCATGGCCGCGGGTCGAAAGATAGCGCATGGCAAAAACCTGAAAGGCGAAAAGCCGTGATTTTACCGCGTCGACCGCGCCACGAACACGGCTTGCAACACGCCAATGACAAACAGTGCCATGCCGAATGCTGCCAATGCGCCACCCAGCACATCCAGTCCGCTCAACATGGCCAGTGCCGCCGACAGAAAAAGCCCTGCCCGCTCCGCCCCGGAGGCCGCGAGTTTTCGCCGCATGAGCAGACGCTCCGGCGAAAGCGGGCCAGGCCAGCGCCACACCGGCAGGAGCTGACTCAGCGCCCCACTCACCAAAGGCAGCAGGAAGCCTGCCCCCCATGCCAGTAGGGATGGCCGTGTCGCAATCAGCCCGGCACCATGCAGCAAACCGGCGGCCAGGGTCACCATCAAACCGATGACTGCGGCCAGCAGCGATGCCGTGACGCCATCACGGAACAACGGCCAGAGGCCAAAGCGGCGACTCCATTGGCCGAGCAGACCAAGCCCGGCGACCAGCATGAGCGCCGTACCGGGGGCGGCAAAGGGCCAGGCGATGGCGGCACCAGTCGCCACCATGAGGGCACCGGAGGTCACCAGCCACAAGCGACGGCGCAACCAGCTCCCGGCTTCGGGGTCAGCCTGTCCGAGGGCGGTTGGCAACAGCACTGGCAAAGTGCCCAGTGCGGCAAGACCAACCAGGCCCAGGGTATTGAGATGCAGATGGAAAATCCGCAACACCCGCCAATAGGAGGGCCAGAACGGTATCAGAAGGATGGCCATGAGGGCCAGCATCAGGCAGCCAAGGGCTGTCGCGTACCAACGCCAGCCGGGATGTGGCGAACCGAGCGCGGCGCGGGCCCGACGCGCGATCCAGTTGAGCAGGATGGCGGCGAACAAGAGATCGGCCGCAGCCGCCAGATAGACGCCACCATAGGGCAGCCAGCCCTGCATCGCCGCTACTGCCAGCAATCCGCTGATCTGGGCCGCCATAGGCAACTGTGCCAGACGCCGATCCGGCTCGCCGGTACGCGTGAGCACTGGAACAAAATGCATCATGGCGGCAAATATCAGCGGCACGATGCCGACGGCAAAGGCCAGATGCGCGACCGCCAACGGCGAGCCCCATCCGCTCAGCGCCAGAACGGCGCTGCACAGCAGCGAAAGCAGGGTCAGGCTCGCCGTGACAATCACTCAGCCAACCACAGAAAAATCGATGACGATGGCACCTGCTTCACGCTGCTGGTATTCGATGCTGAGATGAGCGCCATAACGGGCCTGCAACTGGGCGAGCAGCGGCAAGGGATCGTGGTCGTTGCAGAAACGCATGGTTTCACCGACCTGCAGCGCATCGAGTGCCCCAAAAATGGCGGCATGACGGAAACGCTTGGCAATACCACGGGCATCGAAGGGATAGAGAGCCTCAGCGGTCGGACGATCGCAGGAATGAACAGGGTGAATGGTTTGCATATGAGCTCCATGATAGGCATGCCGGGATGGCAATCGAAGCCGATTCTGCCCCGCCGCCTTCGCCATTTCCTTGATCCTGATCGGAATAATGCCCAGCCGGTCGTTGCTTCCACGCGAAAAAACAGGACGAGCGGTCACGGCCGTGAGTTCCTGGCCTGCTCCAGCGCCTGCCGGATTTGCCCTGGATCATTGGTCCGCAAGCCGTCCACCAGCGCCCGCGATGCATCGCGCCGCTCCGCCGCATAGCGGGTCAGGTTTTCTGCCGTTTGGGCGGAGGGCAGATTGGCATCCTGCGGCAAGGCGGAAAGCGCCTCAAAACTGTGTTCATAACGCTCGGTCACCACCGACTCGATGACATCGGCCATTTCTGCAAACGATGCGCCGCTCCTTCGCCCTTGCTGCAAAATACTTTCCCAGGCACGACTGATCGACGCATCTTCCGCCAGAAACAGGCCAATCTCCTCGCGCATCAGCCGCTCATCGCTCCACCGATAGGCCCGCTGCGGCAAGTTGGCGACGATGCCGCCGAGCAGTGCTGCAAGCACCAGTCCGGCCGCCCATCTGGCCGGTTGCGGCAGCGCGGTGGCGTGACCCTCCGGCTTGACCAGCACCCCCATCAGGAGGCCGGCAACCAGTCCGCCCAAATGGGCCGAATTATCGATGCCGGGAACCAGAAGACCGAAAGCGATGGTGGCCACGGTAAAGCCGATGGCCGCCCAGAACAGCCAGCGAAATTCGCCCGGATGAATCTGCGTCCGCTCCAGCCAGAGATAAGCCAGCAAGGCCCCATAGAGCCCGAAAATGGCACCCGATGCGCCACCCGACACCGCCTGCCCGGCATGTACCACCAGCGACAGCAGGTTGCCGGACAGTCCGGCAACAAAGAAAATCAGCACAAACCGCAGGTGGCCGACCATACGCTCGACCCACTGGCCGGCATCCCACAGCGCCCACATGTTCAAGACCAGATGCAGCACACCGAAATGAAGAAACAGTGCGCTGACGAGACGCCACCACTCACCGTCCTGGGTGGCCGGCCCAAAATTCGCGCCCCAGGCCAGTTGAACCCCGTTCTGGGCATGCCACAGGCCGGCTCCGCCAAACAACATGGCAGCGAACACAAGAACGTTGGCGACCAGCAGCAGCGGCGTGATCCGCAAACTCGGCAAGCGCTGGCGCAACTGATCGTGAAGCGTGGGCATGGGGGGAGAAGATAACGGCAACAATGGGGTGAAGGCTTCGATTATGCGCGTCAATCGAGTCGCCATTCAGAAGTGAATTGCCACGACGGCTAAAGTCCGCCCATTTACCCTCGGGCCAATCAGGCCTGCGCTAACTGCCGGTCAGCCAACACTGATCTTGCCGAAAAATCCGCTGGTGCCCTGCCCTCGACCAGCCGCGTCCACAAAAAACGGGAGCCGCTGGCTCCCGTTTCGGTGAATCGTTAATTGCCCTTACTGCAGTTCTTCAAGACGGATGCGCTTGACCTTGCCCTTCTGGGCGGACAGGGCTTCGATCTTGGCAATGGCTGCGTCGGCGGCGCTTTCCTTACAGACGTGGGTAAGGATGATGATATCCGTCTCGCCTTCGCCCTCTTCCGGCTCACGCTGCAGCATGGCGTCGATGGAGATCCCCTGGTCGGCCAGGATGCGGGTGACGTCGGCGAGGACGCCCGGCTTGTCCTCAACACGCAGACGCAGGTAGTAACCGGTCTCGACTTCGCTCATCGGCAGGATCGGCAGGTTGGACATGGCGTCCGGCTGGAAGGCCAGGTGCGGCACGCGGTGGGCGGCATCGGCGGTGGCCAGGCGGGTGACATCGACGAGGTCGGCGATGACCGCAGAAGCGGTCGGCTCGGCGCCGGCGCCCTTGCCGTAGTACATCGTGGCACCGACGGCGTCGCCCTTGACCAGAACGGCGTTCATGGCGCCTTCGACGTTGGCGATCAGGCGCTTGGCCGGGATCAGGGTCGGATGCACGCGCAGTTCGATACCCTTTTCGCGGCGCTTGGCGATACCGAGCAGCTTGATCCGGTAGCCGAGCTGTTCGGCATACTTGATGTCAGAGGCTTCGAGCTTGGTGATGCCTTCGATGTAGGCCTTGTCGAACTGCACCGGGATACCGAAAGCGATGGAAGCGATCAGCGTTGCCTTGTGCGCAGCGTCGACGCCTTCGATATCGAAGGTAGGGTCGGCTTCGGCATAACCGAGGCGCTGGGCTTCCTTGAGCACGTCGTCGAAGGACAGGCCCTTGTCACGCATTTCGGAGAGAATGAAGTTGGTGGTGCCGTTGATGATGCCGGCAGCCCATTCGATGCGGTTGGCGCTCAGGCCTTCGCGCAGCGCCTTGATGACCGGAATGCCACCGGCGACGGCAGCCTCGAAGGCAACCATGACGCCCTTTTCCTGGGCGGCACTGAAAATCTCGGTGCCATGCACGGCGAGCAGCGCCTTATTGGCGGTAACGACATGCTTGCCCTTGGCGATGGCCTGCATGACCACTTCCTTGGCCACGCCATAGCCGCCGATCAGTTCGACAATGATGTCGATATCCGGATCGTTGACCAGCGAGAAAGCGTCGTCGGTCACGCGGGCAGTACCGCCCGTAACCTGTTTGGCCAGTTCGACGTTCTTGTCGGCCACGGCAGTAATCCGGATCGGACGCCCGGCACGACGGGTGATTTCTTCTTCGTTACGCTTCAGAACGGTCCAGGTGCCACCGCCGACGGTGCCGATGCCGATAAGGCCAACATTGATAGGTTTCATTTTAGTGGTTAGTTGTTAGTGGTTAGTTATTAGCAATCAGGGGTCAGGGGGTGCCAGCGACAAGCGACCAGCAACTCCCGACTAGTTGGTTCCGTGACGTTTGCGATAGTTCTCGAGGAAACGGGCAATACGGGCGATGGCTTCGCGCAGGTCATCCTCATGCGGCAGGAAGACCAGGCGGAAGTGATCCGGATGCGGCCAGTTGAAGCCCGAACCCTGAACCAGCAGGACTTTTTCTTCCTGCAGCAGTTCACTGATGAATTGCTGGTCGTTCTTGATCGGATAAACCGCAGGATCGAGCTTCGGGAACATGTATAGCGCCGCCTTCGGCTTGACGCAGCTGACCCCCGGAATGGCGGTAATCAACTCGTGCGCAATATCGCGCTGGCGACGCAGGCGACCGCCTTCCTTGATCAGGTCATCGATGCTCTGGTAGCCGCCGAGCGCCGTCTGGATACCATGCTGACCGGGTGCATTGGCGCACAGGCGCATCGAGGCCAGCATATCGAGACCCTCGATGTAGTCCTTGGCATGGCGCTTGTCACCGGACACCACCATCCAGCCGGCCCGGTAGCCACAGGAACGATAGTTCTTCGACAGGCCATTGAAGGTGATCATCAGGACATCTTCGGCCAGCGAGGCAATCGATGTGTGCTTTACGCCGTCGTACAGCACCTTGTCGTATACCTCGTCGGCATAGATGGTGAGGTGATGCTTGCGGGCAATGTCGATAATTTCGTGCAGGATATCGTCCGGATACAGCGCCCCGGTCGGATTATTGGGATTGATGATGACAATCGCCTTGGTATTGCTGTTGATCTTGCTGCGAATATCGTCGAGATCGGGCAGCCAGCCCTTGCTTTCATCACACAGATAATGCTTCGGCGTACCGCCGGAGAGGCTCACTGCAGCCGTCCACAGCGGGTAATCCGGTGCCGGTACCAGCACTTCATCGCCAGCATCAAGCAGGGCATTCATCGCCATGACGATGAGTTCGGAGACGCCGTTACCGACGTAGATATCCTCCAGTGTCACCCCTTTGATATCTTTCTGCTGGGTGTAGTGCATGATTGCCTTGCGCGCCGCAAAAATGCCCTTGGAGTCGGTGTAGCCGGCCGCATTGGGCAGGTTGCGGATCATGTCCTGCTGGATTTCCTCAGGCGAATCAAAGCCGAACGCGGCCAGATTGCCGATGTTCAGCTTGATGATCTTGTGACCTTCCTCTTCCATCTGCTTGGCTTTTTGCAGCACAGGGCCGCGAATGTCGTAGCAGACGTTGGCGAGTTTGGCGGACTTTTTGACGTGTTTCATGGGACTCTTCCAGCGTGACAACGCATGGCCCGCAGGGGCCAAAGGTATAATCCTACTTTATCGCATGGTGCACCGCAATTTTGGCGGACTTTTCGGACTGATCGCGCAGTGAAACTTCACATTTCCAATACCGCCGGACTCAATCTTTTCACCGCCTACGGCGACGATTATGTGGCCGTAAACCACGAAAAGTACGCCACCAACCTGATCCTGCTCCCCGAGTCGGTCATCCCGGAATGGACCAGCGCCAGCGTCGGTACCCTGACCGAGGCCGACATGCAGAAGCTTCTTGAACTCGGCACCGAGATCATCCTGCTCGGCACCGGAAGCCGCCTGCGCTTTCCCCCAAGCGCCCTGCTCCGTCCCTTTGCCCCGGCCGGCATCGGGCTTGACGTGATGGATCTGCAGGCCGCCTGCCGTACCTACAACATCCTCGCCGCCGAAGGCCGCAAGGTTGCTGCCGCGCTGCTCTTCGACTAATCAGCACAACGGCGCGTTTTCAATGCATTTTTGAGCCAGCCAAAGAAATAGCTGGGTTAGCTACCCGACAGCCCCTTGCGAATATTTTTCCCGTAAACGAAAAAGGCCAATCCGAAGATTGGCCTAACTCGTTGATTCTCTTGGTCGGGGCGGCGGGATTCGAACTCGCGACCCCTTGCACCCCATGCAAGTGCGCTACCAGGCTGCGCTACGCCCCGACAAGCCCGCCATTATACCCAAAAACACTGGGATTCAAAGCTGCAACATCTCAATAATGGACTTTAGTTCACCACGCAGGCCGCCCGGCATCTGACCTGCCTCCGGCAAGTTGACGGCAGCAACCTCGACGGCACCGCCCTCGTCGAGGCGATTGCGCGCACCGCTGATGGTAAAGCCCTGATTATAAAGAAGCTCGCGAATTCGCCGCACAAGCAGAACTTCGTGATGCTGGTAATAGCGACGATTGCCACGCCGTTTGACCGGCTTGAGCTGGTTGAATTCCTGCTCCCAGTAGCGCAGCACATGCGGCTTTACGCCACACAATTCACTCACTTCACCGATGGTGAAGTAGCGTTTGGCGGGGATCGGCGGCAGTTCTTCGCCGCCCGGTGCTTTATGCCGCGGTTCCATCGAAGGCTAGCTCAACGTCGGACTTCAGCTTTTGGCTGGCATGAAAGGTCACAACGCGGCGCGCCGTGATGGGGATTTCCTGACCGGTTTTCGGGTTACGACCCGGACGTTGCGGTTTGTCCCGCAACTGGAAATTGCCAAAGCCTGATAGCTTGACGCCATCACCGGTTTCCAGGGAATTGCGGATTTCTTCGAAAAAAGCTTCGACCATGTCTTTGGCCTCACGCTTGTTGAGACCTACTCTTTCGAAAAGCAGGTCCGCGAGTTCAGCTTTGGTTAGCGTCATCGTTATTATTTCCGTCAGGCACGCAGTTGAGCACCGAATGCCTGTTCGAAACAGGACACCAGTTGCTGCATCGCAGCATCAACTTCCGAATCTTGCAAAGTGCGTTGAGTATCTTGCATAACTATGCGGAACGCAAGGCTTTTTTTGTTTTCAGGCACGCCTTTTCCGACGTAAACATCGAACAGCTGAATGTCCTGAATGAGGCTGGAAACCTGCCCTTTGAGGCCGTCGATAAGTGTCTGCAAAGCCAGCCCCTGATCAACGACAATCGCCAGGTCGCGAATGACCGGCGGGAACTTGGAGACCTCGGCATAGGCAGGGACCTGCACGGCCTTGACGGCATCAAAATCGAGTTCGAAGACGACCGGTGCCAGAGGCAGGTCGTATTTCTGCACCCACTCGGGATGCAACTCACCGAGACAGCCGATGTCACGTCCGTCCACCAGAATGCGCGCCGCGCGACCCGGATGCAGAGCCGGATGGACGAGCTTTTCGAAACGCGGTTGGGCCGGGGACAGCATGGCTTCCAGATCACCCTTGACGTCAAAGAAATCCACCTTGCGCGCCGCGCTGCCCCAGCCTTCCGGCAAGGCGCCACCGTAGGCGAGCCCGGACAGCCTCCATGACTGGACGAACCCAGGCACTGGTGTTCCGGCCGTACTCCGCAGGAAGGCACGCCCCGTTTCAAACAGACGGACACGGTTCTGTTTGCGCTTGAGATTGGTAACGAGATTGGCGATCAGGCCGCCAAACAGGGTCGAGCGCATGACCGCCATCTGGCTGGCAATCGGATTGGCCAGACGGATCAGGTCGGCTTCTTCCATCTTCGCGGCAAAATCGGCTTCCCAGGCTTGTTCGACGAAAGCAAAATTGACCACTTCCTGATAGCCACGGTCGACCAGCAACTGGCGAACCCGCGTTGCCGGGCGTCGGGCTTCCGGCTGCACCATCATTTTCAGGTTGCCGCGCGGAGCCGGGGCCGGGATGTTGTCATAGCCGTGCAAACGGGCAATTTCCTCGATCAGGTCTTCTTCGATCTCGATGTCGAAGCGCCAGGTCGGCGGCGTCACCAGGAAATCATCGCCCTCTCGCACAAACGGCAGGGCCAGCCCATTGAACAGGGCGGCAATCTGCTCAACGGTAAATGCCATACCGATCACGGCACAGGCCCGTGCCGTGCGCAGACGAACTGGCGGGCGCGCCGGCAGTTCGGCCTTCGCTTCGACCACCGGACCAGCGGCACCGCCGCAGATATCAATGATCAGTTGGGTGGCGCGTTCAATGGCGCGGCGGGTGCCGCCAAAATCGACACCACGCTCGAAGCGATGCGAGGCATCCGAGCCGAAGCCGTAGCGACGTGCCCGTCCGGCAATCGCTTTCGGGGCAAAGAAGGCAGATTCGAGGAATAACTCAGTGGTTTCCAGCGTGATGCCGCTCTCTTCGCCACCCATGATGCCGGCCATGGCCAATGCCTTGGCATCGTCAGCGATAACCAGAATGTCAGCGTCGATGGCGATGGTCTGCTCGTTAAGGAGCAGCAGCTTTTCTTCCGGCAGGGCCATGCGGGCATGGACTGCACCTTGCAGCCTGGTATTGTCGAAAGCATGCAGCGGCTGCCCGAGTTCGAGCATGACGTAATTGGTGACGTCGACCAGCGCCGAAATCGAGCGAATACCGCTGCGCTCAAGGCGGCGCTTCATCCATTCAGGCGTCGGCGCCTTGGCGTTAACGCCCTTGAGGACGCGACCGAAATAGAGCGGACAGGCGGCCGGGGCATCAAGCAAGACCGCACGCTGGTCGGCGATGCTTGCCGGAACTTCCGGCACTTCGATCAACCGGACCTGGGCACCGGCTATGGCCGCTACTTCACGCGCCACGCCACTCAGGGAGAGACAGTCAGCGCGATTCGGCGTCAGTTTGAGCTCGAACTGGTTGTCGTCGAGATCGAGATATTGGCGAATGGACTGACCGACCGGTGCATCGGCCGGCAGAATGAGCAGACCAGAAGCTTCTTCAGCAATGCCGAGTTCCTTGGCCGAACAGAGCATGCCGGAGGATTCAATGCCGCGAACCTTGGCGATCTTGATGGTGAAATCACCCGGCAACTGAGCGCCCGGCAGGGCGCACGGCACACGCAGGCCGACAGCAACATTCGGCGCACCGCAGACGATGGTGGTCGGCTCACCGCGCCCCGTATCGACCTTGCAGACGTTCAGACGATCGGCATCCGGGTGCTTTACGACTTCCAGCACGTGGGCGACGACCACATCGTTGAATCGGGGAGCGACTGGCTCCAGACCCTCGACTTCAAGGCCGGCCATGGTCAGCAGATGGGACAGTTCTTCGCTCGTCAGCGTGGTATCAACCAGCGTACGCAGCCAGGATTCAGAGAATTTCATGCGAATTGCCTCAGGAAACGGAGGTCGCCTTCAAAGAAGAGGCGCAGGTCATTGACGCCATAACGCAGCATGGTCAGGCGGTCCTGACCGAAGCCGAAGGCGAAGCCGGTGTATTTTTCTGGGTCGATGCCGGCAATGCGCAGCACATCGGGATGCACCATGCCGCAACCGGCGATTTCCAGCCAGCGGCCTTTGAGCGGGCCGTTCATGAAGGCGACGTCGATTTCGGCCGAGGGCTCGGTGAAGGGGAAGAAGGACGGACGGAAGCGAACCGTGAGGTCGTCGGTCTCGAAAAAGCTCTTCAGGAAATCGGCAATGACGCCCTTGAGATCGGCAAAGGAAACACCCTCGCCCACCCACAGACCTTCGACCTGATTGAACATCGGCGAATGGGTCGCATCGGAATCGACGCGATAGACGCGGCCCGGCGCGATGATGCGGATTTCGGGCATTTTTTCCAGGTGGCCATGCTGGGCGACGTGTGCCTGCATGTAACGGGCCTGGATCGGGCTGGTGTGGGTGCGCAGCAGCACCTTGTCAGCCACCGTGCCGTCCGGATTCTGCAGATAAAAGGTGTCGTGCATGGAACGCGCCGGATGATCCTCGGGCGTGTTCATGGCCGTGAAATTAAAAAAGTCTTCCTCGATTTCGGGGCCGTCGGCCACATCGAAACCAATCGAACGGAACAAGGATTCAATACGTTCCAGCGTGCGCGTCACCGGATGCAAGCCACCGCGCGCTTCAGCGCGACCGGGCAGCGTGACATCGAGTGCTTCTTCGGCCAGGCGGGCTTCGAGGGCCGCCTTGCGAATGGCTTCACGGCGCTCATTAAGTGCCGACTCAACGGCCGTCTTGGCGACGTTGATCGCGGCACCGGCCGTTTTCTTCTCTTCCGGCGGCAATTTGCCCAGGCCCTTGAGAAGTTCGGTGATCTGCCCACTCTTGCCAAGGAAACGGGCTTTTACCTGTTCCAGCGCATCGGGGTCAGAAATGGCAGCAAAAGCCGACCGCGCTTCGCTAACGATTTGATCAAGATTGTCCATAGACGTCCACCTACAAAACCACCAACAAAACGCACGTTTCAGTGAAAGCTGATGTCGGCCTAGCCGACGTGAGGCCGCAAAGCGGCGGCCGAAACTAAAAAAGGAGGCTTGCGCCTCCTTTTTTTAATTACGCTTTCGCTCAGGCGCCGAGCTGTGCCTTGGCCTGGGCGGCCAGTGCGGCAAAAGCCGGCTGATCGAAGACGGCCAGATCGGCCAGGACCTTGCGGTCAACTTCGATATTGGCCTTCTTCAGACCGTTCATGAAGGTGCTGTACTTCATGCCCAGCTCACGAGCTGCGGCATTGATACGGGCGATCCACAGGGAACGGAACTGACGCTTGCGTTGACGACGGTCACGGTACTGGTATTGACCGGCCTTCATCACCGCCTGCTTGGCGATGCGATATACGTTCTTGCGACGACCGCGGTAACCCTTGGCCTGAACGAGAATCTTCTTGTGACGCGCGCGCGCCGTTACACCACGTTTAACTCTAGGCATCTTCTATCTCCTTATGCGTAGGGCATCATGGCGCGGACGGATGCTGTATCGCGCGCGTTAACTTCAACGGAACCGCGCAGATGGCGTTTCACCTTGGTGGTCTTCTTGGTCAGAATGTGACGCTTGAAGGCTTGACCGCGCTTGATGGAACCACCAGCGCGAATCGAGAAACGCTTTTTGGCGCTGCTCTTGGTCTTCATTTTGGGCATTGGATGCTCCTTAATGACATGCCGTCAGGTGGCTCCCACTACGGGAACGCTTCAACTACCCGAAAGCACTTCTTGTTAGCTGCCAGTAATCAGCTATTAGCCAAAAACCAGCAACTCGCTGCTACAACTTCTGCTACTACTTCTTCTTGGCCGGCCCGATGATCATGATCATCTGACGGCCTTCCATTTTCGGCATCTGCTCGACTGCACCGACTTCGTCGAGGTCTGCCTTGATCCGTTCCAACTGGCGCATGCCGAATTCCTGATGCGCCATTTCGCGGCCCCGGAAGCGTAGGGTCACTTTGACCTTGTCGCCTTCTTCCAGGAAACGCGTCATGTTCCTGAGCTTGATCTGGTAGTCGTTTTCGTCGGTACCCGGGCGCAGTTTGATTTCCTTGACCTGGACCTGCTTCTGCTTCAACTTGGCTTCGTGAGCCCGCTTCTGTTCCTGGTACTTGAACTTGCCGTAGTCCATGATGCGGCAGACCGGCGGCTTCGCAGTCGGGGCGATCTCAACCAGATCAACGCCCGCTTCTTCCGCCATGTGCAAGGCTTCGCGAATGCTGACGATGCCAAGCTGTTCACCTTCTGCACCCTGGAGACGAATCTCCGGAACCGTGATTTCTTCGTTGAGGCGATGCGCCTTGTTCTGAGCTATGGTAAAACCCCCGAAAACAACAAAAATTAAGCCGTGCCACTCCGCGCGGCAACTTCATTCTGAAGATGCCTGATCAGATCATCCACGGACATCTGTCCGAGATCCTGACCACCGCGAGTACGCACGGCCACTAGTCCGTCCGCTTTTTCCTTATCGCCCACAACGAGCTGATAAGGCAGCCGGTTCAAGCTATGTTCCCGAATTTTATAGGTAATTTTCTCGTTACGCAAATCCGACTCGGCCCGGAAGCCTGCCAGATGCAGCTTTTGCGCAACATCGGCGGCGTAATCGGCCTGTTTTTCGGAAATATTGAGGACCACCACCTGTACCGGCGCCAGCCACAGCGGCAACGCGCCCGAGAAGTTTTCGATCAGGATGCCGATGAAACGCTCCAGTGAACCAAGGATGGCCCGGTGCAGCATGACCGGCACCTTGCGCGTATCGTCGGCCCCGACATATTCGGCACCAAGACGGCCCGGCATCGAGAAGTCGACCTGGATGGTGCCGCACTGCCAGGAGCGGCCGATGGCGTCGCGGATGTGGAATTCGATCTTCGGACCATAAAAGGCCCCCTCGCCCGGCAGTTCCGTCCATTCCAGACCGGAAGCCCGCAGACCCTGACGCAATGCAGCCTCAGCCTGATCCCAGACCTCGTCCGAACCGACACGTCCATCCGGGCGCAAGGCCAGCTTGATCGCCACATCGTTGAAGCCGAAATCAGCGTAGACCTTCTTGACCAATGCATTGAAGGCCGTCACTTCAGCCTCGATCTGGTCTTCGGTACAGAAGATGTGACCATCATCCTGGACGAAACCGCGCACACGCATCAGGCCGTGCAATGCACCAGCCGGCTCATTGCGGTGGCAGGAACCGAATTCGCCGTAACGCAGCGGCAGTTCGCGGTAGGAACGGAGGCCGGCATTGAAGACCTGGACATGACCCGGACAGTTCATCGGCTTGACCGCGTAATCGCGATTTTCAGAAGCCGTCGTGAACATGTTGTCCTTGTAGTGCTCCCAGTGCCCCGACTTTTCCCACAGGGTCTTGTCGAGAATCTGCGGGCAGCGCACTTCCTGGTAGCCGTTGTTGCGATACACGGCGCGCATATAGCCTTCGATTTCTTGCCAGATTGCCCAACCCTTGGGGTGCCAGAAGACGAGGCCCGGCGCTTCATCCTGCATGTGGAAGAGGTCGAACTGCTTGCCGAGGCGACGGTGATCGCGCTTCTCTGCTTCTTCCAGCATGTGCAGATAGGCCTCGAGATCTTCCTTCTTGGCCCAGGCCGTGCCGTAGATGCGCTGCAACTGCTCGTTGCGATGGTCGCCACGCCAGTAGGCGCCGGCCACCTTCATCAGCTTGAAGACCTTGAGCTTGGCCGTGGTCGGCACGTGCGGGCCGCGGCAGAGGTCAATGAAATCGCCTTCGCGGTAGAGCGACACCTGCTGGTCGGCCGGGATGGCGCCGATCAGTTCGGCCTTGTACTTCTCGCCGAGGTCGAGGAAGAACTTGACCGCATCGTCACGCGCCCACACTTCGCGGGTCACCGGGATGTCCTTCTTGGCCAGTTCAGCCATGCGCTTTTCGATGGCCGCCAGATCGTCCGGCGTAAACGGGCGCTTGTAGGCAAAGTCGTAATAGAAGCCGTTTTCGATGACCGGACCAATGGTGACCTGGGCTTCCGGGAACAGTTCCTTGACGGCATAGGCGAGCAGGTGGGCGGTCGAGTGACGGATCAGTTCCAGCCCTTCGGGATCGCGTTCGGTGATGATCGCCAGATCGACATTTTTTTCGATCAAATACGAGGTATCGACCAGATTGCCATCGACCTTGCCGGCCAGCGCCGCACGGGCCAGCCCGGCGCCGATGCTGGCCGCCACTTCGGTGATTGTTACCGGCTGTTCAAAAGAGCGGATGGAACCATCGGGCAGTTTGATATCAGGCATGGCAAATCTCTAGGCGAAAAAAAAGTGCGGGGGTGAGCCGCACTTTTTTGGTCAAACGAAGGCTGACTCGATTAGTGTTTCTGAACTGCAGTGCAAGTTCGGAAAATCATCAAATTCAGCTCCGTCAGGAATTTTGGTAGGCGGTATTGGAATCGAACCAACGACCTCCACGATGTCAACGTGGCGCTCTAACCAACTGAGCTAACCGCCTAAAGAAGCGCGCATTATATAGACGTAGAAGCCGATGTCAACAGCCCTTCGCGTTTTTTTGAGAAGTCTTTTCAGAAGACAAGTACACTTGCCGCCCATGCATTGGAGAAACTCATGAACGAAGGCTGGATTATTTTCGGCATCTGCCTGATCGTCGTCCTCGGTGGCGCCCTGCCGCTGATCCGGCCGCCGCGTAATGACGCGCCCCCGCCACCGCCCAAGGAAACCCTGCGCGACTGGCGCAGCGAAGAATAAGGAAAATTTGTGGAATCCCGCATCACCGAACTTGAAATCAAGATCAGTTACACCGAAGACCTGGTGGAAGAACTCAACCGGCTCGTTTATCGCCAGCAGGAGCAGATCGATTTGCTCTTCCGCGAAATACGCAGCCTGCGCGAGCAGGCGCAAAGTGCCCAGCCGAATGAACAGCGCAGCCTGCGCGATGAACTGCCGCCGCATTACTGAGCATGTCGGCACAACCCGCGTTCGTGGTCATCTACCACGCTGACTGTCTTGATGGCTTCGGTGCCGCCTACGCGGCCTGGCGCCACTTTGGGGACACCGCCACCTATTGGCCAATGCACCATGGCGATACTTGGTCGCTCGACGATATTGCCGGCCGCGCCGTTTTCATCATCGACTTCTCCTATCCGCCTGAAAGGCTCGAAGCGATGGCCGCAGTTGCGGCTTCGGTCACCCAGATCGACCACCATGCGTCGGCGCTGCACGCCTGGGGCAGCAAACTGCAGATCGACGAAAACGGCATGCGCAGTTACCAGCACCCAACACTGCCGCTGCGTGTCGCCTTCAATCTGGAAAAGTCCGGGGCCCGTCTAGCCTGGGAGCATTTTCACCCCGACCTGCCGACGCCACTGGCCCTGCGCCATATCGAAGAGCAGGACATGTGGCGCTTCACCCTGCCCGGCACCCGCCCCTTCTGCCGCGCCCTGCGCCTCCTGCCCTTCGATTTCGCCGCCTGGCACCAACTGGTCACCGAGACTACCGACGAATCCACTCCGCGTTACCGCGAAACGCTGGTTCAGGGTGCTGCCATCGAACAGTTTTATCAGCAGGAAATCACGCGCATGGCGCAGAGTGCGTTGCGCCGTCCGGCCGACCTTCGCGGCGAACCGGTCGATGCCCTGCAGGCACTGCGCCACGGCCAGGAAGTCGTCACCCATGATGATCAGGCCTGGCTGGCGGTGCGCGGTGTTGCCATCAATGCCAGCCCGCTGTTTGCCTCGGAACTGGGCAATGAACTAGCCGGACAGAGCGGCAGTTTCGGGCTGATCTGGCAATTGTCGAGCGATGGCGAAGTGAAGGCTTCGCTGCGGTCAAAGGGGAAGACCCTCGATGTGTCGGTCATCGCCACGCGCTATGGCGGCGGCGGCCATCCGAATGCAGCAGGCTTTCGCATGCCGGCCGAACAGTTTTTCAGCGAAGTGCTGAAAATGGTGCCCAGGAAGGGACTCGAACCCCCACACCTTTCGGCGCCAGAACCTAAATCTGGTGCGTCTACCAATTTCGCCACCTGGGCAGGCGGGGCGAATTCTAGCACCGACTAAGCCTCACCCTCCAGAACAGATTCCCATGTCCGTCGATCATTACGAAAACTTTCCTGTCGCCTCACTACTGCTAACGCCCGAACTGCGCCGGCCGATCAAGGTGATCTACCGCTTCGCCCGCAGCGCCGACGATATTGCGGACGAAGGCGATGCCACACCGGCCCAAAGGCTGGCCGCCCTGAACGCCTACCGGGACGAACTAACGCGCATTGAAGCCGGCGGCACGCCGCAAACGCCGCTGTTCGTCGCGCTGGCCGAGGTCATCGCTGCGTATAACCTGCCCATCCAGCTCTGCCGCGACCTGCTCGACGCCTTTGCCCAGGATGTGGTCAAGACGCGCTATGCCGATTACCCGGAACTGCTCGATTACTGCCGCCGCTCGGCCAACCCGGTTGGACGACTGGTGCTGCACCTGTTCGGGCGGACCGAGCCGAAACACCTCGACCAGTCCGACTGCATTTGCACCGCCCTGCAATTGATCAATTTCTGGCAGGACGTCGCCATCGATTGGCAAAAAGACCGGGTATACATCCCGCAAACCGATTTCCCGCATTTTCGCGTCACCGAGGATGACATCGCCAACCACCGCTGGTCGGCCAATTGGGCGGCCCTCATGGATTTCGAGATCGACCGGGCAGCCGCCCTGATGAAGCGTGGCTCCCCGCTCGTCCATGCCCTGCCCGGCCGCCTTGGCTGGGAAATCCGCCTGACCGTGCAGGGCGGGCTGCGCATCCTCGAACGCCTGCGCCAGGTGCGCGGCGACGTGTTCACACGGCGGCCAAAGCTGGGCAAATGGGATTGGCTGGTGCTCGCCGGTCGATCCATTAGAATGTGAGCCTATGAATCCCGACCAATACTGCCAGGAGAAGTGCGCCGCCAGCGGCTCCTCCTTCTACTACAGCTTTCTCTTCCTTCCCCTTGAACGGCGCCGCGCCATCATGGCACTCTACGCTTTCTGCCGCGAGGTCGATGATGTCGTCGATGAATGCAACGATGTGTCGATTGCCTCGACCAAGCTCGCCTGGTGGCGGCAGGAAGTCGAACGGATTGCCGACGGCCAGCCACAACACCCGGTCGGTCTGGCCCTCAGGGGCCTCGACAAAAGCATCCATCTGCCCAAGGAGCAGTTGCTCGAAATCATCGACGGCATGGAGATGGACCTGACCCAGTCGCGCTATCTCGACTTCAAGGGCCTGTCGCTTTACTGCTACCGTGTCGCCAGCGTCGTCGGCCTGCTCGCCGCCGAAATCTTCGGCTATACCGACCGCCAGACGCAAAAATACGCGCACGACCTGGGCATGGCCTTCCAACTCACCAATATCATTCGTGACATCGGTGAAGACGCCCGGCGCGGCCGCATTTACATCCCGATGGATGAACTCAAACGTTTCAACGTGCCGGCCGTCGACATCCTCAACGGCAAGTATTCCGATAATTTCACGGCGCTCATGCAGTTCCAGTACGAACGCGCCGAGCAGTATTACGAGCAAGCCTTTGCCCAGTTGCCGGCCGTCGACCGCAAGAGCCAGCGTCCAGGCCTGATCATGGCGGCGATTTACCGCACCGTACTCGACGAGATCAAGCGCGAGAACTTCCAGGTCCTGCACCAGCGCATTTCGCTGCCGCCCATGCGCAAGCTGTGGCTGGCCGCAAAAACCTGGATCAAAGGCTAGCACGCCGTTCCGCCAAGCCGCTTGCATGAAATTGCGCCTTCGCCCGCCATACGTCGTTGCAAATCGTCGCCATAGCAATGACTATGGCTGCGGTTTACGCCTAGCCTGGCCAGCGAATCCATCGATTTCATCGGCAAGCTCTTGGACAGAACGGAGTACTTCATTTTGAAAGTTGCCGTCATCGGTGGCGGCTGGGCAGGGCTTGCGGCGGCCATCGAACTGACGGCAGCCGGCGTCGACACCACGCTATTCGAAGCCGGACGCGTCCTCGGTGGCCGGGCACGCGGCGTTGACCTTGATGGCCGCAGGCTGGACAACGGCCAGCACATCCTGCTCGGCGCTTACCGCGATACGCTGGCGCTGATGCGCCGGGTTGGCGTCGATCCTGAGCAAGTCTTCGACTGCCGTCCACTGCGGGTCATCGACCACACCGGCTTTCGCCTCGCCCTGCCCCGTCTGCCTGCCCCGCTCAATGTCGCCTGGGGCCTGCTGACAGCACATGGAGTCGGCTTCGGAGAAAAGCTGAAAACCGCCCTCTGGATGGACGGCATCAAGCGCGGTGGCTTTCGCCTGGCGCATGAGATGACGGTCGCACAATGGCTCGATGCCGCCGGGCAAACCGGCACCCTGCGCCGCCATCTATGGGAGCCGCTCTGCCTCGCCGCCCTCAACACCCCGGCTGAGCACGCCTCGGCGCAACTTTTTGCCAATGTCCTGCGCGACAGCCTGGGCAGTACGCGTCGGGCCGACACCGACCTGCTGCTGCCGCGCGTCGATCTCGGTCAATTACTGCCGGAACCCGCCGGACAATGGCTACTGGCACACGGGGCGAAAATCTGCCTGAGCACGCGAGTCGGTCAAATCACGGCCATCGAAGGCGGCATTGAAATCGATGGCGAAACCTTCACCGCCGCCATCCTCGCCACCGCACCCCAGCACCTCGCGGCGCTCTGGCCTGCTGCCGCCACGGATTTCGCCTATGAGCCGATTGCCACCGTCTACCTGCAATTCGGACCAGGCACGAAAGCCGAATTCCCGCTCAGCAACCGCCTCGGCGGCCACGCCCAGTGGATCGTCGACCGGGGCGATGGTCTCTTCGCCTGTGTCCTGAGCGGCCACGGCGAATGGGAAACCCTTGATGACGCAACACTGGCCGCCACCCTCGAAGGCGAACTGGCTCTGCCCGAAGCGACTCTCTGGCACAAGGTGATCCGCGAAAAACGCGCCACCTTTTCAGCCAGACCGAAGTTATCGCGCCTCGATTTCAGCACATCAAATCCGCGCCTTTTCCTGGCCGGCGACCACACCTGGGCCGACTACCCGGCCACCCTTGAAGGTGCTGTGCGCAGTGGCGTGCGGGCAGCCCGAACGATCATATCGGGCAAGCTGGATCTGACGCCATCAACAAGCTGAGACGCGGCGGCCATTCGGCCAATCGGCAGATCCGTTGTCGCCCATCATTCAATCGCCCAGCGGCGCTCATGGCCGAGAAGCGCCTTGGCGGCATCGATACGCATAGGCAAGGGCACACTCGGCTCGTTCATCACCGCCAGCAAGAAGTCACGCGGCTCACTATAGCCACCGCCCAGGATCGTCGGCGTTGCCTGCGCCACCGGTCCTGTCTCTTGCCGCTCGCTGACCGTCATGACCGCAAGGGCACGCTTGAAATCATCCAACTCAATAGGCCTGATTGCAGCCAGCAAATCTGCCTGACGATCCGGATTGGGCTCAAAATCAAGGCCTCCACCCTCGGCGAACATGCCCCCCATGCTCGGGTCGATAAAGGCCGACCAGCGATCACTCTCGGCTGACCATGCTGGGATGCCAGGCAGCCTGTCCGGCCCGTCCGCCAGCGGTAGCAGGCCAAGATCCTTATCGTCGATATCGGCAAGAAACTGGCGGCGCAAGGCAAGAAGAAAGCCGGCGGCAGTCTCGCGAGCCACCGGCTCGGCCAGCGGCAGCCATAACTGAAATCCGGCCGCACCACTGACCGACACGGCCGGCAGAGGCAGATCAAGGTTTTCCCGCAGGCCGTCGAGCAAGCCGGCGACGACCGGCCAGTCTCGGGAGCGGGCGATAGTGACGACCAGCGTTGTCACCAGCCCATCGTGATTGACCAGACCAATACGGTCAGCTGCGTTATCCGATGCCCGGAACAAGCGTCCAAGCTCGCTTTTCAAACGTTTCATGACTGCCCTCACTTAATCCGTCGGCATTCCCTGGCAACACGCTGTTCTGCCAAATAACTGCCCGGAATTATCCTGTTCGTCATTCGAGCCAAACCACCAGCCGCCCCGACTGAATACGCAGGATGCGCCCGCAGCGCGCAGCGATGGCTTCGTCGTGCGTAACCAGCAGCAGGGTCGTTCCCTGCCTGGCATTCAAATCAAACATCAGGTCAATGACCTGCTGGCCGGTCGCCGCATCGAGATTGCCGGTCGGCTCGTCGGCGAGCACCAGTTGCGGATTGGCGGCGAAGGCACGGGCCAGGGCGACGCGCTGCTGCTCGCCGCCGGACAGGTGCTTCGGATAATGCCGGAGGCGATGTCCAAGACCAACGCGTTCCAGCCATTCGCCTGCAGCCACCGCCGGCTTGCCAGAGCCTGCCAGTTCGAGCGGCAACATGACGTTTTCCAGCGCCGTCAGGGAAGGCAGCAACTGGAAGGACTGGAAGACAAAACCGAGCAGACGACCACGCAATCTGGCACGCTCGTCCTCATCGAGCGCATTGAGCGACACATCATCGAGCCGCACCTCGCCCGCTGTCGGCGCATCAAGCCCGGCGAGCAGTCCGAGCAGGGTGGATTTTCCGGACCCGGAAGCGCCGACAATCGCCACTGTTTCACCCGGCATGACCGAAAAGGAAATATCCTGCAGAATCGTCAGCAGTTCGCCGCCGTTATCGACGGTTTTGCCCAGCCCCGACACTTCAATTACCGATTTTCCAGCCATGCGTTTCGCTCTCTTCCTCTGTGCCCTGCTCTTCACGGCCCTGCCAGCACTGGCCGCCAAAACCATTCTGATCATGGGCGACTCGTTGTCGGCCGGCTACGGCATTCGGCCCGAACAGGCCTGGCCGTCGCTGCTCAACGCACGCCTGGCCGAAAAGCGTCTCGATTATAGCGTCACCAACCTGTCGATCTCCGGCGAAACCACGGCCGGCGGGCGCTCCCGCCTTGGCCCGGCGCTCAAGGCCTACCAGCCGGCCATCGTGGTCATCGCCCTTGGCGCCAACGACGGCCTGCGCGGACTGCCGCTGGTCCAGATGCGCGACAACCTGAACGCCATGATCAGCGCCTCAAAAGCTACCGGCGCGCGCGTCGTGATGGCCGGCATGCGCCTGCCACCCAACTACGGACCCTATGCAATGGATTTCTTCGGCAGTTTCAAAACCATCGCCCAGCAACAGAAAATCCCGCTGATCGATTTTCTGCTCGAACCGGTGATCGCCCGACCCCAGCTTTTCCAGGCTGACAACCTGCACCCGCTGGCCGAAGCACAGCCGCTACTCGTCGACCATGTGTGGCCGGCGCTTGCACCGCTGCTCAAGTGAGTTTTGCCGGCGGGTATTACCCCCCGCTCAGCCGCGTCAATCCTTTGGTTTGAGGACGGAGGCGATTCGCGCCAGCAGCATTTGCGAATCAATCGGCTTGGTCAGGTAATCATCAGCACCATACAGGCGACCGGCGGCCAGATCCGCCTCCTGCGTCAGTGAACTCATGATGATGACCGGGGTCTTCTCCAGCTCGCTTATTGATCGAATTTCGTGACAGACCGTCAGCCCATCCATTTCACCGGACAGCAATACATCGACCAGAACGACATCGGGCCGATGACTGATCACCAAAGCCAGACCCATTTCACCCGAATCCGCCTCGAGAACCTCATATCCGGCCTTCACCAGCGTCGCCTTGACCACTTCCCGGATCAACCGAGCATCCTCAATAACCAACACCGTGTTTATTTTGGGCATAGCACCGACTTTACGAATTAGGGACCACCGAATAGAAAACTCGCCGCTTGCGTTTGCTGCACAGCAATTCTCGTTGCTGGAAGAGTAAACCCAAGGCAAAGAATAACGCAAACAACTTTCTACGACTGCCTTTTGCACTGACATGGGCCCATTCTTGATCTACCCGTTATAAAAGCTGGGACATGGCGCAATGAGATTGAAAAGATGATTTGATCTGGCTATACCCCTAAAATAGACGGATGAAGCCTTCCCGCCCTACCGTGGCCGACCTTGCGGCCTATGACGAAATCATCGATGTCCGCTCGCCAGCGGAATACGCCGAAGACCATATACCCGGCGCCATCAACTGCCCGGTTCTTGATGATGCCCAGCGCATCCAGGTCGGCACGCTGTACAAGCAGGTATCACCCTTCGAAGCGAAAAAAATTGGTGCCGCGCTGGTCTCCGAAAACATCGCCCGCCACCTCAAGGAACGCTTCCTCGACCGCCCGAAAAGCTGGAAGCCGCTGATCTACTGCTGGCGCGGTGGCGACCGCAGCGGATCGATGACAACCATTTTCAAGGCTATCGGCTGGCCGGCCGGGCAACTCGATGGGGGCTACAAGGCCTGGCGCAGCCATGTCATCGCCAGACTGGAAGAACTGCCGCAACATTACCGCTTCATCGTCATCGGCGGTGCCACCGGCAGCGCCAAGACGCGCATCCTGCAAGCCATTGGCGATTCCGGCGAGCAGATTCTCGACCTCGAAAATCTGGCCAATCACAAAGGGTCGGTGCTCGGCGTCCTTCCGGATTCCCCACAGCCCTCGCAAAAAGCCTTTGAGACCGCCCTGCTCAAGGCCCTGGCCGGCCTTGATCCAGCCCGCCCGGTCTTTGTCGAGGCAGAAAGCCGCAAGATCGGCAACCTGCATGTCCCGGAAGCCATGATCGAACGTATCCGGGGCGGCCAGTGCGTCGCCATCGAGGCCACGCTCGATGCCCGCGTTACCTTTCTGCTCAAGGATTACGATTACTTCCTGACGCGCCAGGATTTTCTCTGCCAGCGCCTCGATACACTGCGCACGCTACAAAGCAGGGAAACGCTCGGGCGCTGGCAGCAACTGGTGCACGATGGCGACTGGCCGACCCTCGTCGGCGAGTTGCTGGAACAGCATTACGACCCGCTCTACCAGCGTTCGCAGGACCGAAACTACGCCGGCATGCAGGATTCAGGCAGTTTTCCGACCGACGATCTATCCGTGGATGGCATCAAGCGCCTGGCGACTGCCATCATTCACTCGCGAACCGCACAGATTGCCTGACGCATGGCCGGTTTCGGGCTGTCCGTGTAGCCTTCCTCGAAAGCGATTTCACGCAGACCAGCAGCCTGCGTGACTTCCCGCAACTCGCCCGGAGATAGCAAAAATGCCGGACTCGATGGCTTGCCATAGGCTTCATTGCCCCGCATGAAAGTTTCGTAAATCAACACGCCACGAGGTGCCAGCATGCCCAGAAGGTCGGGGAGACGCGGCCGCCACAGGTAATTGGTGACGACGATGCCAGCAAATGTCTGGCCGGTCAGCGGCCATTCAGCATTCTCCAGATCAACTTGCCTGGCGACCAACCCCGGCACCTCGTGCAGACTCAGGATAGCCTCGCCATCCCGGTCTACCGCTGTCACCGCAAAACCCAGTCCGGCCATGAGACGGGCATGGCGGCCGTTGCCGCAAGCCAGGTCGAGCACGGCTCCGCCCGGGGCTATCAGGCCACAATGGCGCACTACCCATGGGGATGGCGGTATCATCCGGGGCAATTCATTGAGGGAGGCAGTCATGTCAGGCATTGTCGTCGTTGCAGAGAATGGTCAGGGAAGATACCAGCAGGCAGTCACCGTCGGCCAGCACCAATTGATCGCCGATGAGCCGCCCAGCCTGGGCGGTGCCGATGCCGGCCCGGCCCCCTTCGATTTCGTCATGGCCGGCCTTGGTGCCTGCACCGCAATCACCCTGCGCATGTACGCCGAACGCAAGGGTATCGCCCTGACCCATGTCAGTGTCTCGCTGAGCCACGCCAAGATCGACGTCGACGGGGTTGCGCGCGACCACATCGAGCGCAGTATCACGCTGCTCGGCACGCTCACCGACGAACAGCGTCAGCGCCTGCTGGAAATTGCCAACAAATGTCCGGTACACCGAGCCCTGTCGTCATCCTTCGTCATCGCAAGCACGCTTGCATCATCAGGAATAACCCCACAAGCTCAATGACAATGAGCGGCCGTTGTGCCAGAATTCTGCACTGCACAAAAAATATACTGACAAGGGGAACACCATGTTGGAACAGCACTATTTAACCTCGCTTTTCGAGCCGAAATCAGTCGCCGTCATTGGTGCATCAGACCGCGAAAACTCGGTCGGCAACGTTATCTTCAAGAACATCCTGGGCTCGGGTTACAAAGGGCGCCTGTACGCCATCAACCCCAAGCACGAAACCATTCAGGGCCAGCAGTCCTACAAGTCGATCGAGGAGATCGGTGCCCGCGTCGAAATGGCGGTCATCGCCACCCGCCCGCAGACCGTCCCGCAATTGATCGAGCAGTGCGGCCGCTCCGGCGTCCGCAACGTCATCGTCATCGCCTCCGGCTTCTCCGAGGCCGGCCATATCGGTGCTGCGCTGGAACGCAAGGTGATGGAAATTGCCCGTTCCTACAACGTGCGCATCCTCGGCCCCAACTGCCTGGGCATCATCCGCCCGGACCTCGGCCTCAACGCCACCTTCACCAAAATCAGCGCCGCCCCCGGCAATCTCGCCCTCGTCTCGCAGTCCGGCGCCATGTGCTCGGCCGTGCTCGACTGGGCCAAGTCCAACCAGGTCGGCTTCTCGTCGGTGATTTCAATCGGTATGACGGCCGACGTCGATTTCGGCGAAATCCTTGATTACCTGATCTACGACAGCCGCACCCACTACATCCTGATGTACGTCGAAGGCATCCGTAACGCCCGCCGCTTCATGAGCGCCCTGCGTTCGGCCGCCCGCATCAAGCCGATCATTCTGCTCAAGGCCGGCCGCCATGCCGCCGGCTCGGCCGCTGCCGCCACCCACTCCGGCATGGCCGCCGTCTCCGACACCGTGTTCGATGCCGCCGTGCGCCGTGCCGGCGTTGTCCGTGTCCAGAACGTCGGCCAGCTTTTCTACGCCGCCAAGGCGCTGGCCTCCAAGTTCCGCCCCCTCGGCAACCGTCTTGCCATCATCACCAACGGCGGCGGGCCGGGCGCCATGGCCGCCGACCGCGCCGGCGACATGGGCATTCCGCTCGCCGAGCTGTCCAATGAAACAATGGCCGTGCTCAACAAGGCGCTGCCCACCAACTGGTCGCACAGCAACCCCATCGACATTGGCGGCGACGCGACGCCCGAACGCTACCGCGACGCCATCATGGCGGTCACCCACGACCCCAACGTGGACAGCACCCTGGTCATGCTCTCGCCGCAAGCGATGACCGACCCGTTGGCCGTCGCCCAGGCCATCATCGAAGTTTCCGACACCCTCAACCGCTCGCTGATCTGCTGCTGGATGGGCGAGGAGCAAGTGCGCGAAGCGCGCAACCTGCTCGAAGCCGCCGGCATCCCGGCCTTCCGCATGCCGGAAACGGCCATCGAGCTGTTCCACCACATTTCCAAGTACTACCGTAACCAGAAGCTCCTGCTGCAGACGCCGGAACCAACCCGCCAGCACGGCCGGCCGGAAGCCGAAGGCGCCAAGATGCTGATCGAAGCCCTGCTCGCCGAACGGCGCAAGGTGCTTTCGGAAATGGAGTCGAAGGCCATCCTGCGCGCCTTCAAGGTGCCGGTCGCCCAAACCATGGTCGCCCGCACTGCCACTGAAGCCCTGCTCCTCGCCGAGCAGATCGGCTTCCCGATTGCCATGAAGGTCGATTCGCCTGACCTCACGCACAAATCCGACGCCGGCGGCGTACGCCTCAACATCCAGAATGCACCGGCCGTCCGCAACGCCTATCACGACATTATCGACACCGTGCAGAAGCGCCACCCGAACGCCAAGATCAATGGCGTTTCGATTGAGCCCTTCCTGTCACGTCCGAATGGCCGCGAGCTGATGATCGGCGTCTTCCGCGACCCGATTTTCGGGCCGGTCATCACTTTTGGTGCCGGCGGTTTCGATGTTGAGATCTTCAGCGATCGCTCGGTCGCCCTGCCGCCGCTCAACAAGTTCCTGGCCAAGGACCTGATCGATTCGACCCGGGCCTCGATGATTCTCGGCCAGTTCCACAACATGCCGCCAGTGGACAAGGAAGCCATCAAGGAAGTGCTGCTCTGCATTTCCGAAATGGTCTGCGAACTCCCGTGGATCCAGGAACTCGATCTCAATCCGCTGATTGTCGATGAGAACGGTGCCATCGCCGCCGATGCCCGTATCGTCATCGACCACGCCGCCAGCTCCTCGGGCGACCGCTACGCCCACATGTCGATCTACCCCTACCCGGTCCACCTGATCCAGGAATGGCAGATGAACGACGGCAAGATCGTCACCATCCGCCCGATCCGCCCGGAAGATGCCGACATGGAGCAGGAATTCGTCAAGGCCATGTCCGACGAGTCGCGCTATTACCGTTTCATGGACACCCTGCGCGAACTGACGCAGACCATGCTGGTCCGCTTCACGCAGATCGACTACGACCGTGAAATGGCCCTCGTTGCGACGATGCCCGAACTCAACGCCGATGGTGAAGACGAAGGCAAGGAAAAGCAGATCGGCGTCGCCCGCTACGTCGGCAATCCCGATGGCGAATCGGTCGAATTCGCGCTGGCTGTTGGCGACGACTGGCAGAAATGTGGTGTCGGCCGCAAGCTGATGACGGCGCTGATCGAATGTGCCCGCTCGAAGGGCTACCGTGCCGTGGTCGGTGACGTGTTGTCGACCAACGCCAAGATGTTCCGCCTGATGACCAGCCTCGGCTTCACCATCCATCCGCACCCGGACGACACCGCCGTCAAGCGCGTCGTCAAGCCGCTCACGGGCTAGGCGCGGTACCCCGCGCCGGTTCGCCCGGCGCGCAGGCAAACAAAAAGCCGGTCAATGACCGTAATGCCGTTCAGTTAAGCCTGAACGGCATTTTTATTTTGTACGCAAGCTATTGTAAACATTAGCTAAGGCTGTTAACTTCTGGCTCGATGCTATCGAGCCAACTTCACGCAACGACGGATGTTCTGCCAGTAGCCGGACTTGACCGGCTGGCTGAACATTTGCCGCTGGCGTGGATTGAACAGGCGCTCAAGGCGACGGGAACGGCCAGTATCCGGCGACGGCGACTTCCTGCCGAACAAGTTGTATGGCTGGTAATTGCCCTGGCGCTGTATAGACACCAATCGATGCCTGAAGTATTGGCGACGCTGGATTTGGCGCTCCCCTCGTCGGAGGAGTCGGCCGTCAGCAAGAGTGCGGTGACGCAGGCCAGACAACGTTTGGGTGTGGCGCCGATGGAAGATTTGTTCAGCCAAACAGCCAGTGTCTGGTGTGCCCAAGACGCCGAGCGGCATGCCTGGAAAGGGCTCTCTCTGTGGGCCATGGATGGCACCACCTTTCGCGTGCCAGACAGTGCCGAGAACCGGGCACATTTCGGAGCCCAGTCGTACGCCAGTGGCAAGGTGGCCAGCTATCCGCAGGTTCGGGCCGTGAGCATCACGGCTATTCCGACGCATCTGGTCGCCGATATGGCCTTCGGGCAGTACGGCCAGAACGAGATGTTGTACGCCAAGACCTTGGTCGAGCGCATCGCCGATCATTCTCTGACCATTTTTGATCGCGGCTTTCTCAGCGCAGAAATCCTCTTGGGCCTTAGTTTGGCAGGAGAAGCGCGGCACTACCTGATTCCCGCCAAATCCAATACGAAGTGGGAATTACTATCCGGGACGGCGGAGGATGGCGTTGTGCGTATGCGGGTGTCGCCGCAGGCCCGAACCCAAGCTCCATCGCTGCCCGAATACTGGACAGCGCGTGCGATCCGTATCGTTTCGGCGAATGGCAAGGTACGGGTTCTGCTCACCTCCCTGCTGGACCGACGCCGCTTCAAGGCAACAGATTTGGCCGAGTGCTATCGTCGGCGCTGGGAAATAGAGACCAGTTATCGCGAACTCAAACAGTCCATGCTCGGCACGGCGCTGACCTTTCGTAGCCAGCAACCGTCAGGGGTTGAACAAGAAGTCTGGGGCGCTTTGATTGCTTACAATCTCGTCCGTCTGGAAATGGCCAAGGCGGCCATTCAGGCCAAGGTGGAACCGACGGGCCTCAGCTTCCTACGCGCCTTGCACATCCTGCAAAGTGAAATGATCTGGGCTGCCGGGATGGCGCCAGGAAAACTACCTGCACATCTGCTGCGCTTACGCATACAGCTTCAGTTCGCCATCGTGGAAAAACGACGGGGGCGTCAATGCCCCCGTGTCGTTAAAGCCCTGCCAAATCGCTATCCCGCTAAATATCTGAAAAAAGATCCTTAACTGAACGGCATTACGGTCAATGACCGGCTTTTTTATCGACTGAAATACCGCAGCGATTATTCGCCGTAGAAATTCACATCGTAAGGATAGGGCTTCTGCGGCACCTTCGAGCCGGCATTGCGGGCCGAGCTGTCGACATCCTGCTTCTTGTCCCACCACAGGGCGCGACCGGCCTTCTGGTCTTCGACCCACTCGGGATTCTTTTCCAGTTGCTCGTTCATCCAAGTCTGGTGATCGGACACGTAGCTGGTATTAACTTCCGCCATTTCGGTGCTTCCTCTAGATATTCAAGACGATCCCGTGATTCTAGCATGGCCGTTCATCGCTTGCCCCTGCCACAACGCGGCAAAATCAATGACAGTCCTGAGCGACCACTCAGTCGACCTGCGCAAACCGTTCACGCAGCGCCTCGATCACCAGGCTTTCACCGCGCACCAGGAAGAACGCCCCTGCTGCATCCGCCCGCTCCTCGAGCACCTCGCAACCGGCAAAGATATCCTTGCGCAGCTGCTGCGCCGACCAGGGCAGGAAAAGCTCAGCCTCGACATGATCGCGCTGGAAAAAATTGATGATCTTCTGACGTAGCCGTGCCACCTCGTCCGGACGGCGCGCGCTCATTACGACGCAATCGGGGTATTTCTCCCGCAGTCCTACCTCGCACTCCGCCTGAGCCGCATCGTCGCCAACATGATCGATCTTGTTGAAGATGCGCAGGCGCGGCACGACATCGGCGCCGATCTCTTCAAGCACCTTGTCGGTCACTTCAAGCTGGCGCTCGAAACCCGGGTCGCTAGCATCGATTACGTGCAGCAGCAAGGAAGCATCGAGGGCCTCGTCGAGGGTCGATTTAAAGGAAGCGACCAGGCCGTGTGGCAGATTCTTGATGAAACCGACCGTATCGCTGACCAGCACGCGTGGCACGCTTTCCGGGTAAAGGGCGCGGACGGTGGTGTCGAGGGTCGCGAACAGCTTGTTGGCGACCAGCACCTCGCTGCCAGTCAGTGCCCGCATCAGGGTCGATTTGCCGGCATTGGTATAGCCAACCAGGGCAACAGCGGCCTGACTCTGGCGTTCCTGGCGGCGGGCCCGCTGCGTCTTGCGCTCGGCCTCCATGGCGAGAATTTCGAGTTGCAGTTCGGCGATGCGGTCGCGAATCTTGCGTTTGTCGAGTTCGGTATGCGATTCGCCGGCACCACGACCGCCCACGCCGCTGCGCTGTCGTCCCTGCGACCCGGCCAGCTTGGCCGCCTCGCGCAGGCGCGGGGCCATGTAGCCAAGGCGGGCTATTTCAACCTGGGCCTTGGCCGCCCGTGAGCGGGCATTGCGATGGAAGATTTCGAGGATGACCATGGTCCGGTCCATGACCTCGCAACCCGCCTCGATTTCCAGATTGCGCGCCTGCGATGGCGAAATCTCGTGATCGACGAGAATCGCCTCGATCTCCGGCAGATTCGCCTCGGCCAGTGACGGCAGTGCCTCGCCCGACTCGTCGTACACCGCCCCGCCATGAACGAATTCGTGAATCTCCTGGCGCTTGCCGACCCCCATATAACCGGTGGTATCAAAGCTCGAACGCTTCTGTATGAAGGTATGGATGACCTTGAAGCCCAAGGTCTTCGCCAATTCGCGCAGCTCGGTCAGCGACGCCTCAAATTCGGTATCGCTCACGCTTGGCAGTTGGACAGCCGCCGCGACGGCATACCTGAGCTTCTGTTCTACATCCATTTGCATCCGGAAGTGCTTTTCTAGAGAGGGAAAAGGCAGATAGTAACCGGCACACCGTCAAATGCCGGCATTGACCAGAGGTTTCAACACGTAAAATATCCATCTGCTGCCCAGCACAATATGTCCCATCACCCTTCGACCAGACGAGACCACCATGCCTGACTCCCTCTACGACATCCCCCTGAAAAGCCTCGATGGACGCGCCCTGACTCTGGGTGAATTTCGTGGGCAGGTGCTGTTAGTCGTCAATGTCGCCTCCAAGTGCGGGCTGACGCCGCAATACGCCGGCCTGGAAAGCCTGTACAAGGAATATCGCAGGCGCGGCCTGCAGGTGCTGGGCTTTCCCTGTAACGACTTTGCAGCGCAGGAACCGGGGTCAGCCAGCGATATTCAGGCTTTCTGCACGACCAACTTTGGCGTCGACTTCCCCATGTTCGAGAAATTGAACATCAACAGCCAGCCGCGCCACCCGCTCTACGCCCAACTGATCGCCGCCCGGCCGGTAGCCGTCTTTCCTGCCGGCAGCGATTTCCGTGAAAAACTCGCTGGCTACGGCATCTCGCCGAAGCAGCCGGAAGATGTGCTGTGGAATTTCGAGAAATTCCTGATCGGTCGCGACGGCGTCGTGGTGCGGCGTTTCTCGCCCGACATGACGCCGGATGATCCGGCTCTCATCGCGGCGCTTGAAGCGGCGCTCAATAGCCAGCCCTAAGTAGACCCATGCCCCGTATTCGCAAACCCGATGTCTGCCAGCCGACCGGTTCGGCCGAACTGGCCATGCTGGACGTCTATATGCCGATGATGAAATCGTCGGCGATCATTTCGGCAGGCCGCCTGGGACTGTTTGAGGCACTGGTCGATGGCCCTCTGACGCCGCAGGCCCTGGCCGAAAAAATTCATTCAAGCCTGCGTGGCACGAGCACCCTGGTCGACTTTCTGGTCGCCATCGGCTATCTGGAAAAGCATGGCGACGCTTTTGCCAACACGGCCAGCACCCGACGCTGGTTTACCAGTGCCGGTCAGGTCGATTACACCCCCGGCCTGCTGTGGACGCATGAGGCCTGGGCGATGATGGGCAGCCTGGCCGAAACCGTGCGCAAGGGCGAGCCGGAACAGACACTGTGGGAGGCGATGATCGAGAAGCCGCATCTCGGCCCGCTGTTCTCTTCCTACATGGGAGCGTTTGCCGCCGATCTTGGCCCCGACCTGCTTCGCCATGTGCCGGTCTCCACCGCCTATCGCCGCCTGCTCGATCTCGGTGGCTCGCATGGTCTGCACTCGATCCGCTTCTGCCAGCACTATCCGCAGCTCGATGCCGTGATCGTAGACATGCCCAGCGCCCTTACCGACACCGGGCCGGAAATCGCTAGGGCGGGACTGGCTGACCGCATTTCCCTGAGCCCCGGCACCTTGCAGGAACATGACTGGGGTGCCGACAACGACCTGGTCTTCTACCTCTCCGTCGCCCACAATCACTCCGCCGACGAAAATCGTCTGGCCATCCGGCAAATTGGCGAATCAATGCGCCCCGGCGGCCTGCTGGTCATTCACGAGTATCTTGCGGAAACCTCGCTCGATGCGCTCAACGCTGCGTTCAGGCTAACCCTGCTGCTGGAAACCGGCACCCAGACGCATCGCCATGCCGATTATTGTGATTGGCTTGCCACCGCGGGATTTTCCGCAGTCGAACGAATCGACCTGGAACCCCGCGAAAAAGGTTCGCTGATCCTGGCCCGACGTTAGCAGCACATCACGGATACAAGCCGCGGATCGCGCGTGCTTCCAGCACCCGGCTGCAACCGATGACGAAGGCCGCCGAGCGGAGCGGCATTTTGCGGTCGGCGGCCATCTGCCAGATGGCGTTGAAGGCTTCCGACATGATCCGTTCGAGGCGGCTGTAAATTTCATCCTCGGTCCAGAAGAAACTCGAGAAATCCTGTACCCACTCGAAATAGCTGACCGTGACTCCACCCGCATTGGCCAGCACATCGGGCACCACGACAATGCCGCGCTCGGCGAGGATGACATCGGCTTCCGGCGTCGTCGGGCCATTGGCCCCCTCAACCACAATACGAGCAGCGATGCGCTCGGCGTTGTAACGGTTGATCTGCGACTCCAGCGCAGCCGGCACCAGGAAGTCACAAGGAATTGCCCAGAAATCGTCATTGCTGATCGTCTCGGTGCCGGGGGCACCCAGCAAGGTCTTGTGCTCGGTCAGGTAAGCCTTGAGGGCGACGACATCAAGCCCGGCCTCATTAACTACCGTGCCGCTGACATCCTGGATGGCAATCACCCGGGCACCGTTCTGGGCGAAGATACGGGCGCTGGCCTCGCCGACATTGCCGAAGCCCTGCACGATCACCCGCGCCCCCTCGATCGGCACGTTCAGGCGACGCCCGGCCTCGCGAGCGGTAACGAAAACGCCCCGCCCGGTGGCATCTGAACGACCGAGCGAACCGCCGAGCGACACTGGCTTGCCAGTGACCACACCGGTGACCGTGCGCCCCTCGCCCATCGAATAGGTATCCATCATCCAGGCCATGACCTGGGCATTGGTATTCATGTCAGGGGCCGGGATATCCTTGTCCGGCCCGATCATGGCGCTGATCTCGCTGGTGTAGCGGCGGGTCAGACCCTCCAGTTCGGACAGCGACAATTGGCGCGGATCGACCCGTACCCCACCCTTGGCGCCGCCGAAGGGCACGTTGACCACGGCATTCTTGATGGTCATCCAGCCGGCCAGGGCCATTACTTCCGACAGGGTCACGTCCTGATGAAAGCGGATACCCCCCTTGCCCGGCCCACGCGAGGTGTTGTGATGCACGCGATAGCCTTCAAAATGCTCGACCACGCCATTGTCCCGGCGGATCGGCACATCGACGATGAGCGAGCGCTTGGGATGGCGCAGCGTATCGACCCAGGGCCACAGGGACTGGTCGAGCAGCGGCGCAACCTGTTCCACCTGTTGCAGGAAAATATGCCAGGGACCAATATTTTCCTTGGAAAGATAGGAAGGCAATTGAGGTGTGTTCATGGCGACTCCTTGGCGACCGATTTTTCATCAGTGTCGCGCAATGAGCGTCTCCTGACTAGCGCGCCAACCGGGCTTGCAGGTATGCTCTCAAAAATATTGTTTAACCGGAGAGTTCCTGTGCCCGCTTTGCTGCCGCAACCCGATCCCGAAGGCCTGCTTGAATACTCGGTGGTCTATACCGATCGTGCCCTGAATCACATGTCGCAACGCTTCCAGGGCGTCATGAAGGACATCTCGCGCCTGATGAAGAAGGTTTACCACGCCAAGGCCGCGATCATCGTACCCGGCAGCGGCACCTACGGCATGGAAGCCGTGGCGCGCCAGTTCGCCACCCAGCGCAAGGTACTGGTCATCCGCAACGGATGGTTCAGCTTCCGCTGGACGCAGATTTTCGACATGGGCCGCATCCCGGCCGAAAGCATCGTGCTCAAGGCCCGCCAGGTCGGTACTGGTAGTCAGGCCCCCTTCGCGCCGGCACCGATCGAAGAGGTGGTCGCCGCCATCCGCGAACATCGCCCGGAAGTCGTTTTCGCACCGCATGTCGAAACCTCATCGGGCATGATCCTGCCCGACGACTACCTGCGTGCTGTCGGCGAGGCGGTTCGTTCGGTTGACGGGATGTTCGTGCTCGATTGCATTGCCTCCGGCACCATCTGGGTCGACATGGCGGCCAATAACGTCGACGTGCTGATCAGCGCCCCGCAAAAGGGTTGGAGTGCCTCGCCATGCTGCGCCATGGTCGCCCTTGGCGAACGCGCCCGCGCCCATATCGACGCGACGAGCAGCACCAGTTTCGCCTGCGACCTGAAAAAATGGCTGCAGATCATGGAAGCTTTCGAAAACGGTGGCCATGCCTATCACGCGACAATGCCGACCGATGCGCTGGCCACCCTGCGCGATGTCATGCTGGAAACCGAAGCCTACGGCTTCGACAAGGTCTGCCAGGAGCAGGTCGAACTTGGCCGTCGCATCCGTGAACTGCTCGTTGCCAAGGGCTACCCGAGCGTTGCCGCCGAAGGCTTCCAGGCTCCCGGGGTGGTGGTCAGCTACACCACCGACGCGGACATTCACACCGGCAAGAAATTCATCGCCCAGGGTGTCCAGACCGCCGCCGGCGTGCCACTGCAATGCGATGAACCAGCCGATTTCCGCACCTTCCGCCTCGGCCTGTTCGGGCTGGAAAAACTGCACAACCCGGCGCAAACCGTCGACAACTTCAAGAAGGCGCTGGACTCACTCGCCTGAACGATATTTCATTTCGCCAGCCGTCACCGGAAAGGACAACCAGTTTTCCGGCGGCGGCAGCGGACAGGTGGCGAAGGGTGTGAACGCGCAGGGTGGGTTGTAGGCACGGTTGAAGTCGAGGCGGATTTTTCCCTCAGCAGCGGGCTCTGTCTTCAAGAAACGCCCGGCACCGTAGCTTTCCTTGCCACTTGTCCGGTCACGAAAAACGAAAAAAACGTCTTGATCGCTGACCGCCATCGGCAATAGCCGGACCTTTTGTCCGGCCAGTTCGAACACCGCCTGATAAGCCACCTCGACGCTTTTCAGATCGCCGCTCACATTGGGTACTTCCATCGTGATCGGCGGCGACAGTGCCTGCCAGTCGGCCTCGATCTGCCACGCCGGGTCGACATCAAAATAGTCCACCCCGGCAAAAGGCCGATGCCTTGCCCAGTCCCGGTCACGCAGACGGGCCGCCAGTCTGCCCTCGCGGTCAACAATAAAAAACGACCAGTTTTCGACGTCGACCACCGTCGCCTTTCCGGCGCTGTCGGTTTGCAATTCACATGCGTCACCGGACACCGGATGCCACAGCACTCGCCCATCCTGCCAGACCAGATCGCCGAGATGCGCCGGTCCATCGGCCAGGCGAACCAGCGCTTCTGCAGCGCTGCCGACACGGTTCACACCCGGCTCCAGCCAAAACAGGCCGGCCAGCCCGAGCCAGCTGCCAGGGGCGGCCAGCTCATCGTGCCTGGCCTGCCGCCAGTCGGCAAAAGCCTTATTTGGCAAAGCGCATGATCCCGCCGGTAGCCGGATCGCAGCTGACATGGATGACATCCTTGGCAGCAAACCTGCCTTCGAGGATGGCCTTAGCCAGCGGATTCTCGATCTGCTGCTGGATCGCCCGCTTGAGCGGCCGCGCCCCGAATACCGGGTCGAAGCCAGCCTGGGCCAGTTCGGCCAGGGCGCTGTCGTCCACAACGAGGCCCATGTCGAGCTGGGCGAGGCGCTTTTCGAGATAGCCAAGCTGGATCTTCGCAATGCCGGCGATGTGCTTTTCATCGAGGGCATGGAAAACGACGACTTCGTCGATGCGATTGATAAATTCCGGCCGGAAGTAGTTTTTCACCTCAGCCATCACCGCCATCTTGATCACGCCGTACTCGTCGCCCGACATCTGCTGGATCATCTGGCTACCGAGGTTGGAGGTCATGACGATGACCGTGTTCTTGAAATCCACGGTACGCCCCTGACCATCGGTCATCCGGCCATCGTCGAGGACTTGCAGCAGCACATTAAAGACGTCCGGGTGGGCCTTCTCGACTTCATCGAGCAGGATCACCGAGTACGGCTTGCGGCGCACCGCTTCGGTCAGATAGCCACCTTCCTCGTAGCCGACATAGCCCGGCGGCGCGCCGATCAGGCGGGCAACCGAGTGCTTTTCCATGAATTCGCTCATGTCGATGCGGATCAGGTGATCCTCGGCGTCGAACATGAACTCGGCCAGCGCCTTGCACAGCTCGGTCTTGCCGACGCCGGTCGGGCCGAGGAAGAGGAAGGAACCGTAGGGGCGATTGGGGTCTGACAGACCGGCGCGCGAGCGACGGATCGCATCACCGACCAGACGAACCGCTTCATCCTGCCCGACGACGCGCTTGTGCAACCGTTCTTCCATCTTCAGCAGCTTCTCGCGTTCGCCCTGCATCATGCGGCTGACCGGAATGCCGGTGGCGCGGCTGACCACCTCGGCGATTTCCTCGGCGCCAACCTGCGTGCGCAGCAAAATATTCTTCCTGCCCTCGCCCTCACCCGCCTTTTCGGCCGATTTCAGCTGCGCTTCGAGTTGTGGCAGCTTGCCGTATTGCAGCTCGGCCACCTTGTCGAGTTTGCCTTCGCGCTGCAGGCGGGTGACTTCAGCCTTGAGCTTGTCGATTTCTTCCTTGATGTGGGCCGAGCCCTGAACCTGCGCCTTCTCGGCCTTCCAGATTTCCTCGAGGTCGGAGTATTCCTTGCCGAGCTTGGCGATTTCCTCCTCGATAAGGCCGAAACGCTTTTTCGAGGCTTCGTCCTTCTCGCGCTTGACCGCCTCGCGCTCGATCTTGAGCTGGATGATGCGGCGGTCAAGCTTGTCCATGACTTCCGGCTTGGAGTCGATTTCCATCTTGATGCGCGCCGCCGCCTCGTCGATCAGGTCAATCGCCTTGTCGGGCAGGAAGCGGTCAGTGATGTAGCGGTGGCTCAACTCGGCTGCGGCGACGATGGCCGGGTCGGTAATATCGACGCCGTGGTGCAGTTCGTATTTCTCCTGCAAGCCGCGCAGGATGGCGATGGTCGATTCAACGCTCGGCTCCTCGACCAACACTTTCTGGAAGCGCCGCTCAAGCGCTGCATCCTTCTCGATGTACTTGCGGTATTCGTTGAGCGTCGTCGCCCCGATGCAGTGCAACTCGCCGCGCGCCAGGGCAGGCTTGAGCATGTTGCCGGCATCAATCGCGCCCTCGGCCTTGCCGGCCCCGACCATGGTGTGCAGCTCGTCAATGAAAAGAATGATGCGCCCGGCCTCCTGCGAGACCTCCTTGAGCACGGCCTTGAGACGTTCCTCGAATTCGCCGCGATACTTGGCGCCGGCGAGCAGGCCGGCCATGTCGAGGACCAGCACCTTCTTGCCCTTGAGCGTTTCCGGCACCTCGCCATTGATGATGCGCTGGGCGAGGCCTTCGACGATGGCGGTCTTGCCAACGCCCGGTTCGCCGATCAGCACCGGATTGTTCTTGGTGCGTCGTTGCAGGATCTGGATGGCGCGGCGGATTTCGTCGTCGCGCCCGATCACCGGGTCGAGCTTGCCCTGGGCAGCGCGTTCGGTGAGGTCGATGCAGTATTTCTTGAGCGATTCGCGCTGCCCTTCGGCCTCCTGCGAATCGACGCCCTGCCCGCCGCGCACGGCCATGATCGCCGCCTCGACAGACTTGCGGCCAAGGCCATGCTGCTTGGCGATACGGCCGGTTTCATTCTTGTCGTCGCAGAGGGCGAGCAGGAACATTTCGCTGGCGATGAACTGGTCGCCACGCTTTTGTGCTTCCTTGTCGGTCAGGTTGAGCAGGTTGGTCAGATCGCGCCCGATGGAGACATCGCCGCCATGGCCCTGAACCTGCGGCAGACGGGTCAGGGCCTGCTCCAGGTCGCGCTTCAGACCCGGCACATTGACGCCGGCCCGGGCCAGCAGCGACGTCGTGCCACCGTCATCCTGGTTAAGCAGGGCCAGCAACAGGTGCTGCGGTTCGATGTACTGCTGGTCACCGCCGATAGCCAGGCTCTGGGCATCGGACAGGGCTTGCTGGAACTTGGTCGTGAATTTATCGAGACGCATGGTTAACTCTCCGGATACTGATTTTCGGTTATCGGAAAGATGGGGCCTTTTGCCCGAATTTCAACCCGGATGGGAAATAGATTTCCACGCCAGAACACAACAAAATCCTTTTCGCATAAACGTATTGTGCTAAATTTATAAATATCAAATTTGAACCATTCGCCACATCTGCGAAAGAGGGTGAAATATGGCCAATCAAGGAATAAGCCTGCGCGGCAAACTTCTTGCGATGACCGCCATGACGGTCGTCGCACTAGCTATTCTGTTCTCGGCACTGCTGATCAACGGCAAGAACCAGATGCTCGACGATCGCCAGGCCAAGGTGCGCAACCTTGTCGAAGCAACCCACGGCATCGTCGCCCACTTCGAAAAGCGCGCCCGCGACGGGCAACTGTCGGTGGAAGATGCCAAGAAGGCTGCGGCGGAAGCCATTCGCGGCATGCGCTACGACAAGGTCGAGTACTTCTGGATCAACGACCTCCAGGACGTCATGGTCATGCACCCGATCAAGCCCGAACTGGAAGGCAAGAAACTCGACCAGATCAAGGACAAGAACGGCAAGCTGCTGTTTGTTGAGTTCAACAAGACGGTGAAGGCCAAAGGTTCGGGATTCGTCGACTATCTCTGGCCCAAACCGGGCGCAGAAGAAGGCGTACCCAAAATTTCCTTCGTCATGGGGTTCGAACCCTGGGGCTGGGTCATCGGTTCGGGAATCTACGTCGACGATGTCGAAGCCAAGTTCCGCAGCGACGCTGTCAAGCTGCTGATCTGGGGCCTCGGGATTGCCGGTTTCATCGCCATTTCATTGCTGCTGCTCTCCAACAACATTATCAAAACGCTGGGTGGCGACCCTGCCGTAGCCTCGGCCATCACCAAGCGCATCGCGGCCGGTGATCTGGCCACCCCGGTCGACTGTGCGGCCAATGACAAAGACAGCCTGCTCGCCAACATTCGCACCATGCAGGAAACCCTGCGTACCATGATCGCCGGCATCGTCGCCAATGCCGAGCAGGTTTCCGGCGCAGCCAACCAGTTGTTCAAAGCCTCCGAACAGGTCGCCGAGCGTGCCAGCCAGCAAAGCGATGCTGCTTCGTCGATGGCCGCCTGTGTCGAGGAAATGGCC
Organism: Dechloromonas sp. HYN0024; assembly: GCF_003441615.1. Classification (NCBI taxonomy): domain Bacteria; kingdom Pseudomonadati; phylum Pseudomonadota; class Betaproteobacteria; order Rhodocyclales; family Azonexaceae; genus Dechloromonas; species Dechloromonas sp. HYN0024. Next base: position 1,348,292 of record NZ_CP031842.1, on the reverse strand, counting down.
GTCAGCATCGATCAGGTCAAGGAAAATGCCGGCGAGGCGCACAGCATCTCGCAGACTGCCGGCACCCTTTCCGAAGATGGTGCCGCCGTCATCCACAACGCTGCCAGCGAAATGCGCAAGATTTCCGAGGCGGTACAGGCCTCATCGATCATCGTCGAAGACCTCGGCCATCAATCCGACCAGATCACCTCCATCGTCAATACCATCAAGGAAATTGCCGACCAGACCAACCTCCTCGCCCTCAATGCCGCCATTGAAGCTGCCCGTGCCGGCGAACAGGGCCGCGGCTTTGCCGTGGTCGCCGACGAGGTGCGCAAACTGGCCGAGCGCACCGGTCATTCGACCAAGGAAATCGGAGACATGGTGGCCAAGATCCAGAACGGTACGCGCAGTGCCGTCAGCAGCATGCAGGATGGCGTCCGCCAGGTTGGCAACGGCGTCCAACTGGCCAACCAGGCCGGCGACTCGATCAACCGCATCCGCGACGGCGCGTTGCGCGTCACGGCCGTGGTCAATGGCATTTCCGACTCGATTGCCGAACAAAGCATGGCCAGCAACGAAATCGCCCAGAAGCTCGAAACCATCGCCCAGATGTCCGAAGAAAGCGCCGCCGCCGTCCGTCAGACAGCCGACGCGGCCCGCCAGTTGCAGGCCCTGTCCAGCTCGCTGCGGGAAACCGTATCCCAGTTCAAGACCTGAGTGGCAAGCAAAGCATGATCGGGGAGCTACGGCTCCCCGATTTTGTTTCAGGTGACCCGCTCAGTGACTGGCAGGTTCCGGCCATGCTGCGTTACAGCAGAGACGGATCGCTACTTGCTGCTGGGGGAAAGGGCTGAGTTGCTCCTACGTGCCTATTCTGTTGAAAAACCCGATTTAATGGCCGAGATTGTTGGCCGAAATTCCGGTGATTGATGAAATTTAGGCATTAAACAGAGTGAAATCGCGTGCTAAAGGTACATTTGCTCGCTTATTTATGCCATTTGGTAATTTTTAGGCGCATCTATCCTATGTGATGACCAGAGCAACTTGGTCATGCGGTGCAAGTTTTGCACGAGGGCGGCCAGCGTAAATTCATCAGTTGCACCAGATAGCCCCCGTAACCTCAGGCGATCAAGTTTCAGAATGCGCTTGAGGTGAGCAAAGAGCATCTCGACCTTTTTGCGCTCGCGACGTGACTGTTGATATTCCTGAGTCTTGGCAACCTGGCGTGCCACATCTCGCGCCGCCTCATGAATGCTGCGGGCTATCTTGCGAAAGGGGGTGTTCTGGCAGCAAGATATTTTCATGGGGCATGCCGCGCAGTCGGATTGTCGTGACTTGTAGAGAATGGTGTCGGCTTTCGTGATGCGCGTACGTGGATTCTTGAATTGGCGCCAGTCGCAACGCAGCGCCTTGCCTGCAGGGCAGCGATACTCGTTGGCGGCTTCATCCCACTGGAAGTCACTGCGGGAGAAGGAGCCGTCATGACGCTCTGATCTATCCCAAAGGGGGATGTGGGGTTCGATGCCCTTCTCTTCGACCATCCAGGCCAACATTGGCGCAGTACCGTAAGCCGTGTCGGCAATCAGGCGATCCGGAACTAGGTTAAACCGAGATTCGACGCGGTCAATCATGAGCTTGGTAGATTCGACTTCTGCGGTTCGATAGGCCGGCGTCGCTTCCACGTCGAGAATGACCCCGTGAGCAGTATCAATCAGATAGTTGGTCGAGTAGGCATAGTACGGTACGCCGCCTTCGGCGCCCGTCCAACGGGATTGGGGGTCGCTGATCGATATCTTGCGGGGTGCTGGCGTACCGGGCAACTCGCTATCGAGTGCCTCAAGATACTCGCGCACCGCGTGGGTTCTTGAGGTGGGATCACCCCACTGTAGCGGCTCACCCTTAGGGATGCCCTGCTGACCACTGGCATCGGCCGCCACAATACTGGCATCTATAGCAAATCCTTCTCCCCGCACAAGACCGGCGGCCATACAGCCGCGCACCACCTCGTCAAATATCCAGCGAAAGGTTCCGTTCTGCCGGAATCGCCCATGTCGATTTTTTGAGAATGTCGAGTAGTTTGGAATGGCATCTTCGAGACCCAATCGGCAGAACCACCGATAAGCCAAATTGAGATGAACCTCCTCGCACAGGCGCCGTTCAGAACGAATGCCATAGCAGTAGCCGACGATCAGCATTCTGATCATCAGTTCAGGGGCAATCGAAGGACGCCCTGTATGGCTGTAGTGACTGGCCAGACGCTGGCGAAGCCCGCCAAGGTCGAGGCATTGGTCGATGCCTCGCAATAGATGATTCGGAGGAACGAAACTTTCCAGGTCAAACGAATAAAACAGTCGATCCTGACTTCCGCTCTGTTGACCCATCATCACGGCACCATCAATGCGTATGCGATACGCATATTTCACCAGGCAGCCTTCCCTACGGGGTGTTTTTCAACAGAATATGCCCATTCCGGTCATCGCAGTTTCCCGATAGCGGCCGCTCAGCCAAACCGGTGTTTTTCGAACTGGAGTTCTCGGAAGCGGACGTTGGCGACCTCACCCAAGCGGCCACAACCGACCTTTCGAGGCTGGTATCCAAACTGGGTGGCGCAGGTGATTTTAATGTCCGGTATTCGGTAACCGAAATAAACAGCTAAAGGGGTTATCCATGTAGGAGTAACCACCTACGAACTCAACACGATTACGTATATTTCGTTTGACTATGTAGACGGCTTGGTCAGCAGACTTCATCAAATCTTCGACCATTTACATTATAGATGTACCGACGTCCCCCCGGAATTGAGTAGCACGTGACTTTGGAGTCCAATCCCACCATCAAGGAGATTGGACATGAAGAAGCGATTCACTGAAGAACAGATCATTGGTTTTCTGCGTGAAGCAGAGGCAGGAATGCCTATTGCGAAGCTTTGCCGCAAACACGCCTTCTCGGAAGCCAGCTACTACCTCTGGCGCAGCAAGTTTGGCGGGATGAGCGTCTCAGATGCCAAGCGCCTGAAGGAACTGGAGCTGGAGAATTCCCGGCTCAAGCGCTTACTTGCGGAATCTCTGCTGGAGAACGAGATTGCGAAAGAGGCCCTGCGAAAAAAGTGGTGAGCGCACCGTCACGACGTGATCTGGTGCGCTTCCTGATCGACAAGGGACTCAGCGAGCGGAAATCACTCCGTTTCGTTGGCATGAGCCCGAGCGCTTTCCGGTACCGGCCGGTGATGGATCGCAATACCGCCTTGAAAGAAAGGATCATCACGCTCGCTCAGCGCCACCGGCGCTACGGGGCTGGGATGATCTATCTGAAGCTGCGTCAGGCAGGAGAGGTCGTGAATCACAAGCGGGTGGATCGGCTCTATGCCGAGGCAGGTCTGCAAGTGAGAAGGCGCAAGCGGAAGAAAATCCCGGCGGCCGACCGGCATCCCTTAGAACGCCCCTTGGCGGCCAACTAGGTCTGGTCGATGGATTTCGTGTTCGATCGGACAGCAGAAGGACGTGTCATCAAGAATCTCACCGTGGTCGATGACGCGACTCATGAAGCTGTGGCCATTGTTCCTGAACGAGCACTGGGCGGTCTGCAACTAACCCGTGTTCTCGACCAGTTGGCAAAGACGAGGGGACTCCCCAAGGCGATCCGAACCGATAACGGCAAGGAGTTCTGCAGCCGGGCCATGCTGACCTGGGCGCATGCCCGTGGTGTTCAGTTGTTCCTCATCGAGCCAGGCAAACCTAACCAGAACGCCTATATCGAATCGTTCAACGGACGTTTCCGCGATGAATGTCTGAATGAACACTGGTTCACCAGCATGCGCCACGCCCAAGTCATCATCGAAGCTTGGCGGCGGGAATATAACGAGGAGCGGCCCAAGAAATCCCTTGGCGGAATGACCCCTGCTGCTTATGCCAGATCACTTGCCCAGAAATCGGTTAAATTAACCCCGGACTCTAAAGCCTACTGCTACTGAAAACGGGGGGGCGTCGTCCTCACCGAACCAGGTCTGGTCGATGGATTTTGTCAGTGACGCATTAGCCAATGGCCGCCGGATCAAGGTGCTGACCATCGTCGATGACTTCAGCAAGGAGGCCATCGATCTCGCTGTCGATTTCGGAATATCGGGACATTACGTGACCCGGGTGCTCGATCAGGCTGCGCGTTTCAGGGGCTATCCCAAGGCGATCCGGACTGATCAGGGACCGGAATTCACCGGCAAGGCGTTGGACCAATGGGCCTACCAGCACGGCGTGCAGCTCAAGCTGATCCAGGCTGGCAAACCGACGCAGAATGCGTTCATCGAGAGCTTCAACGGCCGGTTCCGGGATGAGTGCCTGAACGACCATTGGTTTACGAGCTTGCCCCAGGCTCGTATCCTGATTGCCGCTTGGCGCCGAGACTACAACCAGCATCGGCCACATAGCTCACTGGATTACCTGACGCCGGCAGAGTTTGCGGCCAAGCACCGATCCAGTGATCCCGATGATCCCGTCGGAAAAGGATGTCTTTAGCAGTGCAAACCAAGGACTTTTACTAAAATGCCCTTGGCACTAAATCTGGGGGCACCTCAATCCTGCCGCAAGAGCCACATCATGTTGAGTTGCACGTAAAACTGACCCACTAGCCCCATAGATTTGCATCGAATTTTGACCCACGTATAGACACTGACCTGCTCGGGGAACGAGCGGGGGAATCAGGAGTGATCGACGTGGCGTTATTAAGCGTAATCAGGCGCTGGCACCTGCGCGATGGCATGGCCATCCGTGAAATAGCCAGACGAACGGGGTTATCCCGAAACACGATCCGAAAGTATCTGAGCACCGGCATCGTCGAACCGAAGTATCCCGAGCGACACAGCCCGAGCAAGCTCGACCTGTTTGCGCCGAAGCTGGCGGCATGGTTGAAGACGGAGTCGAAGAAGAGTCGCAAGCAGCGGCGAAATCTCAGGCAGATTTATGCCGATCTATGCTCGCTGGGCTACGAAGGCTCCTATGACCGGGTCGCCGCCTTCGCCAGGCATTGGCGACAAGCTCAGCAGGAAGCTGCCGGGACAACCGGGCGTGGCACCTTCATTCCCTTGACCTTCGCGCCGGGAGAAGCCTTCCAGTTCGACTGGAGCGAAGACTGGGCGGTCATTGCCGGGGTAAAAACCAAACTCCAGGTTGCCCAACTGAAACTCTCCTACAGCCGGGCGTTCTTCCTGCGGGCCTATCCGTTGCAGACCCACGAGATGCTGTTCGATGCCCATAATCACGCCTTCCGGGTGGTAGGTGGCGTTCCAAGGCGCGGCATCTACGACAATATGAAGACGGCGGTGGATCGGATCCGGAAAGGCAAAGCTCGGGACATCAACACCCGTTTCAAGGCCATGGTCAGCCACTTCCTATTTGAGGCCGAGTTCTGCAATCCAGCCTCTGGTTGGGAGAAGGGGCAGATCGAGAAGAATGTTCAGGACTCCCGACATCGCATCTGGCAGGGTGCGCCGGCCTTCGAGAATCTGGATGCCCTCAATGCCTGGCTGGAACAGCGATGTCTGACGCTGTGGCAAGAATTGAGACACCCTGAATTGCCCGGCACGGTCGCAGACGCCTGGGCCGATGAACTGGCTCTACTGATGGCAGTGCCAACCCCTTTCGATGGGTTCGTCGAACATACCAAGCGTGTCTCACCAACCTGCCTGATCAACTTCGAGCGTAACCGTTATAGCGTCCCGGCCTCATTTGCCAATCGGCCAGTCAGTTTGCGGGTCTACGCCGATCATCTCGTCGTAGCAGCAGAAGGTAACGTGATCGCCGAGCATTCGCGCGTGATTGATCGCCGCCATCACGATTCAAGTCAAACCATCTATGACTGGCGCCACTATCTTTCGGTCTTGCAACGTAAGCCGGGCGCTTTAAGGAATGGTGCGCCCTTTGCAGAATTCCCCGATGGCTTCAAGCGCCTCCAGTCGTCGCTCATGAAGCGGCCAGGTGGTGACCGGGAGATGGTCGAGATTCTTGCCCTGGTTCTACATCACGATGAGCAAGCGGTACTGACGGCGGTCGAGATGGCCCTCGATGCAGGCGTTCCCTCGAAGCAGCATGTGCTCAATCTGCTTGGGCGATTGGTGGAGTTGCCGCCACCGGCGCCGATTGATGCGCCTCAGGCACTGGTGCTGAAGATTGAACCGCTCGCCAACGTCACACGTTACGACAGTCTGCGGGAGGTGCGTCATGTTGCCTGAGGCCATGGTCACTACTTTGAAATCCCTGAAGCTCTTCGGTATGGCACAAGCCATTGAGGAACTGGCTGCCCAGAGTTCGCCGGCCTATCTGAATGCACAATCAATTCTGGACAGCCTGCTCAAGGCCGAATTGGCTGAACGAGAGGTCCGCTCGGTCAATTACCAGATGAAGATTGCCCGTTTCCCTGCTTACCGTGATCTGTCGGGATTCGATTTCACGCAGAGTGTCGCCAATGAGGCTCTGGTGCGCCATCTCCACCGTGGAGAGTTCATGGATTCAGCTCACAACGTTGTGCTCATCGGTGGGCCAGGCACCGGCAAGACCCATCTGGCCACCGCCATCAGTGTGCAGGCCATCATGCATGCTCATCAGCGTGTCCGCTTCTTCTCGACGGTCGATTTGGTCAACGCTCTGGAACAGGAGAAGCAGTCAGGCAAGCAGGGGCAGATTGCCAACCGTCTGGTGCATGCTGATCTAGTGATCCTTGATGAACTGGGCTATTTACCGTTCAGTCAGAACGGTGGTGCTTTGCTGTTCCATCTCATGAGTAAGCTCTACGAGAAGACCAGCCTGATCATCACGACCAATCTGAGTTTCTCTGAATGGGCCAGCATCTTTGGCGATCCGAAGATGACTACTGCACTGCTCGACCGGCTGACTCATCACTGCCATATCGTCGAAACGGGCAACGAAAGTTACCGTTTCAGGAACAGTTCAACCAAGGTTAGCAAGGAGGTGAAGACTAGAAATCCATCTGTGACTTGAGCCATACTGAGGCTCATCGGGTGGGTCAGATTTCAGTGCAAATCCCGGGTCAGTTTTACGTGCAACTCAACACACATCAGAACCAATGATCTTAGCTAACCTGATGAAGTCAGGTTCATCCTTGGCCATCTCATTATCAATGTCCTGCAATATTGTAGGACGAGGCGGAATACCAATATCCCGAATTTCCGTTCGCATTTGAGTGGCAAGGTCAGGTAGTTGTGCAGTAGCGCTCGCAGCGGTGGCGACCATTTTATTCAACGGCTTTCGGCAATAACCAGATAATGAATGAGAGCCGAATTCACAACGTTTTAAGTTGATTGGCTCTCCCAAGCCTTCACTCTAGCAAGTAACATTTGTCTCGACATCACCTCGCGGGGTGACGCCAAGACTGCACCTGATTTCCTATAACTCAGTCAGCTTGGAGCCGGCCTAACTAGGCAGTCGGAGCGTTACGCTATCTGAAAGAATTGATACTGGTTCCTACCATGCTTCTTAGCCATATACATGGCTTCGTCTGCGTGTCGAAGTAGCTCTTTAGGTGTGGCATCGTCGCCAGAGAAAAGAGTGACCCCGATACTCACAGACACAGCGGCAAAAACGTCATTGATCTGGACAGGCTCAGCGACAGCAATCAGGATTCGTTCCAGAAGCCTTTCGACGCTATCTCTAGAGGCGATCTCCTCTAGCAGCAAAACAAATTCGTCACCGCCCAAGCGTGCGATTGTGTCTTGGCCGCGCAAGGCTTCGGTCAGTTTTGTGGCTACATTCTTGAGAACCAGATCACCCGCCTCATGCCCCATCGAATCGTTGATTTGCTTGAAGCCATCAAGATCCAAAAAGCACACTGCGACCATTTTCTTACTCCGCTGGCTGCGGATCATAGCCTGAGCTAGTCTGTCCATAAGCAGCCTTCGATTTGGCAGCCCGGTCAACGTGTCATGGTTGGCTGCATCAAGAAGGTTGCGCTGTCGCTCTAGCAATTGGGAGGCAGACGAGAACACGCCGATAAAATGATTGATATCGCCGAGAGGGTCCTTGACGGCAGACAGTGTCAGCCACACCGACTCTAGTACGCTGTTCTCGTTGCGGCCAGAGACCTCGCCTGCCCAATGTCCCATTTCTCGAGCCACCTGAAGGATTTCTTCTTGCCGATCAGTAGTAAACATGGCGGGCATGGCTTCGATCAAGCTTTGCCCGACCAAGTCCTCGTGTTGCCGATTTAGCCCATCACAGAATGAGGGGTTGGTATCGAGAATCCGGCACTCCGCATCGGTAACAACGATCGCTTCCAACGTATTTTCTATCACACTCTTATACAAACTCAGCCTGGCCTCGGCGCGCTGGCGTTCTGCAATCTCACGCATCAACTGCAAGGTCCGTATTGATAGGCTGTCGTACATGCTAAGCACTGTCTCGATCATGACTCGCATCGCACTGTTCATCTCGCTACAGGCTCTTTTCTTGGCGTCCTGCAACGACAGCCCCTGCTTTAGCGAAAGAACAATTTTCGCCATGTGCTTGTCGTCCTCAAGAATATGGAAGGCAAGCCAATGAGTGAGGAAAGAAACGATGCCATCAATAACTTGATCGTCGCTCTTATACTGAATCTCTGCCTTAACATTGAGCACATCAGCTACAAAGTTCTGATGAGTTTGGTTGTGTGCAACGCTCATTTCATCATGCGGCAGCCACTTATCCCAAATTGCTTGCTCGGTTCTGAAGTGATGAACGGCATAGTCAGCGAGTTCTTCAAATACCCGATTCAACTCGAGTGCATCGGAACCATAGGCTAGATGGCTGGCAAGCGAGTTCAGCAATTCAACTAGTCGATGATGCTGTTCGTCGACAATGGCAATCCCGATGGCAAAGTTCTCATTCCAAGGGAAAATAACGTTGGGTGTTCCGGGATCAGTCATTGAATTGTTGAAACAAATTACCAGGGGAAGAGTCCGGTTTCGTCGTGGCCACAAACGGAATCGGATGAGTTAACAAGGCGGTCGATGGTTTCGTGCGTTCCGAAAAATTTTTTAGCCAACTTAATTGTAGGAGTTCATGTGACCCCACACATCACCCCATGAGGTGACGACGAGGCTAATTCGACTTGGTAGAGTGAAGCTTCGCTGGAATCCACTACGTCCATAGTTGTGACATTGAACTTAGGTCGGATAATTTTGGCCACCGGTATTCAGGCCTAAACAGCAAAGGGGTTTTCAATGTTTGGTGAAGTGAATCAGGGCAAGGCAGATCAAGGTTTGGAAGAGTTCGAGATTTTTCCATGGAACAAAAACCTCGAAACCGGCATTCAGACCATAGACAATCAGCACCGGCAACTTGTGGCCTTGATTAATCGGCTAGCGGCTCACGTAGCGGACAAAGCGTCTGAATTGACACTGAATGAGGTATTTGATCATTTGGCCGCCTATGTCAATTATCACTTCCAAACGGAGGAACAAATATGGCACTCGTTTATTGCCGGAGACCCTTCGTTTTCTGCACATCAGGAAGTTCACAATGGCTTTGTTGAAAAGGTAACCGCATGGCGGAATAACCGGTCAAACCTTGCAAACCATGACGAAGTCATTGGAGATCTACTGGGTTTCCTGACGCACTGGCTCGCCTACCATATTCTTGACAGTGACCGCCGTATGGCATGGGTTGTTCATGCCTTGCAGAGTGGGTTGGACATCGAGGCAGCAAAGAAAAAAGCTGATCTCGAAATGAGCGGTGCCATGAAGGTGCTGATCGATACGGTATTAGCCATGTATGACAGCCTGTCTGCCCGGACTCTTGACTTACTTCGCGAACGAACGGAGCGCCGGCGGGCTGAAGAGGCGCTGCAGGCCAGTGAAGATCGCTGGAAATTTGTTCTCGATGGCGCCGGAGATGGCGTCTGGGATTGGGATATCGTTAATGATGAGATCTTCCGCTCAACGCAAAGCAGCACCATTCTTGATTTTCTTAATGTGGGTGTTGATGGCGAAAGCGGAAAGATTCATCCCGATGATATAGGTCGGGTACGAGTTGCATTAAAAGACCACCTGGAAGGAAGAAGTGCCTCGTTTGTTAATGAGCATCGTGTCGTGCACCCGAATGGCTTGTGGTCATGGGTATTGACCCGCGGCAAGGTTACAGCGCGGGATGCCAGCGGTCTGGCGCTACGCATGATTGGTACGCATTCCGATGTCACCGAACGTGAACTGGCGATGATATTTTTTCAGAACACCAATGAAGGCATGGTGGTCGTTGACCAGAATGAACGAATTATTGCAATCAACCCTGCATTTCAGCGACTTTCCGGTTTCGGATCCGAGGAATTACTCGGTCATTCAATGTCTGATCTATGGAAGGAAGATAGTTTGGGCGAGTTGCCTGGAGTTCTCTCTGGTCGTCTGGCGGTATCGGGGGCTTGGTCGGGTGAGATCTGGATGGCCCGTTCAAATGGTGAAAGCGCCCCGGTTTATCTCGAGTTGAATACGGTGTCGAACCCAGATGGGTCTCCCAATTACCGTATCTGCCTAGTTGGCGATTTGTCGGAAAGGAAACTGCGTGATCAAACGATTTGGCGCCAGACTAATTTTGATGCACTGACAGACCTGCCTAATCGCTACATGATGATTGATCGTTTGACACAGCATCTTACCTCGTCATTCTTGGACACTAATCACAAGGTAGCCTTGCTGATTTTCGATCTTGAGCGCTTGCGTGATGTCAATTCCGTTTTTGGCCGAAAGGGTGGCGATGGACTGATCCGGCAAATGGTCGAGCGATTGAAAAGTTGTCTGGGTAACAATGGGGTGCTCGGCCGTCTTGGCGGTGGAGAATTCGTCATAATTTTGTCCGGCATTTCTGACTTGCAACAAATTGACCGGTGTACCGAAGCGTTGCTGGAGCAATTTGAGTCACCGTTTGTCATCAATAATGAAAACGTGTTTGCCACTGGCAGCATTGGTATTACCTTGGCACCCGATGACGGGGATGATTCAGAGACCTTATTCCACAACGCCGAGCAGGCTATGTATCAGGCCAAAAATCTCGGACGCAATCGCCATGCCTACTACGCTGCTTTTATGCAACAGGGGGCTCAGATTCGCACACGGATGGCCAACGAACTTCGCCAGGCGTTGACGACAGGCCAGTTAGCGGTGCATTACCAGCCTATCGTTGATTTACATAGCAGGCAGATCGTTAAAGCGGAGGCCTTGTTGCGCTGGCAGCATCCCGTTCACGGGGCAATTAGTCCAGCAACTTTCATCCCGATCGCGGAAGAGTGCGGGTTAATCGTCGAAATCGGAAACTGGGTATTCCGTGAAGCAGCCTCAAAGGCTGCCATCTGGCGTCAAACTGTCCCCAATTTTCAGATCGGTATTAATAAGTCGCCGATCCAGTTTAAGGATGAATGTGATCAGGCAGATGCCGATCCACATGGCTGGTTCACCTTTCTTGCAGAATTGGGCATCCCCGGAGAAACGGTGGCAATCGAAATTACCGAAGGGACCTTGATGGGAGATCAGCCAAAGGTACTCGATCGTATGCTTGAGATGCGTCGGCGAGGGATGTCTATTTCTTTAGATGATTTTGGCACGGGATATTCTTCCCTTTCTTATTTGCAGCGGTTCCCTATTGATTTCATCAAAATTGACCGCTCCTTCGTTATGCATCTCACTGCAGGCTCAAGCCAATTTGCTCTCTGCGAAGCAATGATTGTTATGGCGCATAAATTGGGTATCCAAGTTGTTGCCGAGGGTATCGAAACGGAAGAGCAAAATCGCCTGATCGCCGATGCTGGATGTGATTACGGTCAGGGATACCTCTACTCCAAGGCTGTTGATTGGGAGACTTTTAGCTTTCTTCTTTCGGATGGCCCCCTAGAGTGAAGCTGCACTTTGGATAACGCCCCCCACATTTCAAGCTGGATTGCCGCTGTGCATGGCCGGTTTTGGTCGATTGGGTGAGGTCGTCCACGACCGCTTGAATCTGAACCACGCCGGAAAGCTGACGCGAGCAACTCCGCCTGAGCACCCATTGGGATGCCTTTTGGGCAACCACAGGAATATGTCCTTGGATTCATCGGTTGCTGCCGTCTATAGCATCGAGCGTCTTGGCAAAGGACCTCATAAACGCCGTGTGGTATCTGTTGCCACCGTGAGACCAAAACGCTTCGCATCCTTGACGAAGTAATGATTGCCGAATTTTTCAGCCCGATACTAGGCATCCCGCCGACCCATTGCATATGATGAAGTGATATTCCGAATATCGGCAGCGTCTTCAATATCGCGGCGTCCGAAAAGCATCAGGGTCATTGCCTCTCCGAACTGCTCGGCACTCAGTCCTTCAAGAAACTGAATAATCTCCTCTCGTTTGGCAACCCTAGTCTGATCCGGATGGAGGATTCTTTCGATACGTGCTTCGCGATCAAATTATTGCAGCTTTTCATCGCTTCGCCGAGTGAGTGCAAGTGCTCGAAGGTGTACGGGTCCAAGTTGTGCAGGAATGTTGTGTTCGAACTAGGCGGACGCTTCAGCAATTCCACTGATTGAAATTCATCGATGAATCTCAAGCATTGGCCATTTGGCACCTTCCCTTACACGCAGCCAGAAAGCAGCGACCCGACAGCCAATTTCGTGAGAAATGTCCAAGGACACACAGGCTTTACCTCTGGAGAAGTCGGAAATTTACGGTCAAGACTGGCAATAAAGGCCGCGTAGCGCCACCCCACAATATAGGGACATCACCAAACTGAAAACCACCACAAATAGGGAGAAAAAAATATCATGAAACCGTATTCTGAAACAAGCCAAACAGTCCGGAAATATATCTATGGCATCACGAATTTCTTGCATGATTATCGGGATTAATTTTGAGGTTAGTCCATCAGATTAAAAACCTGATTAATCCCATTTTTCCCAGCCAGCCTCACCTCTCGGGGTGATTTCTTCCTGGGCCGAAAAACGTAAAATGAAATTATATCCGTATGACTTCGTCAACAAATCGGGGTCTGGAGTAAACCATTTAAAAATATACCAGAACAATATTTCGTTAATCAAAAACGGGAAACCATAACGCATGCATCAAAACCCGGAATCATCCACAGAATACATCCGTTTTGCACCATATTTACTGGCACGAGCAACTCGATCATTGCGTATTTATTACGGGCTGATGCGAAAGTATTTGGTAATTTTTTTATTGGCACCATGCCTTTCGCACGGGGCCTCGCTAAACGATTTTCTTTGGGTTATCGGAGAACAGCACCCACGGATTGTCGCCGCCACCGAAAGCGCAACTTCCAGTGCATACCTGACAGATGCTGCCCGTGGCGCTTGGTTGCCGCAAGTTGCCGCCAATGTCCAGGCAGGTTCAAGCCACTCGGTTCTTTATTCAGGATCGAACAATAGCGTCCGACCCGGAGTGACCGCATCGCAGCTGCTTTTTGACGGTGGAAAAACGAGCAACAGCATCAAGGCAAGAGAAGAAGATACCGCCGCAGCTATCGCACAACACAATGAACTGAAGCTCACGCTGACATCGCGCCTCGCCGAAACCTATCTCGAGTGGCATCGACAAACCGAACTTCAAAAGTTAAGCAACGAGCAACTCCTTGCCTTGCGAAAAATTGAAAAAACGGTTGCCGATATTGCGTCATTTGACAAAGGGCGTGCATCCGATCTTACTTTGGTCAAGATGCGAATTTCCCAACTCGCCAATTCGCAAGAGGCGCGAAACCTTTCCATCCGCGATGTTGCGATGCAATTGCAGCAAATCTGCTCATGTACGCTTGTCCCGACTGAAGCGCCCCCAAATTTCGGAAAATTCCTGCCTGCGCACGAACCGGACAACATTGGCAACCTTTTGCGTACCCAACATCCCGCAATCCTTGGTGCGACGGCTCGCCGTAACAGCGCAAACGCCGATGCAGAGGCCGCCGCCGCTTGGTGGAAGCCCTCGGTAGCGTTGCAGCTTAGTTCGCAAACGGAACAGGATTACTTTGGCAAGACTCGTCAATTTGGACTTAACACCATCGGCCTCAACGTCAGTGCCCCCCTGTTTGACGGCAACACGTCCAACGCGCGGGAATACGCGGCTCGGGCCAGAACACGTTCAAGTGATGCCTCCCTGGCTGCTGGCATCTCCGAACTAGAGGCCGAGTCGCACAGACTCTGGATGCTGGTCGAACAGCGAAAGCAGCGAATCGCGACGCTCAAGCAACTCATTCAAGAAACGAATATCACGTTCGACATTGTCCTCGAACAATTCAGACTGGGTCGCCGGAATGTCATCGAAGTGCTTTCTTATGAAAACGAACGCTTTGCTGCCCGTGGGCAAGCCCTCTCGGAAGAGGTGGATCAAGACCTCGCGCGAGCGAAATGGCTGGCGTCTATTGGCAAGTTGAACGAAAAACTCGAGACCCTGAAATAGCTCGATGGGCCTCGATACCACATCACACCCGTCGAGCCAGGGCAAACTGCCAGACGAATCGCTAGTAGACGCTGCGGCAAGTTGCCTCAGACTGCTTGGCTTCCCCAAAAGCCGCGACGTCATTTTTGCCAACATCACGCTGGATGGCATCAATGACTCCGGGGCGCTGGCGGAGGCACTCCTGACGCTAGGCTTTGCCGCCAACCTGATCAAGACAGAGCTGAAAGCGATTACCGGAGAGCAATTGCCTTGCCTGGCCTTGCTTACCGGTGGACGGGCGGTGGTAATCACCGAAACAGGTCAGGAGCACATCGGCATTGTAGGCAACAAGCATCGCGCCAATTACTCCGTCACCAAAGATCAACTGGCCGGGCTGTACACCGGAGAACTCCTCCTCATCCGGCAACGCCAGACGAGTGATTCGCGAGCCGACGAACTTGTTCCACGCCACAAGGAAAACTGGTTCTGGCCTGTCATCTGGCGCTACCGCCGCTATTATTTCGAGGCCATGTCGCTGGCCGGGATCATCAATATTCTGACCCTGGCCAGCATCATCTTCACCCTCACGGTATACGATCGGGTGCTCCCCAATCAGGCCTATGTCACCTTGTGGTCACTGGCCGGTGGTGTCGTGCTGGCGATGGTTCTGGAATTCATCTCCCGTACCGCTCGCACCAGGGTGCTCGACAGTGCCGGGAAAAAAATTGACCTGGTCCTCGGTGATGCCATCTTCGATCACGTCCTGCGGGCCCGTCTCGAGCACCGTGCCCAGTCTTCCGGTGCATTCGCCAACATCTTCAAGGAATTCGAGCAGGTGCGGAACTTTGTCACCTCGGCGTCACTGGTGGCGATCGCCGACCTGCCCTTTGCCCTGCTCTTCATTGTCGTCACGGCAGTGATTGCCGGACCACTGGCCATTGTTCCGCTCGGCACGTTCTGCCTCGTTGCCTTAATGGCAATCGCCCTCCAGTGGCCCTTGGCCGGTCTGGCCCGCGAGGGATTGCGGGAATCTTCCATCCGACACGGTACCGTCATCGAATCGCTGGAAGGCATCGAAACCCTAAAAACCACCCGCGCCGAGCCGCGCATGCGGGCCCGATACGATGCCTCTAGCGAAGGCATTTCGAGAACTGCGGTAAAAAGTGCCACGCTTTCCGGCATTACCATCAACGCCACCGTTTTGGTACAACAATTAGGTACCGTTGTTCTCCTCGTTTGGGGTGTATACCTCGTCGCTGCGGGTGAGGTTACTGCTGGTGCGATAATCGCAGCCGTTCAACTGACATCCCGAGCGCTTGCACCACTGACCAATCTCACGTCGCTTGCGCTGCGCTTCCAGAACATCAAGAGCGCGCTATCCAGCCTCAACCGGATCATGAGTCTGCCCCTTGATCGTGATCCACAGCAGCAATATTTGAGTGGCAGTCACTGGTCTGGCGAAATGCACTTGCGCCAGGCGAGCTTTGCCTACAAGGCGGACGAGCCGGCCATTATTCGATCTGCCAATCTGATCATCCGCAAAGGTGAACGCGTTGGAGTCATTGGCCGAATGGGCAGTGGAAAATCGACGCTTCTGCGCTTGCTGGCCGGGCTTTATCAACCGACCAGCGGCAGCCTGTTGATGGACGGCGTAGACGTTAGCCGGATTGAGCCCGCCGACATGCGCGCCACGGTTCTCCTCCTGCCTCAGGATGGCCGCCTTTTCCACGGCAGCCTGCGCGAAAATATTGTCCTGTCTGCACCTGACACCACCGACGAAGAACTACTCCGCGTCGCCAGCTGGACCGGGGTCAAATCCATAGCCGCGGCCCACCCCAAGGGATTTGAGCGCCTTGTCGGTGAGCGCGGCGACACCCTTTCAGCCGGTCAGCGCCAGGCCATAGCCCTAACGCGCACCATCCTGGCACGTCCCAGGGTATATCTGCTGGATGAACCTACTTCGGCCATGGATCAGGCGAGCGAAGTCGCCGTTCTCCAGGGAATCCACCGAGAAATCGGCGACGCTACGCTCATCCTGGTCACCCACAAGGCCTCGACCCTGGAACTGGTTAGCCGGCTGATCGTCGTCGACAACGGCCAAATTGTGGCCGACGGCCCAAAACTTGACGTACTGAAGGCACTGAAGGATGGCCATGTCAAAACAGCCTGAAGCCATCGTTAACGCCACCAAAAGGACCGTCACTGGGGAAAGCCGGCGCGCCTACGCGACAGCCATTCGTATTGATCGCTCCCCACTTTGGAGCAGGGTTTCCGTACTCCTCCTGATATCCCTGCTATCCCTCATTATCTGGTCGCGCCATGCCCAAATCGAGCAGATCACCAAAGGCATCGGCGAAGTCGTTCCATCCAGCCGCGTTCAGATTATCCAGTCTCTTGAAGGCGGCATCCTGTCCGAACTCAAGATCAAGGAAGGCATGGTTGTCGAGCAAGGCGCGCTGCTCGTCGTAATTGACCCGACACGCGCCGAATCCTCTTTCTCCGAAATGAACAAGCGGCGTCTAGCTTTGCTGGCTTCAGTCGCCCGTCTGCAAGCCGAGTCCCAAGGAAAGGAACCCAAATTCCCACCTGAGGTCATCGATGACAAAGATCTCATCGACAGCGAACGCGCGACCTATAGCTCGAGGCAACGCGCGCTGCAAGAATCTGTCGCCAGTTTGCAAAGGAGCGTCGGCCTCATCGCCGATGAACTCAAAATCACCGAGCCCATGGTTAAACGAGGTCTCGTGCCTGAAGTCGAAGCCCTGCGCCTCCGCCGCCAACTAAACGAAACCAGACTGCAGCTCACCGACCGCATTAACCGTTTCCGCGCTGATGCCAGTACCGAGTTGCTCAAAACACAGTCCGAACTGGCGCAAGTCGAGGAGGTCACCGGTGCACGCCGAGACCTGATGGAGCGAACCACCCTCAAAGCCCCGCTTCGCGGCACCGTCAAGAACATCCGGATCAATACTGTTGGCGGCGTCATTCAGCCCGGCGCAGACATTATGGAAATTGTTCCGCTCGATGGAGGGCTGCGTATTGAAGCCAAGGTCAGCCCCGCCGACGTCGCCTTTCTCTATCCAGGCATTCGCGCCGTCGTCAAACTCACAGCCTACGACTACCTCCAATACGGCGTACTTGAAGGGGAAGTCGAGTCGGTCAGCCCTGACACCATGCGCGAGGACAAGCGCAGCAATGAGCAGCCCTTCTATCGCGTGGTCGTGCGCACCCCTGTCGAAACGCTGTCCAAAGGCGGCAAGCAACTACCCGTTCTGCCCGGTATGCAAGCGACGGTGGATATCGTTACCGGCCAAAGAACCGTCTGGCAATACTTCATGAAACCTTTGCTGCGCGTCCAGGAAGCCTTTCGAGAAAAATGATCAAAACCGCGACTCAAAGAATGTCCACAGCACCCCAACATTGATTAACTGGAATTGACGCCATGACTTTACTTAACAGCATCTCTCCCGACGGCAAGTCCAGGCTCCAGCGCGTTGGGCGCCAAACAACCATCAATGCCATGCCGAACACGCGCTACGAGCTGATTGATGAGCGCACCGGACAAGCCCCGGAAGACATGCGCCGGCGCCGTGTCGGGCGCAAACTTGTCGTAGAAAGTGCGACACAATCTACGTCCGTCGAAATCATTGACTTCTATCCCGGCCAAGGTGCCGGTCCGCAATTCAGCAACCCCGAGGCCACGCTCGATAGCACGCTGACCCTCACTGATACCACGCAACCACTGCCCGCCGCAGGCGTTGCAGAGGGTGACCCGGCATCCGGCATGCTTCCCCTTCCAGCCAGCGGTCATTCGCTGACCGCTGCAAGTATAGGGGCAGCCGAGGAAACAGGACTATCGATGGGCACTTTCCTCGGCCTCATTGCCGGCGGTGTGGGAATAGCCGCCGCAACGGGTGGGCTTGGAGGCAGCGGAAGTAGCAGTAGCACCACACCGCCCCCCCCTGCAAATAACGTCCCAACGGGTGAGGTGGTCATTAGTGGCACGGTTCAACAAGGTCAAATACTTACTGCCAGCAACACGCTGATGGACGCCGATGGCATAGGTCCCATATCGTATAAATGGTATGCAAACGGAAATCTCATTTCCGGTGCCAACAGTTCCACTCTGACACTCACCGCCGGCGAAGTCGGCAAGAAAATCACGGTAATTGCCAGCTATACCGACGGCCTCGGGCATCTGGAAAACACCACCAGCCTGGAAACCACTGCGGTAACCACACTATCGACGACCAATCACGCTCCAACACTCGCCGCTCCCGCCAGCGCGGCCTACACAGACACCAGTAGCCCCGACACATTCGCCAATATCACTGGAATCCTCGCTGGCAATGACACTGACGGAGATACCCTCTCATACGGCATTGTCGGGAGCAGTGTGGCTGGAGGCATAGCCACGAAGATCGGCACCTACGCGACACTCGAGGTCATCACCAGCAGCGGTGCTTATACTGTTAAACCAAACAATACGAGCATCAACGGTCTTACCGCCAACGCCAGCGAAGACTTCGTGGTCACGGTTTCTGATGGTCTTGTCAGCACCCAGTCAATTCTCTCCTTAAACCTCACCGGCACTAACGATCTCCCTACCGGCACAGTCACCATAAGCGGCACCGCGACACAGGGTCAAACGCTCACGGCCAGCAATTCGCTGGCCGATGCCGATGGACTGGGGGCCATCACCTACACCTGGAAAGACAATACCGGTGCCACCTTGGGCACCGGCTCAAGCCTGACCCTGGCTGAAGGACAGGTCGGCAAGGCGATCACCGTCACCGCCGCGTATACCGATGGTCATGGGACCGCCGAAAGCAAAACCAGCCTGGCCACCAGTGCAGTCGCCAACGTCAATGACCTGCCGACAGGCTCTGTCACCATCAGCGGCACCGCCACAGAGGGTCAAACCCTGACGGCCAGCAATTCGCTGGCCGATGCCGATGGACTGGGGGCCATCACCTACACCTGGAAAGACAATACCGGTGCCACCTTGGGCACCGGCTCAAGCCTGACCCTGGCTGAAGGACAGGTCGGCAAGGCGATCACCGTCACCGCCGCGTATACCGATGGTCATGGGACCGCCGAAAGCAAAACCAGCCTGGCCACCAGTGCAGTCGCCAACGTCAATGACCTGCCGACAGGCTCTGTCACCATCAGCGGCACCGCCACACAGGGTCAAACCCTGACGGCCAGCAATTCGCTGGCCGATGCCGATGGACTGGGGGCCATCACCTACACCTGGAAAGACAATACCGGTGCCACCTTGGGCACCGGCTCAAGCCTGACTCTCGCTGAAGGACAGGTCGGCAAGACGGTCACGGTCACCGCCGCGTATACCGATGGTCATGGGACCGCCGAAAGCAAAACCAGCCTGGCCACCAGTGCAGTCGCCAACGTCAATGACCTGCCGACAGGCTCTATCACCATCAGCGGCACCGCCACACAGGGTCAAACCCTGACGGCCAGCAATTCGCTGGCCGATGCCGATGGACTGGGGGCCATCACCTACACCTGGAAAGACAATACCGGCGCAACCCTGGGCACCGGCTCAAGCCTAACCCTCGCTGAAGGACAGGTCGGCAAGACGGTCACGGTCACCGCCGCGTATACCGATGGTCATGGGACCGCCGAAAGCAAAACCAGCCTGGCCACCAGTGCAGTCGCCAACGTCAATGACCTGCCGACAGGCTCTGTCACCATCAGCGGCACCGCCACACAGGGTCAAGCCCTGACGGCCAGCAACTCGCTCGCCGATGCCGATGGACTGGGGGCCATCACCTACACCTGGAAAGACAATACCGGCGCCACGCTCGCTTCTGGCTCCTCCTTTACGCTTACAGCAGCCCAGGTCGGAAAAACCGTGACGGCGACGGCCTCATACACTGACAGTCATGGTACTGCTGAAAGCGTTGCGAGTGCGGCAACGACATTGATTGCCAGTAGTGGTGGCAGCGGTGGAAATACGTCCCCGACGCTGGCCACACCGAACCCTATCGCGTACGTCGATACTAGTTCCGCCAACATCTTTGTCAGCAGCGGTGCAACGCTGAGTGGTTCCGATGCCGACAACAACACACTGACCTACGGCATTTCGGGCGGCACGGTGATTGGCAGTCTCTCGTCGCTAGTCGGGGTTTATGGCAGCTTGCAGGTCAATTCCGGCACCGGCGCCTATACATTCACACCCAACAATGCGGCGATCAACGCGATCGCCACCAATATTTCGGAAACGTTTACGGTCACCATCACGGATGGCATTGTTACAACACCGACGACAGCCGACCTGGTCATCAACCTGACCGGCGCCAACGATCTGCCGACCGGCAGCATCGCGATTACTGGCGCAGTCACGGTTGGCAATGTTCTGACCGCCTTGAACACGCTCAATGACGCCGACGGCATGGGAGCGGTTAGCTACCAATGGAATGCCAACGGCTCGGCAATTACCGGAGCAACGGGCAGCACCTACACCCTGACAGCCAGCGAAACGGGGAAGACAATCTCCGCCACGGCCAGCTATCTCGATGGTCATGGCACGGCCGAGTCGTCAACCAGTGCCGCCACCGCCCTGGTCAGTGCGGTGGGCGCCAACCACGCCCCCGTCGTCAGTCTGGGCGGCAACCTCGATCCGACCTTTAGTAGTGATGGCAAACTGGAAACTGACATAGTTGCCCCCGCGACGCCAGCAGCCAACGATTTCGCCATGTCCCTTGCCATACAAGGTGATGGGAAATATATCGCGGCAGGCTATTCGGGAAGTGACTTTGCGGTTGTTCGCTACAACACTGACGGCTCGCTCGATACCAGTTTTTCTGGAGACGGAAAACTAACGACGGATCTAAGTGGCGTTGACGAGGAACATGCACTGGCATTGCAAACCGATGGGAAAATCGTTGTCGCCGGTAGTTCTGGCAGTAAAACCGATCTGGCGCTCGTCCGTTACAACACGGACGGATCACTCGATACCACGTTCAATACCACCGGCAAAATCACCTACTCGACCGGCACCGCTGCGGAACAACTAAATGCATTGGCTATCCAGTCGGATGGCAAGATCATCGCTGGCGGATATGGCGGGACCACTGGCTCCCAGTATGAACTCCTGCGCTACAACGCCAATGGAACGCTAGACACCACCTTCAACACGACAGGCACGGTCGCCGGCTACTTCGTTGCGTCGCAAATGTCTGAAATCGATGGCCTTGCGCAGCAAAGCAACGGCAAGATCATTGTCGCGGGTACGACAACACCAAACGGTACCAATGTTTCTGACTTCGCAATCGCCCGCTACACCAGCGCTGGCGCCTTGGATGCGACCTTCGGTTCGGCCGGTAAACTGGTCTTGGATCACAACAAATACGACTACATCACCGACGTCAAGGTTCTCGCCGATGATTCGATATTGCTCGCCGGCTACTCCCGTGCATCGGGTGGCACCTTCGATGGCGTGGTGATTCACCTGAGTGCCAGCGGAACGCTCGATACGACTTTCGGAACCAACGGCTATGCCACTTTTGGACAGGGGAATGGGGCGAACGACAAATTCTTCAGCCTGGACATTGAAGCCGACGGGAAGATTCTCGTCGCCGGCAGCACCGACTCAAACGCCAGCGGACTGATCGCCCGCTTTAATACGGATGGATCGCTGGATACCAGTTTCAACGCGATGGGCTCATTGACCGCAAAGTTTGGCGCGAACACTTCCATTATTCACGATATTGCCATGGCAACATCCGGCGAACTGGTCGCCATCGGAGAAAGCACCAGCAACAATTTTGGCGCGCTACGTTTGGGCGGCGGGCTGACCAACCATGCCCTGATGGCCTCGGCCGGGAGCATCCGGCCAGCCAGCATGACCACCAATATCCTGAATTATCAGATTCCAGCCAACGCCTTCTATGATGCCGATCCAACAGACGTGCTTACCTACTCGGCGACACAGGCAGATGGTAGCCAGCTTCCAGACTGGCTGACTTTCAATGCTGCCACGCGCACTTTTTCCGGAACCGCCGGAGCGGCCGATTTCGGCCAGCTTCAAGTCAAGGTGACGGCCAGCGATGGCATCTCCAGCGCCGCCAGCACCTTCACCATTGATATCAAGACCGATTTCATCAACTGCGTGGAAAACGCTGCGGGAAGTCGCTGGAACAGTGCCAGCCCGCTCGGTACGCCGATACATATCAGTTATAGCTTCATGAAGGCCCAGCCGTCGTATGAAACCACGCTTGACGGCCCGTTCAGGGAGTTTACCGATGCGCAAAAAGTTGCTGCCAGAACCGTTCTCGCCAAATATTCCAGTATCAGCGGCATCATCTTCGATGAAGTCATTGAAGATGTGAGTACCTCTGCCACAGCCAGCGCCGCCGCTGGGACATGTGGTCAACTGCGCTATGGCAGCTATGACGATCCAGCCGTAACCAGCACCGGATCGGCCTATTACCCGGGCTCGGGCGAATACTGCGGCGATATCTGGCTGAATGTCAGTACCAATTACGCCAATGCTACCAACCCGTTCGAAGGGAGCCGCCCCTATGGCACGATGACCCACGAAACCGGGCACGCACTTGGTCTTAAGCATCCAGGAGCGAATCCCGGCGAAGCACCTCTTTTGGAGACTTACGGTCTGGTGGACATGCGCACCAACTCGATCATGTCTTACGTATATCGCAACGATGCGACCATCAACACCAGCACCGGCGACGAGATTTATCCGTCGACACCGATGATTTACGATGTCGCAACCATTCAATATCTCTACGGGGTCAACAACAGCTACAACGCTGGAAACGACGTCTATACCTACGATCCAACACAGCCATTCTTCAAGAATATCTGGGATGGTGGTGGCATCGACACGATCGATATCTCAAATTACACCTTCGGCAGCACCATCAACCTGACGCCGGGAACCTTCAGTTCGTTGCATACCCGCGCCACAGCCCCCTCCAGCGCCAGCACTTACTGGGGTACGGACAATCTCTCCATCTCCTACAACTGCATTATCGAAAACGCTATCGGCAGCACTGCGGCTGACACGATCATCGGTAATGATGCCGACAACAATCTCGACGGCCGCGCCGGTAATGACACCATAAATGGCGGCCTGGGGAATGACACCCTGACGGGGGGGCTGGGTAACGACAGTCTGACCGGAGGATCTGGGACCGACCGTGCAATCTACGCGGGAGGGCGTAGCGAATACACCCTGACCGACCTGGGCGGCGGACGATACACCGTGGTGGACAACGTCACCGGCAACGGTAACGATGGCACAGACTCACTGATCGGCATCGAAACACTGGTCTTTTCCGACCAGACCCTCAGTCTGGGCAACTCGCCACCTCTCGTTGCCGCCAGTACTCATGCCAGTGCAGATATAAACGCGGTCAATGTCACCCTGGCATCGCTATTCACCGACACCGATGCCCTGACCTACCAGATCACCAGCGGCGCTTTGCCGGGCGGTCTCGCCCTCGACAGCAACACTGGCGTCATTTCCGGCGCCACCGCCAGCATTACGGCCCCAGTCAGCCTGACCATCCAGGCAACCGATTCAGCGGCACAAACCGCCAGCACTTCGCTAAAACTCTACCTGAGCGACATGGGTGCGATCACGCCGAGCAGTAGCACACGCGTCGGCAACATCCTGAGCTTTGACTTCCTTGTTGATGAGTCTGTCGATCCGGGCAAGCTGAATCCGGCGGACGACAATGGCAGTGGCACAGGTCTCAGCCTGCTCAATCTGACCTTGGGTTACGATGCCTCCGTGCTGCATTTCAACAGCGTAAGCACGACTGAAGAAGGAGCCAATGTCGCCGCAACAGGTACGGCCACAGAAAGTGGAAGCACAGGAAGCATCGCACTGAACTGGAACGATACCAGCCCGATGACCGGTCATTTGCAAATGGCGATGTCAGTTTCCTTTGCCGTGGTGCAGGAGGGCGATTTCAAGCTTGAGATAACGCCCACCAACTACGATGGTTTTGATCTGAGCGCACAGGCAACACACGCTTGGTTCTCAACAGTTTGATCTGGCTTGGAAAAAGAATACCCAGATAAAAGTCTTGTATGGCGATAGTCATGCGCTGGCTGTCTATTTCACCCACCTTCAGGGCCGCCACTTGCCTGCGCGCAATCCGGTGCCGTAGGCCAGAAAGAGAGTACGGTCTGATACTTGGTGTTCCCTGCCGCCTCGATCAGGAGCGCCACTTCCTCGCGACTCAGGGCAACCGGCACCTGCATCAGCCGGTAGGTTGCAGCGGCAATGTCGTCAATTTGATCTCCGAATAGCGGCCGTTCAACTCGATCAACTGGCGCGCCACGCGCAAAATTGAAACGTAACCGCGACCGGCTGGTTGTGGCCCAGAGTGTGTAAAAACGTGAACGAATTGTGCTTGGCTGGGTCAATGCAATAGGCATTGATATTAAGGTGGGCGAGATGAAGCGTTTCGTTCAAGGCGAAAGCAGGACTCAAAGCACATTGCTGCCAGAGTTACTCGACGACTACATAACTGAGTCGAATCCAGTCCGGGTTATTGATGTCTTCGTCGATGAACTGTCGCTAGGTAATCTCGGTTTTGATGGTGTTGATCCGGCAGAGACGGGTCGGCCAGCCTACCATCCAGCGGTGCTACTGAAACTCTATATCTACGGTTATCTCAACCGCATCCAGTCGAGTCGCCGGTTAGAGCGAGAGGCACAACGAAATGTTGAACTGATGTGGCTTATGGGGCGCCTCACGCCTGACCACAAGACGATTGCCAACTTCCGCAAGGACAATGGCAAGCCCATCCGCAATGTTTGCCGTCAATTCGTCGTTCTGTGTCAGCAATTGAATTTCTTCACTGAAGCCTTGGTCGCCATTGATGGCAGCAAATTTAAGGCGGTGAATAACCGGGACCGGAATTTCACCAGGGCGAAATTACAACGCCGAATGGAAGAGATCGAATCGAGCATCAATCGATATTTGACCGAGCTGGATACGGCAGATCGGCAGGCGCCGGAAATCGCCCAAGCCAAGACAGAGCGGCTCAGTGATAAGATTTCGGCACTGAAGGCGCAAATGCAAAAGCTCAAGGAGATCGAGGTCGAACTTGAGCAATCGCCAGACAAGCAGATTTCCCTGACCGATCCGGATGCTCGCTCCATGAAGACGCGCGGCACAGGCGTCGTGGGCTACAACGTCCAGACGGCGGTTGATGCAAAGCACCACCTGATCGTGGTTCACGAAGTCACCAACATTGGCACTGACCGAGATCAACTCTCGAATATGGCCAAGCAAGCACGTGAGGCCATGAGTGTCAGCGATCTAACGGTGATCGCTGATCGTGGGTACTTCAAAAGCGATGAAATCCTCGCCTGCCAGCAGGCTGGCATTACCGCAATCGTCCCCAAAACGGGAACCTCTGGAGCCAAGGCCGATGGCCGTTTCGATAAGGCCGACTTCATTTACGATCCGGCAGCCAATGAGTATCAGTGCCCGGCAGGACAGCGTTTGATCTGGCGCTTCTCACGCATCGAAGCTGGGTTGAAACTTCACCGCTACTGGAGTTCGCACTGCCCGCGCTGCACTATCAAGGAACAATGCACACCAAGTGATTACCGACGCGTTAGTCGCTGGGAGCATCAAACGGTGCTCGAAGAGATGCAGATTCGGCTAGACCAGGCTCCTGACAGCATGCGCATCCGCCGCCAGACGGTTGAACATCCCTTTGGTACTCTCAAGTTATGGATGGGTGGCGCTCATTTCCTGACTCGAACACTGGATCGAGTTAGTGCCGAAATGAGTTTGCAGGTGCTTGCCTACAATTTGAAGCGGGTGATGAAAATATTGGGAGTTGCGGCATTAATTGGAGCGATGCAGGCCCAATAGGGCCTTTTTGCTTTGCCCATTGCGCTTCCCAATCAATATTTCTGCCTTGCTACAGCCAAACTACTTGCGACAACTTTCCGTGGGGTAGATCTGCGCAGCGTTTTTACACGCTCTGGGCCGAAAAGAGCCGTCCCCAGAACCGCCAGTCCAACCGCCGCACCGCACAATAAATCCAACTGGCGACGCCGTAATTTCTACTTCTGCCAGCGCGCTGCCGCGCTGTCGTCGGTGTCGCGGGCGTCGACCCAGCGGGCACCTTGCGGGGTAGCTTCGCGCTTCCAGAAGGGGGCGCGGGTTTTCAGGTAATCCATGATGAATTCGCAGGCGGCGAAGGCTTCGCCGCGGTGGGCGCTGGTTACGGCGACCAGGACGATCTGGTCGCAGGGCTGGAGTGGTCCGACGCGGTGGATGACCAGTGCGTCGTAGATGTCCCAGCGGCCTTTCGCCTCGGCAACGATCTCGTCGAGTGCCTTTTCGGTCATGCCGGGGTAGTGCTCCAGCATCATTTCGGCGACGCTGGCCCCATCATTCATGTCGCGGACCAGGCCGAGAAAACTGGCCAGTGCGCCAATCCGGGCATCAGCCGCACGGAGCGCCAGCAATTCGGCACCCAGATCGAAATCGGCTTCCTGTACCCGGACGGTCATGCTCAGATCACTTCACGTGCTTCAAGGAATCGAAGCTTGGGATACTTTTCCTTGACCATGTTGAGATAGACATTGTTCGGTGCCAGATAGACCGGGTCATCGGCGCCGTCGAGTGCGACGTTGGCGCTGTAGCGGTCGGAAATCTGGCGCAGTTCGTCGGCGTCACCATGGATCCAGCGGGCCGTCGCGCAGTTGTAGTGCTCGAAAATGACCTGCACGCCGTATTCATGCTCAAGGCGGCTGGCCACCACGTCGAACTGCAGTGTGCCGACCGCGCCAAGGATCAGGTCGGTTCCCGACAAGGGACGGAACAACTGGGTCGCCCCCTCCTCGGCCAATTGCTGCAAGCCCTTTTGCAACTGCTTGATCTTCAGCGGATTGGCGATGCGGGCCAGACGGAAGTGTTCCGGGGCAAAGGACGGGATGCCGGTGAAGCGCAGTTCTTCGCCCTCGGTGAAGGTTTCGCCAAGGCGGATCGTGCCGTGATTGGGGATGCCGATGATGTCGCCCGGATAGGCTTCGTCAGTGGTGCTGCGGTCGCGCGCCATGAAGGTGATGGCGTTGTTGACGGACAGCAACTTGCCGGCCCCACCCTGCTTGACCTTCATGCCCCGCTCGAACTTGCCGGAACAGACACGCAGGAAGGCGATACGGTCACGGTGCTTGGGATCCATATTGGCCTGGATCTTGAAGACAAAGCCGGAGAACTTCGGCTCGTTCGGCTCAACCTTGCGGGTCACGGCAGGACGGGCTATCGGCGCGGGTGACAGGTCAACCACGGCGTCAAGGAGGCTTTGCACACCAAAGTTGTTAACCGCCGAACCGAAGAAGACCGGCGACTGTTTGCCGGCCAGATAGGCTTCGGCATCGAAGGCGTGCGACGCTCCGCGAACCAGTTCGATATCAGTGCGCAACTCGTCGGCCTGCGAGCCGATCAGTTCGTCCAGACGCGGGTTGTCGAGCCCCTGGATGATCTCGGCCGTGCCCTTCTCGGCCTGCGGATCAAAGAAGGCGATGGCGTCGTCGTAGAGGTGATAGACGCCGCGAAAACGCTTGCCCATGCCGATCGGCCAGGTCATCGGCGCACACTGGATGCCGAGAACCGACTCGATTTCGTCGAGCAGGTCGATCGGCTCCTTGCCTTCGCGGTCGAGCTTGTTGATGAAGGTCAGGATCGGCGTATCGCGCATGCGGCAGACGTTGAGCAGCTTGATCGTCTGCGCTTCCACGCCATTGACCGAGTCGATGACCATGGTTGCCGAGTCGACGGCGGTCAATGTACGGTAGGTGTCTTCCGAGAAGTCCTCGTGGCCTGGCGTGTCGAGCAGGTTGATCATGCATTCGCGGTAGGGGAACTGCATGACCGACGAGGTGACCGAAATGCCGCGCTGCTTTTCCAGTTCCATCCAGTCCGAGGTGGCATGGCGTGAGGCCTTGCGGGCGCGCACTTCGCCGGCAACCTGGATAGCGCCGCCGAACCACAGCAGCTTTTCGGTCAGCGTCGTTTTACCGGCGTCGGGGTGGGAAATGATCGCGAAGGTGCGACGGCGGGCAATTTCAGTATCGAGGGGAGTCACGGCGGTGCTTGGGAATGCGGAAAGGCGGCAATTATACCTTTGCCGCCGGCCAAGCACCGGCGCTTACGCAACCGGCAGTGCCTGCCGGTACAAGGCGCGACTGGCGTAGGCTAGCCACGGCAGGGTCAGGGGCAGCAGGGGCAATAGAAGAATGCTGCCGATGACGACCGTCGATAGCAGAAATGCCCAGACAATGGCCGGCGCGAAGTTTGCGAAGACGATACGGACGCTGGTTGCCACCGCCTCGACCAGCCCGGCCCGGCGTTCGCACAGCAGGGGCGTGGAAAATGCCGCGATGGCGTAGAGCAACAAGGCCAGCACGAAGCCCGAGATTCCAGCCCAGCGGACAAAGGCGAGCACATTGCTGTTGGCCGGCAACAAATTATCCAGCCAGACCGGGGTCACCCCCACCACGTAGGCGTAGAGGATGGCCGCATCGGTCATAAAGATCATGAACAGTAGCCCGCAAACCAGGGCCAGCGCCCAGAGCGCCGGCGAAGCCCGGACAAAGCCGCTGGCGATACTGCCGGGACCGACGGGCTGGCCGCCGTCAAGCGCCCCGGCGATACCAAAAAATCCGGCCATGGTGATTGGCCCGACCAGCATGAAGCCACCAGCTGCTGCAATGATGAAAGGTGTCCAGCCGAGGGCCAGCAGGCTGCCGATGATGAGCAGTCCGCCAAGCGTGAATATCAGTGCATAGACAAAGCTGATCCTGCGTGTTGCGCTGGCGATATGCCAGCCTTCAGCCAGTGCCTGACGCAGGCTGGCAAAGGTAAGAGGGGAAAGAGTCATGGCCGGTCCGATCAAAAGACAGCCGCCCCGTTGGCGTGGCTGCGCTATTGACCGAGACTAACGAAAAGAGGCCCCGCCCCGCTCTAATGCACATCAAATTTGCCGGCGCAGGCGAATGCCGGCCCCTCAGACGACGACCAGCGTCTGCCGCCCGTACCACTCCTCGCCCGCCGGCAAGGTAATCGGCCGGGTGGCCGCCGCCTCGACACAGAGCATGTGGCGCCAACCGTTGGCTGGCATGTCCTTCATCTCGGCACAGCGGTCGACAAAGGGATTCCACACGACCACATCGGGGAAGCCCTGATTTTGCATGGCCAGACTCTGCTTTCCGGCGTGCAACAGTTGCGGACGCTTGGCGTTGAGATAAACCCGGTCTACTTCACGATCAATCGTCAATTCCTCATGCGCCTCACGCACCACACGGTTGTCGTCGAGCGCATCGCGATACTCCAGTCCGTGCAGCCCTTCGAGCACCGCCTCCTCGACCTGCGGCACCCGCAGGTAGGTATGCAGCGCCCCGGTAAACGAAAGCGGCGATCCGCCGGTGTTGGTGATGCACAACTCCATGTCGATTCGGTCGGCTTCGACCATCAGCGCCAGTTCGGCATGAAAGGCATGCGGCCAGAGCGTCAGGGTTGCTTCGTCGCTGCTCGTCTCCATGGTCACCAGCGCGAAATCGTCGCCGGCACGCTGGCTATTGACTGACCATTGACAGGTCCGCACCAGACCGTGCCGGGGCAGATCGCCGAGTTGACCAAATTGCGGGAAACAGACGGGAATGCCGCCACGGATGGCGACACTGCCGTCGAAAACTGCGTTATCGGATAAAAACAGACGCTCCTTGCCATCGGGCGGCACCCAGGACAGAACTTGCGCCCCCAGTTTACTAATGATGGCCGTGGCCCCGCGCGGGCCGATCAGGCGCAGGGCTTCGATGCCGTGGAAATCGATGGATTCAATGGAGGGTTTCATGGGTGTTCGGAATGACGTAAAGGTGGGGACGGACGTGCAGGATTTCGACATCGTGGCCGAGCATGGTAACGCTGCCAGGACGCCGGTCGTTCCCCGTATCGCTATATTCGAAAGAATAAACTCGGCGCAGCTTGAGGCGTCCTTCGTCGTCGCGGGCCAGACGCAGTGAGTGGCCGACCACCGTTTCATCGAGGAACTGGAGTCCCTCGTCGTGGCAGGCATCGCGCGCGGCTTTGACACCGATTTCCCGGGTTTTCAGGCTGTCCAGCCAAAACCAGACACCGGCGATGAGAACGAGAAGCAGCAGCAGTTCTGTCAGATTCATGGGGCAAGTATACGTAAAGTGGAAATACTCCACAGAAATTCCCATAAAATAGCCCGATAATCCAGATGTCAATTCCCTCACCGTGAACATGGACTCTCCCCTGCGGGTACTTCGCGAACTTTTTCCCTTCGGCCAAGCCAGCGCCGAACAGAAAAGTGCGGCTGCCGTGCGCGGTTTGCTCGACACGATCACCGGCCTGTCGCCCGAGGAAACCATCGCCAGGCTCGCCGGCAGCGTGCTGCCCAGCATCAGCGGGCAATCCAACCTGCACATGCGCTTCAAGCTGCTGGAAGACGTCCGGCTCGAGGCTGAGGAGGCTCTGCCCCCACTCGAAAAACAGATCGGCCAGTCTGTTCTGCCCCTGCCGCTCAATGCCGCCACCTCCGCCCTGAACGCCGACAACCTTCTCAAGGGCCTGGCCCTGGCTTATTCGGGCGTTGCCCGAAGCATCAGCAGCGATCACCCCGGCGGTGGCTTGAGCCACCTTTTCCATCGCAGCGTGCAACGCGCCATGGCCATGATCGCCCGCCGCCAGTTGCTCGCCTACCGTGCCTATGCCACGCCCTCGGCCAG
The DNA here is from genome assembly GCF_003441615.1 of Dechloromonas sp. HYN0024. Lineage (NCBI taxonomy): Bacteria > Pseudomonadati > Pseudomonadota > Betaproteobacteria > Rhodocyclales > Azonexaceae > Dechloromonas > Dechloromonas sp. HYN0024. The sequence continues at coordinate 1,317,150 of NZ_CP031842.1, read as the reverse complement.
TTCCTGGCACACCCTGCACGAACTCTACCAACTGGTGCGCGGCCAACGCAGCAAACCACTCAATGGCGAAACGGCACCGATTGAGCACGAATATCTCGGCGCCCTGCTTTTTGCCTACCTTGACCCCACCAAACTGCCCCGCACCGACCTCGAGAAGATCAACATCTGCACCCGGCAACTGGCGGCTTATGCTCAGGTTGGCGAAGTCACGCCGGAAACCGGCATCACCATCGGCAAAAACACCGATCACTTCTTTCTCGTTCGCCCCGACGAAGGCAATCCGGGCTATCCGCTCATGCGCATCCCGGCCGGGACCTCCGTTTTTGGCGGGCTGCTGGTCGATTGCAACCAGGTCATCGCGGCGCTTGACCGAAACATCACCCGTCGTCCCGGCAAGGTCATCGACCCCGACCTCAACGCCTCACCTGCCCTCCTGCAGACCCTTCGTCTGGCCATCAGCGGCAAAAGCGCCCGCCGTTTCAGCCGGACCCGCTTTCGGCCACGTGGCGACCTGGTCAGTGGATTCGGTTCGGTCCTCAGCCTGCTCGACGGCAATGCCCTGTCCCGCCGTTCGGTTGACGCCGCCTCCCGTTACGACAGTGGCGATTACGCATCAAGCGAATGGGCCATGATCGACGAAAGCCCTGACGGTTTCCTGCTCCGCTTTATCAAGGGCGAGAAGCGAAATCTCGGCACGGGCGATATCGTCGCGCTGCAACCGCGCGAGTCGAGCAAGATTCATGTCTGTCTGGTCCGTCGCATCTCGTCTTCCGATGTTCGTCTGGAACTAGGCCTGCAACTGATGTCGCCGCAGGTTTCCGTGGTCGATATCATGGCTGACGAGACACCTGAACAGCGGGCAGTTTTTCTCCACAGTCTGCCAGCCTATGGCAAGCATGCCGGGCTGATCGCCGCGCCTGGCGCCTGCCGCACCGGCCAGAAAATCATGCTGAAACTGCCGGGTCAATCGCTTCACCGGCAAATCGGCGCATGCATGGAAGCCAATGAGGGGCTAGAATTCTTTGCCCTGGATCACCCGCCCAACTAATGCTCAGCTACCGCCATGCCTTTCACGCCGGCAACCATGCCGACGTACTGAAACACCTTATCCTGATCGAGATCGCCCAATACATGGCTGAAAAGCCGGTGCCGTTCTGGATCATCGACACCCATGCCGGGGCCGGGCGTTATGCCCTGGAGTCCGCCCACGCCAGCAAACTGGCCGAATACCGCGACGGTGTCGGCCGCCTCTGGGATGCCAAGGGCCTGCCCAAGGCAGCGCTCAATTACCTGGATTTCGTCAAGATGCTCAACCCGGACGGCCAGTTGCGCCACTATCCGGGCTCACCCTGGCTGGCCCGGCAGTTGCTGCGCGACAGCGACCGTCTGCGCCTTTATGAAATGCACAGCACCGACGGCAAACTGCTGACCGAGTGTTTCAAGGGCAGCGGGCGCGCCGTGGCCATCACCAACGGTGACGGATTTGCCGGACTCAAAGCCATCCTCCCCCCGCCGCCGCGCCGGGCACTGGTCCTCATCGACCCGTCCTATGAAACGAAAAACGACTACGCCGCCGTCGTCAAGGCCCTACAGGACTCGCTGACGCGCTTTGCCACCGGAACCTATGCGCTGTGGTATCCAATGCTGGGCAAACCGGAGTCCCGCCAGTTACCGGATAAACTGAAACGCATGGGTGCGACCAACTGGCTGCACGCCACGATTGAGGTCAAGGCCCCGTCGCGGGATGGCTTCGGCATGCACGGCAGTGGCATGTTCATCATCAACCCACCCTGGACGCTGGAAAAAACCCTGCACGATACGCTGCCCACACTGGCGACGCTGCTCGCTCAGGGCGACGGGGCGAAATACACGCTGGAAAGCGAATCAACCTAATTCGGTGTATTTGGCCCGCGAGCCAAAAGCCTTGTCGACCGGATATTTCAGTTCGTTTTTCGCCAATTTGGCATGGGCGGCCGAGGCCAGGTCGATGCCAGCCTTGTCGGCAATCAGCAGCAGGTAGAGCAGGATGTCGGCGCACTCGTCGCGCAGGGCTTCCGCCGCCTGCGGATCGGTCGGCAGCGCCTCGACTTCTGCGTCGCTTTTCCATTGCGTCAGTTCGAGCAATTCCGCTGATTCCAGATTGAGCGAGGTGATCAGATTGCGCAGCGTATGGAACTGCCGCCAGTCGCGGGCATCGCGAAAGGCCCGAATGGCTGTGGTCAATGCCGACAAATCACTCATTTCAAAATCCTCACGACGGAACGGACCGATCATGCCAGCCCGGCCCGGATGCGGCAATGCAGGCAGATCGAAAGCGGCCCCGTGCAGGTAAGATTGACAGACGTTCGGCAAGCCGCAAGGTCAGCCATTTGCCAATCCCTCAAGGAGCCCACATGCCCCTCTTCCGCCTCGGTGCAAAACAACCCCAACTCGCTGACAACGCCTGGGTCGCCGCCAATGCCACGGTGATCGGCGACGTTCGCCTCGGTGCCAACAGTTCGATCTGGTGGAACGCCACACTGCGCGGCGACAACGATCCGATCCACATCGGCGACAACACCAATATCCAGGACGGCTCGGTGCTGCATACCGACGAAGGCGTTCCCATGCACATTGGCAACAACGTCACCGTCGGCCATCTCGTCATGCTGCACGGCTGCACCGTCGGCGACGGCAGCCTGATCGGCATCGGCTCGGTCATCCTCAACCGCGCCGTGATCGGCAAGGGCTGTATCGTTGGGGCCAATACGCTGATCCCTGAAGGCAAGGTCTTTCCCGATCGTGTGCTGATTGTCGGCTCGCCCGGCAAGGTCGTGCGCGAGTTGAGTGACCAGGATGTCGCCAATCTGCAAAAATCGGCCGAACACTACGTCGCCAACGCCCAACGCTATCGCGACACGCTGTCACCGGTTTGATCGCCGCCACACGCCACCGCCGGTCGATCCACCGGCTCCCCCTGCTCCCCCTGCTGCTGGTCGCCGGCCCGTGCTGGGCAGACCCCTGCGGCCAGTTGCCGAAGCCCTCAGTCACGGTCAAACGCATCGAGGTGCCGATTACCTACAACACCGAGTATAGCTTTCGTTCGCTGACCAATATCGCCGCCGATCTGGCGCGCCCCGGCAGGCATGTCCTGGGACTGACGCGCGGCAATGCGACGGTCAGTTTTGCCTCGAATACGCCGTCGATTGTTGACTCCCGCGGCCGCTGGGAATGCGCCAGCCCACAGATTACCCTGAGCTACGGATTCAACCCGATGACGGTGTACGTAGCCAGGGAATTCCCACGTGGAACCTGCGCCTTCCAGGAAATTCACGAGCATGAGATGCGCCATGTTGACGCCTACATGCGGCATATCAACAGCATCGAAAAGGAGCTGACCGATACGCTGACCGCGCGTTTTGCCGGAGAAAAAATCTGGCGAGGCCCGGTCGGTCAGACCGGCCGGTTGATCCAGCAGGAGTTCAATTCGCGCTGGGTCCCTTACGTTCAGCAGCAGATCAAGCGCGTAGATGAAGCCCAGGCAAAGATAGACACCACCGCCGAATATGAGCGGGTCACCAATGCCTGCCAGGGCGAAATCAAAAAGCGGCTACGCTGAAGAATACCGTTGCCAGAGGCTGACGCAAAAAAGCCACTGTCGGCACGACAGTGGCATTCACCACACCCGGACTGCGATACTCAGCCTTAAACGGAACTGACCAGATTAGACAGGGTAATGTTCGGGCGCATGGTTTCCATGATCTTCTGCAGACCAACCCGGGCCCGCGTATTGATCACCAGCGGGGCGCGCAGAATCGGCATGATCTGCGACTTGCCGCCCTCGTTCTGCTTGAACAGCATCTGCATGACCACCACATCTTCAGGAGCCGGCGATTGCAGCAGTGCATTTTCGGCGTCATTGAGTTCCAACTCGTAGTTGTAGCCAAGGGTCGTCGGATCAACGATCTCGAAGGCCAGGTTCGGGTCATCGACTGACTGCAGCGTATAACTTGCCGGATTCTCCTTGCCCTCTTCATGCGCCAGCATGAAACGCTTGTTTTCTTCGAACCCAGCCAACCCGCTCGGGAACGTAATTATTTTTTCGGGGCTGACTTCAACCGTGCCAAACAAATAGGTTTCAATTTTCATTTTTTCTCCTCGCAAATGGAATACGCCTGCTGCATCGTACTCCAATCGACAGCGGTTGTATTTTCCAGCTGGATTGCGCATAGTGCACCCCCCATTTTTGCTGTATTGCCGCACCCATGCTGCCACCCATCGAACACCGCATTGCCGTCGAACTCGGCGTCCGCCCGGCTCAGGTCAATGCCGCCATCGCCCTGCTCGACGAAGGTGCTACCGTGCCTTTCATCTCGCGCTATCGCAAGGAGGCGACCGATGGCCTCGACGATACCCAACTACGCAATCTGGAAGAACGCCTGACCTATCTCCGCGACCTTGAAGACCGGCGCGGCGCCATCCTCGCCAGCATCGAGGAACAGGGCAAGCTGACGCCCGAACTCAAGGCCGAGATCAGCGACGCCGAAACCAAGCAGCGCCTCGAAGACCTCTACCTACCCTACAAGCAAAAACGCCGGACCAAGGCGCAGATCGCCCGCGAAGCCGGCATCGAACCGTTGGCCATTGGCCTGCTGGCCGACCCCAACCTGACCCCGGACGACGAGGCCGAGAAATACCTCAACGCCGATGCCGGCTTTGCCGATGCCAAGGCTGTCCTCGACGGTGCCCGCCAGATCCTCATGGAAAAGTTTGCCGAGGACGCCGAACTGCTCGGCCAGTTGCGCCAGTACCTGAGCGAACATGGCCATGTTCGGTCTACCGTGGTTGAGGGCAAGGAAACCGAAGGCGCCAAATTCCGCGACTGGTTCGACTTTGCCGAGCCGGTGGCGAGCATGCCCTCGCACCGCGCCCTAGCCCTGCTGCGCGGGCGCAATGAAGGCATGTTGCAGGTGGCGCTGGTCCTCGATTCCGAACTTGACCCGGAGGCCATCAAGCCGGGCACACAGAACCCCTGCGAACAGCGCATTTCCGTGCGCTTCGGCATCAAGCCGCAGAATCGCCCGGCCGACAAGTGGCTGGCCGACACCGTGCGCTGGACCTGGAAGGTCAAGGTCTACACCCACCTCGAACTCGAACTCATGAACGAGCTGCGCGAGCGCGCCGAGGAAGAAGCCATCCGCGTTTTCGGGCGCAACCTGAAGGACCTCCTGCTCGCTGCCCCGGCCGGCCAGCATGTCACCATGGGCATTGACCCCGGCATCCGCACCGGCTGCAAGATCGCCATCGTCGACGCCACCGGCAAAATGCTCGACCATGCCACCATCTACCCACACGAACCGCGCTGCGACTGGGACGGCTCGCTATCCACCATCGCCCGGCTAGCCGCCAAACACCAGGTCAGCCTGGTCGCCATCGGCAACGGCACGGCCAGCCGCGAAACCGACAAGCTAGTGCAGGACGTCATCAAACGCTACCCGGAAGCCCGCTTGCAAAAAATCGTCGTCTCGGAAGCCGGCGCCTCGGTTTATTCCGCCTCCGAATTTGCCGCCCGCGAATTTCCCGACCTCGATGTCTCGATTCGCGGCGCCGTCTCGATTGCCCGCCGCCTGCAAGACCCGCTGGCCGAACTGGTCAAGATCGACCCCAAGTCCATCGGCGTCGGCCAGTACCAGCACGACGTCTCGCAGACCAAGCTGGCGCGCAATCTCGATGCCGTGGTCGAAGACTGCGTCAATGCCGTCGGCGTCGACGTCAATACCGCCTCGGTGCCCCTGCTCACACGCATTTCCGGCCTGACCGCCGGGCTCGCTGCCAATATCGTGAGCTACCGCGACACGCACGGCGCCTTCCGTTCGCGCGACGAACTCAAGAAAGTGCCGCGCCTGGGCGACAAGACCTTCGAACAGGCCGCCGGCTTTTTGCGCGTGCCGAACGGCGACAACCCGCTCGACAGTTCCTCGGTGCACCCGGAAGCCTACCCGGTGGTCGAAAAAATCATCGTCGACCTGAACAAGTCGATCAAAGAAATTCTCGGCGACAGCCGCGCCCTGAAAGGCCTCAACCCGTTAAAATACACCGATGAACGCTTCGGCCTGCCGACCGTCCAGGACATCTTCAAGGAACTTGAAAAACCCGGTCGTGACCCGCGCCCCGAGTTCAAGACCGCCACCTTCACTGATGGCGTCGAAAAGGTCGGCGATCTGCGTCCGGGCATGATCCTCGAAGGCGTCGTCACCAACGTCGCCGCCTTCGGTGCCTTCGTCGACATCGGCGTGCATCAGGACGGCCTGGTACACGTCTCGGCCCTCTCCTCCTCTTTCGTCAAGGATCCGCACACGGTGGTCAAGGCCGGCCAGATCGTCAAGGTCAAGGTGCTCGAAGTCGACCTGCAACGCCAGCGCATCGCCCTGACCATGCGCATGGGCGACGAGCCCGGCCAGGCCAAACGCCATGACAGCGCACCGAGCGGTCGCGGACAAGCACCGAATCGCGCCCAGCAACGCAGTACCGGCCCAGCCCCAGTCGGCAATACAATGGCAGCGGCGTTCGCCAAGTTGAGGAAGTAACATGAAAGTCTATGGCATCAAGAACTGCGACACGATGAAGAAGGCCATGAACTGGCTGGCCGACAACGGCGTCGCCTACGAATTTGTCGATTACAAGAAGGCCGGTGTGGCCGCAGCGCACCTGCCGGACTGGGCTTCCCGCGCCGGCTGGGAGAAACTCCTCAATACGCGCGGCCTGATGTGGAAGAAACTGAGCGATGATGAGCGTTCAGGAGTGGACGAGGCAAAAGCCCTGACCCTGATGGCGCAATACCCGAGCCTGATCAAGCGGCCGGTGCTCGACACCGGCAAGCAATTGATCGTCGGCTTCTCACCGGAAAACTATGCGGAGCTATTGAAGTGAGTGACAGTTTCGTCCAGCGCTTCATTTTCGAAGGCCTCGATATCCGCGGTGCCGTCGTTCATCTCGGCGACGCCTGGCAGCAGATGCAGGCCGGCCGCGACTACCAGCCGATCGTCGCCCAGTTGCTTGGCGAAACGGCTGCCGTCACCGCCTTGATTGCCGGCCAGTTGAAGCAACCCGGCCGCCTCACCCTGCAACTGCGGGGCAACGGCGCGATCCAGTTGCTGGTCATGGACTGCAACGAAGCGTTGCAGATGCGCGGCATGGCCCGCAGCAACCCGGTCGTTCTCGCTGCACCGGTGCCGGAACTGCTCGGGGCCCATCAAGGTGGCCAACTGATGATGAGCCTCGATATGCCGGAAGCCCGCCAGCCCTATCAGAGCTTCGTGCCGATGGTGGGCGAGAGCATCGCGGCCATCTTCGAGCATTACCTTGAACAGTCGGAGCAGCAACCGTCGCGCCTGTATGCCGCGACCAGCCCCGATGCTGCCACCTGCCTGTTCCTCCAGAAGCTGCCGGCAGCCGATCACCATGATCAGGATGGCTGGCAGCGCATCACCCAGCTGGCCGCGACGGTCAAGCCGGAAGAGCTTCTTGGGCTGGATACAGAAAGTCTGCTCACCCGTCTTTTCCATGAAGACATGGCAGCCCACGGCATCCGCCTCTACGATCCACGAACGGTGGTTTATCATTGTCCCGAAGACCGCAACAAGGTAGCCGACATGATCCGCAGCCTGGGCCGTGCCGATGCCGAAGCCATTCTGGCCGAACATGGAGAAATCGTGATCCGCGACGACATCTGCAACCACAATTACCATTTCAGCCCCGACGATGTCGCTGCGCTGTTTGACGGTACTGAAGGCAAGGCCCTGCATTGAGCCAGACCAACGATCCTTTCGTCCTCGGCCGCCGCGTCGAGCTGCTCTACCGGAACGTTCTGCTCGGCCAGATCGTTTCCATTATCAATGCGACGGCGTTGGCCTGGGTCGCTGCCTCACTGGTCCACAATCCGCTCATTTATGTCTGGTGGCTGGCCGCCATAGCCCTGGCAGCCTTGCGACTGGTTCATTTTTCTGCCTACCGGCGACAGGACGAAACGAGCCGGCGTGAACATGCAATCGACTGGCGTCGGCGCGTCCTTCTAAGCGCCAACGGCTCCGGCGTCGTCTGGGCGGCCGGGGCCCTCCTGCTGATGTCGCAGGGCAACACCCATCTGCAGGTATTCGCCGGCTTCGTGATGTCCGGCATGATCGCCGGTGCAGTCCCCATCCTCGCCGCTGACCGTGTGGTTTTCCGCTGCTATGCGTGGCCGATTTCAATCGCCGTCGCCTTTGGTGCCATCGGCAGCGATCCCTTGCACATCGCCTTTACAGCACTATCCTTGCTCTTCATGCTGGCCGTCACGCGCAGTGCCGATTTCTTTCATGGCGCGCTGCACGACACTTTCCGGCTGGAGCACGAAAAGGACGGCCTGCTCAGCCGTCTGGAACACGCCAGTATCCTTGCCGAACGCTCAAACCGCGCCAAGACCGAATTTCTCGCCAACATCAGTCATGAACTGCGGACACCGATGAACGGCATCATCGGCATGGGCGATCTGCTCGCCCTCGAGGAACTGAATGCCGACCAGAAGGAACTCCTCCTCCATTTGCGCGAATCGGCTAACCACCTGATGCGTCTGATCAATCACCTGATCAAACTATCGGCCCTGGAGGCCGGTCATATCAAGGTCATCCCGGCCCCCTTCGCCGTCGGCGGCTTGCTCGAGGGGATGCTCTCCGGCCTGCACAACGATGCAGCGGCAAAAGGCCTCACCCTGTCACTGCAAGCCAATGAATTACCCAATGTTCTGATCGGGGACCTCAACCGCCTGCGGCAGATTTTCGAACATCTGGTCGGCAACGCCATCAAGTTCACCGAGGAGGGTGGCATCACGGTGGCGAGCAGGGAAGTCGAACGCCACGGCAGCACCGTCAAAATCGAGTTCTCCATCGTCGATACCGGTCTTGGCATGACGCCGGAACAGCTTCAAGCGATCAACGGCCTGCTCATTCAGGCCGATGGTTCGACCATCCGCCGCTTCGGCGGCATTGGGGTCGGGCTGCCGATTGCCCGCAAGCTGATCGAACTGATGGGTGGCGATCTGGTGGTCGAGAGCCAACCTGGCGAGGGCAGCAGCTTCCGATTTACGCTGCCGTTCGAACTCCCCGAGATTGATGCCGGGCAGAGTCTGCCGGAAGCCTGAACCCGTCCTAGAGCACCTTGCCGGGATTCATCAGGCCACGCGGGTCGAGCGCCTGCTTGAGGGAACGCATCAAGGCCATTTCAACTGGACTCTTGTAGCGCAGGATTTCCTTGCGCTTGAGCTGCCCGATGCCATGTTCGGCTGAAATCGAGCCGTTCAGGGCGTGAACCGTGTCATGAACCAGCCGATTGACCGCTCCCTGATGGGCAATCAAGACCGCATTGTCGACCGCAGCGGGTTGCGACAGGTTGTAGTGCAGGTTGCCGTCGCCGACATGACCGAAAGCCACCACTCGCACGCCAGGGAATGCCTTTTCCAGTGCTGCATCGGCCCGTGCGAGGAATTCAGCAATACGCGAAACCGGGACAGATACGTCGTGCTTGATGCTGAGGCCCTCGATTTTCTGGGCCTCGGAAATAGTCTCACGTAGCGACCACAGGCTTTTCGCCTGGGTTTCCGACTGTGCCATCGCGCCATCACCAACCTCCTCCGCTGCCACACGTTCGGCCAGCCAGCCTTCAACGGCAGCCGGATCGGCATCCGAGAACTCGGCCAGGACATACCATGGCGATGGAGCGCTCGGCCGGCGCGTATCGGGAATGTGCTTGAGCACCAGCCCGAGCGCCGTTTCCGAGACCAGTTCGAAGGCCGTCAACTGGGCATCGAAGCTGGCTTTGGCCGAATTCAGAAGCTTGACCGCCGCCTCTGGCGAAGCGACGTTGAGCCAGCAGGTTGCCAGCTTTTTTGGCAACGGAAAGAGCTTGAGCACAGCCCCGGTAATAATGCCCAGCGTGCCTTCGGCACCAATGAACATGTGCTTGAGGTCGTAGCCGGTATTGTCCTTGCGCAGGCCACGCCGTCCGTCCCAGATATCGCCGTTGGGCAGCACTACCTCAAGGCCCAGCGTCAGTTCGCGGGTGTTGCCGTAGCGCAGCACCTGGACACCGCCGGCATTGGTCGACAGGTTGCCGCCGATCTGGCAGCAGCCTTCCGAGGCCAGCGCCAGCGGAAAGAGCCGGTCGACGGCACGTGCCGCGTCCTGAACAGTGGAGAGCGTGCATCCGGCTTCAACGGTTACCGTGCTGTTGAGGGGATCGATCGCAATGATCCGGTTCATCCGGCTCAAGCTGACGACTACGGCCCGGCCAGCCTCGTCCGGCGTTGCTGCACCACACAGGCTGGTGTTGCCCCCCTGTGGCACGATGGGTACGTCAGCTTCGACGCAGACTTTAATAACCGCCGCCACCTCTGCCGTGCTGCCGGGGCGAACAACGCATTGTGCTGCCCCGCGGTAGCGGCCGCGCCAGTCGGTAACGAAAGGCGCTATATCGGCCGGCTCGGTCAGCACCTGCTGGGCACCGACGATCCCGGCCAGAGCGGCAATCAGGTCAGATGACCTGGGCGTAGAGGTCATGGTGGTCGGCATCGATAACCTTGACCTGGAGGAAGTCACCGGGCTGGGCATCGAAATGGCCGTCGAGATAGACCACCCCGTCGATTTCCGGTGCGTCGGCCTTCGAACGGGCAATCGTCCCCTCCTCGTCCACCGCATCGACCAGCACCTGAATGACGGTATCGATCTTGGCCTCGAGCTTGGCGGCGGAAATATCCTCCTGGACCTGCATCAGCCAGCGCCGGCGATCCTCGCGTACAGACTCCGGGGGCAAGCCTTCAAGTTCATTGGCCTTGGCGCCTTCGACCGGCGAATAGGCAAAGGCACCAACACGGTCGAGCTTGGCATCTTCGAGGAACTGGATGAGCTGATCGAAATCCGCATCGGTTTCGCCGGGGAAGCCGGTGATGAAGGTCGAGCGGATAACGATTTCCGGGCAGATTTCACGCCATTTGGCGATCCGTTCCAGGGTGTTCTCAGCCGAAGCCGGGCGCTTCATCGCCTTGAGGATGCTCGGACTGGCATGCTGGAAGGGAACGTCGAGGTAAGGCAGGATCTTGCCCTCGGCCATCAGCGGAATAACGTCATCCACCGACGGATAAGGATAAACGTAGTGCAGACGAACCCAGATGCCGAAACTGGCCAGCGCCTCGCACAACTCCTTGAGACGCGACTTGACCGGCTTGCCGCCCCAGAAGGCAGTGCGGTACTTGAGATCGACGCCATAGGCGCTGGTGTCCTGCGAGATGACGAGAATTTCCTTGACGCCGGCTCGCGCCAGATTCTCGGCTTCGGCCAGCACATCACCCACCGGGCGTGAAACAAGCGGGCCACGCAGCGAGGGAATGATGCAGAAGGTGCAGCTATGGTTGCAGCCTTCGGAAATCTTCAGGTAGGCGAAATGGTCCGGCGTCAGACGGATGCCCTGCGGCGGCACCAGGTCACTGTACGGATCGTGCGGCTTGGGCAGGTGGGCATGAACATAGCCCATGACTTCATCGGCCGCATGCGGACCGGTCACGGCCAGCACGGACGGATGCGTGGACTGGACGATGTCGCCCTTGGCCCCGAGGCAGCCGGTGACAATGACCTTGCCGTTTTCGTTGAGGGCCTCGCCGATGGCGTCGAGCGACTCTTCAACGGCGGCATCGATGAAGCCACAGGTATTGACGATCACCAGATCGGAATTGTCGTAGCTCGGAGAAATCTCGTAGCCTTCGGCCCGCAGCTTGGTCAGGATGCGCTCGGCATCGGAACTGGCTTTCGGGCAGCCCAGGGAGACGAAGCCGACGGTCGGCACTTTTTGCGAAATAGTCATGCGCTGGAAACCTTATCCGGACTGGCCGGCAAACAAAGGGCGTATTTTACGGGGGAATCAGCTCGGCAGGCGGGCAAGTGCCTGTTTCAGTGCGTCAAAACATTGCGCATCGATGGCCGTACCGACATTTTCGGCCATGATCTCGAGCGTCTTGGGGATAGGCACGGCACCGCGATACGGGCGCTCGGCCGTGATTGCGTCGAAGATGTCGGCGGTCGTGATGATCCGCGTTTCCAGACAGATCTCGGCAGCCATCACACCACGCGGGTAGCCCTTGCCGTCGAGGCGCTCGTGATGCGCCGCCGAAACCACCGCGAGTTCAGCAAAGGCATCGATGCGCGAGAGGATGGTCTCTGTATACATGGCATGCGCCTTGACCGCTTCCCACTCCTCATCGTCAAGCTTGCCAGGCTTGTCGAGAATGCTGTTGCTGACGCCCAGTTTGCCGACATCGTGGAGCAGCGCCCCACGTTTCAGCCAGCGGCGGCGCTCCGGCGCCAGGCCGAGGGCTTCGGCAATGAGATCGGTATAGAGTGCCACCCGCACGCTGTGGCCGCTTGTGTAGGGGCTCTTCGAGTCAACTACCTGACCGAAGGCGGCCGCGATGTCGTCGAGATAATCGTCGTCCAGCGCCACCACATGCCCCGCCGGTTCGAGCGCCAGCACCGCCGCCATCACATCCGGTGCCGCCAGCGTACGCCAGAAAACGTCGTCACCTGCCAGCTGGTCGAGCGCCTCGACCAGCACCGGATCAAACCACCCGCCTGCGCGCGCCCGAACTTCGTCGAACGCGGCCTGTCGGCCACCAGCGGTATGGAATACATCCACCACCTGAGCCAGTAGCGCAATGCGCGAATAGAGGGGAATCGCCCCGCCGGCCAGTCCCTGCGGCCTGCCCTGCCCGTTGAAGTGCTCGTCAAGGCTATAAATGCCGGCCGCAACACTCTCGGGAAAACGCAGCAAACGGGCGATTTCAGCCCCCCGCTGGCAACGGGTGGCAATCAGTTCCTGAGCGATTTCCTGACCATCGCGCATGATCGTCAGGACACTGCGGAAACGCTCAGCCAGTGGTGCCTTCAGCCCGGTATGGCTGAGCACGAACTGAAGCACCTTGGGCAGGCTGTTGCCAACCTTCTTGAAATCACGTTTGAAGCTCAGGTCATCGGTGAGATACAGCTCGCAAATGCGCGCCGCATTGCTGCTGCAGCCAAGATCCTTGAGCAACAAGGTGTAATAGAGATGCCACAAATCGTCCTCGCCGAGTCCGAGACGACGACCGACATGCATACCGATCCAGCAACAACGTACGCAGTGTCCCTCCGGCTGCCCCTCCGTAATGTCAAGTGCGTGACTGAGCGCCGAGATAAGTTCGGAAAGCTTCAGGCCAGAAAGGGCTGGTATTGAGAACTGAACCGGGGAGTTCGCGGGCATATTGATAGATTACCAATAAATGTCAGATTTATCTTGTTCTCTACAGCATCGGTCAGCCGATCCGGCGCACTCGCCCATGCCACGGGATCAACTGGCATGACGCACGGCAGATTATTGGATATAATGCGCGCCCCAGCGTTCTTAGCTCAGTTGGTAGAGCGTCTGCCTTACACGCAGAATGTCGGCGGTTCGAGCCCGTCAGGACGCACCAGGATTCTGGGCCAGCAAGTAATGCCAGCCCGTCAAGCAAAAAGCCGTTCAGTCAAACCTGAACGGCTTTTTGCTTTTACCCGCAAGCGCTTCTGCCGACTCAGTAACGCACCCCGGCCGGCGGCGTGAACGAGTTCAGCACATGCAGATAGGAAGCCCGGGCGAAAGTGCTCGGGTTGGGTGAGTTCTGCTGGCTCATCGAGCCCTTCATCTGCGCCACCGAGGTGTATTCACGTACCGTGAGCCAGTCGGTCATGCCCTGAAGTACCTCGCTGAGCGCCTGCGGCCCCCGTTTGAGCAGGGCGCTGGCCATGTGCACCACATCGGCCCCAGCGAGCAGCATCTTGAGCGCATCTTCGGCTGTGTGGACGCCGCCAGTGGCGGCCAGCGACAGGCGGGTGCTGCCGCGCAGAACGGCGATCCAGCGCATGGTGAGCAGCGCATCGGCCGATGACGACAGTTGCACCCGGTCGACCACGGTCAGGCTGTCGAGATCGATATCCGGCTGAAAAAAGCGGTTGAACAGCGAGACACCCGCCGCACCGGCCGCGCCCGCCTGATGGACGAAATGCGGCAGTGACGAGAAAAAGGGCGACAGCTTCATGCCGACCGGAATGCTGACTACCGTCTTCAACTCCTTGAGCAAGGATATATGGTGGTCCTCAATCGCCTCACCGGAAACCCGGGGGTCGCTCGGCATGTACCAGGCGTTCAATTCGAGTGCATCGGCACCGGCCGCCTGCAGTTCCTTGCCGAGTTCGACCCAGCCGCTGAGCGACGAGCCGTTGAGGCTGGCAACGACGGGGATGGAGAGGCGCGACTTGAGGCGCTGGATCTGTTCGAGATAGCCGTCAAGCCGGCTCTGGTAGTCATGGCCGAATGGCAGGTGACCAGCCGACTCGCCGAAGGTATCGGGATGCACCAGGAAACGGTCGATCATGCGCTCGTCGTGACGAACGTCTTCCTCGAACAGCGAATGCATGACGATGGCAGCCGCACCGGCATCTTCAAGATGCAGAATGGCATCGAGATCGTGACTGAGCGGCGTCGACGACGGGACCAGCGGATTTTTCAGGCGCAGGCCGAGGTAGGTGGTGGACAGATCAGGCATCAGGCGTCTCCTTCTTTTCGGCGGCCGCTTTGGCCTGCTCATCGATGGCCGCTTCGGGCAGCAACATTTCCGACAATTCGACATATTCCTGATGCCGCAGACGGGCGTCCTTGCCGGCCTGCGCCATGAAGTAGACGGAGGCATCCGGCTTCAGGCGTTCAAGGATTGTAAAGCGTGCCTCGGTGCGGGCGAAATCGCTGAAGGGAATGCTCGGCGCCGCACTGTCCACCGATAGCGGATTTTTGCCCTGCTGGCGCAGGCGCGGGTCGTAGCGGAGCAACGGCCAGTGCCCGGACTTGACGGCCAGATCCTGCTGACGCAGGTTATTCGAGAGATCGACACCATGCGCGATACACGGACTGTAGGCAATGATGATCGAGACGCCGGGATAACTTTCCGCATCAAGGAAGGCCTTGAGGGTATGGACATCCTTGGCGCCGTAGGCAACCTGCGCGACATAGACGTTCTCGTAATCCATGGCGATACGGGCCAGATCTTTCTTGCGATTGGGCTGGCCGCCGGCGGCAAACTTGGCGACCGCACCCCGCGGCGTCGCCTTGGAGTTCTGGCCGCCGGTATTGGAGTAAACCTCGGTATCGAGGACCAGGATATTGACGTCCTCACCCGACGACAAAACGTGGTCAAGGCCGCCGAAGCCGATGTCGTAGGCCCAGCCGTCGCCACCGATGATCCACACGCTGCGCCGGATCAGGTACTCGGCCACGGCCGCCAGCTGATCGGCGGCCGGGGTGGCAATTTCGGCCAGCCGGGCAAGCAGGCTGGCGACCCGATCCCGCTGCTCATGGATGCCGGCTTCGGTCGTCTGGTCGGCATTGAGCAGCGCCTGAACCAGGGCATCGCCAATTTCCAGCGCCATCGCCCGCAGTTGCACGCGGGCCACTTCGCCCAGCTGCTTGGTGGCCAGCCGCATACCCAGGCCGAACTCGGCATTGTCTTCGAACAGCGAATTGCTCCAGGCCGGGCCGCGGCCATGGGCATCGGTGGTGTAGGGTGTAGTTGGCAGGTTGCCGCCGTAGATCGACGAACAGCCGGTAGCATTGGCCACCATCATGCGATCGCCGAAAAGCTGCGTCGCCAGCTTGATGTAGGGTGTTTCACCGCAACCGACACAGGCCCCGGAAAACTCGAACATCGGCTGCAACAGCATCGAACCGGGTATGGTGTTGCGCTTGGCGACCGTGCGGTCGTAATCAGGCAGCGTCAGGAAGAAATCCCAGTTGGCAGCTTCCGGCGCGCGCAGCGGCGGCTGTTCGGCCATGTTCAGGGCCTTGCGCGAGACGTTGGACTTGTCGCGGATCGGGCAGACCTCGACACACAGGGTGCACCCCGTGCAATCCTCGGGCGCTACCTGATAGCTCATCTTCCAGCCGGCCGGGTAATCCTTGCTGCGGATCGCCATGCTCTTGAAGGTGGCCGGTGCGCCATCCAGCAGTTCCGGCGCGAAAGCCTTGGCACGAATGGCCGAATGCGGGCAGACGAAAACGCACTTGCCGCACTGCGTACACAAGTCGGTTTCGAGAACCGGAATTTCCAGGGCCAGATTGCGCTTTTCGTACTGGGCAGTGCCGGTCGGGAAGGTACCGTCAACCGGGAACACTGACACCGGCAGGCTGTCGCCCTTGCCGGCGATCATTGGCAGGGTCAGCTTGCGGACGAATTCGGAGGCATGCCGGGCGGTGCGCTCGGGGATGCAGATTTCGCCAGCGACGAACTCAGCCGGGACGGGCACTTCATGCAGGCAGGCCAACGTCTTGTCGATGGCCCGGTAATTCAGTTCGGCAATGCGCCGCCCCTTCCGGCCATAGGTCTTTTCAACGGCATGCTTGATCGCGGCAATGGCTTCGTCCTGCGGCAGAATTCCCGAGATGGCAAAGAAACAGGTCTGCATCACGGTGTTGATGCGCCGCCCCATATCGGCTTCGAGCGCTACCTGGTAGGCGTCGATGACATGGAAGTGGATGCGCTTCTCGACCATTTTCTGCTGCATTGCCGCCGGTAAGGTCGCCCACACCTGGTCGGAGGTGACCGGCGAATTGAGCAGGAAGACCGCGCCCGGTGCGGCATGGGCCAGCAGGTCGTGGGTTTCGAGGAAGAGCGGCTGATGGCAGGCGATGAACTTGGCATCCCCCTCGCCGGTCAGGTAGGTGGCGCGAATCGGCTGCGGCCCGAAGCGCAGGTGCGAGACGGTCATCGCCCCCGATTTCTTCGAGTCATAGACGAAATAGCCCTGGGCGAAGAGATCGGTTTCGTCGCCAATGATCTTGATCGAATTCTTGTTGGCCGAGACGGTGCCGTCCGACCCCAGCCCATAAAACACGGCACCGAAGGTCTCGCGCACGGCATCGGTGCGGAAAGCCGGGTCGTAGGGCAACGACAGGTGCGTCACATCGTCGTAGATGCCGACGGTGAACTGGCGCTTTGGCGAAGGTGCGTCCAAACCGGCAAAAACCGCCACCACCATGGCCGGGTTGAATTCCTTTGAAGCCAGCCCGTAGCGCCCGCCAACCACCTTGGGCAGCCTCGAAAAACGCGGCGCTTCACTGCTCGCATTGTCGGCCAGGGCGACCAGTACATCCTTGAACAGCGGTTCGCCATCGGCGCCTGGCTCCTTGCAGCGATCGAGTACAGCGATGGCTTTAGTCGTGGTCGGCAAGGCCGCCAGCAGCGCTTCAGGCGCCCACGGCCGGTAGAGGCGAACCTTGAGCAGGCCGACTTTCTCACCCTGACGATTCATGTGCTCGACAGTTTCCTGCGCCGTTTCCGCCCCCGAACCCATCATGACAATGACGTGCTCGGCATCCGGTGCACCGACGTAATCGAACAGCTTGTACTGGCGGCCAGTCGCCGCACCGAACTGATCCATCGCCTGCTGGACAATACCGGGGAAGGCGTCGAACCACGGATTCTGTGCCTCGCGGGCCTGAAAGAAGACATCGGGATTCTGCGAGCTGCCGCGCAGCACCGGATGTTCCGGCGACAGCGAGCGGTGGCGCTGGGCGGCGATAAGGTCAGGCGGCAGCATCTGGCGCAGGACGTCATCGTCGAGTGCCGTGATCTTGGCCACCTCGTGCGAAGTGCGGAAACCGTCGAAGAAATGCAGCACTGGCAGGCGTCCGGCCAGCGTCGCGGCCGAGGCAATCGCCGCCATGTCCTGCGCTTCCTGTACCGAATTGGAGGCGAGCAGCGCAAAACCGGTGCCGCGCACGGCCATTACGTCGGAATGGTCGCCGAAGATCGACAGGGCATGCGTCGCCAGGGCGCGGGCGGCGACATGGAAGACCGTCGGTGTCAATTCGCCGGCAATCTTGTACATATTGGGGATCATCAGGAGCAAACCCTGCGACGCCGTGAAGGTTGTCGCCAGCGAGCCGGCCTGCAGCGCACCGTGAACCGTGCCGGCGGCACCGCCTTCCGACTGCAGCTCGACAACGCGGGGGACGCAACCCCAGACATTGGTTTTGCCCTGCGCCGCCCATTCGTCGGACAGCTCGCCCATGCCGGACGAGGGGGTGATCGGATAAATGGCGATCACTTCAGAAACGCGGTAAGCCACGTTGGCGACGGCTTCATTGCCGTCGATGGTCAGCATCTTGTTCATGTTCGGTCCAGCCCATAAAGCTGCGTCGCCTGGCGAGGTGTCTCTCCCTCTTTCTTATGCTGCGACGCAACAATGCCATTCTACGCCCGCCCGGCAAGCATTCAGGCGAAATTCCCACAAAAAAATTGTGCTCACAAAGGGGGCGCGAGAGGCTGTCCGAAAGCTTTATAATGTCCGGTTTTCAAGACTCTGGACGCCCCGCCATGGAAGCCGAACACATCAACAGCATCTCCTACAAGCTCGACGATCTGGCGCAGCGCGCCGCCGAGCTGCGGAGGTATCTTTGACTACGATCAGAAACGCGAGCGCCTGACCCTCCTCACCCAGGAGATGGAAGACCCGAAGATCTGGGACGACGCCAAGCGCGCCCAGGAACTCGGTCGCGAGAAGAAGTCGCTGGAAAACATCGTGCTCGTCCTCGAGGAAGTTGCCGCCGGCCTCAGCGATGGCCGCGAACTGTTCGACATGGGCAAGGAAGACGGCGACGAAGAAACCCTGCTCTCGGTCGAGGCCGATAACGCCGATCTCGAAGCCAAGGTCGCCGCCCTCGAATTCCGCCGCATGTTCAACAACCCCTCCGACCCCATGCCCTGCTTCCTGGAAATCCAGGCCGGCGCCGGCGGCACGGAAGCCCAGGACTGGGCCTCGATGCTCTTGCGCATGTACCTGAAATACGGCGAAAAGAAGGGCTTCACCGTCGAAGTCATGGAAGAATCGGAAGGCGACGTAGCCGGCCTGAAGAGCGCCACCGTCAAGTTCACGGGCGACTACGCCTACGGCACCCTGCGCACCGAAACCGGCATTCACCGCCTCGTCCGCAAGTCGCCCTTTGACTCGGCGGCACGTCGCCACACGAGTTTCACCTCGGTCTTCGTCTTCCCGGAAGTCGATGACTCGATTGAAATCAACATCAATCCGGCCGACGTGCGCACCGACACCTACCGCGCTTCCGGCGCCGGCGGCCAGCACATCAACAAGACCGACTCGGCGGTGCGCCTGACCCACGTCCCGACCGGCATCGTCGTCCAGTGCCAGAACGACCGCTCGCAGCACCGCAACCGTGACGAAGCCTGGCAGATGCTGCGCGCCCGCATCTACGAGTTCGAACTGCGCAAGCAGCAGGCCGAACAGCAAAAGCTCGAAGACGCCAAGTCCGACATCGGCTGGGGCCACCAGATTCGCTCTTACGTGCTCGACCAGTCGCGCATCAAGGATCTGCGCACCAACCACGAAACCGGCAACACCCAGGGCGTACTTGACGGCGACCTTGATCCCTTCATCGAGGCCAGCCTGAAACAGGGCGTGTGACCACCCCAACCAGCCTGTTCGCCGGATTGCCGTCAACTGCCACGTTTGACGAGCAATTCAGCGAACTGCTCAGCCGCCCCGGCCTGCGCATCGAGCGCATCGTGTCGACTGGCCAGAGCAGTCCGCCAGGTTTCTGGTACGACCAGCCTGAGGGCGAATGGGTCGCCGTTCTGCAAGGCCGGGCAAGGCTGCGCCTTGAAGACATGCCTGAGCCCGTTGCACTGGGTCCTGGCGATTTCATCGACATCGCCCCGCATTGCCGCCACCGCATCGAATGGACAGACCCCGACCAGACCACCATCTGGCTGGCTGTCCATTACTCGGCAGCCTGACCATTTCGGGTATCTCAACCCGATCTAACGCCCTACTCGCTGCCACACTCGTCCTGGCCGCGACAGGTACAATGTTCAACCTACAGCTTGTTTGAGTGCTTCCATGAATGTCGATATAAATTTTGCCAGCAACCCGCTGCATGGCATTAGCCTGAAACAGGTAGTAACCGAAATCGTTAGCCATTACGGTTTTGAGATTCTGTATGCCTACCTGAATATCAACTGCTTCAATAAAAACCCTAGCATTGATTCCAGTGTGAAGTTCCTGAAAAAGACGGATTGGGCGCGCGAGAAGGTTGAAGGGTTTTATTTATACAAATTCAAGAGCTTGCCTCGTGCATCTGACGATCAGTTTGAATTGCCGCCGAGGGATCGCATTATTCCACCGGGTCAAATACCGGGAAAGCCGGCTGAATTGAGCCTGGAAGATGCCGAGCGCCTGTCCGAAAAGCGGGCCAGGAAAGCGGCCGAGCATGACGAGAACAAGGGCCGCCGCCCCCGCCCGGAAAAAGGTGTAACAAATCGCTCAAGAACACCTGTTCAGGGCGACACAGACCCTTGGGCGAAGTGGCGAAAATAGGTCTTTTTCAGGACATACCAGGATCAGCCATGGGCCTGGTCATCTAAACGCCGGGACGAATCCCCACTATTTCCTGACCGGCAGATTGCGCCCGGAAAACTCGTCGCTCAGGCGCATCGCCCCCTCACTGAACTGGCCAGCCGGATTGCGTGAGCAATAACGATTGATCTGCACCTCGATCGTGCCACTCGAAATACTCGACACCTGCTGGTTCGGCAAGGCGTAGTTATGCCCGGTAAGAAAGCCTCGCACCCAGACAACGTAGGCGGTGCGTTGGTCGGGATCGTCCTTGGCCTTGTTCCAGGCAACACAGGACATGTCGTCGAAACCCAGCAGATTGACGGGGGCCGCCACAGCGGTGCCTAGAAGCATGCCACTACAGGCCGCTACGATCAAACGGGAAAGTGTGCGTCGGTTCATACAGCCAGTATATGTCCGACCGTGCGTACTGCAATACCGATACAGGCACCGAGGGCGGCCGGCTTCCACACCGCCGCTATACGTGGCCCGGCCGAAATCAGCACGGCCACCCCCGGCAGATCGAAGGGCGAAATGAGGAAACCAGCGCTGGCATTGAGCAGATCAATGCTGATCTGGCCGGCCTTGCGCATCTCGTCCATGACCCCCATCATCGCCGTCCCGCCCGCCATGTACTTGGTCAGGGTTGGCAGGATCAAGGCACTGTCGATCGAAGCCGACGCCAGTAGCGGCGCCAGCAGTTGCGTCAGGGCATCGATGGCACCGCCAGACCGCAAGGCGGTGACAATGACCAGCGACAGCACAAGCATCGGAATGGCCCCGGTGGACAGTCGAAAGGCTTCGGCTCCAGCCCGGTTGATGACGTCGAGCACACCCTTGGCGCTCTCGGCAACCGGATGCTGTAGCGTTTCATCGAGCTGCCCTTCGCGATCCGACAAAGCCCGGCCAAACAGGTAATAGGTTGCCGCCGCGGCGGTCAGGCCACCAATCAGCGAATAGGTCAGGGTCAGGCCGAGATTGAGGCCCATGGTCATCATCGGCAAGGCTGCATTGGCCTGCGACATGGCAAAGACCATGGCCAGCGTGGCAGCGATGTGGCGATCCGATGCGCCGCGCTGCTCCATCATGGTCAGCGTCGCCATCGGTGCAGCGAAGCTGACGAAATTGATCTGCAGGGCCGCGAAGACGCCCAGCCCGGTCAGGCCGAGCGGTTTTAGAAGCGGGGCCAGACGGCCGACAAGCCAGTCAAGGACGCCGCGTGCCTCGAGCAGGCGCATCAGGGAAAGCATGACGACCATGACCGGCAGCAGGACGAAAAAGGCCAATTCAATGGCCGAACGACCCGCCTTGAGGATGATATCGATGAGAATTTCCATGGCCCGGATTATTACATTGCTATCGCCTTATCCCCGATTGGCGATTTCCCTTGCCACGCCCCTCCCAGCCCGGGATTTCCCGTTCAAGACCCCTGCTTGATGGCGAGAATGGCCTGATTACGCAGGGTGCGCAGCAACTGCAACTCCTTCTCGGGAATCGAAATACCACCCGGCTCATCGCGGTCGGCATAGATCAGCGCCACCGGACTGCCCTTGATGTTGAGCGGAAACAGGACAAAAGAATTGGCTGGCACGGCCTTGCGATACCAGTCCGGGATGCGGGTGGAAATCTTGGGGTCGTTGATGTCGCTGATCAGCAGATCAACCCCCTTCGAGGTCGCGGCATGGAAAATATCGGGGGTAAAGCTGAGCGGAAAACGGAATGCCCTGGCCACCTCATTGGCCTCCGGCCCGAAGCCGAAGCGCCCCTGCATTACCCCGGCCTTGGCATCACGAATGCACAGCACAACCCGCTTGAAACCCATGGCCCGATACATGGTTTCGAGAATGATACGGAGAATGTCGTTGAGCTGAAAACCGTCAATCAGGGTGTTGCTGATGTCCTGAATGCCGGCTGTCAGAACGGCCTGGGCATCGACCTCCGGGCCGCCGGGAAGACCGTGAACACCACCCAGCGGATCGCCCTCCTTGATCACCGTGCTATCGGCAAAATCGCTGCCATTCGGGTCATCGACAACCATCTTGTCTGTCGCCCCGGCTTCGGCAAACGAACGCATCTGCTTGCCAAATGTCGTTTGCTGCAGATTGAGCTGGATGATGCGGGCAAAATCGGTCACTTCTTCGACCGCCCGCTGCACCGTCTGCATGACTTCGTTACGGCCAAGTGTCAGGGCGTCGGCATAACGCGCCATAGCCTTCTTCAGCTCCGGATCGCGCAACTCGGGGGTGGCCAGGGCGATGACGTCGCACAACTCGTTGGAAAATCCGGACAACATGCGCAAACGGTCTTCAAGGTCGACCGGCTTCTTGATCGAGCCAGCCGGCAGACGCCGCATTGAGGATACGATCAGAGGCGGGAAGCCCCACAGGCGAGCCACGGCAATTCCCATCTCCTCAAAGGAAATACCCAGCACCTGCTTCGCCGCCAATTCCTCGCTGCACTCCTTCTGGGAAATGATGCGACGAATTTCTTCGGCATCCTCCGGGAAATAATATTGCGACAGCAAACGTCCGAGGCTGTGAAAAAGCGAGCAGATGAACGATTGCTCCAGATCACGCAGGTGCGCCGTCGCACCAATATCCTTGGCCAGCACGCCGGCCATGTTGGCGCGCAGGAAGTCTTCCTTCAACTGGTTGGCATTGGCCTTGTTTTGCAGATGATCAAAGAGCAGAACGGTAATGGCAATGTTGCGCACGGCCTCGAAGCCGAGGACGATCACGGCACGCGACACGGTACTGATGCTGCCCCCGCCCGCCTGCCGGAAATAGGCTGAATTGACCAGACGCAGCAGCTTATTGGTCAGGGCAAAATCCTTGAGGATGGCGTTGGAAAGCTTGTCGATGCTCTCCGTTTCGCTGTTGGCGATCCGGTTGATCGTACTGACCGACTCGGACAACGCCGGGAAGTCGCTCTTGTGGCGCATGCGCCGCAACAGGAACTCAAGCGTTGCCTGGCGACCGCCGGGGCTCGCCACAACGTCGTCCTCAGGATCGAGATAGCGGTCCAGCGCCTCACCAAACTGGGTCGCCGTCTGAAAGCGCAACTGCGGGTCGCGCGCCAGTGCTTTGTGCACAATGGCACTCAGGGACTCGTCGACCGCCGCATCCTGAGGCAACCTTATTTCATCCCTGGCCAGACGCTGCATCATCGCGGCCGGAGTGTCACCGACCACCGCCCGCTGTCCGGTCAGCATTTCGAAAAGAATCAGGCCGGCCGCAAAAATATCCGAACGTTCGCTGCTCTCCCGGCGCAGGATGTACTCCGGTGCCATGTAGGCTGGCGTCCCGGTTATCCGGTCGGCCGCATCAGCCGAAGCATCCACCCGCGCAGCGATACCGAAATCCATGACATGTGGCCGGCCATTGTCATCGAGGAGGATATTGGAGGGCTTCAGATCACGGTGAATGACACCCTGCCCGTGGGCATAGGCGATCGCCTCGAGAATCGGCCGCACCATTGATATGGCCTTGACCGGCGGCAAGGCGCCACTCTGCCGGAGAAACTCGCCAAGGCTCTTGCCCGGCACATACTCGAAGACGAGATAGAGATCCCCGTCCTGCTCGCCGGCTTCGAAAATCGGCACGATACCGGGATGACGCAAGCGGCTGACCGTACGCGCCTCGTCGAGCAACAGGCCTTTATGGACCGGGTCCGGACTGGCGAAATGCAGGGTCTTGATGGCAATTTCGCGTTGCAACTGAGGGTCGAAACCGAGGTAAACAATGCTTTGCGCACCACGCCCCAATTCGCCCCGCAGTTCGAAACGGCCTATTTTTTGGCTCATTGCTCGCAATCTTCTATCCAGACCAGATGGGGAATGCCATCGGTGCCACCGCAAATAATGGCGTTCTGCCCATAATCGGCGGCCAGTGCGCAGGCATCCTCGGCTGAAATATCGGGGACAAAGCAGCTTTCTTCATTCGGCCAGTCGTCGCCATCCGCTTGGTGTTGCGCCACGTAGGGTTCGTAGTTGCCTTCGAGCAGGTCGCACTCCAACTGCGACTGGCGTTCGGCGTTGGTCGCTGCGTCCAGCGGCTGCCCCGCCGGGTTATGGGCCGTAATCAGGGCAAATTCAGTGCTGTCAGCCGTTTCCAGCCAGCAGCGCAAGGTTTCGCAGGGCTGGCCGATGCGCAGTTCGCAGATGCCACCGGGCAGAAATACGCGGTATGTCGTCGCCTTGTAGGCGACTTCCAGTTCACTCGTCTTCGCCATCGAAATCCACCACACCTATCAATTGTTCGGCCTCGGCCACCGGCAGCGCCTCGACCTCCTTGAGCCGGCGTGACAACTGCCGGGTCCGGGTTTCTGCCTTGCTGATGCTGTTACTCGCCTCATCCAGCTTTTTCTTGGTGTGGGCCAGCGCCTCGCCGAACTTGCCGAATTCGGTCTTGACCGCCCCGAGCACCGCCCATACTTCGGCTGAGCGCTGCTCGATGGCCAGCGTCCGGAAGCCCATCTGCAGGCTGTTGAGCATGGCGGCCAGCGTCGTTGGCCCGGTCAGGCTGACCCGCCAGTCGCGCTGCAGGGCTTCGGCCAGCCCCGGACGGCGCAGAGCCTCGGCATAAAGCCCCTCGAGCGGTAGATAGAGCAAGGCAAAATCGGTGGTGTGGGGTGGCGAGACATATTTTTCGTGAATACTCCTGGCCTCGCTCTTGAGTCGGGTTTCGATGGCCCGCGAGGCCTCCTCCACCCCGGCCGGATCGCCGCGATCCTGGGCATCGAGCAGGCGCTGGTAATCCTCGATCGGGTATTTGGCGTCGATCGGCAGCCAGACAACGGCGCCGTCATCCTTGCCGGGCAGACGGATGGCGAAATCAACCCGCTCGTTGCTGCCCGGTTTGGTCGCCACGTTGCTGCCGAATTGCTCGGCCGTCAGCAACTGTTCAAGCAGGGCCGACAGTTGAACCTCGCCCCAGGTGCCACGTGTCTTGACGTTGGTCAGGACCCGCTTGAGATCACCAACACCGGCCGCCAGCGTCTGCATTTCGCCAAGACCGCGGTGCACCTGCTCCAGGCGGTCGCTGACCAGCTTGAAGGACTCGCCGAGGCGTTGTTCCAGTGTCGCATGGAGTTTTTCATCGACCGTTCGGCGCATCTCTTCGAGCTTGTTGGCGTTATCTGCCTGGATCGCCGACAGGCGCGATTCGACAGCGATTTTGAGACGCTCGAAACGTTCGTCGAGACCGAGCGAAAAGCGGCTCAATTCACGGGCAAAGGCTTCCAGCCGCTCAGCCTGTGAGGCGCCGAACTGGCTGACCTGGGTTGTCAGACTCTGCCCGAGCAGACTTGACGACTGGGCCCTTTCCTCACGATCACGGAAAGCCTCTTCGCCCACCTCACGCCGCCCCCGCGCCAGTTCCTCGCGCAGTTCGCGCTCCAGCCGCATCAGCCCCTTTTCCTGCGCCTCCTGCTGCGCCCGGAAACGTTCCTCGTCCTGCCGCCGGTTGCCGCGCAACAGCAAGGCAACCTGCAACAGGATGACCACCACTACGCCGACGATCAGCGCCAATCCCATCGTTTCGCTCATGCCTGGCTCATTTCAGCGAAAAATCAACACGACTGGCCTTGCCCTTGTCATCCGCCCCAACCTTGGGCGGCAACAGGAAAACCCGTTCCGGCGGCACCTTGCCCTGCTCAACCAGCCAGGTGTGTACGACCTCGGCCCGGCGCCCGGCCAGCGCCTTGATATCCTCGTCGGTGGCCGGCAGGTTGGTCAGCATCAACTTTTCCATTTCCTCGACCGGCAAATCCTTCTGCAAACCGACCACGTTACGTGGCTTCGGGAACTTGGCTTCCTTGTAGGCCCGCGTCAGGTAGGTCGCTTTTTCTTCTGGCAAAATCTCGATCTCATCCAGTGACCGGCCTTCGCCGGCCTTCTTGAGGTCCTTGAGCTTCTCGACCTGCATGGCACGCTCCAGGGCGGCCCGCTTGGCACCATCCCGATCAATCTCGAGGTCGGCCCGGCCAGTGATTTCAAGCTTCAGCGAATTGCGTTCGTTGAGCGCCTTGGCCATCGCTTCAAGCTTCTTGCCGGCGGCATCGTTGAGCGTCGCCCGACCGGCGGCAAATTCGATATTGGACAGTTCATCGCCACTGCCGAACATCGAACCGAGCAAGGCGAAAGGCGAAGTCACGGCCTTGACGAAGAGATTGACGATGACCTTGACGATCAGCCCGCCAATCGAGAACTGGGGATCGTCAAGCGAACCGGAAATCGGCAGGTTGAGATCAATCTCGCCGCGATTGTTCTTGAGCAGCGAAATGGCGAGATTGACCGGCAGGGTCGTCGCATCCGGACTGGCAACCTTTTCGCCAAAGGTAAACTGATCAATGAACAATCGGTTTTCCGCAGTCAACTGGTTGTTTTCGAGCTTGTAGGCGACGCTCAGCGACAGTTTGCCCTTCTCGATGGCATAGCCGGCATATTTACCCGAATACGGCGAGAAACCGACCAGATCGACCCCGCTAACTTCAGCCTTGATATCGAGATAGGGCTTGCTGGCGAGCGGATTGAGCTTGCCCAATATCTGCACCGGGGCCGTATTGCCATACCGGCCGCGCAGTTCCAGATCGGCCACCGTATCGGCCGCCGACGACAGATTGGTCACGCGACCGCCCAAGCGGTTCAGATTGACCGAATAATTGGGCTTGACGAAGAGGTCCGAAAAATTGACCGTGCCATTCTGCAGGGTGACCTTGCCGATCTTGATCGGGATCACCGGCTTGGCTGGTGCGGCATCCTTGGCAGCAACTTTGGTGTCATCCATGCTTTCAATTTTGGCTTCTGCCTTCGCTTCTGCCTTGACCTCGGCCGGCCGGGACTCGCCCGCCGGCTTCCTGACAATATCGGCAACATTGAGTTTGCCGTCCTTGTTGAGGATCAGGCGTGAAAAATAGTCACTCAGCGCAATTTCGGCCACATTGATCGCCAGCGGTTCGAGGCGGAAGTCGATGCCCCCGAAGTAAAGCGATTTCCACTTGAGAAAATCAGCACTGTTTTGCTTGTCGACGGCGACAAAATCACCCAGCGTGAAGGATCCCTTGTAACCAGCCTTCAGGCCCGAGGGCTCGAGCTTTGCTGTCGCCTCACCCTTGTTCGAGACCAGACCACGCGTCAGCGAAATATTGAGGAACTGGCCGAAATAGGGCTCCAGCGGCACCAGCGGAATAGCTATCGTCTCGACTTTGACGGCCACATCAAGCGGGTAGATCTGCAGGGCGCCATCGACATTGAGGCTGCCCTTCTTGTTAATCTTGCCCTTGAGCGAAATCCTGCCCTTCTTGTTGGGTTCGTTGGTCAGCTCCTCGCCGAGCAGATTGAATCCCTCGATTTCCTGAACGGCAACCTGATCCAGAGAACGATCCTCAAAGCGGAATCCCAGGTCATCGATAGCCAGCTTGCCGACCTTGCCGATCCACTCCTGCTTTCCCTCCGCCTCGGCAACTGCCCTGGCCTTGCCGTCGTTGCGGGTATTGGTCGCCCGGACCACCTTGAGCACCGGCGAACTGACCCATTCAATCTGCCCCGCCTTGTTGCGCAGCATGCGGGCGCGGGTACCACTATTGATTACTTCGGCGATGGCGACGCGATGCGACGGCAGGTCGACCTTGATGCCCTTGATGGCCATTTTCTCAACGCGGAAACGCTCGCCAAGATCGATCTGATAACTGACTTCGCCGATCTCGATCGGCTCGACCAGCTTGCTGTTGACCTTGCCGACACTGACCTGCAACTTGCGCACCTCGCCAGCCACCGGGGTCGGCGTGGACTCGTCGTGCCAGCGGATCAGGCCATCGCTCAGGGCGAATTCGCCGAGCGACCACGCCAAGGGTTTGCCGGCGACCGGCTTTGGTGCTGGTGCTGCCACCGTCGGCCCGGGCGCGGTCATTTTGTCTGCGACACGCAGGACATTGAATTCACCCTGCTTGTTAACGGCCAGCGCTACATCCAGCCCGTCGAGCCCGACCCGCTTGACGGCGATCTTGCTGTTGATCGGGTCAACATTGTCGAGTTCAACATCAAGGCGCCTCCAGCCAACTAGAGGCTGGCCGTCGCCTTCCGTAACAGCCAAACCGGAAACATGGGCGGCACCGACTACGGAAAGCGAATAAACATTGTCTGAAACTTCCTTGAACATGACCTTCAATTCGGAATCGAGCGTTCCCGATTTCAACCGGAAAGGCAGCGAATCAGGCAGGTATGGCTGGAGGACAGCTAGTTCGAAGCGATCGAGATCAAGGTTGAGCTGGCTTTCACGTGTCTGTGAAAACGGCTTGCTGTCACCGGTCAACGCCAGTGGTGAGCCATTGATGCTGGCTGAAAACGACGGTTTGACCAGCACGTCGGCCTGATACGACAGGCTGGAGACAAAGGGCAGCGCCAGATTGATGTCGCTGACCGTATGCAACTTGCCCTTGGGCTGGTCGTCAAAAACGATCTTGCCGTTGATCAGCTGAATATTGTTGATCGAAAAACGCGGCGTACCGGTATCCGGCTCGTCCTTGGGTTTCATCCACTCATCAAGCAGATCGGAAATATCGTAACGCCCCTCGCCAACGCGTGATACGGCAAGGCGCAGGCCCTGCAGGCGCACTTCGTCGACCACGGCGGCCAGGTTGAAAATGGACGCCGACGAGACGTTGACAAAAAGCTCGTCGAAGCCAGCCACTTCCTTGCCGCCCTCAGCCTTGATGGAAAGGCCACTGACCCTGGCGGACAGACCATAGGGATTGATATCGATGTTTTCGATACTGACATCGCGATGCAACTGCTGCGATAGCTGCTTCTGCAACACCGACTTGAGCAGCGGTGGCGCGGCCAGAAAACCGAGTACGCCGACGAGCACAAAAATAGCCGCCACCCATTTGCCAATTCTCTTGGTACGCGGTGATTTCAGCGCCTCAGTCAGACGTGACATCAATGCTGGATTGCTGGCGGTCGGCTCGGCCATGATATTTTGCCTTTCTTGTTTTATAACCACGAAATTTAGCACACCGACAGCCCGGAAAGATGGCCAGAAACACGGATGCGCCTGAACTTTACGTACGCCACCCGAATGTTCGACAAACCAACGCACCTCGCGAGAATGGCGGCGCCTTGACCGTCGTCAACCCGGCCGGCACGAACTTTGTTTTCTTCCAGCGACAATGCCGCTAGACTGCACGTATCAAGGCTTGGCAGGCATCATGAAAATTCTTGTCGTCGAAGACAGTCGCTCCAACCGCGTCATGCTCACCCACCGTGTCGAGCGCTTCGGTGCCACGGCGCTGTCGACTGAACGTGGCGAAGATGCCGTCGCCATGTTTGCCGAACATCATCCCGACCTCGTACTGCTCGACGTGGTACTCCCCGATCTTGACGGGTTTTCGGTGGCCCGGCGTATTCGCGCCATGGAAAAGCCCGGTGAGTGGACGCCGATCATCTTTCTCTCGTCACTCGGCGACGACTCCGACGTCGAGCAAGGCATTGCCGCCGGGGGTGACGACTATCTGCAAAAGCCGATCAGCGAAGTCGTCCTCGGTGCCAAGATCAGGGCCATGCAGAGACTGGTCCTGATGCGTGCCTCGCTGCTTGCCGTTACCCGCAAACTTGATGCCGCCAACCAGGAGCTGGTCCGCATTTCATCGAGCGACGGCCTGACCGGCGTCGCCAACCGGCGCTACTTCGACGAAGCGATCTCGGTTGAATGGCGTCGGGCACGCCGCCATTCAAACAGCCTGGCGATGATGATGTGCGACGTCGACCACTTCAAGTTATACAACGATACCTACGGTCATCAGGCCGGCGACGATTGCCTGCGCCAGGTGGCCAATGCCATTCGCCAGCATACGGAACGACCATCCGACATTGTGGCCCGCTACGGCGGCGAGGAATTTGCCGTTGTCCTGCCCGAAACAACCGTCGGCGGCGCACTGATGGTGGCCGAAAAAATCCGCCATGCCGTCCGCGCCCTGAATATCCCGCATGCCGCCTCGCCCAACCACATTGTCACCCTGAGCATCGGCATTGCCTCGGCCGCCCCCGGTTTCGACAACCCGCCGGACGATCTCATCCAGGCCGCCGACAAGGCACTCTATCGGGCCAAACACGAAGGAAGGGATCGCGTCTGCCGGGCAGACGCCGCATAAGAAAATGGCCAGAAAACGCATTTCCATCGTCATTGCCGACGACAACGACATGATGCGCAGCATCCTGCGGGCCATGCTGCGCGGTGAAGAATACGACGTGGTCGGCGAAGCCAACAACGGACAGTTGGCGATCGACATCGTCAAACGCCTGAAGCCGGACATCGTCTGCATGGATGTGATCATGCCGGAGAAGAACGGCATCGATGCCCTGTGCGAGATCAAGGTGAGCAATCCGGCCACCGAAGTGATCATGGTGACGGGCAATTCCGACCCGGAAACGGTTCAGGAATCGATCCAGAACGGGGCCAGCGGCTTCATCATCAAGCCATTCAACGCTGCCCGCGTCCTCGACACGCTGGCCAAGGTCAGCAGCCGCGTCCGCCAGGCCAAGCCCTAGAAGTTAGCCCTAGAAGTTGTTTCGCCAGGCCCGAATGGCGGCGAAAATATCCGTTTTTTCCTGACTCGTTGCCCCTTGCTGCAGGGCTGCCTTGATGACGGTCGGCTCGGCACACCGCAAAAATGGATTGGTCGCCTTTTCCTCGCCAAGCGTCGACGGCACGCTGGGCAGCCCAGCCGCCCGCAACGCCGCCACCTTGTCCACGCGGGCCCGCAAGGCGGCATTTTGCGGCTCGACGGCCAGGGCGAATCGCAGATTCATTTCGGTGTACTCGTGAGCACAATAGACCCGCGTTTCGTCCGGCAAGGCAGCCAGGCGATCAAGCGAGGCCGACATCTGGGCTGGCGTACCCTCGAACAGGCGGCCGCAACCCGCACCGAACAGCGTATCGCCGCATAGCAGCGCGCCCGGCGCGACGTAGGCGAGATGCCCCAGGGTGTGACCGGGAACGGCAATCACTTCGACCTGCTGATCGAGCATATCGATCCGCTCTCCACCATAAAGTGGGCGGGTACCGCCTGAAATAGCCTCATTTCCGGGTGCATGAACATCGACTGGCCAACGTGCTCGCAGTTCGCCGATGCCCCCCTGGTGATCGGCATGGTGATGCGTGATCAGGATGCCTTCCAGCTTCAGACCATCGGCCTCCAGACGGGCAATGACCGGCCCGGCATCGCCAGGATCGACAACGACGGCGCGCTTACCCTCGGTCAGCAGCCAGATGTAATTGTCCTTGAATGCGGGAATGAACGAGATTTCCATATAAGTTACGATCCAAGCCTGAAAAAACAGTCATCTCCCGGCATGGCGATCAGCCGAGACGCCGCAGCGCCATGTGCGAAGCGATCATTGCAGGAATCCGCCGGTCAAGATCGGAGCCCTTTTGGCAGCCGAGCATCAGGTGCAGCAGGCCACTGGTGAAGGCCCAGGTATCCCGGGCAGCGGCTTCTGGATCAAGCCCGCGTCGCAATACATTTTTATCCGCCGCCTTGCCGTAGACGCGTTCCATTTTTTCCAGAAATTCGTAGGCCGGGCGACCGGCCTCCTCCTGAACGGCGGCGAATTCATCGACATATTCGCAGCGCGAAATCATGATCTCGAAGACTTCGCGCACCACCGGGCAATCGTCGAGAACGCGAAAAAATTCCTTGAGCGAGGCTTCGATGGCATCGAGCGGGTTATCGTAAACGTCCGAGAGCAGCAGGGCATCGGTCCGCTCGACCATAGGCGCAAAGACATCCTCGCGCATGGCAAAAAACAACTCCGCCTTGTCCTTGAAATGCCAATAGATCGCCCCGCGGGTTACGCCCGCTTCCTTGGCGATCTTTTCCAGTGTCGAACGGCTGACGCCGCACTGGTGAAACACCGCGCGGGCTGATTCGATAATGTCCTGACGGGTTTTTTCCGCGTCTTCCTTGGTTTTTCTGACCACTTTGATCTCTCCGGGCTTGGCATTTTTTGCCCTTGCCACTGTCCATGTTAAGCCATTGGTCCGATCGCCCAAAATCTTTTACATACATTCGTGTTTGTATATAATAGCCCAAACATTTCACTTTTTGGAGCAAGCCCATGAATTCCGGAACCCTGCCTGAGCGCAAAACGATTTCCATTCTGCTGGGCGCGGCCGTACTGGGCACCACCCTGCTCGCTGGTTGCTCGGACACCAAGCCGGCCGGCCCGCCCGCCATGGGCCCCATGCCGGTCACGGTGCTCGACGTGCAGCCGCAGCGCGTCCCGTCGTCCATTGAAGTCATGGCACAAACCGAAGGCGCCCGTGAAACCGAAGTCCGGGCGCGTGTTGGCGGCATCCTGATCAAGCGCCTCTACCAGGAAGGCGAAACCGTCAAGGCAGGTCAGCCACTGTTCCAGATCGACCGCTCCAGTTATGAAATTGCCCTGGCCGAAGCCAGGGCCAAGGCTGAACAAACCAGCCGCGAAATGAATCGCCTGAAGAGCCTGATTGAAGCCAAGGCCATCAGCCAGAAGGAATACGACGACGCCACTTCGGCCAACGCCATTGCCCTGGCTACGCTCCGCCAGGCCGAGCTTAACCTATCGTGGACAACCGTTACCGCGCCGGTTTCCGGCACGACCGGCCGTGCCGCGAAGTCTGAAGGCAATCTGATCACGGCCGGTGCCGACAGCCTGCTCACATCAATCTATCAAAGCAATCCGATCTGGGTCCGTTTCAGCCTCGGCGACAGCGACCTGGCCAAGCTGGCCGGTGGCCGGGTGACCAGCAAAAACATCAGCGGCGTCGAACTGATCCTGGCCAATGGCACGGTTTATCCCAAGACCGGCAAGCTCAACTTCCTCGCCGGCAACATCGATACGACGCTTGGCACCCAGGCCTTGCGTGCCGAGTTCGACAACAACGACAACCAGCTTTTGCCCGGCCAGTTCGTCCGCATCCGCCTGCTCACCGGGGCGCGCGACGGCGTTTTCCTGGTGCCACAATCAGCCGTCGTGCAGTCCGAGCAGGGGCCGCTCGTCATGCTTGCCGGCGAAGGCGACAAGGTGACGCCGCGCGCCGTGCAGGCCGGCGAATGGCGCGGCAAGGACTGGGTCATCCTGGGCGGCCTCAAGGCCGGTGACAAGGTCATCATCGACAATCTCATGAAGCTGCGTCCGGGTGCTCCGGTCGCTCCGCATCCGCCTGCTGTGCCCGGAGCCGAGCCAGCTGCCAAGCCGGCCCCGAAGGCTTAAGGAGCGGCCATGTCGAAATTCTTCATCAACCGGCCGATTTTCGCCTCGGTCATTTCGATCATTATCATCATTGCCGGCCTGGTCGCCTCGCAGGTGCTGCCCATCGCGCAATACCCGCAGATCGCCCCGCCCACTGTCCTGATCACTGCCAATTACCCGGGCGCGTCGGCCGAAACGCTGGCCAAGACGGTCGCTGCCCCGATCGAGGAGCAGTTGAACGGGGTCGAGAATCTGTCCTATTTCACGTCCTCGGCATCGGCCAACGGCGCCATCACCATCACCGCCACCTTCGATGTCGGCACCAATGTCGACGTCGCTGCAGTCAACGTCAATAACCGCGTCAAGGCCGCCGAACCCCGTCTCCCGGCCGAGGTACGCAACAACGGTGTGATCGTCCAGAAGCGCTCCAACGACATCCTGCAGGTCGTAGCGCTCGATTCCGAGAAAGGCCGCTACAACACGCTCTTCCTCTCCAATTACGCCAGCCTGAACATTGCCGACGAGCTGAAGCGGGTCAAGGGTGTCGGCGACGTCACCATTTTCGGCGCCCAGGATTACTCGATGCGCGTCTGGCTGAAACCGGACCGCATGGCCCAGCTTGGCCTGACGATCAGCGATATTGCCGATGCCATCCGCGCCCAGAATGCCCAGAATGCGGCCGGCAAGATCGGTCAGGAGCCAGCCCCGGCCGACCAGATGCTGGTCTACACCGTGACCGCCAAGGGGCGCCTGCTGACGCCAGAGGAATTCGGCAACATCGTGATCCGTTCCAGCGGGCCCGGGGGCACACTCCGCCTCCGGGATGTTGCTCGCCTCGAGCTGGGTGCCTACAGCTACGACCAGAGCGTGACACTCGATGGGCAGCCGACCATCGCCATGGGCGTCTTCCTGCAGACGGGTGCCAATGCGCTGGACGTTGCCGAAAAAGTGCGCGTCAGGATGGAGGAACTGAAGAAGAAAATGCCGGAAGGCATGGGCTACGTCATCCCCTTCGACACGACGCGTTTCGTTTCCGCCTCCATCCATGAAGTCGTCAAGACGCTCATCGAGGCGATGATCCTGGTCCTCGCCGTCGTCTATATTTTTCTGCAAAGCTGGCGCGCCACGCTGATCCCGATGGTCGCCGTACCGATTTCACTGATCGGCACCTTCGCCGGCCTCTGGCTGTTCGGTTTCTCGATCAACACCCTGACGCTGTTCGCCATGGTGCTGGCGATCGGCATCGTCGTCGATGACGCCATTGTCGTCCTGGAAAACGTCGAACGACTGATGGCCGAAGAAAAGCTGTCGCCGCGAGACGCTGCGATCAAGGCCATGCAGCAGGTTCAGGGCGCGCTGATCGCCATCGTTCTGGTTCTTTGCTCGGTCTTCATTCCGGTTGCCTTCCTCGGCGGCATTGCCGGCCAGCTCTACAAACAATTTGCGGTCACGGTCGCTGTCGCCGTCGTCCTCTCCGGTGTCGTCGCCCTGACGCTGACGCCGGCGCTCTGCGCCCTGCTGCTCAAGGCCCAGCACACCGAACACAAACTGTTCATCCCGTTCAACCGGCTATTCGAGCGATTTACCCGTTCCTACGTCAGCACCGTCGGCCTGACCCTCAAGCACGGAGTTATCGGCGGCATCATTTTTGCACTGGTCATTGCCGCGACCGTCGCCTTCTTTCGCTTCATTCCCGGCAGCTTCGTGCCGGCTGAAGACCAGGGCTACCTGATCTCGGCGCTAATGCTGCCCGATGGCGCAACGCTGAAGCGCACCGAGAAAACCGGCGAAAGCATGCGCCAGATGGTTGCCAACGATCCGGCGGTGGCTCACACCTTCGTCGTTGCCGGCTTCGACCTCATTGGCGGTGGCAACAAACCCAACGCCGGCACCATCTTCATTCCACTCAAGGACTGGAGTGAGCGCGATGCCAAGGCGCAGGACCTGGCCGGCAAGTTCATGGGCATGGGCATGATGCAGCCGGATGGCATGGCATTGGTTTTCAACCCGCCGCCCATCATGGGTCTGGGCACGGCAGGCGGTTTCGAGGTGTACCTGCAGAACCGCATCGATGGCGACAGCAAGAAGCTCAACGAAATCACCCAGCAATTGATCACCGAACTGCAGAAGCGCACCGAGTTCACCCGCATCAGCACTTTCTTCCGGCCAACCGTGCCGCAACTGTTCGTCGAGGTCGATGAAGCGAAGGCGCTGGCTCTCGGCATCCCGCTCAACGAGATTTACCAGACCCTGCAAAGCACCATGGGGGCGCTCTACGTCAATGACTTCAACAAGGCGGGGCGCGTCTACCGTGTGCAGTTGCAGGCCGAAGCCAGCTACCGGATGAAGCCGGACGATCTTGGCAAAGTCTATGTCCGCAGTACGACGACCAAGGCCATGATTCCGCTGTCGGCAGTCAGTACGGTCAGGAACATTGTCGGGCCGGAACAGGTCGAGCGCTTCAACGGCTTTGTCGCCGCCAAGATCATGGGCGACAGCAAGCCCGGCATCAGCTCGGGCGACGCCATCAAGATCGTCGAGGAAGTGGCCGCCGCCACACTGCCCAATGGCTACGAAATTTCGTGGACCGGCCAGGCCTTCCAGGAAAAACGCGCCTCCGGCTCGTCGCTGCAGGCCTTCGTCTTCGCCATCATCATGGTCTTCCTGATCCTCGCCGCCCAGTACGAGAAGTGGTCGCTGCCGGTGGCCGTCATCATGGCTGTTCCCTTTGCCCTGATGGGGGCGCTGACCGGGGTCTGGCTGCGCGGCATGCCGAATGACATCTACTTTCAGATCGGCCTTGTCGTATTGATTGGCCTGGCCTCGAAAAACGCCATCCTGATCGTCGAGTTCGCGGCGCAAAAATACGATGAAGGCAAGACCATCACCGAGGCCGCCCTGGAAGCCGCCCGCCTTCGCCTGCGTCCGATCATCATGACCTCGCTCGCCTTCGTGCTCGGCGTCTTCCCCTTGGTCAAGGCTTCCGGCGCTGGCGCCTCGGCCCGGCAGTCAATGGGTACCGGCGTTTTCGCCGGGATGATCGCGGCGACCTTCATCGCCACCATTTTCATTCCGCTCTTTTTCCAGTGGGTGGAGCACGGCAAGCAAGCAGAGCCGACCGCCTCGACGGAGGAGAATCAAGATGCCTAAGCCACTCATCAAGCACACAAAAATTCACCTTGCGCTGGGGCTATCCGCCGCACTCGTCCTGAGTGGCTGCGCCGTCGGACCCGACTATGTTCGCCCGACGTCGACCCTGCCGCTATCTGCTTCAGCTGACGCCAGCGTCGAAGCGGCCATCAATCCGGCCTGGTGGACACTGTTCGGCGATACCGACCTCAATGCACTGATCGAGCAGACCCTGGCCGCAAACCAGGATCTGCAAGCGGCCATTGCCCGCCTTGAAGCGTCCGAAGCAGCAGCCCGTGAGGCTGGCGCCGACTATGCGCCGCGCCTTGGCCTTGAGGCCAGCACTGCGCGCAGCAAAACCAGCGGCGAAACCTTCAACGGTAAAAAAATTGGCAGCGCCACCTACGACAATTCCCGAGCGGCCTTGTCGCTGAGCTACGAGATTGATCTCTGGGGTCGCCTTCGCCGCAATAACGAAGCGGCTCGCAGCGACGTGCTGGCTAGTCGCTTCGGTCGGGACAGCCTGCGCCTCACGCTGATCGGTCAGGTGACCAACGAATACCTCAATTTGCGCAGTCTGGACGGCCAGATCGAGGTCACGGCACAGACGCTTGAATCCCGTCGGCAAGCCCGGAAAATCGTCGAGGCCCGTCTGCATGCCGGCACCGCCTCGGGCCTCGAACTGGCTCAGGCCGATAGTGCGCTGAATGGCGCCCAGGCACAGTGGAGCCAGTTGCAGCGCCTGCGCGCCCTGTCCGAAAACCAGATTGGCCTACTCAGCGGCCAGCCCGGCCTAAGGATCAGCCCGTCCAGCCTCGATAAACTACCACTGCCGCCAACACCACCGGCCGGTCTGCCGTCCGCTTTACTCGAAGCCCGTCCCGACATCCGCCAGGCCGAAGAAAAGCTGGTCGCCGCGAACGCACGTATCGGTGTCGCCAAGGCGGCCTATTATCCGACCATCAGCCTGACCGGCTTATTCGGCAGTGAAAGCATGGCGCTCTCCAACCTGTTCTCAGGTGGTGCCGGCATATGGTCAGCCGCCATCGGCCTCGCCATGCCGGTCTTCGATGCTGGTCGCACGGGTGCCCGGATTGATCAGGCCACGGCAGCGCAAAAGGAAACACTGGCTAATTACCGGAAGACCGTGCAGACCGCCTTCAAGGAGGTGAACGACGCAATCGTCGGACTGCGAGAATATAGCGAAGAGGAAGCCGCGACTTCGGCTCAGGTTGAGGCGGCGCAACGGGCACTTGATCTGGCTCAGAAGCGTTATGCGGCAGGCTATTCTGGCTACATGGACCTGCTTGATGCCCAACGCACGTTGAACGGCGCTCAATTACAGTATCTGGCTAGCCGCAAGAGCCGCCTGGGCGCTGCGGTCGATCTCTTCAAGGCCCTCGGCGGTGGCTGGGTGTCCAGCTAACTTGTGAGACTCACACATTTATCTCAGGGACCTTGTTGTAGGTCTCATACGCCAAGATTATCCGTGACCTATTGAGCAGACAAAAACCGATAGAAGGACAACGATTTGACTGCAGTTCAAACGCAGCAACATGCCCGCGCAATTCTTCTTTTATCGATTGCCGCATTTGCCAGTGCTGCATCTGCGCGATTATGTGACCCAATGCTGCCTGACTTGGCACACGCATTCTCCGCATCCTCCACAGAGGTTGCGCATGTCGTCTCAGGCTTCTCGGTAGCCTATGGGCTGCTACAGGCGATCTTCGGCCCGCTAGGGGATCGGATCGGCAAATATCGCCTTATTGCATTCACCACACTTGCCTGCACAGTCGGCTCATTGGGGGCAGCGCTGGCCAGCTCACTGGATTTATTGGTTCTCTCGCGCATACTCACCGGCGCAACCGCGGCTGGAATCATTCCTTTGTCGATGGCATGGATAGGGGATACCGTTCCCTATGAAGAACGACAGCCGACTCTGGCTCGCTTTCTCGGCGGACAAATACTCGGGGTCATCGGCGGCCAATTCATCGGAGGTTTCTTTGCCGATACATTGGGCTGGCGCTGGGCATTCGCCTTCCTTTGCTTGGTGTATTTTCTGGTCGGAATATTTGTATTGCTCGAATCCCATCGCAATCCGTCAACGCACCACCAATCAACACCTAGCTCGACAGGGCGTGGCCTTATTGCACAAGCATCGATTGTGTTGGGCACTCCCTGGGCTCGCGTTATCATTGCCGTTGTATTCTTGGAAGGGATGACCGTTTTTGGTGCCCTCGCCTTCGTGCCAACATACCTTCACGAACGCTTTGAACTGACGCTGTCGATGTCTGGCGCACTGGTTGGGTTGTTTGGGGTGGGCGGCTTTTCATATATTGCCTACGCAAAATATTTCGTCCGCCGACTGGGCGAAAAAGGGCTGGCGCTCCTCGGCGGGGTGCTCATTGCCAGCGCCTGGGCATTGCTCGCATTTGGCCCAACCTGGGCCTTTGCCACGGCTGCAGCCTATCTGGCCGGCCTGGGCTTTTACATGCTGCACAACACGCTACAAACCAACGCGACACAAATGGCACCGCAGGTCAGAGGAACATCGGTGTCGTTGTTCGCTTCATCATTTTTTCTCGGGCAATCACTGGGTGTAATACTTGCAGCGAAGCTGCTGGCAACGCAGGGAGCATTTGCGCTATTCATCGCAGCCACCGTACTGATGCCGCTTATTGGCATCGTATTTTCCCGCCTGCTTAGAAATAAGCCGCAATAACGTTACTACCGGTTTCGAGGAGGATCGGCTTGGATACACCCGGTCGATGCCCCCCAGAGACTGCACAAGAAGAATAAACCGACCCGGCCAACCGAATGAGTCCTCGAGAGAGATTCAACGTGAGTCAACCACTTAC
Organism: Dechloromonas sp. HYN0024; assembly: GCF_003441615.1. Classification (NCBI taxonomy): domain Bacteria; kingdom Pseudomonadati; phylum Pseudomonadota; class Betaproteobacteria; order Rhodocyclales; family Azonexaceae; genus Dechloromonas; species Dechloromonas sp. HYN0024. The sequence continues at coordinate 1,277,461 of NZ_CP031842.1, read as the reverse complement.
CTAAAACGCAGAACAACTGTCGAGGGACTGCTTACCACCGAATTGTTATCTGATGTCCTCTGCAATAGGCAGTTGATCGGCCATAACGGCCGATCAATCGGGCAGCATCCGGCACTTACCCGCCATTCAGCCCTGAGAGGTCGCGACGTCAGCTTGGTCATTCATTCAATGAGTACTCCGTGCCCTTTGCTGCCATCCGCCGTCCTTCAAACCAGTCCAGTGAGCCAAACTTAGGTTCAGCCAACCGGACTGCTCCGAAGCGGACCGTGGCAATCTCAGCCTGTCCTCCACAAGCATACGCTCCGGATTGTGTTTAATTTCTGTCGCTAGCACGCCCGTCTATCGAGCTTAGTTGCATTTAACGACAACGGGCTTGGGGCGCATATCCATGCCAACAAAAGACGCAACGCCCTTGTAGTCTGGGGTAAATGTGAATTCTTTTGTTTTGATCTTTTTTGCAGCCACAGCTAATTCCTGTGCGGCTGGGTAAATTAGAGCATAGTCTGCCGTGTTAGGCATGGACTCGAAATGACGAATGCCTTGGTCGAGATCGCTACAATAGGCTGGCGCTCCCGATAGAAATGATTTTTTCTTGCCATCGGCATTAAACTTTCTTTCCGCCTCCATGTCCTTCACCGCCGTGCAGAACCCTAGAATTTGCATGGCAATTGAATTGGGGGCATGCATATCCATCACTTTGCCAGTTGCACCCTCACAGGCTCGTTGCAGCCCACTGACATAGGAGTACATGCTTTGAGTCTCCGAATTGGCCTCATACGTTATGGATTTAGCGAGCTCAATCCATGCCTTTTGCCGTTCCTCAGTAAAGTCGCCGGCAATGGAAGTAATTTCGGCACTTACGAGTGTCGAAAAGCTTGCCAACGCCAAAATGGATACTAACGATGAAATTTGTCTGACTTTATTCACAACGAGACTCCTCTGTTCCAATCATAAATTTGCAAGACATCCTGACCCTTGAGCGATGACGCAGTATAGCAATTTCATTATCTAAAACGCATTTTCAGTTTCTCCCTATGGGGACAAATCTTGGGGAACGACTGCATATGGAATTCATGCCTGACCAGCTACTCCTGGCCAGTTGTACTCAATCACATACCCGCCGCATTACAGACGTTGAAATTTTCGGGGCTGGGCGGACGGCGGCTTACTGGGTCGCCTAAGCTTGGCCATAGAATAGAGACCAATTAATCGGGAAAAGGCGAAGAATTCAATCGTCTCGATTTCCTGCCTAAATAACAAAGCATCCTTCGAGGATGTAACGAAGACAAGCGAAACCATGAAAAAATTGCCAAATCAATCACGAGCCAGTTATCTGAATGGGACGTTTTTACTGCCAATTGGGCTGCTCGGACTGCCATTCGCCGCACCGGCAATGGCTGATAGCGTGATTGAACGCAGCTTTGCCTTGGTCCGCGAAAGCGCCCCGTCTGTCGCCCCCGGCACGGTGATCAATAAAGCCAATGTCGACCAATATCGCGAGTTTCTTGATGCGGGGATGATCCTCGCCCTGCGCAACGGCTGGTACGACATCAAGGTGGCACCAAGCACCTCCTTCGACGTTGATAAGGCTTATATCGCGGTCACCGAAAGGGAAGCCAAAAAATCCCCGGCCCGGCTGGGAGACAAACCCGGCGAAATACTTGGCTATACCGGTGGCCGCCCCTTCCCCGAAGAGCCTCAGACAAGCGATCCGCGCGCCGGGGAAAAGATCGCCTGGAATTTTCGCTACGCGCACGGTGATGGCGGCGCCATCCTGCCCATTCTGTGGAAGTACCGCAATCTGCTGAGCGGTCAGGTTGAACGCTTGTTGCGGGTTGAGGTGCGTTTCCTGAAATTCAAGTATCGGACGACGGCCAGCCCCATACCGGACGTCACGCCCAACCCTTCCAATATCTATGCGGCCAGCTACCTGAAGGTCTTCGAACCGACCGATTTCAAGAATACCCAGCTCCTGATCCAGCGCTTTGACGACGATGCCAGGCAGGATGATGCCTACATGTATTTTGGCTTTCAGCGCCGGGTCCGTCGCCTGGCCACGGGTCAAACGACAGATGCTTTCCTCGGTTCCGATGTCATGATTGAAGATTTTGATGGCTACAACGCCCGGATCTCCGAAATGAAGTGGACCTACAAGGAGACCCGGCAGTTATTGATGCCCTTCTACAACCACAATGACTTGAAACTCTCCGATGAATTCAAGGATCCGGACGGCTTTCAATATGTGAATTTCAGCGGACAAGGAGGCTGTTTCCCCGACATCGCCTGGCAGATGCGCAAGGTTCATGTCGTTGAAGCCGAACCGGTCATGCCGGCCCACCCTGTCAGCAAGCGTATTTTCTATTTCGATGCGCAAACCTATGCCATTGCCCGCACGCTGATTTATGACCGCAAGGGCGAACTCTGGAAAATCGCCATTCTCGGCAAATCGCATCCCGATCACCATCTGCCGGGCAACAAGGGTACCGGGGTTCCCCTCAATGACTCAGGCGCAATGATCGACGTCCAGGCCAAACATTGTTCGACCGGCCAATTCAAGACCCTGGCCCAACCCGGGCTCAGTCCAAACGGGCTATTCCAGGTACAGAACCTGCGCGGAGGGGATTAAGACTGCTGGCTGCTTAGCCAACAACGCATCGGCCAATGTCGCCGTTCGGTTGGCAATCGGGTTCGGTCAGCAATGAGGGAGTTTGCTGTCGCTCGTTTGCCAAACAGGCCGGGCGACAGCAGGAAAGACTGATCGCATGAAATTCACCCTTGGGCAAACGAAATTGATGGAAAAGCTCAGCTATTATCTAGGCTTGGTTCTGAACACCTTGAATCTCGCAAAAGCAGAGGTTTGCGACTAAGCGAATTGCCAATCTGAGGCCAGCCTGTGTCGACCTATCGCGTCAATCTGCATCAAGCCATCTACTCCTTGTCAGATGCTCTCGATCTCGTCGGTGTTACGCATATTCACCACGGCAAGCGGGTAGCCTACATCGCAGCAGAATGCGGCAAAAAGCTGGGGTGGTCTGGGCGGCGTCTGGACGACCTCTTTCAAGCGGCCATCCTGCACGATTGCGGCGTCTCGAAAACCGTCATCCATTCCCGCCTGGCTCAGCTGGAATGGGAAAACGAACACGAACACTGCGTCATCGGCCATGCCCTGCTTGGTCAATGCCCGCAGCTAGCGAAGCTGGCCGATGTCGTCCTGCACCATCACACCCATTGGTCTGTTCTCAAGGATCTAGACCTCCCCGAAGAAACCCGGCTTAACGCCAGTTGCATCTATCTCGCTGACCGCATCGATATTCTGACGCTGGGTAACCTCAAGGATAACTCCAACATTCTGCTCGGTGTGCGGGACACCTGCCGACAGGTCATCGAGCACAAAAATGAATGGTTCCATCCCGAGATGGTCGAGGTTTTTCTCGAACTGGCCAGTTCAGAAGCCTTCTGGTTTCGCCTTGAAAGCGAGCAGGTCGCTGGCTATGCGGCGACCTGGGTCGGTTGCGAAAGCGAGGGGCAGCTTGAATTCTCCGATCTGCGCAGTCTCATGCATGTCTTCTCGGTGATTGTTGACGCGAAAAGTCCCTACACGCAAAGACACTCGGATGCTGTAGCACGCCTGGCCCGCTACATCGGCGAAAAGATGGGCCTCTCGCCCCGGACCTGCGAACTTCTGGAACTGGCCGGCCTGCTGCACGACCTGGGCAAACTCCGGGTCCCCGATAACTATCTCGACAAGCCCGGCAAGCTCACACCCGAGGAATACGCCATCGTTCGTCGGCACAGCTTCGATACCTTTAATATCCTGAAAAACATCAGTGGCCTGGAAGAAGTAGCTCAATGGGCCTCGCAGCACCACGAACGGATTGATGGCTCGGGTTACCCCTATCATTTGCAGAAAGCCGAACTCTCACTCGAAGCCCGCATCATCGCTGTTGCCGATGTCTTTCAAGCGCTCGAGCAGCACCGCCCCTACCGCGGCCCGCTACCGGCCAAGGACATTCTCGACATTCTGCAGGAAGAGGTAGAACAGGGAAAACTCGATGCCGAGGTCGTGGCCAGTGTAGAAGCCAACCTCGAACAATGCTGGGCCGTTGGCTTTAGCAAATGACGGTATGCAAGATGGCACAAGCAGCCTGATCCGCCGCGTGGTCGTAGCCTTTGCGCCCCCCCTGACCGCTTGATTTTGCTTTGACGGATGACGGGCTGACAGGGGCATTGATACACTCGCGACCCTCGGCCATGAGTGCGAAGAACAGCGAAGATTTACGCCGATCCAAGGTCAGGATGGATAGCGGTTAAAATCCCGGAACTGGCCTGGTCGTTATGGCGCCGGTTATTGAACTGGATATTGAACGAACGCAAAAATCGTTGCGGCAAAAGGCATTTCAAATCAACGCAGGAATGAACGAAATTTCAACCATGCCGGAACTCTCGAGTGCAGCACCCCGGATGTCAATTCCCGGACTCGATGCCTGGCTGTCCACGGCACCCGGCCGTTATGTGCTGGACTGGGAACAGCGCCAGCTCGACGCTGCCGTGGCTGACGTTTTTGGCTTCCATGCCCTGCAACTGGGGCTACCCCACGGCGACTTTCTGCGTGCCAACCGGATTCCCCTGCGCCTCAAGGCCGGCGAGTTCGGTGCCATCGATCTGCAGTGTGACTGCACTGCCCTGCCGTTCGCCTCGCTGAGCACCGATCTGGTCGTGCTCCCCCATATCCTCGAATTCAGCGACCAGCCGCACCAGATCCTGCGCGAAGTCGAGCGCATCCTGATTCCCGAGGGCCAGGTCATCATCGTCGGCTTCAATCCCATTTCACTGTGGGGTGCCAAACGCAAATTCGACCGCAGTGGCGAGTTTCCCTGGAACGGCAGTTTTCTCTCGGTCAACCGCCTCAAGGACTGGCTCAAGCTGCTTGGCTTCGAAGTCGACCGGGGCACCCTGGGCTGCTACCTGCCACCGGTCGACCAACTCAAATGGCTGCAAGGTCTGCAATTCATCGAATCAGCCGGCAACCGCTGGTGGAATTTTGCTGGTGGGGTATACGTGCTGCGCGCCATTAAGCGCGTCCATGGCATGCATCTGATCACCCCCAACTGGCGTAACAAGTCGGTGCGCGCCAAGGCGCTGCGCCCGATTGCTCAAAAGGAATCCAATGAAGGCCACTGAAGAAACCGTCGAAATATTTACCGATGGCGCCTGCAAGGGCAATCCCGGCCCAGGCGGCTGGGGTGCTATCCTGCGTCTCGGGCAGCACGAAAAGGAGTTGTGGGGAGGCGAAAAGGAAACGACCAATAACCGCATGGAACTGACCGCGGCAATCCGCGCCATCGAAGCGCTCAAGCGTCCGATCGGCGGCAAGATCTACACCGACTCGCAGTATGTGCTGAAGGGTATCAACGAGTGGATTCACGGCTGGAAACGCAACGGCTGGAAGACTTCCGACAAGAAGCCCGTAAAGAATGCCGACCTCTGGCAACAGCTCGATGCCCAGGTCAAATTGCACAAGCTGGAATGGGTCTGGGTCAAGGGCCACGCCGGGCATCCGGAAAACGAACGGGCCGACGCCCTGGCCAATCGCGGCATTGACGAATTGAGAAACGGGGAAGCGGCATGAGACAGATCGTCCTCGACACCGAAACCACCGGCCTTGACCCACGCTCGGGTCACCGCATCATTGAAGTTGCCTGTATCGAGATGGTGAATCGGCGCTTTACCGGCCACCACCTGCACAAATACATCAACCCCGAGCGCGAGATTGATGAAGGCGCCCAGGCCGTACACGGGATCACCCTCGAATTCCTTGCTGACAAGCCAAAATTTGCCGACATCGCCGATGAGTTCCTCGAATTCATTAATGGTGCCGAACTGATCATCCATAACGCGCCCTTCGACATCGGCTTTCTGAATGCCGAACTCGACCGCCTCGGCCGCGTGCCGGTCGGCACCATCTGCAACGGGGTGATCGACACCCTGCGCATGGCCAAGGATCTCCACCCCGGCAAGCGCAACAGCCTCGACGCGCTGTGCGAACGCTACGAGATCGACAACTCGAGCCGCACCCTGCACGGCGCCCTGCTTGACACAGAGTTGCTGGCCGATGTGTTCCTCGCCATGACGCGGGGGCAGAACTCGTTGATGATCGAACCGGACGCCGCAGCGCGCCCGAACCTCGGGGCAGACGGCCTGGTTCGCCAGCGCAAGCCGCTCACCGTGCAGCGCGCCTCGCCCGAAGAACTGGCCGAGCATGAACGCGTCCTGAAAGCCATCGACAAGGAGTCGAAAGGCGCCTGCCTATGGCTGGCCAAACCCGACGCCAACGCGGTCTGAGCCCGACATGGTCCCTATCTCCCTACTTATCTGGCTTACTCTCGAAACGGCCGCTTACGTGGCTTTCGGTCGTCAGGTCCTGCACCTCGAATGGCCGTTGGCCATTGTCGGGGCGATCAACTGCTTGCTCGGCCTGCGCTTCTGGATGAATGCCACGACCTGGCTGTTTGCCATGAAATTCGCCTCGCCGGCCCCGGCGCTCGGCGTCGGCCGGCGCTTTGTGATGATGGCCGGCGAGTATTTCGCCTTCCTCCTCACCTTCCTCCTCGTCCTCCCCTTCGAGCCGCTGTGGATGCCGGCCGACCGCCTTCCGCCGGGCCGCAAGCCTATTCTCCTGGTGCATGGTTTCGGCTGCAGTCGCGGCGTCTGGTGGCTGCTGCGCCGCCGCCTGGAGGCAGCTGGTCACAGCGTCGCCACGCTTAGCCTGACGCCGCCCTACACCAGCCTCGGCAAATTGGTGCCGCAACTCAACCAGCGTATCGAGGAAGTCTGCGCCACCACCGGCAGCAAACAGGTGACGCTGATCGCCCACAGTATGGGTGGCCTGATCTGCCGCTCCTACCTGGCTCGCCACGGCAACAAAAAGGTTGACCAACTATTCACCCTGGCCACGCCACACAGCGGCAGCGTGCTCTCCCGCCTTGGCCTGGGCCAGAACTCCCGCGAAATGACGCCGGGATCACTGTGGCTGCGCGACATGGCGACCGAACCCTTGAGGGTTCCCACCATCAGCCTGCGCAACCCTTACGACAACTACGTCATGCCTCAGGACAACCAGCGCCTGCCCGGCGCACGTGATGTCGAACTGCCGGTGGCCGGACATATTGCGATGCTTTACGATAAACGCATTGCCCGACTGTTGCTTGACTTGCTGAACCCCAAGACGCCATGAAAATATCCCCTGCTGTCCGCGCCCAGGCGCAGGATCTCCTGGATTTCATCGATGCCAGCCCGAGCCCGTGGCATGCCGTCCAGACTTGTGAAACACGGCTCACGGCAGCCGGCTTCAGTCGACTGGATGAAGCTGAGCGTTGGACCTTGATCCCCGGTAGCCGCCACTACGTCGTACGGGGTGGCGCTTCGATCATTGCCTTCATCGTCGGCAACCAGCCACCAGCAACCACCGGCCTGCGCCTGATCGGCGCTCATACCGACTCGCCCGGACTGCGCCTCAAGCCGAAGCCGGCGGACGATGCTGCCGGCATGGTGCGCCTCGGCGTCGAAGTCTATGGCGGTCCCATCCTCGCCACCTTTGCCGACCGCGACCTGTCGCTGGCTGGCCGCGTCACGGTACGCACCCCCGCTGGTTTCGTGATCCGTCTGATCCGCTTCGACGAACCGTTGCTGCGCCTGCCCAACCTCGCCATCCACATGAATCGCGAGGTTAACGAAAGCGGCCTGAAATTCAACAAGCAGACCGAACTGCCCTTACTGCTCGGTGTTTCGGAAGACGGCACAAAGGCCGAAGCACGTTTCCGTCAGCCCATCGCCGACCGCCTTGGTGTTAAGGCAGACGATCTGCTGACCTGGGAACTCAATGCCTACGACACACAAAAAGGTGTCCTGTGGGGTGTTGAGAGTGAGTTCATCGCCAACAGCCAGCTCGACAACCTGGCCTCCTGCCATGCTGCACTGAGCGCCTTGCTCGCCACCGACCAGCCCGCCGCCACCTGCCTGTGCGCCTTTTTCGATCACGAAGAAGTCGGCAGCGAAAGCGCCACCGGGGCCGGCGGCAGTTTTCTCGTCGATGTCATTGACCGGATGGCCAACAGTGCCAGCCTGGATAGTGAAGACCAGCAACGAATGCTGGCCCGCAGTTTTTTTATCAGCGCCGACATGGCACATGCCTGGCACCCCAACTTTCCCGCCGCCTACGAACCCTGTCACCACGCGCTGGTCAATGCCGGCCCGGTCATCAAGAGCAATGCCAACCAGCGCTACAGCACCAGTGCCGAGACAGCAGCCCGCTTCATGGCCATCTGCGCCAAGGCTGGCGTGCCCTGCCAGCAGTATGCCCACCGCACCGATCTCGGCTGCGGCAGCACCATCGGCCCGATCGTCGCCGCGCGCCTGGGCATCCCCAGCGTGGATGTCGGCTCGCCCATGTGGGCCATGCACAGTGTCCGCGAAAGTGCCGGCGTCCTCGACCACGGCTGCATGATCGCCGCCCTGAGCAGCGCCTTCGATGGTTGAGTTTCTAACCGACGCGCAGGCGCTGGCAGCCGGCACGGCGACGCTGGCCTGGCTCTCGCGAAAGCCGCTGAGCCGGCTTGGCAGCCACGGTTTCTATCGCTTCTTTGCGTGGGAGGCCATACTCGGTCTGCTGGTCCTGAATCGCCAGTTTCTTGACCGCGAGCTGACAACGCTCAACCTGCAGGTCGCTTCACTGCTCCTCCTGATCAGTATCGGCCTGGCCCTCACCGGGCTCCTCACGCTGTATCGGCAGGGCCACCCGGACCGGCAGCGTGACGATCCCTCCTTCTACGCTTTCGAGAAGACGACCCAACTCGTTTCGACGGGCATCTTCGGCTATATCCGCCATCCCATGTACAGCTCGCTGCTGGCCCTGGCCTGGGGCACTTACCTGCTCGACCCCGGACTGACCGGCAGTATCCTCGTCGGGGCGGCCACCCTGTTCCTTTGGCTCACCGCCAGGACAGACGAAAAGGAATGTCTGGCCTATTTTGGTCCGGTCTATGCCGAATACGCCCAGCGCACCAAACGCTTCATCCCCTTTCTATTCTGACGCAGCCGACGTCCCCATCATTTCGTTGCAGGTGGCACGGCCAAAGGTTTCAGCCTTTTTCGGGCTGGAAATCTGCGGCTCTTCGTAGATGCGCCGGATGATGTGATTGGTAATGCGCGCCCCGTCGCTGCCATCCTCATCAAACAACTTCATCGGCCGCCCCTTGTCGCGGTTGTAGAACGCCTGCAGGGCATGATCGCGCACCCGTTCGCAGAAACGGATGCGCTGGGCATCGGGCATGCTGTCGTCGATCTGTCCGGGATGACCGTGCCCCCAGGCCGAGGAAAGAATAAGCAGGACCATCATCCCGATCAAGCTTGAACGCTTCATTCGCCGTGCTCCTGAATCGATGTCAGATAAGCCAGAACATCCTGGATATCCTGCAGATTGAGGGCATTGAGCAAGCCAACCATACCTTCCTCGTCATGCGGCCGGTCGCCCTTCAGATAGAGGTCAACCTGACGCTGCAGATACGGGGTGTATTGCCCGACCAGCATCGGAAACATGCCTCGCCCCCGGCCGCTCTTGCCATGACAGGCGGCGCACTGTTTCTGGTAGATTTTCCCGCCATTGGTCAAATCGCCCTCGGCGCGGGGGACGATCATCACTTTTTCAGCCATCAGCAAGCGGGTCAGCGCATCCTCGGTGCCGACATAGGTCGGCATTTTGGTATCCAGCTCGATACCGGCGAGATAGGCGGCAATGTCCTTGATGTCGGCATCGGACAGCTCACGCTCCTGCGTATAAGGAAACATCGGGATATTGACCCGCGTCCGCGAGCGAAAATTCCTTAACTGGGTTTCGATGTATTTAACCTGCTGCCCCGCAATCCGCGGGTATTCGCCTTTCTTGCCGCCCTGGCCGTTATCGCTGTGACAGGCGGCGCAGGTACCGTTGATTTCCTTGCCTTTTTCAAGGTCGACGGCGCTGGCCGGCAGGTTCAGCACGAGCACCGTCAGCAGTAGTGAAAAGCGAAATACCTTCAGCATGCAGACCAACTCCCAAGGATCAATGCGACGAATTGTCGCACCTCTCAAGCCACTGAAAATTGACACAAATCACGCATAATCCGGGTCATGGCAATAACCCTGAGCACAACCGCAAACTCTGACCACCTGGCCAACCTGCGCCGCCTCGTCCTCGGTCGCTGGGCGGTGCTCGCCGTCCTGGCGCAACTCATTCTGGTTGGACCCGGCCTGCTCGACATCCCCGTCCCGCAGACACCGCTCCTGGGTATTGTCGCCATTGCCGGCCTGTTCAATGGCCTGGCGCAATGGCGAACGGCCAGCGCACGCACGGCCACGACAGGCGAAATTTTCAGCCACCTGCTGTTTGATGTCGGGATCCTGAGCGCCGTGGTATTTCTCAGTGGCGGCGCTGCCAACCCCCTTGTCTCGCTGCTTCTGCCACCGGTGGCGGTCGCTGCCCTGACGCTGCCGGGACGCTGGGTGGCGACCATTACCACCATCACCATCGCCGCCTATTCGCTGCTCATGGTTTATTACATCCCCTTGCCAATGGCCGATGCAACCCGGGCGACGCGCCTGCACCTGGGCGGCATGTGGCTGATTTTCGTTGTCTCTACCGTGATGATCGGCTGGGTTATCGTCCGCACCACCCGCATTATTCGCCAGCGCGATGCTGAACTGGCCACCGCCCGCGAACAGGGGCTGCGCGATGAGCGCGTCATGGCGATGGGAACGCTCGCTGCCGGTGCCGCGCATGAACTTGGCACGCCGCTCGGCACGATGGCCCTGCTGGCCGGCGAACTGGCCAACGAAGCCGGTCTAAGCCCGGCAGCCCAAGAGGACATTGCCCTGCTGCGCCAGCAGATCGGTGTCTGCAAGCAGATCATCACCGGCCTCTCACGCCGGGCTGGCGCCGAACGTCTGGAAAACTCGCCGCTGCAGGCTGCCGACCAGTGGCTCGCCGAGGTACGCCAGCATTGGCATGCGGCCCGTCCGCAGGCGAGCAGCCGGCTGATCGTCACCAGCGACGGGACAGCCCCCGATATCGTCGCCGACCCACGCCTCGAACAAGCCGTCCTCAACCTGCTCAACAATGCTGCCAACGCTACCGCCAGCCCGCTTGATATCCGTCTGGGCTGGAGTACCGAAATCCTCAGCATCGACATCCGTGACCACGGTCCCGGCTTTCCTCCCGAGGTACTTGAACTCGGTGGACAAGCCAGCTTTCCCGCCCATGAACGGGGTAGTGGCGTCGGCCTGATGCTGACCCGCAGCGCCGTCGAGCAGCTGGGTGGCAGCTTGACCCTGGCCAACCCCGACGACGGCGGCGCCCTCGCCCGCATTGAACTGCCCCGGACCAAGACATGAACGAACCGACACTGATCATTGACGATGACCCGAGCTTCAACGCCATCCTCGTCCGCACGCTTGAGCGACACGGCCATCCCGCCCACGGCGTGCTCGATCCCGCGTCGGCCCTGGCTGCCGCGCGAGAAACCGGGGCTGAACGCATCGTCCTCGATCTTAATCTCAACGGCAGTTCCGGGCTGGCCCTGATCCCACAATTACTTGCCATCAACCCGGCCTGCCGCATCGTTGTCCTGACCGGCTACGCCAGCATTGCCACAGCCGTCGATGCGGTGAAACTCGGCGCCATCCAGTACCTGGCCAAACCGGTCGAAATAGAAGCCATCCTGAGTGCCTTCGACGATGAAGATGGCCCCGATTTCGAGTTGCCCGCGTCCGATGAGCCGCTGTCAGTCGACCGTCTTGAATGGGAACACATCCAGCGCGTCCTCCACGAAAACGATGGCAATGTTTCAGCCACGGCACGCGCCCTGAAAATGCACCGCCGTACGCTGCAGCGCAAACTTTCAAAGCGCCCGGTCAAAACCTGAGACAAGCGCGCCCGGCTTGGCCGGGCTAGTACTTTATGGTTAGTTTTTACGGCTGGTTTCCGATATGCTGGCAGAAAATCCTTTTCACATGGCGCCTGCGGTATATCTTCGAACCATCCGTCATCAATGCATAGTGACCACCTTCTCAGCAGAAACCCACCCGGGACCCAGGGACAGCTTCTCGACAAGTTCAATCTGGCCCAGGTTGGCTTGCTGTGCCTCGATAAGGATCTGCGGATTCGCGAAGCCAATGCCCTGGCCTGTACCATCGCTGCCTGCCCTGGCGATGCGCTGATCGGCCAGGATATTTTCGCCAGTTTTTTCGGTCAGCATGATGAGGCCACGTGCCGCGCCGTAGCTACCGCTCTCCGTACAACCGGCTACTGGAACGGTGAAATCAGTCTGCGCCGGCCGGATGGATCGCCATACACTGAGCAGATCTCGATCGCCGATGCCGGGACCTGGTCCGGCTCCGACCATGGCTACCTCGCCATCATCACCAACTACACCTGCGCCAGCCAGGCCAGAGAACAAGTCCATCAATTCGCCCACTTCGATGCCCTGACCGGCCTTCCCAACCGCCTGCTGCTAATGGACCGGCTCGAACAGATCATCGCCGCCAACCGGCGAACCGATAGCCTGCTGGCCATCTGCTTCATCGACCTGGACGGTTTCAAACACGTCAATGACAGTCTCGGTCACGATGCGGGCGATGCCCTGCTCATCGAAATCGCCCGGCGCATGCAGGCCTCCTTGCGCAGCGCCGACACCGTCGCCCGCATTGGTGGCGATGAATTCATCGTACTGCTTTCCGTCATTGACAGCGAAGATGAGTGCTACCAGACCATCGAGCGATTGCTCAAGGTGATTGCCGAGCCGTGCACACCGGTGGCCGGCGCGCAGATCCAGGTCAGCGCCAGTATTGGCGTGACCATTTTCCCCGACGACGACAGCGATGGCGAAACCCTGATCCGCCATGCCGACCATGCCATGTACGCCGCCAAACGGGCTGGCAAGAACAGCTACTGCATGTTCGATGCGCGCATGGAACAACGCCTGGAAGCTCGCCAGGACACCTTGCTCCGGGTTTCCCGCGCCATGCGAACGGGGCAGTTCGAGCTGCAATACCAGCCCACACTCGACGTCAGGAGCGGCAGAATTGTTGGCGTTGAAGCGCTGATCCGCTGGAACCATCCGGTACTTGGCTGCCTGCTGCCGGGTGAGTTCATTCCGCTCATCGAGGACAACAGCGCCGCTCTCGAACTCGGCGAATGGGTGATTCGCGAAGCCTTGCGGCAATGCCATGCCTGGCATCAGCGCGGCCTGGATCTGGACGTCAACATCAATCTCTTTGCCCGGCAACTGCAGCATCCCGGCTTTCCCGCCGCACTCGCCCGGATGATTGCCGAAACCTGGCCTGACATGCCGTCCGGCCGCCTGATCCTTGACATCGCCGAACCGACGACGGGCAAGGCCCTCGAGTCGGCGCAAACGGCCATCCGCAGTTGCCGCGCGTTGGGCGCAAACTTTCACCTCGACCAATTCGGCGCTCGCGACTCCGCCCTCAAATCATTGCGCAGCCTCGATCTTGACGGCGTGAAAATCTATCGTACCCTGATCAATGACATGCCCTATGACCGAAGCGCTGCCAGTCTGGTCGAGGGTATCGTCGGCCTTTGTCAGGCGTTCGGTCTGAGCGTCACGGCGGTCGGTGTTGCCAACGAGGATCATCGCTGCGTGTTGAGTCAACTCTCTTGCGATTTCATGCAAGGCAATCAAATCAGCTCTCCATTGCTGGCGCCCGAACTTGAAGAGTGGCTGGCAAGTTTTTCTTCCAATGCGTCAGGAGCAAGGCATGAGTAGCGTTTTCGCTGACATCGAATGGACCGACCAGTTGGTCACCGGCATCCCGGAAATCGACCGGCAGCATCGCTATCTCGTGAGCGCCATCAATGACGCCAAACACAAGCTGCGCGAATTTCCCGACCTCAAGCTGATTGAGCAGATCACCAAGGATCTTCTCGGCTACGCCATCTATCACTTCGAAACCGAAGAGGACATGATGCTTGAGTTCGGCTATGCCGAGGCCAGCACAGCCGACGCCGAGTTGCACCAGAAGCAGCATCGCGATTTTTCTGCCCAGGTGATCTCCGTCCGCGATGCCCTGCGCGCCGGCCACCCGGTTTCAGTCGAGGACCTGCTCGGCTTTCTCAACAGCTGGCTGGTCAATCACATCATGAATACCGACCAGAAACTGGCCACCTTTCTCAGGGAGAAAAAGGCAGCATCCTAAGCAACCAGGTCAACTCGCTCCGAGCAATCGAGCGTCACTGGTTGCTACACCAACGGCAGCCCCCATTCGGCAAGCCTCGCCGGGTACACCGCCCGACCACCAGCCTTAGTGCTTGTGCTCCATCGCCGGCATGCCAGCCGCCATCGGGCGGACGACCCGGGCATCCACCTGCTTGCTGCTGCCATCATCGAAACTCAGGGTAATCGGCACGACATCGCCTTCCTTCATCGCTGCCTTGAGGTCGATCATCATGACGTGCAGGCCGCCCGGCTTGAGCACGGCTTCACCCTTGGCCTTGACCTCAATACTGGCAACCGGCCGCATTTTCATGACGCCACCTTCATTGAGATGGGTATGAAGCTCGGTAATTTTGGAGGCCGGGTTATCTGCCCTGAGCACCTTGGCGTCCTTGTCGCCATTGTTCCTGATCACCATGAAGGCGCCAGTCGCCGGTGCATTGGGGGGGGCCAGCCGGACGTAGGCGTCCTGAACCGAAATCTGGTCGGCAACGCCGGCCAGAACGCCGGCCGAGAACATCAGGCCAACTGCGAGCAGGGACAAGTGCTTCATGCGTCTTTCTCCATCAGTTTATTTTCAGATACTTGCGAATCGCGACGACCACCTGATCGGGTGGCGTGGCATGGACCATCTTGCCAACCAGTTGGCCATCCGTGCCAACAATGAAGGTGTCGGACGAGTGATCAACGACATAACCACCACCCGACGTTTCAACTTTCTGTTCGGCGTAAAAAACGCCATAACGCTTGGCAATCTCAGCAATGACTTCAGGCGCTCCGGTCGCCCCGACCATGGCCGGGTGGAAAAACTCGGCGTATTCCTTCAAACGCTCCGGCGTATCGCGTTTCGGATCAACCGACACAAAAATCATCGCCACCCTCGCCACTTCCTCGGGCTTAAGTTGCTTGAGCCCTTCTGCCGTAGCCGCCAGGGAGGTCGGACAGACATCCGGGCAATAGGTATAGCCAAAATAGAGGAGCACGAGTTTGCCGCGAAAATCACTCAGTGAAACCGGCCCGCTCGCTGACTGCAGCGTGAAATCGCCGCCGGCCGCAATCGCCGCACTGGGCAAGGGCCTTTCCGGCATTTCCGGCTGCCACATCAGGGCTACCCCGGCAATCAGCAAGGCCAGCGTGGCGGCAATGAAAATCAGGATGCGTTCGGACATCAGTGATTGTGCTCCACGGTCGAAAAGCGGTACGGAATTGCTACCCGCTCGCTACCTGTTTCGATCAGGACGGTCGCCTGCCAATCCATTTGCCCGGTGATGCAGACCGGCAAAGTCACCTCGGCAACATGGCGACCTGCGCCGCGATCAGCCAGCAGAGGCCGGTTCAGGCCCATGTTCATCTCGGTACCGGCGAAATCAACTTCAACACGGGTCGGCGAAAAACCGGTGGTCGTGACCTCCACTTCAAATGGCTTGACCAGCGGCACCGGGCGCGTGCCCATCGCCAGACTGACCGTACCGCCAGATGGCAGGGCAACGCTGCAGGCTTGCCGCTGCAGACTGCAGACGGGGTCGGGCTGCACCGTGACATCCGCCTTGGGCAAGAGCATCGGCGAGAGTTTGTAGCCAACGACGACAATCAGCGCGATCAGCTCCAGGCCTATGACATCGATCAGTATTTTCTTGTTCACTAGTTTGCTTCTGGGGTTCGAGCCAATCGGAATCCCTGCATTTTCGCCGAATGCATCTGTTTGGATTTAGCAGACATCAATTCTTTCACACTCTGCGAAGAATACAGTGTGCGGCAAATTGTCGCAGCGTAGCCATGTTGCAGGCGGCAATGGGGGAATGGAAGTTTTTTTGCTTCTGATGCTCATGGGAGAAATCAAGATGAAAAGATTTGTAGTCAAAACCACCGCGCTGCTTCTCGCCGCCGGTTTCGCAGCCACGGCCTGGTCGGCCGAATCGCTGCAGGACGTGATGAAGCGTCGTGGTCTGAGCCAGCAGGATCTGCTCGCCGCGTCCAAGACCTACGTCCCGACCGGCAAGCGCGACGAATTCGTCGTCTTCAGTTCGGGCGGACAATCGGGCCAGATCATTGTGTATGGCATTCCGTCCATGCGCATCCTCAAGTACATCGGCGTATTTACGCCGGAACCGTGGCAGGGCTATGGCTTCGACGAAAACTCGAAGGCCGTGCTGCGCCAGGGCAACATCGACGGCAAGGAAATCAACTGGGGCGACACGCACCACCCGGCCATTTCTGAAACCCAGGGCAAGTACGACGGTCAGTTCCTGTTCATCAATGACAAGGCCAACCCGCGTCTCGCCGTGATCGACCTTCGTGACTTCGAAACCAAGCAGATCGTGGTCAACCCGATCTACAAGTCGGAACACGGTGGCGCCTTCGTCACGCCGAATACCGAATACGTCATCGAAGCCGCCCAGTACGCCGCACCGCTCGAAAACAAGAAGTTCTACCCGCTCGAAGACTTCAACGAGAAGTATCGCGGTGGCGTGACCTACTGGAAGTTCGACCGCAAGGAAGGCCGCATCGATCCGAAGCAGTCCTTCTCGATCGAACTGCCGCCCTACTCGCAGGACTTGTCGGACGCCGGCAAAGGCCCGTCTGACGGCTGGTCCTTCACCAACTCCTTCTGTTCCGAGCGTTACGTCGGCGGCATCGAAAAGGGCCGTCCGCCGTATGAAGCCGGTTGCTCCGCCAAGGACACCGACTATCTGCACGTGATCAACTGGAAGAAGGCGGCCGAACTGGTTGCCGCCGGCAAGGCCAAGGTCATCAACGGCCACAAGGTGCTGATGATGGAAACGGCGATCAAGGAAGGCATTCTCTTCCTGGTGCCGGAACCGAAATCGCCGCACGGCGTTGACGTGACCCCCGACGGCACCCGCCTGATCGTCGCCGGCAAGCTCGACACGCACGTTTCCGTCTATTCCTTCGACAAGATCCAGGCCGCAATCAAGGCCGGCAATTTCGAATCCAAGGACCCCTACGGCATTCCCGTGATCGCCATGAAGGACGCGCTGGACAAGCAGGTTCAGCTTGGCCTCGGCCCCCTGCACACACAGTACGACTCGAAATCCTGCATCGCCTACACCTCGCTCTACGTCGACTCCCAGGTTGCCAAGTGGAACTACTGTGACGGCAAGGTGCTCGACAAAATCTCCGTGCATTACAACATCGGTCACCTGATGACCATGGAAGGTGATTCCGTCGATCCGAAGGGCCGCTACCTGGTCGCCCTCAACAAGCTGGCGATTGACCGCTTTGTCCCGGTCGGCCCGCTGCACCCGCAAAACCACCAGCTGATCGACATTTCGAACGACAAGATGCAACTGTTGTACGACATGCCGCTGCCGCTCGGTGAGCCGCACTACGCCGTGGCTATCGACGCCACCAAGCTGAAGCCGGGCGTCCGCTACAAGGTCGGCACCGACTCCCGTACCGACAAGCCCCATCCGGGTGCCGTCCGTGCCGGTGAGGAAGTCACCACCAAGAAGGGCAACAAGATCGAGGTCAAGGGTACGCTGATCCGTTCGCACATCACGCCGGAAACCATCGAAGCCGAAGTTGGCGACGAAGTGACCATCCACCTGACCAACCTCGAACGCGCCCAGGATGAAACCCACGGCTTTACCGTGTCGACCATGAACGTGCACGCTTCGGTTGAGCCGGGCAAGACGGTGACCGTCAAGTTCAAGGCTGACAAGGAAGGGGTGTATCCGTACTACTGCACCGAGTTCTGCTCCGCCCTCCACCTTGAAATGCAGGGTTACCTACTGGTCAAGCCGAAGGGCTGGAAGCCGGGCAAGAGTGAAGCGGCCAAGGCCGTCTATACCGAAGCCGACTACAAGGCCACGGTGAAGAAGGTCGTTGATACCCAGGTTGTCATTGATTCCGTCGTTGGCTACATCACCAGCGTCAACTTCAAGGACTTCCCAGATGTCGTGAACATGGTTGACGACGCTACCGACCAACTCGGCAAGATCAAGGAAGCCAAGGCCAAGCACGAAGCCGCAGCGGCCAAGAAGGATTGGGACCAGGCTAACCTGTGGGCCGAGCAAGTCTGGCAATACCAGGTCAAGGCCGCCGACATCGGCCTGCGCGCCAAGACCTACCTTGAGCAGAACGGCGCCAAGAAGGTCAAGTAAGCCAAAAGTCTTGATCTGACTTAAGGCATTCAGCGGGGAACAGAGCCAATCTGTTCCCCGTTTCACATTAAGGAGGGAATACCCATGAAATTTGTAATGACTTTGCTCGCCGCCGGGCTCATCACCACCCCGGCCTTCGCCGCACTTGATGGCGCAAAACTCTATGCCGAAAAGACCTGCAACGCCTGCCACGGCCCGAAGGGCGACAAGCCGCTGATGCCGAATTACCCGAAGGTGGCCGGCCAGAACGCCGCCTACTCGGAACAGCAGATCAAGGACATCAAGAGCGGTGCCCGCAACAACGGCCAGACGGCCGCCATGAAGGGCGTCCTGCACCTCGTCAATGACGAGGAGATCAAGGCCATCTCGGAATACCTGTCGAAACTGAAATAAACAGGAGAAGCCGGTTTTTCCCGCTTCTGACCAACATCAAAGAACGCTGATATGCGCAGTGAAACAATGCTTTCAGCGTTCCGAATCACCTGCCATAAAAGGAAACCAAACATGAAAGCATCACTGCTTTTGATCAGCTTGCTCACGGCAGGCATTGCCTTTGCCGCACCGCCAGCCCCGAAATCCGAAGGCATCGAGGGCAAGGATTACAAGTGGAATGCCCAGGGTGGCGAAAAGAGCGAGGCACTGAACAAGAAGGGCGACGCCAAAGCTGGCGAAGAAGGTTACGAAACCTGCGGCGCATGCCACCTGCCCTCTGGCGCTGGTCGTCCGGACGGCACTTTCCCGCAACTCGCCGGCCAGCACACCACCGTGCTGATCAAACAGATGGCCGACATTCGCGCCGGTCTGCGTGACAACCCGACGATGTACCCGTTTGCCGCCACCCTGACCGATGCCCAGGAACTGGCCAACGTTGCCGCCTACATCGAGAAGCTGTGCATTCCGCTCGACCACGGTCATTACGACTCGAAGCCGGGCGACAACATGGACAAGAACTGGAAGGCTCCGGCCGATACCGACAAGCGCATCGCCGACGGCAAGGCCTTGTACGAAAAGGAATGCCTGGAGTGCCATGGCAAGAACGGCGAAGGCAACAAGGAAAAGTTCTATCCCGTCATCGCCGGCCAGCACTACAAGTACCTGCTGCGCCAGATGACCGAAATTCGCAACGGCCATCGCCGCAATGCCAATCCGGACATGGTCAAGATCATCAAGAAGTACACCGACGATCAGCTGATTTCCATTTCGGCCTATCAGGCCAGCCTGGTCATGCCGGGCAATATGTGCAAACCGAAAGCCGGCAAAAAGAAGTAACGCTTTAGACTGGTTGCCTGAACCTGCTTCAGGCAACCATTTCCAGTCGACAACCGGAGGCATTCAACAGAGAGCAGCAACATGGAAAAACAAAATAAAATCATTGGTGGCCTGACCCTGATTTCACTGGTCTGCCTGATCGCCGCCTACTTCGCCCCGATCTGGTGGGTCTCGCTGACCGCCCCGAATTACCCGCCCGATGCCTTCCCCGATGGCATCCGCATCCATTTCCATTTCGACGGCGTCTATAACGGCTGCAAGGCGGCCGGCAAGGGCACCCGCATGGCCAACGAGATCATTCAGAAAGATCTCTCCCACGAAGACGAGCGTTACAACCCGATCACCGACGCCGCCAAGAACGTCGACAAGGGCGCCGAAGGCCTCGACTGCGTCCATGAGATGAACACCATCAACCACTACGTCGGCATGTTCCCCATCGCCACCGGGGCGCCGGTTGAAAAACCGCTCGCCAAGTTCTTCTTCGGTTTCTTCGCGGTGATGTTGGCAGCCTTTGCCATGCCCCGGAAAAAGCCCCGCTTGCTCGTGCTGGCTGCCGGCTTCGCCGCCGTTGCCGCCTGGATGATCATCGACCAGTTCGTTCTCGGCCATCTGGAAAGCCACGTTCAGGCCTACATGCAGGAGTCCGGCACCTTCTTCAAGGATATGGAGCGCATCAACGCCTGGGGCGACAATGTGCGCAATGTCTCGACCATCGTCATTTTCGGCCTCATCGCGGTGATGGGCATCGTCATTGCCGGGGTGGCCAGGATTCGCCCCTTCCAACTCCTGCTCGCCCTCGTTCCCGCCCTCCTGCCGGTCTTCTTCGTCATCACCTACGCCGGCTGGCTGTGGTTCTTCGGCCACAACATGCACCCCTGGGGCGCCTTTACCGTGAAGCCCTTCATGCCCACCGTCTTCGGTGAAGGCAAGGTCGCCCAGTTCTCGACCTTCTCCTATCCATACTGGGGCTATGGTCTGCTCGTCGCCATCTTCGTCTGCATGATGCTGGCCTTGCTGATCCGTCGCAAACAGTTGCGCGAAGGGACGGCCGAGTAAGCCGTATGCACCATCTGAACCATCTGGCCAAGCTGAGCCTGGCTGCTGCCCTGCTCCTTGTTCTGACCACCGGCCAGACCGAGCCGCAAGGCGGCGTTCCGGCCGGCATGGGCGCACGAGCCGATGTCGATCGGCCGAAGCCGACCTTCATGCTGCATGAGCGCGACAAGCGGGTGCATGGCCTGAAACCCTTCCAGGATCTCGTCGACAAGGCACCGGCTGGGTCCGTCCTCAAACCGCCGGCCGGCAGCTATGCCGGCCCGGTCGTCATCAACAAGCCGCTGACCATCGACGGTGGCGGCCAGGTCAGCATCGATGCCGGCGACCGCGGCACGGTCATGATCCTCAATGCCAGCAACTCGACTCTACGCGGCCTGCGTCTGACCGGCTCCGGCGACTCGCACGATTCCGACGACTCCTGCCTCGATGTACGGGGTGACGGTAATACCATCGAGAACCTGACGATGGACAACTGCCTGTTCGGTCTCGATCTCAAGCAGTCCAATCACAGCATCATCCGCGGTAACAGTATCCACTCCAAGGACCGCGAGCTCGGCGTTCGGGGCGACGGCCTGCGCCTGTGGTACAGCAATGACAACCTGATCGAGAAGAACCGGATCATCGACTCGCGCGATATGGTCGCCTGGTACTCGCACAAGAATATCTTCCGGGAGAATCTCGGCCGACGCAGCCGCTATTCCATTCATTTCATGTTCGCAAACGACAACGTCGTCGAACGCAACGAGTTCTACGACAACGCCGTCGGCGTCTATTTCATGTACACCGAGGGCGGCATCGTGCGCGACAACGTCATCTCGCACGCCACCGGTGCCACCGGCATGGGCATCGGTTTCAAGGAAGCCTCGGGGACAATCATCGAGAACAACGAAATCATCTACTGCGGCGTCGGCATCGGCTCCGACCTGTCCCCCTTTCAGCCCGACAGCAACATCGAGATTCGGGGCAACCGCTTCGCCTACAACGGTACCGGCATCCTGTTCAACAGCGAAACCGGCGGCAACAACATGATCGACAACATTTTCGAGGGCAACCTGACGCAGGTTGCCTATGGCGGTCACGGCGACAACAACAACAGCCCGAAGAACGTCTGGCGCGGCAATTACTGGGACGACTACCAGGGCTTCGATCGCGATGGTGACGGCTTCGGCGACAAGACCCACGAGCTCTATGCCTATGCCGACCAGATCTGGATGGAACTACCAATTGCCCGCTTCTTCCGCAGTTCACCGGTGATGGAACTCCTCGACTTTCTCGAACGCCTGGCCCCCTTCTCGACGCCCGACCTGATCCTGCGCGATGAACAGCCACGCTTCATCAAACCGCAAAGAGCGGCCCGCGCATGAGCGATCTCGACCACGACCGCAGCACCGACGACGCCTTGGACGTCGCTCCGGCCGAGCCGACGCCGCGCCCGTCGACGCCAGCCGGCAAGCCGGCGGTATCCATTGCCAAACGGCAAACCAACCGCCGTCGCGTCCTGCGCACGATCCTGCTCACCGGCGGCGTCCTCGGCGCCGCGCTGTCCGGCTTCCTGCCCCTCGTCTATGCCCAGAAGAAACGTCTGCGCCCACCCGGCGCCCTCGATGAAAAGGACTTCCTCGGCAGTTGCATCAAATGCGGCCAGTGCGTCCAGGTCTGCCCGGTCTCGGCCATCAAGCTGGCCGACCTGATCGACGGCGTCGGCGTTGGCACCCCCTACATCGACCCACGCCAGCAAGCCTGCGACTTCTCCTGCGATGCCGTGCAGTGCATCCTGGCCTGCCCGACCGGCTCGCTGACCTACCACAAGCCCGATTTTCTCCCCGTGCGCCCGGGTGCCGCGCTGGCCGCCAAACCCATCCTGATCGCCAAGGAAAAGGACGCCGAGCCGACGCTCAATCTGCACGAACGCATCGGCGTCGCCCGCCTGACCCGCCCGGAGGCCTGCCTGGCCATTCAGGGCAAGGGCTTCAAGGGGCTGACGCGAGGGGCCGACTTCAGGGGCAAGCTGCGCTACATGTCCGTAGACCGCTGGAAGCCGGTGAAGGTCAGCAGCCATCCCTACGATGTCGCCGAATGCGATCTGTGCGTCCGCGAATGTCCGGTCAAGGGGGCCATTTCGATCGAAACCGTGTTCGCCCCGGATGGCAGCAAGCGCAAATCGCCGGTCATCCACGAACCCTGTGTTGGTTGTGGTGTCTGCGAAATGGTCTGCCCGGTGGAGCCAGGTTGTATCACCGTCGAAGCCGGCGAGGTCTGGAAAATATGACCAACAGGAATCCCCGCCGATGAGCGCCCTTCTCAAACGCCGCTTTGTCGATCAGATCAAGGTCATGTTTGGTGCCGAACCTTCGAAACCGAAGGAAATCAGCCCGGCCGCCCAGCAGATTCATTTCTACAAGAAAGGCAACCGCGACCTCATTGCCGAAAATCTGCATGCCCGCGCCCATGCCGGGCACAGCAACAAATGGCGCAATCGCCGCTGGGCGACGCTGATTTTCGCCAACCTGCTATTCACGCTGTCCTTCTTCCTCGACATCCAGATTCTCGAAGGGGCGCTGACTGCCTCGCGCTTCGTCGGTTTCCACCTGATCGACCTCAATTCGGCGCTGCAAGTGATGCTCGCCCACAAGCACATCATCAACAATCTGCTGATTGGCACCGGCACCGTGCTCGTTCTTTGGGTACTGCTTGGCGGCCGCACCTTCTGCTCCTGGGTCTGCCCCTACCACCTGCTGGCCGAATGGGCCGAAAAGATCCATCTCTATCTGGCCAAAAAGAAACTGGTCACCGACCAGACCATGGACCGCCGCCTGCGCACCGTGTTCTGGGCCATTTTCGCCCTGCTCGCGCTGGCCACTGGCTACACCGTCTATGAAGCCATCTCGCCAACCGGCATCCTGTCGCGCGCCCTGATCTATGGCCCCGGCCTGGCACTGCTCTGGGTGCTGGCCCTGCTCTTCTTCGAGGTTTTTTTCTCGCGCCGCGCCTGGTGCCGCTATGCCTGCCCGATCGGCCTGACCTACGGCGTCGTCGGCATCGTGTCACCGGTCCGCATCATCTACAAGCTCGATGCCTGCTTCCACGAAGGCGATTGTCGCAAGGTCTGCCTCGTGCCGCACGTGCTGGACACGGTGATCAAGGGCCGCGCCGTCGAAAAGGAAGTACCGATTGGCCCCGACTGTACGCGCTGTGGACTCTGTGTCGACACCTGCCCGACCGGTTCGCTGAGTTTCGAGGTCAAGGGCCTGTCCAAACTGGCCTGAAATTTGACGCAGATTCAGGGCCGACCAAAGTCCCCCACCTATAATTTGCCCATGATCAAATTTACGAATCTGGTAAAAGACTTTCGCCGTGCCCGCATCCTGGATGGCATCAGCCTCGACATCGACCTTGGCGAGCGCGTCGCGCTGATCGGCTCGAACGGTGCCGGCAAGACCACGCTGATTCGGTGCCTGCTGGGTGAATACACGCACCATGGCGAAGTAACGATCAACGGCCTCGACCCGCGCAGCAACCGGACGGAAGTGCTCGGCAACATCGGTTTCGTGCCGCAATTGCCGCCGCCGCTGAAAATGCCGGTCGGCCAGCTGATCGATTTTTCGGCCGCCCTGTGCGGCACTGACCCCCAGCGTATCCACGACATAGCCCGACGCCTTGGCCTCGACATCGACGCCATCCTCACCCGCCAGTTCGTCCGCCTCTCCGGCGGCATGAAACAAAAACTGCTGATCGCCATCGCCCTCGGCCGCGAGGCCAGAGTGCTGATCATGGACGAACCGGCCGCCAATCTCGACCCCGAAGCGCGCAAGATTTTCTTCGACCTGCTGGCCGAGCGTCTCGACGATGCCACGATGATCATCTCCAGCCACCGCCTCGACGAGGTCTCGGCCCTGGTCAACCGGGTCATCGAAATGGACATGGGCAAGGTCGTCCTCGACGACAAGGTGGCCGATGCCGTAACCCTGACGGCCCGCCTGGCCTGCCGCGTCGTCCTCAGCCGCTTTGAACCAGCCTTCGCCAAGGCACTGGCTGGCTGGAACCTGTGCAGCAGTGACGACAACCGGGTCTGGGAAGGCGACATCGCCGGCCCTGACCGCCTCCGCTTCCTCGGCATCATTTCCCGCTACACGGCGCTGGTCAGTGACCTGTCGCTATCCGAGAACTGACCATGTGCAACCAGCAACGCCGCCACTTCATCAGCCGCCTCGGCCTCGGCGGATTTATGCTCACCCCGCTCGCCACCGCCCTATCGGGCTGCAGTAACAAGGGTGGCTGGCCGGACGGGATGGCCGAGATCAAGTGGGACCGCGACACCTGCACCCGCTGCAGCATGGTCATTTCCGACCGTCGCTTCGCGGCCGAAATCCGGGGCGGCCCGGACAACGCCGTATTCAAATTCGACGACCCAGGCTGTCTCGCCTTCTGGCTCAAGGAAAAGAGCGAGAAATTCCCGTGGCTGACCGACCCCGCGACCCGTATCTGGATCGCCGACTACAACAGCAAGAGCCGCGAGGAGATGAGCTGGCTCGATCCGAAACGCGCCCAGTTCATCACCAAGCAATCGCCGATGGGCTACAACTTCGCAGCCGTTGCCATGCCCATGCCGGGCAGCCTCGATTTCACCGACATGCGCCAGCACACACTGGCCAAAGGCAAGTAAATGAAACAACTGTGGCTCACCGCCAAACTCGATATCGTCGAATCCCTGCGTGCCCGCTGGTTCCAGATCTACACCCTGGTCTTCGGTGGCATTGTGGCCCTGCTCTTTCTCTTCGGCCTGACCGAATCGCGCGTCCTCGGCTTCATCGGCCTGTCCCGTCTACTTGTCACCTACATCCAGCTGACCATGGCCATTCTGCCCATCTTCGTCCTCATCACCACCGTACGCTCGGTAGCCGGCGACCGTGAGGCCGGCGTTTTCGAATATCTGCTCTCGCTGCCGGTATCCCTCTCGGCGTGGTTCTGGGGCAAGATTGTCGGTCGCTACATCGTGGTGTTCACCCCGGTCTTCCTTGCCATGCTTGGGGCCGTAATCTGGGCCACCATCCAGGGCATCGAAGTGCCGTGGGACATGTTTGGCTACTACACCGCCCTCCTCGCCGTCATGGCCCTGTGTTTCCTCGGCATCGGCATGCTCATTTCGGCTGTTGCTCGCAGCACCGACATGGCCCAGGGTGCAGCCTTCATGGTCTGGCTCTTCCTGCTACTCTTCCTTGACCTCATCCTGCTCGGCGTCATGATCCAGGGCAAGGTCGCGCCGGAACTCGCCGTCACGCTGGCCCTGGCCAATCCGCTGCAAGTCTTCCGGACCGCCGCGCTGGCACTGTTCGACCCGCAACTGATCGTTCTCGGCCCCTCGGCCTATGTCATCCTCGACCTCTTTGGTGCGACCGGCTACAAGATCTTTGCGCTGGTCTACCCGGCAACCCTCGGCATGGTCAGTGCTACCATTGGCTACTTCATCTTCCGTCGTGGTGATCTGCCTTGAAAAAGCTGTTTGCAGTTTTCGTTTTTAGCCTGTTTTCCGGCCTGACCACTGCGCAGGAAACCACCTCATCGGCCCCGCTGTTTGCCGCCACGCTCAACGACCTCCGCGACAAGCCGGTCGCCCTCGAGCAGTACCGTGGCAAACCGCTCGTGGTTAATTTCTGGGCCCGCTGGTGCGGCCCCTGCCGGGCTGAAATTCCCGAACTGCTGAAGTTCCGCGCCGCCCATAAGGGAAAGGTTGAAATCCTCGGCATCGGCATTGAAGACAACGCCGAGCCGGCCAAGGATTTTGCCAAGGCCTACGACATGAACTACCCGGTCTTCGTCGCCAAGGACAAGGGTATCCCGCTCATGCAGGCGCTTGGCAATACCCGGGGCGGCCTGCCCTACACGCTGTTCATCGACCGCAACGGCGAGGTCGTCCAGAAAAAGCTGGGCGTCCTCAAGAAAGCCGATTTCGATGCTGTGCAGGAAGCGCTGCTGAAGAAATAGGTCCTTAAGCGACCCAGGTCACAGACCGGCCCAAAGCCGTCCGATATAGTTGCCCCGATTGCGCCCGGCCCTTGTGCCCGGGCTATCGACAACAATTTGCTTTCGGAGAATCCATGACCATCAACCGCCTCGCATCCACCCTCCTGCTCGCCGGCCTTGCGCTCGGCACCACGGCCAGCCACGCCGACGGCCTCAGGTTTTTCCCCGGTCTCGACAAGGACTTCAAGGCAGAGCCTTCACTGGCTCTCTCGGCTGGCGTCATGGGTGCCGCGGCCACCAACAGTGACTCGATGTTCGTTTATGGCCTCGACTTCAACATGAACTGCGGCCTGATCCAGACCCCGGACAACCGTATTCGCACCCACGTTCAGATCAATCACGTCGACGAATCCGGGATGAAAGCCACCTCCTTCGAACTATCGCCGCGTTACACCGTGCCGCTCGGCAGTGGCTTCTCGCTCGGCGCCGGCCCGGTGCTCGGTGTCGTCCTGGCCGACAACGGCCGTAACGACAAGAGCCTGTTCGGCTACGGCGCGGTGGTTGGGGCCAACTACCGCAAGGGCATGTACTACTCGGGCCTCGACCTGCGCTACCTGAACACCAGCCAAAGCGATGGCGTCAGCTTTGAAAACTGGGCGCTGATGGCCAAGGTTGGCATCAACTTCTAAGCACCTCGCCGATGACTGACGAAAATGGAAGGCAGATGCCTTCCATTTTTTTGTCATGGCTGCGGGCGTCGCCCCTTGCTTTACAGAGGTCGTGACGAATCGATAGCCTTAAGGAACCTTTGCCGCGCCTGCTCCAGTTCAGCCTGCCCGGCCTCGCCGACCAACTGCTCACAGGTCTCGACAAAAGCGTTGAAGGCCATGCGCACGACGGGTGCCTCAAGCCGTCCCTTGCCTTCGACAGAGGGTAAGTCGAGCGGCCTCAGCACGGCATGACGGGGAATGATGCGTTGCCCGCCATCCTCGGAGGATGCCGTCAATGGACCGGTTTTGACAAAGACCTGTCCCTCGTATTCAAAGCGGGCGCCGATGGCCAGATGCTGAAGTTTCATGACGGGTTTCCGGTAATGCTTTCCAAATTGAGCGAACGGGGCGCGTAGAAGGCCCTTCGCTCTGAATCTTAGCGTTAATCACCCCTTAAGTTTCGCCTAAGGCACCTTTAAGGCTCGCTCCCTACACTGCTTCTCCATGAACACACCAAGGAGAAGAACAATGAAAGCGATCCCCTCCATCGGCCTGCTGCTGGTCAGCCTGGCCAGCCATGCCGAGACGCCGCAGCAAGTTCGTCAGATTTATGTCAGCGAAGCCAGCGCCCAGCAAGCCGGTTTCACCCCATCTGCCAAGCGCGGTGAGGCCTTTTTCCGCCAACGCTTTGCCATCAACGACAAGATGCCGGCGTGCACCAGTTGCCACACAGACAGTCCGCTCAAGGCCGGCCAACATGCGGTAACCGGCAAGAACATCCGGCCGCTGGCCGTGGCCGCCAATGCTGAACGTTTCAGCGATCCGGCCAAAGTTGAAAAGTGGTTCGGCCGCAATTGCAAGGAAGTCGTCGGTCGCGCCTGCACGCCGGGCGAGAAGGCCGATTTCGTGACCTACCTGAGCGAGGTACGCTGAGATGAAACACATTTTACTGATCGCCCTGCTCGGCAGCGCCTTCCCGGCCCTGGCGGACCGCCTGCCGATGCCGGCCAACGCCCCGGCCAGTTTCAGCGCGGAGTGCAGCAGTTGCCATATTGCCTACCAGCCGGCGCTACTGCCGGCCAAGGACTGGCGCAAGCTGATGAGCGGTCTGAGTGACCATTTCGGCACCGATGCGACGGTGGACAGCAAGAAAGCGCAGGAAATCACCGCCTTTCTTGAGCGTAACGCCGGCGATCCCAGCCGTCTGGGCAATGCCGGCAATCCGCCGCGCATCACCAAGACGGCCCGCTTTTTCGGCAAACACGATGAAATCCCGGCCCGCTTCTGGCGCGACCCGCGCGTCAAGTCGGCCGCTAACTGCGAAGCCTGTCATGGCGGTGCCGCCAAGGGCAATTACAGCGAACGTGACATCGCCATTCCTGAATTGAGGGAGTAATCATCATGCAAAAAATACTCGTCTGGGACTGGCCGGTTCGCCTCGGCCACTGGCTCATGGTCGGCGGCTTCGTCATTGCCTGGCTGACCTCGGACAGCGAAAGCTGGCGCCTGGTCCATGCCGCTTCTGGCTCGGTGGTCGTTGCCGCAGCGCTCTTCCGTCTGCCCTGGGGCTTCATCGGCTCACGTTACGCCCGCTTTGTCGACTTCCTGCGCGGCCCTGGCTCGGTCATTGGCTACCTGCGCAGCCTGCTGCGCCTGGAACCGGATCACCATACCGGCCACAATCCGGCCGGCGGGTGGGCCATCATGCTACTGCTCGGTCTCGGCATCACCACCGGCCTCATTGGCTGGGCGATGTATAACGAATCGGGTGGCGAATGGCTGGAAGAGCTCCACGAAGGCCTGGCCGTCACCATGCTGACCGTGGTTGTCATCCACGTCGCCGGAGTCATTTCGGGCAGCCTGCTGCACGGTGAAAACCTGGTGCGGGCGATGCTAACCGGCCACAAACAGGGTTCGCCCGACGATGCCATCCCCTCGGCCCGCCCACTGGCTGCCATCGCTCTCCTCGTCTGGGTGGCTGCTGCCAGCTGGTGGCTGGCAAGCTGATAGAATAAAAGCATGCGCATCCTGCTTGTTGAAGACGACCCCGAACTCGGCGATGGCCTGACCATCGGCCTGCGCCAGTTCGGCTTTGCCGTCGACTGGCTGCGCGATGGCAACTCCGCCGACCAGGCCTTGCAGTCAGAAAGTTTCGACCTGGTGGTCCTCGACCTTGGCCTGCCCAGACTTTCCGGCATGGATGTCCTGAATCGCGCCCGTGGCCGGGGACAGACCATGCCCATTCTCATCCTCACTGCCCGTGACGCCACCGGTGATAAGGTTTCCGGTCTCGATGCCGGGGCTGACGATTACCTCGTCAAGCCGATCGACCTCGACGAACTGAGCGCCCGCATCCGCGCCCTGACCCGGCGCAGCGCCGGCCGCGCCGCCCCACTGCTGACGCGGGGCGAACTGAGCGTGGACCTGGCCGCACACCGGGTTACGCTGTCGGGGGATGAAATTGACCTGTCCGGCCGCGAATTTTCGCTGCTCCAGATGCTCCTTGAGAACGCCGGCCGCGTGTTGACCCGGACCCAGCTTGAGCAATCGGTCTACGGCTGGCGTGACGAGCCGGACAGCAATGCCCTCGAAGTACACATCCACCATCTGCGCAAGAAACTCGGCGGCGACCTCATCCGCACCCTGCGCGGGGTCGGCTACACCATCCCGAAATGAGCCAGCCGGCCACCACCCTCTGGTTCTCCCTGCGTCATCGCCTGCTCGGTCTGCTGCTTGGCGGCGTTGCAGCCGCCTGGCTGGTGACCATGGTGTTCAGCTATATCGACGCCCACCACGAAGTCGATGAACTGTTCGATGCCCAGCTCAGTCAGGCCGCCCAGACCCTGCTCGCCCTGGCCAGCCATGATGAGGGCGACGACATTGAGGATCTCGGCGACGCCTCGCACAAATACCAGCGCCGCCTGCGTTTCCAGATCTGGCGCGCCGACGGCCGGTTGCTGATGCGCTCGAAGAACGCCCCGGAAACACCGTTGACCGATGCCATAGGCTTTTCCGAAACCCAGGGCGACGATGGGCACTGGCGTCATTTCAGCCAGTGGAACGAAGATCGCAGCCTGCAAGTCCAGGTCAGCGAAAACCACCATATCCGCGACGAGTTGATCGGTCACATTGCCTGGCGTCTGCTCCTGCCCGCACTCTTCGGCCTGCCCTTGATCGGCCTCTGGGTCTGGCTCGCCACCCGGCAGGGCTTTGCACCGCTGGATGGTATCGCCCGCCAGATCGCCAGTCGCGACCCGCAACAATTACAGCCGGTGCAACCGTCGACCGCACCCGAGGAGATCCGCACCCTGCTCGAAGCGTTAAATGGCCTGTTCCAGCGCGTCGAACACACGCTCGAAGCCGAACGCCGCTTTACTGCCGATGCGGCCCACGAACTGCGCACCCCGCTGGCCGCCTTGCAGGCCCAGTTGCAGGTCGCCCAGCGCGCCCGCGACAGCGACGAGCGCGACCGCTCGATGAGCCAGCTGCAAAGCGGCCTCACCCGGGCCGCCCACCTGGTCGACCAGATGCTGCATCTGGCCCGCCTCGACCCCGAATCCGGCCTGCCCAATCCGCAAGCCGTCGATCTCCCGGAACTGGCTGAAGAAGTTTGCGCCGATCTCGGCCCGCAAATTCTGGAAAAAAATATCGATTTCGATTTCACCGCCAGCCCCGCCTGCCAGGTCACCGGGCAAGCCGAATGGCTACGGGTGCTGATCCGCAATCTGGTCGACAATGCCGTTCGCTATACCCCGGAAGCCGGCCAGGTGCGCGTCAATATCACCAGAAGCGAGGCGCAGATCACCCTCTCGGTCAGCGATAGTGGCCCGGGCATCCCGCCAGAAGAGCGCGAATCCGTCCTGCGTCGCTTTCACCGCCTGAATCAGGGGAGCCAGCCGGGCAGTGGCCTCGGGTTGGCCATCGTGGCACGCATTGCCGAACTGCATGGTGCCACGCTCAAGCTCGACGCATCTAATATGCCAAAAGGCCTATTGGTCACGATACAATTCCCCGGCCGCTGATTATCGGATTATGATCCGTGACTGGCCGCAGGCCGTTTTGTGCCGAAGCATTCGTGTAGAAGACCATGACCTCTGAGTACCAACTGGCAAAAGCCCCCAACTCCTCCGACAATCCGCCCGAAGGCACCCGTCGCATCATCGACGGCCTTGAGCGCGTGTTTTACGATGGTTACTGGATCAAGACCTACCCCGTCCCGGCTGACTCGCTGGAAGCCAAGAAAAAACTCATCGAGGCACTGACCCGCCGCCTGTTCAACCACACCGAACATGGCCTGAACATTCCCGGCACCCGCCTGCACGAAGCGCGTACCACTTACGAGAACGAAACCGATCCATCCCGCAAGCGCGTCAAGGGCGCCATGCTGGCCGGCGCCCTATTCAACCGGGCGGCCGACATCTTCCGCAAACTGGTTGAACTGCAGGCCTGCGGCATTGAAATCCTCAGCGACAACCCACTCATGCGCGAATGTGGCAAATGCCTGCTCGACGCCATGGAACTCGGCCGCTGCGTCATGCATCGCAGTGGCGAGGAAGGCATCGACGAACTGTGGGGCGAGCCTTTCCGCGCCTTCTCGATCCCGCTCGAAGACTTTTACGAGAGCCGCTACATCAAGATTGGCCAGGTCCTGCGTGATATCGACCTGATTTCCAACGCGATGATCGACAATTTCAGCGGCATCCCGGCCTTTTCGGATATCGAAGGACCGGTCCGCGATCTGGCGGTTGCCGCCAAGATCAAGACGGAAACCCTGCGTACCGACAGCGACATTTTCGATGTCTGGGCCGGCATGGTCACGGCAGGCGAACGCCTGGCTAGCCTGACCGTGGTCAACGGCCCTGGCGTTTATAGCGCGCCGTTCACCTACAACCTCTCCGACGGTCTGCAACTGATCCGTCAGGGCCGTGACCTGATTTTCTACATTTCCCGTGCCAGAACGGCGATGCCCAAGAGCACGCGGGACTATATCGACCTGTGCAAGAACTATCTGGCGACCGGACGGGCCCCGCTCTTCATCGGGCATCTACCGGCGTAGCAAAATCAGTCTTGCAGGATCGGCCAGGCAATCAGCCCGGCACGAAGATCAGATATCGTGGCTAACCCTTGGACTGCGCCCTGAACAGATTCAGTGCTCGCTCCAGGATGAGCCTGTCTGCAATATCCTTGTCGCGCACGGTTTGTTTTGTTCGCAGCAGACCTTCGAGACTGACCGTTCGGACGGGGATGCCCTCCAGATCAACGGTCACAGCATAATGTTTGAGGGAATCGTAGGTCTCACCGCATGCATTTAGCATAATATCGACCAAAAAGGCGTCGGCAACCCGAATGTTGTCACCTTCCGCAAACCACTCCGGCTCCAGGTCCTTTGCCGCCTGATCTGGCAGCACCATTAACGCCGCCTTAACTTTGACCCCGGATTCCGTTGTTGCCGGAACCAGCACGTCGATGTCCGTTGTGGCCCGATGGTAGCCATGAACAAACAGCGCATACCCACCGATAAGCAGGTAATCGACTTGTTGTCGATTCAACGACGCAATCAGTGCCTTGAGATCCTCCAGGGACGCTGGTCGGCAATACTCATCCGTTTCGGCCATTGACTCGCTCCAATGCAAGCTTTGCCATTCCCTTGGCCAGGCTGTCCAGTTGATGCTGGTTGGCGTCTTCGTGTGTTTTGAAACGGTACACGCCTTTGGCAATGAATGTCGTATTGCCCGTCGGCAAGCGATGCATTTCATCATTGAAGCGAGCCCCTTCGGCCAGGAGTGCTCCGGACGCAAGAAGACCAATGGGGCGCTCTTTGCGCTGACCTACTGTTCTCATGCTAAAGCCTCCTGTCCTTGGTTGCCTAGATGATACACCGACCCTCGAATCGCGCCGCAGACACAAAATCTGGATTGAAAAACAATGTCCCCGCATACGCGGGGACATCAAATCATCCTGAATCCTGGCAATCGCCGATCAACGTTCCGTATTCAGCTCCACGACCAGCGTCGTATTGCCCAGCTTGGCCTTGACCGGGGCGGCGATGATGTCGCCCTTACTCTGATCGGCACTACCGGTCTTGGAAATCTTGGCCGTCACCAGAACGTCAGAGAACTGGGAAATGGTGCGATTGGGCATGAGCGCCATGCTGTCATCGAGACGAAACTCGATAGGGAAGTCTGCGCCCTTGTAGCGACCGACGGCGAGCGGCGCACCGCTGCCATCCGGGGCCTTGGCGACGACGAAGACAGTATCATCAGCGGCAACCTTGCCCTTCAGCTTCGGGCTCAGCGTCACCACGCCGGCCACCGCACCCAGCGCCATCGCCGGCTGGGCTTTGGCGGCTGTCGGGGTGGCATCGGCACCCGGCTTCTTGCCAGAGATCATCGAATTGGCTTCGGCAATGTTGGCATCAGCCAGCTTGGCATCCATCGATTCCGGTGCCGCGGCGGCCTTCATACGCTTCCAGAATTCGATGGCACCCTTGTAATCGGCCCGATCAAAGGCTTCACTACCAGCCAGAGCCAGCGCCTTGACATGCTTGCCATCGGCGGCAAGCGCGCGCTTGACGATCTTGCGGCCTTCGTCATCCCATTTGCGATCCTTGGTCATCACATGCGCATCAGCCCAGTCGGCCAGCGTCTGTGCATCCAGCGTAACCAGAGCGGAGGCCTTGGTATAGGCAGCATCGGCTTCGGCATGACGGCGCAGTTCGCTGTAGGTTTTGGCCAGCAACAACCAGCCCTCGCCGTTGTTGGGATCTTTCTCCATCTTGTCCGCCAGCTTCTTGACCACCGTACCGAGGTCACCGCCAGTATTACCCTGCTGCCCCGGCTGCGCATGCGGTGCGCCCGGCATGGCGCCCGGCTCACTGATTGCAGCGGGCTTCTGGGCATCGCCGGAAGGCGAAGACATCCAGATGGCAGCCACGGCAATGACGACCACAGCAGCGGCAGCGATCAAACCAAGCTTTTGGCCTGAGACCGGCAAGGTGAAGGCCGGCTGGGTTTGCACCGGATCGAGCACGGCAGCATGCAGAACAGCCTGCTGGCGATCAAACTCAGCCTGATCGATACGCCCTTCAGCCTTGGCCAGGAGCAATTCACGCAGGGCCGAAGCAACATCAACCTTGGCGACAGCCGGCGATTTATTGGCTGCGTATTTGCCCAGCCCCCACAAGACAAGCAGGGAAAGCGCAATGCTTGCCAGAACGATGTAAACGAAAGTCATATTGGGTTCACCGAATTATTCTGAAAGGAAGTGGGGGTAAAAACGAATCTGGCAACCCGGAAGTTGCCAGAAGTTCAAAGCCGATTGGCGATCAGCTGGGTTTAGCGATAGTCCCAACGAATGCCGAGATAGAGATATTCACGCTTGTTACTGCTCGTCGTGGTCCCAGTATTTTTGGAATCGCTGTAGCCAAGCTCACCTTCTATGGACAGATCGGGGCGCCATTGATGAACTAATTTGACGCTCGGCGAGAATTGGGTCGAATTCTGTCCGCTGTCGCTGTGCTGGCTGTAATAACGGATATTGTTTTCCAGACGCCAGTTTTCTATAAACGGATAGATATAGCTTAGACCGAGATTCTGGCCGGTGTAGTTCGGCCCGGAAATATAGCCGAGATAGGCGACGCCGATCCCGTTCGGAACAAACAGGTTGGTGGCGATGGCCTGCGCAGAATACATGTTCGTGCGACCCGATGCATCAGAAGAAGCCCGACAGGTCTTGGTAATCATGTCGTAGCTGTCAGTTACACAGAGACCCATTTCCGAAATGCGCATCGTACCCCTCGGACCTTCGACACAAAGGGGGTCGGTCGGATTGGCACCGTCCTGAATTTCCTTACACATCTGGGCCAGGGGAATCGTGGCATTGGTACCGGTAATCTCCGACATCCGGTAGTCAAACCCGAACTGCCAGCGCTCACCGACCGGAACAGTGACACCAGCAGCGAACATGCTAGAGGCTGACGTTGTGTCAGAAACCAGTTGCCGGGATTGGGTCATACCGACATTGGCAACCAGATCATTGGCGTTCGAGTACCCCGATGACGGCAGGGCATTCAGGAGGCTATAGGACGGTGACTTCCGATAATCGTAGGAGACAAAATAATTGTTCCCGGATTTGTCCATGTAGTTGAGTTGCCCCATCCCGATATTCATGCCCTTGTAGAGCAGGTCGTAATCGAGCATGCCGTACCCGTTCAAGGCACCGTCAAAATAGCGGAACTCCGATCCAATAGCACGGCGGTTCAGAAGACCGTCGAGCTTTTCCTCGATGGCATACAGGCTGGCGCCTGGGCGAGCCAGTTGGGCCGCAAACTCAACGCTGCCACCGTAAAACGTCTTCTTGAATGGCGCATTGAAGATGACGGCATCACCGTAAACCGCACTCACCTTGAAGTCCGGATTGAGGTTGTAGCTACCCGTAATACCGTCGAAGCGATCCATGACACCACTGCCGTTCGGATTCTGGCGACCGGCCCGAACAAAATAACCGACTTCACGGTCAGTCCGCTCGGCGTAGGCCGCATATATGCGATTGTAGTCACGGCTCGGCTGCATGAAATTGCGGCTGTCTGCATCACGGAAAACGATGCGCGTATCGGTCACCGAATTACGCAGACGGGCATTGAGATTGATCGACGAAATCAGCGACTCCTGGTCCTTTTTCATCGGACCCGAATCCTGCTGCGATTGGCCGGTGAAGAAATACGAGGACAGGCTACCCGTCACCACCCATTCGGCCGGCTTTTCATCACGCACCCTTGCAACACGCTTAACGGTGTCGGTCACCGGCAGCGCAGCCAGACGCTGCTTGATTCTCGGCGCATCGGAGGAGGTCGGGTAAAGCTTCAGGAAAAGCTCGTATTCCGCCTTCGCCTTCGTGTTTTCACCGTTTTTCTCCCGCGCTTCGCCGAGCAAAGCTTGAGCAGCCTGCGTCTGGGCGTTGCCAGGTAGGCTCAGGATACGGTTCATGCGGTTGATGGCTTTCGGATAATCCGCCTTTTCAAAGGCATCACGACCATCGGCCAGGAATGCCTGAGCGGTTGCTTCGACTTTTTCCGCTGTCATGACCGGCGCTTCATCAGGTTTGCTGGCATCCGGAATCTGGGTAACCGGGGTTGCCGGAGACTCGGCGGTCACAGCTGCCACCACGAGGGGCGCTACGGCGACGGTCGGCAAAGCAGCCTTGGCTTTTTCCTTGTCCTTCTTTTTGTTTGTGGCTGGTGAAACTGCCACCACTTTTTCCTTGGGGGCTGCTTCAGCAACAGCCGGCACCGCCTTGGCGGGCTCGGCGACAGGCAGGACTACAGGTGCTGGCGGAGCCTTAGCTTCAATCAGAGCGGGTACGAGAATCTCGATACTGTGATTGTCATCACCAGGACGAACCTTGAACGTAGTGGACTTTGCGAAAGTGATCAACATGCCATTGACCAGTTCCGGATAGGCCACCGTGAATTTCGGCACCAGGTCGCTCTTCGGCGAACGCAGGACTTCCTGCATCACTTCGCTTTCGGAAAAGCCCGGATTCCTGACGCGGAAAAAGATGCGCAGAAATTTCCCCTCGGCATCCGGCACATGCCTGACGTACTGGATTTCCGGTCCAAAGTGGATGGTGATCTGCGCGTGCTTTTCGTCAGCCCGGGCAATATCGATGGAATCGAGAATGTTCGCGAACGCGTTGGCGCCAAACAGCAGCGCCGCCACGAATAGACCAATCCGACAGATCAACTTTGAAAGCGTCACCGGTGATGCCGCAGCATGTGCAAACCTGACAATTACGTTATCTCGCAAAATCAATTCCATTTTGTATAGGCCGAACCGATACTACCCAACGGCCGGTGGCAACCACTCGACGAACAATCCTTGCTGCCGGCACTATGATGGCTGGACCGACTTACTCTGAAGTTTGCCGCATTTCCAACCAGATAGGTAGAGCTACGGTCGTGACAGGCGTAGCACGGCGTTCCGGTAAGCATGGCATGCAAGGTGGCACCCGTCTTGGTCGAAGTGGCAAACGTCGACGTGGTATGGCAAGCGTCGCACTTGTTGGCCGCGCCATAGGGCATGTGATTGGTCGGCTTGACCGTAACCCCAGTGTATGGGGACACGTGACAGGAATCACAGGTACCGGCTACGACCCCAATGTGGTTAAAGGTATATGGCCCGGTCCATGCTGTCTTGTTATGGCAGGCGTCGCAGGATGCCGTCGTTGGCAGGTGGCTGGCCGGTTTGTAGCTCATGCTCGGGTAGCTGACGAGGTGGCATGTCGAACACGTTCCGGCGGCAATACCCGTGTGGGCATACGGCAGGATCAGTGGCAGCCAAGAAATCCCCGTACGGTGACAGACACTACAGGCGGCGGTGGTCGGAATATGCAAAACCGGCTTGCCCGAGGCTATCGTGCCGTTATGGCAGGTCGCACAGGAGTTCGTCCCCATCTGCGTTGCGGTGTGTGCAAAGCTGGTCGGCTTCCACAATGTCGTCGTATGGCAGTAGTCGCACTGCTGTGTCGTCGGCATGTGTGTTGCCGGTTTGGCTTGCGCGTTGAGCGTCGTGTAAGCACCACCGTGACAACTGATACAGTTCCCGGCCGTACCGGTGTGGTTCATGGCCGCCGGGGCAAACAGGGTGTAGTTATTGTGACAGGTGTCACACTGCCCGGTGGTCGGGATGTGGTTGGTCGACTTGCCAATGGCGATGACGCTGTTATGACACGTCGAGCAGCGGCCTGTGGCCGGTGGCGAGAGTACCGAGTGATCCTGCGTATGCATCGCCCAGGAAACAGTCGACGTGTGGCAACTCGAACACTGCGCCGTCGTCACCTGGTGGGTCACGGGTTTCATCTGTGCGTTTTGCGAGAGATAAGCACCGCTGTGGCAGGTCGAGCACGCGGTCAATCCGGTATGACTCATCGCCGATGGGGACCAGGTTACGAAAGTCTTGTGGCAGGCAAAGCAATCGCTGGTCACCGGAATATGCGCCGCAGACTTGGCCTGCGCATTGATCGACGTATAAGTGCCGTTATGGCAGGTCGAACACACCGTCATCCCTGTGTGATCCATCTGCGCCGGATTGAAGGCAATCTGGTTCTTGTGGCAGGTATCACAGGTTGCGGTGGTCGGGATGTGCGTCGTCGGTTTGCCCAGCGCAGTCGTACCGTTGTGGCAGGTCGAGCAGACACCAGGCGGCGTGGCGTGGGCAAAGGTTGCATTGGCCCAGGTCGTCGTCGAGGTGTGGCAGGTATCGCACTGCAGCGTCGTCGCTACGTGGGTAGCCGACTTTTTCTGCGCATTGACCGCCACATAAGCACCGCTGTGGCAGGTCGAACACTGACCGTTCAGCCCGGTGTGGCTCATCTGTGCCGGGAAGAACGCCACGTAATTCTTGTGGCAGTTATCGCAGGAACTCGTCACCGGGATGTGGGTTGCATTCTTGCCCAGCGCGTTGGTTCCATTGTGACAAGTGGCGCAGGTGCCGGCAGCTACGCCGGTGTGGGCGTAGGTAGCGGGCTTCCAGGCGATCGTGCCGTGACAGGTGTCGCAAGAAGCAGTCGTCTGAATGTGCGTCGCCGGCTTGATCTGCGCATTGAGCGCCGTATAGGCACCGCTGTGGCAAGTCGCACACTGGCCAGTGGTGCCGGTGTGGTTCATCGCCGCCGGCGCAAATGCCACGAAGGTGTTGTGGCAGGTGTCGCACTGACCGGTCGTCGGAATGTGGTTGGTCGGCTTGCCCAGCGCATTGATGCTGTTGTGACAGGTCGAGCAACGACCGGTCGCTGGCGGCGTGAGGACCGCGTGATTCTGCGTGGCGATGGCCCAGGACGTTGTCGAACTATGGCAGCTTGAACATTGCGCCGTCGTCACCTGGTGGGTAATCGGCTTGGCCTGCGCGTTCTGCGCCAGATACGAACCGTTGTGACAGGTCGTACATTGGGTCAGACCGGTGTGATCCATGGTCGAGGGCGACCAAGTAACGAAGCCGTTCTTGTGGCAGGTATCGCACTGACGGGAGTCCGGAATGTGATTGGCCGGCTTGGCCAGTGCGTTGGCGTAGAGGTAATTACCACTGTGGCACCACGAACACTTATTCGCCGAGTTGCCACTGGTGTGGTTCATCTTGGCCGGCTTGAAGGCGGTCGTATTGGTGTGACAGGTATCGCACTCGGCTGCCTGAGTCGGAATATGCGTCGTCGGCAGGCCAAGGGCATTGATGCCGTTGTGACAGCTCGAACAGCGTCCGGTCACCGCCGGAGTCGCCGTGGCGTGGTTGAACACGCCGGTTGCCCAGGTGGTGGTTGAATTGTGGCAGGTGTCGCACTGGGCGCTGGTGGCGATGTGGGTTGCCGTCTTCTTCTGGGCGTTGATGCTGACATAGGTACCGCTGTGGCAAGTCGAACACTGCCCCGCCAGACCGGTGTGGTTCATCGTAGCCGGGGCAAATGCCGTGTAATTCTTGTGGCAGGTATCGCACGCCGCCGTGGTCGGAATGTGGGTGGTCGTCTTGCCCAGCGCACTGGTGCCGTTGTGGCAAGTTGCACAGGTTCCGGCGACCACGCCCTGGTGGGTATAAGTGGTCGGCTTCCAGGCAAGGGTGCCGTGACAGGTATCACAGGACTGCGTGGTCGGAATGTGGGCAGCCGACTTGACCTGAGCATTGAGCGCCGTGAAGGCACCGCTATGGCAGGTCGCACACTGACCTGCCGTACCGGTGTGGTTCATGGCAGCCGGAGCGAAGGCGACGAAGGTGGCGTGACAGGTATCGCACTGACCAGTGGTCGGGATGTGGTTGGTCGACTTGCCAAGCGCCGTGGTGCTGTTGTGGCAGGTCGAGCAGCCGCCGCCACCGAGGACAACGGTATTCGGGTGAACATAGTTGACGGCGGTAGACCAGGAGGTCGTCGACAAGTGACAGGTCGAACACTGATTGGTCGTTGCCACGTGCGTCGCAGGCTTCATCTGTGCGTTTTGCGAAAGGTAAGCGCCGCTGTGGCAAGTCGAGCAAGAGGTCAGGCCGGTGTGGTTCATGACCGCCGGCGACCACGTGACATAGCCGTTGATATGGCAGGTATCGCACTGGGAACTTACCTGAATATGTGCCGCCGGCATCGGCAAGGCATTCTTCGAGGCATAGGTGGCGTTATGGCAGCTCGAGCAAGTGTTATTCACGTTGACGTGAGCCATCTGGGCCGGCTTGAAGCTGACGAAATTCTTGTGGCAGGTGGAGCATGCCTGAGTTGTCGGAATATGGCCGGCGCCCTGCCCCGTCGCGGTTACGCCGTTATGGCAACCCGCACTCGTACAGTTGGCATAGACCGTCGGCGCATGGACGTAGGCAACCGCCAGTTTCCAATCCACCGTCGAACCGTGACAGGTATCGCACTGCGACGTCGTGGCAACGTGGGTAGCCGGCTTGGCCTGCGCATTCATCGCCACGTAGCCACCATTGTGACAACTAGCGCACTGGCCGGCCATCCCGGTGTGGTTCATCTGCGCCGGTTTGAAGGCCGTGAAGTTGGTGTGACAGGTATCGCACTGGGCGGTCGTCGGGACGTGTGTGCTCGGCTTACCGATCCCGTTGGTTCCGTTGTGGCAGGTCGAACAACGGCCAGTCACAGCCGGGCTGGCGGTGGCGTGATTGAAGACGCCGGTCGCCCAGGTGGTAGTCGAGTTGTGGCAGGTCGAACATTCGGCCGTCGTAGCAATGTGTGTGGCCGGCTTGACCTGCGCATTTTGCGCGAGGTAGGTACCGCTGTGGCAGGATGCACAGGCAGTCAGACCGGTGTGGTTCATGGCAACCGGCGACCACAATTTGAAGTTGCTGGTATTGACGTGGCAGGTATCGCACTGTGCCGTCACGGGAATATGGCCGGCTGACTTGCCCAGTGCATTCTGGGCAACATAATTGCCGTTGTGACAGGTCGAACACTGACCCGTCAGGCCAGTGTGATCCATCGCCGCTGGCTTGAAAGTCGTGTAATTCTTGTGGCAGGTATCGCACTGTGCCGTGGTCGGAATATGGCCGACCGTCGGTTTGCCGAGGGCATTGACACCATTATGACAAGTCGAGCAGGTTCCGGCTGCGACGCCGGTATGGTCAAAGACGGCCGGCTTCCAGGCCGTCGTGCCATGACAGATTTCGCAGGACTGCTGCGTCTGGATGTGGGTTACCGGCTTGGACTGGGCATTGACCCCGTTAAAGGCACCGCTGTGGCAGGTAGCACATGAATTCCCGCCAATCTGGGTAACGGTATGGGTAAAGATGGCCGGCTTGAAGGAGACAAAATTGTTGTGGCAGCTATCGCACTGCGCCGTAGACGGGATGTGATTGGCTGGTTTGCCCAAGGAGATGCCATTACCGTGACAGTTTGAACAATTGCCAAATGCCGAGCCATCGTGGGTATAGATATAGGCCGTCCACGTCGTCGTCGATGAATGGCAAGAATCGCACTGCGCCGTGGTCGTGACGTGTGTTGCCGGCTTGGTCATGGCATTGACGGCGATGAACGCACCACCGTGGCAGGTATCGCACTTGCCGGCGAGGCCGGTGTGATTCATGGCTGCCGGAGCAAAGCTTATAAATCCGTTGACGTGACAGGTATCGCACTGCGCGATAGTCGGAATATGCCCCGCCTTTGGCTGACCCAACGCGTTGACAGCAGTAAAGGAGCCGTTATGGCAGGTTGAACATTTTCCTGTCGTACCCGTGTGATCCATGACCGCCGTGGCAAAGCCAGCAAAGGTCTTGTGACAGGTATCGCATTGCCGGGAGTCCGGAATGTGGTTAACCGACTTGCCGAGCGCATTCGTGCCGTTGTGGCAGGTCGAACAGCGACCAGCCACGGCAGGGCTCGCCGTGGAGTGATCAAAGACACCGGTTGCCCAGGTCGTCGTCGAGCTATGGCAGGTATCGCATTGTGCCGTCGTGCTGATGTGAGTTGCCGGCTTGGTCTGGGCGTTCTGCGGCAGATAGCCGCCACTATGACAGCTCGAGCACTTGCCGGCCATCCCAGCATGGTTCATCACAGCCGGCGACCAATTCACAAACCCCAGCGTGTGACAGGAGTCACAGGAGACGGTGGTCGGAATATGGCGCCCGGAACGACCGAGTGCATTGGCAAAGACATAGCTGCCATTGTGACAATTGGCGCACTGACCAGCCGTGCTGCTGTGATTCATCTGGGCTGGCTTGAAGGCGACCTGATTGGTGTGACATGTATCGCAAGTCGCCGAAGTCGGAACGTGATTAAGCGGCTTGCCTATGGCATTGGTACCGTTATGGCAGCTTGAACAAACACCTGGAGGATTGGCGTGGGCAAATGTCCCTGTTGCCCAGGTCGTCGTCGAGGCGTGACAGGTATCGCACTGCGCCGTCGTAATGACGTGCGTCGATGGCTTGCTCTGGGCATTTTGCGAGTCATAAGCACCAGAGTGACAGGTAGAACACTGGCCATTCAGGCCGGTGTGATTCATCGTCGACGGTACGAAACTGACGAAATTGGTGTGGCAGGTGTCGCAGGAGGCAGAAGTCGGGATATGGCGGGCGGTTTTGCCAGTTGCGTTGACACCGTTGTGGCAGGTTGAACACCGACCATTCACACCGCCAGCGTGCGGATTGGTAGCAGGAAGCCAGGAGGTTGT
This sequence comes from Dechloromonas sp. HYN0024, assembly GCF_003441615.1. Lineage (NCBI taxonomy): Bacteria > Pseudomonadati > Pseudomonadota > Betaproteobacteria > Rhodocyclales > Azonexaceae > Dechloromonas > Dechloromonas sp. HYN0024. The sequence goes on along the minus strand of NZ_CP031842.1, from coordinate 1,234,428 downwards.
CGTATGGCAGGTGCTGCAAGGCTGAGCCGTCTGAATGTGCATCGCCGGCTTGGTCAATGCATTGGCACCAACGAAGGCTCCGTTGTGGCAGGTAATACAATTAGTAGCTGTCACCCCGATAAGCGGGTTAATCGGGTGCCCTGATGCCCCTTGAGTAAACCCCGGAGCTCCGCCAGAAGCAGCCTGGGAAATTGTTCCACTAGACGCAACCCCCAATATCGCACCAGCCCCCCCGAGGTATGACAAACAGAGCACTCAATATTTTTAGCCGGAATGTGGTTTGCACTCTTATTCCACACAAGTGCCCGAGATCCCGGACCTGCATGGCAGGTTGAACAAACTCTTGGCGTACCCTTAAACGTCCCACCGGTATGGCACGACTCGCAAGGAGCTGCCCTATGGAGTGGGTCAAGAGACACACCAGTTGTCGCGTGATCGAACGAAAGATTCTGCGCCGCACCAGCCCCGGTCTGTCCAAACGCTTCCCCCCATTGCCCCATGAACACTATGGCCGCAGCCAGTAGCGCGAAGAGAATGCGTAGTAGATTTTTCATGGACGGATCATCCTGTGGCACCGGGGATTCCCGACAATTTGGCTAAAAAACGGGGGACTGCACGAACAACGACATGAGGCAGCAAAACTGCAAGCATTTGCGGGTGGGAATTTATCACACAAATTATGCATTTGGCTACCGTCGGACCTTTTTCCAGTTTGCAGTCACGTGACAACGTTCACACTGTGTACTGAAACTGCCGTTATGGACGTCATCCTTGACGTGGCAGCTGACACAAAGCTTACTGACCTTCGCCACGCCGGGCTTGGGCGGCTTGTGACAGTCGTAGCAATCGACCTTGGTATGCCCACCATCGAGGATGAAATTGGTCTTCGAGTGATCGAAGTCCCAGGATTTCCAGGTGCCGGTGTAGTGACAGCTCTCACACTTCTTGCCGAACGCCCCCTTGTGCTTGTCGTCCTTCTCGTGACAACCGTTACAAGTCAGAGGCGCGTCCTTGAAGGCCGGCGACAGGTGACATTTCTTGCACTCGACCTTGGCATGGCTGCCAGTCAGCGGGAAGCGCGACAGTTTATGGTCGAACGGTGCGTCCTTCCACTTGGTTTCATCGTGGCAGCTTTCGCACTTGTTGCCGAGCTGGCCCTTGTGCTTGTCGTCCTTCTTATGACAGGCAATACAGGTGTTTTCCAGCTTGCTCTTGTAGATATTGCCCTTTTCCGGCAGGTGGCAGGCATCGCACTTGGTTTCCCTATGCTTGCCCTTGATCAGGTACTTGGTTTCCTTGTCGTGATTGAAGATGCTGGTCTTCCAGTCCTTGGCCGTGTGGCAGGTGCCGCACTTCTCGCCGTAGCGGCCCTTGTGGCCCTTTTCATCGTCGTTCTTGCGGTGGCAGGCGTAACAGGTCGTATCCACCTTCAACTTGGTGGCCTTGGGGCCGCTCACACCACCCTTGTGGCAGGTTTCGCACTTGGCGTCCTTGTGCTTGTCGCGCAGCGGGAAATCGGTCTCGTCGTGGTCGAAAATGGAGTTCTTCCAGCTCCGCTCGTTGTGGCAGGACTCGCACTTTTCGCCCAGTTCGCCCTTGTGGCCTTTTTCCTGGTCATCCTTCTTGTGACAGGCGACGCACTTGTTGGGCAGCTTGACCTGATAGATGTTGCCCTTCTCCGGCAGGTGGCAGGCGTTGCACTTGGTCTGGCGGTGCTTGCCCTTCAAGGCGTACTTGGTGTCCTTGTCATGCTCGAAGTCGATTTCCTTCCACCCCTTGTCGTTGTGGCAGGATTCGCACTTGATGCCGTAACGGCCCTTGTGGCCCTTGTCCTGGTCGATCTTCTTGTGACAGCCGTTACAGGTCAGCGGGGTCTTCTGGTAGGTCTTGTCCTCGTGGCACTCCTTGCACTTGACGTCGGCGTGCTTGCCACCAACCAGGGAGAACTTGGTCTTTTCGTGGTCAAATTTGGTGTCGGTCCACTTCTTTTCGTTATGGCAGTTCTCGCACTTCGTGCCGAGATGGCCCTTGTGGCCCTTTTCGTCGTCGATCTTCTTGTGGCAGTCGTTACAAAGCTTGGGCGCTTCGCGGAATTTCTTCTTCGGCAGGTGACAGCTGTCGCACTTGGCCTCTTTGTGAGCACCAAGCAGCTTGAAATCGGTACGTGCGTGATCAAACGTCTTCTTGTCGATGGGGGCCATATTGGCGGCCCGCCCCTTGTGCTCGATGTGGCAATTGCGGCAGGCGTTATCGTCGAGCTTGCCATGTAGACGTGTCTTACCACGAATGTCGGTGGCAACATCCTTGTGACAATCCAGGCACAGCCTGGTCTGCGCCTTCTTGTCGAAGCGCTGGTGGCACTTCTCGCACTCTTGTTCGTATTTGGCGTGCCCGGTAATCACCTCACCCGGCATCAACGCCTTTTCGACAGCCGACTGCGCCGACGCGCCACCGGCAAACAGGGTCGCCGCGAGCAGCAGTCCGGAAAACAGCCGCTTAATACATGTGGACGGCAACGACATGGACGACTCCACTGAAAACCAGCAAATAGAGGAAGGGAATATGGATAATGTGCCAATAGGAAAACAGCAATTCCCAGACGGAAAGCTGGGAAGCCATGACGATAGAATCGAGATAACGGTCGATCTGGTCCTTGGCCAGCCGGTAGTTCATGATCACATCGCGGCGCGACCCACCCTGCTCCTTAAACTGCCTGACCAAGCCGTTCTTGGCATCTGCCCGGACTTCCCTCGAAAGGCGCCGGCTCTTCCAGTGCAAGGTCATGAAGCGCCAGACGCGGTACAACGTGGACCCGGTCTGGTCAAAGGCCATATCGCGAAAAGCTTTGAGCCGTGGCTCGATATCCGGCTGCAGGGCATAGATCGAGCGCACGTGGATGGCACATTCGGCCATCAGCACCGCCACATCTTCGAGAGTGAGCTTCTTGCCATAGAGGCCGCGGTGGATACGGCGGTAGATAAAGCGCCCCATGACGCCACTGATCGCCACCAGCAGCATCGAGTAGAGCGCCGCTGCCCCGTTGAGCGAACCGGTTCTGAAGGTCGAATGGAAGAGGACCAGCAGCGGACCGACAATACCAGCCACCATGTGATACTTGAACCATGACTCCATTTTCCCCAGACGTTCCCAGGAGGGAATCCGCTTGCGCAAGGGGTAGAGCAGAAGGGCGAGCATGAGCAGTCCGCCGACCAGGCCAATATAGTAGGCAAAATCGGAGTTGGATGCGTAGAGCTCCCCCGTCCGGACCAACCAGGCGAGAAAGACGACCAAAGCGACGAGGACCAAGATCGACACGCGCCAGACGAGGCGCAGTACCGACTCACCGGAGGACTTTGCTTCTCCCTCCGTAGAAATCACAGTCATCGGGCCCAGCGCACTCGTATCCATAAAATCCAATTCAGTTATCGGCTCGAAGCCCTGACGCCCGAAGCGCCCCGTTGTCACTAGTCTACCGGGTTGCCGCATGGCGAGGTAAAATTTCACACTGGCTCAAGAATATCAAAAAATTTACTTGGCAAGGTACACCCCGTTCCGGAGAAATCGAAAATGGCCGAAAACACCACGCACACGACAAAAGCCGGCACAATCAACTCCGCGGGTTCGATGGGTGGCCTGCTTGGCATCTTCGTCATTGCCTGCGTTGAATTCCAGCGCCACTGGCCGACAGGAACCGGCTTGATTTACCTGGCCATCAGCGTCCCGCTCCTGCTTATCTGGATCGCCCATCTGGCCGGCTGGAAGCTTGCCGAGCGCAATGCAGGGCTGGCAGTCGACATCGCCATCTACGTACTGATCATTGCCAGCCTCGGCATCCGCTTCGGACCCAGCCAGTCAACCTCCGAACTGGCCACCACATTATTGTTCTGGTCGCCCCTTGTCGCAGGCTGGTGGGCCTGGCGCTACAAAAACATGGCCCGTCAGATGTGGCTGCTGCTCGGCGGCTTTTTTGTCATCCTCACCTGGCAAATGGCGAGTCAGCACGAACGCCTGGACGAACATCTCATACTGTCACTACTGGTTGCGCTGGTCGTCCGCTATGTCTCTCAGTCGTCGGCTCCGGATCACAACGCCACCATGAACCTGCGCGACCCGCTGACTGGCCTGCCTTCACCTGAATGTTTCGAAGCCGAACTGGCCCACGTCTCCTCGATTTTCGACCGCCATCAACTGCCGCTCTCGCTGGTGGCCTGCCGGATTACCCCGCTGGCCACGACCCAGCTCCAAGATGCTCAGTTGTGCCAATACGCTGAAACGATCACCAACCGCCTGCGCACCTCGGATACCGCCTGCCAGTGGGACCGGACCACCTTCATGATTCTTCTTCCCAACACCACCGAGGCCATGGCCGGCAAATTGGCGCAGGGAATCCGGAACGCATTTGATCATCTTGATTTTGGCCAGAAAACACCGCTCGCCGTCACCATCGCCACAGCCCAGCACCAACCCGGCGAAGACCCGATGAGCACGGTCAGCACGCTGGAAAACAAACTTGTGGCGGCCGCCGAATGATCTCCGACCTGCTTTTCTACATTCTTCCTGCCCTGCTCATACTGGTGCCGGCGGCATTTCACCTGCGCTCCCAGAAAAAGGTTTCAGCCGCCCACCACGCCGTTCTCAAGGAAAACCAGGAAGCTGGCCTGACCGAGCCACCATCGTTGCACCCGGTGGTCGACCTGTCGATCTGCATGGGTTCGGGCGCCTGCGTCAGAGCCTGCCCGGAACATGCCCTCGGGGTCATCAAGGGCAAGGGTGTCCTGATCAATCCCACCCACTGTATCGGCCATGGTGCGTGCGCCCCGGCCTGCCCGGTCGGCGCCATCAAGCTGGTCTTCGGTACGGCCAAGCGCGGCATGGACATCCCCGAGGTCGATCCGGATTTCCAGACCAACATCCCCGGCATTTACATCGCCGGCGAACTCGGCGGCATGGGCCTGATCCGCAACGCCATCCGCCAGGGCACCTCGGCTGTGAAGTCCATTTCGAGCCGGCCGCGCGGCACGGCCGAGTACGATCTGGTGATCATCGGGGCGGGCCCGGCCGGTATCGCCGCCTCGCTGGCCGCCAAGGAAATCGGCCTGAATTACGTCACCGTTGAGCAGGAAGATTCGCTCGGCGGCACCACCTATCACTACCCGCGCAACAAGCTGGTGATGACAGCCCCGATGAATCTGCCGATAGTTGGCGAGATCAAGGTACGTGAAGTGAGCAAGGAAGAACTGATGGAAATCTGGCAGGGCATTCTCAACAAGGCCACGCCAAACATCCATTTCAGTGAGCGCATGGAAGAAATCACCCCGGTCGACGGGGCATTCACCATCCGCACCAACAAGGCCACCTACACGACAGCCAGTGTGCTGCTCGCCATCGGCCGCCGCGGCACCCCGCGCAAGCTCGGTGCCAAGGGCGAAGAACAGCCTAAGGTGGTCTATCGCCTGATCGAGGCCGATCAATACCGTGGCAAGCACGTCCTCGTCGTCGGTGGCGGCGACAGCGCACTGGAAGCCGCCCTCGACATTGCCAACGAAGCCGGCACGCACGTGACCCTGAGCTATCGCGGCAAGGCCTTCGACCGGGTCAAGCCGAAAAACCGGACGCGGCTGGCCGAAGCCATCGCCGACAACCGGATCGAACAGGTGCTCGAAACCACGGTCAAGGAAATCACCACCGACAAGATCTTCCTCAAGTTTGGTGATGAAATTCTCGAACGGAAGAACGATGCCGTCATCGTCTGTGCCGGCGGCGAATTGCCGACACCGATGCTGAAAAAAATGGGCGTTCAGGTCAATACCCGCTACGGCGATTAACAATGTGAAATTTGATGTAGCTCGGCTTTTTGGCATATTTTCTGGGTATCCTCTTTACCCCTACCGGTGAAAGTGGGAAAATTCTCCGCAAATGAATGCCAACTCCGAGTCGCCGCTGCGCTCTGCTCTTCTCTCCGCAATACATCGAGTCCTGTCGCCCATCGTCCGCGTCATGCTGGCTTACGAGATCACGCTGCCCATGGCGATCGAGTTGCTCAAGCGTGTCTTTGTCGATGTTGCCGAACGTGACTTTTCGCTCAACAGCAAGGCCTCTACCGATAGCCGGATTAGTCTGATCACCGGTGTGCACCGTAAGGATGTCAAACGTCTGCGCGAATTGCCCGATGTCGAAGCCAATCTGCCACCCAAGATTTCACTGAGCGCCCAGGTCGTTGCAACGTGGATCACCGATGCCCAATGGCTCGATGAAAGCGGCCAGCCACGCCCGCTGCCCAGGCTGACCGGCAAGGCCGGCGAGGCCTCCTTTGAAACGCTGGTCGCCAGTATCAGCCAGGATATTCGCCCGCGCTCGGTACTTGATGAATGGCTGCGCCAGGGCGTCGTCAAGATCAACAAGAAGGACGAAGTCGTACTCGTCAACAATGCCTTTGTGCCGAGGGAAGGCGAGGAAGAAAAGCTCGCCTATTACGGTCACAACCTCGGCGATCATGCAGCCGCCGCCGCGGATAACGTGCTGACAGCCGGGGATCCGTGGTTTGAGCGCAGCGTGCACCATGATGCGCTGAGTGAAGCCCAGGTTGAAGAACTGCGCGAGCGCGCGGCCAAACTCGGCATGCAGACGCTGACCCAATTGCACACGCTAGCTGCCCAGCGGGCTGACAATGACAGCCAGTTCCCGGCCGATCTCGATTTCGGGTCGAAAAAGCGCTTTACCTGTGGCGTCTACTTTTACAGCACCGACGCCACCAAGGTGGCAAAAAAATAGAACCTAAGGCTTGCCGATGGGCCTGCCGCTAAGTCCAATATAGCGCAATCCTGTTTATTGCGCCTTGAGGCGAAACGCCTGCGTAATCAGGTTGATTGCCTCCGGACTGTCCCAGGCCCGCGACCCGGAAATTTTCTTGATGATCCTACCATCGCCATCGACCAGCACGGTCAGTGGCAAACGATTTGCCCCCAGCATGTTTTCCAGGACCAGATTACGGTCGATGTAATTCGGAAAGCTGACGCCTGATACCTTGACGAATTTTGCCGCCGCAACGTAATCGTCGTCAGTCGAGATACCAACGATGTTGAAGGCCTTGCCGCCGTAGCGCCGATTGAGACGCTCGATCGACCCCATCTCCTCCCGGCAGGGGCCGCACCAGCTAGCCCAGACATTGATCAGAACCGGCTTGCCGCGAAATGACGAGAGCTTGCCGGGGCCGCCGACCAGCGGATTCAATTGGGCTTCGGGCAGCAACGCGCCGACCGGAACCTCGCCGGGCGTTGCGGCCATCGCCCCACCAGCCAATAGCATGAGGCAGAGACCGACTGCCATCCCCTTGAGCGCCCCGCATCGCCAGTCATTACTGCCCATACCAAACTCCATGAAATCCATTCTCCGCAGGACAAATCGGTCCCGCGCCAAGGCGTTATCGTAAGGCATTTTCTTGATCTGTCTCGCCTTGAACAAGGCAGGGCCTATTTATAATCGAAAGCTTATGGCATCCCCTTCGAATTCTCTCGCCAATCATCTGCAGCAGGCAGCGGCCAAGCATCCGCTGACCAGCGCCTGGCAGCATGCCGGAGAAAGCGTGACGTTTGCCGCCTTGCTCAAGGACATTGAATGCTTGGCCGCCCGGATCGCCAGCCGTCAGTGGGCCATCGTCGAGACAGGCAACAGCCTGCATCTGGCCCGCCACGCATATGCCTGCAGCTACCTCAACCGGCCGTTTTTCCCCCTTGAAATTGGCCCGTCGATACCAGCCATCGCCACGATTCCGGACCAAGCCGCCTTGATCATCGCCACCAGCGGCAGCGAGGGGACGCCACGCGCCGTCGTTCTAGGCCAGCGCCAGCTCGATGCTGCTGCCGCTGCCTCAAATGCCCTCCTCCCCCTGCATCCTGGGGATATCTGGCTGAACTGCCTGCCGCTCTACCACATCGGCGGCCAGGCAATCCTCTGGCGCTGCGCCCGCGCCTCTGCCACCATGCTGCTCCACAACGGCTTCGCCGCCGAGGACGTTGCCGCCGACCTGGATAGCCATCCGGTCACCCACATTTCTCTGGTCCCGGCCATGCTCGCCCGGCTGCTCGACATCGGATGCCGACCACCGGCCAGCCTGCGCGTTGCGCTGATCGGCGGGGCTGCACTGGCCCAATCCCTTTACGACAAAGCTGTGGCCACCGGCTGGCCGCTCTACCCCAGCTACGGAATGAGCGAGACGGCCGCCCAATTCGCCACCTTCAAACCGGCTGATGGCCCCTGGCATGCTGGTCTGGTCGGCCAGCCAATGCCCGGCCACGACATCCGCATCGGCGAGAATGGCCGCCTTGCCGTGCGCGGTCCGCAGGTCATGGCCGGCTACATCGACGGCAGCGGCATCGATGCCGATGGCTGGCTGACCACCGGCGACCTCGCCCGGATCGACAGCTGTGGCAGCCTGACCATTCTCGGCCGGGCCGATGACATGCTGATCAGCGGTGGCCGCAATGTTCATCCACAGGAGATTGAATCCTGCCTGGCGGCCTGCCCCGGCGTCGTCGATGTCGCGGTGACCGGCCAGCCCGACCCGGTCTGGGGTGACCTCATTGTCGCCCTGATCGTCGGCCCCACCTCCCCGTCCGAACTACTCGCATACGCCCGCCAACACCTGCCGTCAGCTGCCTTGCCGCGCCGGGTTCTCGGCGTCAGCGGCCTGCCCCGCACCCCGACCGGCAAGCTGGAACGCCCCGCCTTGCGCCGTCTGGCTGCCGAGGCCAACTCGTGATCCATGCCCTGCTCCGCTGTCTGACAGCGCCATCTACGCTAGCGAAACTCGAAGCGCTCGCGACCGGCGCCCCGGGGGCAGCCCCGGTCAGCCTGCGCCTGCCACTGGGGTGCGGTGACACGGACTGGCTGAACCTCCTGCCTGCCGACACCCCGTACTGGTATCGCGCCCGGCCCGATCAGCAGGAATATCGTCTGGCCATTGGCCACGCCCTCCACGTCACGAGCGCCGGCCCCAACCGCTTCGCCGCACTGGACAACGCTTTCGCCGGATTCTGCCGGGACTGGCGGCGCAACGGGCCGGCCTACGCCTTTGCCGGCTTCGCCTTCGCTGCCGACAACCATGCCCCGCTGCCCAATGCTCTCCTGGCCATTCCGTCCATCCTGCTCGAAACGGTGGCCAGCGAATGCTGGGTGACCCTCAGTACGCCAGCCGGCCGACTCGCCGACGCCATCACCGAATGGCCAAAGCTGTTGGCGAATGCCTCCCCCGCCCACCTGCCACAACAACGCGGCGAACGCCCGGAAGGTTTGGCCGAACAAGCCTGGCTGGCCCGCGTCAAGGCGGCACTGCGGGACATCGACGGGGGACGGGTCGCCAAGATCGTCCTGAGTCGTCGCCGAACCATCGAGGCCGACGGGCCATTCCCGGCCTGCAGGGTTCTCGGGCAACTGGTCCGTCAGCAACCATCCAGCCTGGTGTACGCCTATGGCAACGGCCAGCAGCACTTTCTTGGCGCCACACCGGAACGTCTGATCCGTCTGGTCGACCAGCGCATCGATGCCGACGCACTGGCCGGCACTTCTTGGCCAGGTTCGCTGGCGCTCTCCGCCGGCAAGAACCGGCACGAGCAGGCGCTGGTCGTCGAGGCGGTCTGCGCCGCCCTGTTGCCGTTCTGCGACCAGCCGCCGACCATAGGCCTGGCCAGCGAACATGCCGCCGGCCACCTGCACCACCTGCGCAGCCGCATATCGGCCAAGGTCGGGCCGGACACAACACTGCTCGACCTGGTCAGGGCACTTCACCCGACACCAGCCATTGGCGGCTTCCCTGTCCTGGCAGCCCAGGCCTGGCTGGCCGAACACAAGGAACAGCGCAGCGGCTGGTACAGCGGCGGGATCGGTCTACTCAACGCGTCTGGCGACGGCGAGTTTTCCGTCGCCCTGCGCTCCGCCCTGCTCGATGGTCATACCGCCAAGTTGCACGCCGGGGCCGGTATTGTTGCCGGCTCAGATGCGCTACAGGAACTCGCCGAAACCAATGCCAAGCTGGACACCATGCTCAACGCGCTGAGCCCGGCAAGCAGACTTGAATCCGGCGACAGTCGCCGGGCCTGAGAAAAATCAGCTGTTTTTGCAAATCCCGGCAAATGCCCTTCAGCTGTCATCGTGCTGTAATTTTTATGCAACAAAATTATGATCTTGAGGCATATACTTCAGGAATCACATGGAACTTGCGCGATGACCCATCCTCTTCCAAAGCCCCGCTTTCCGACGGAAAACTATCTCAACCGTGAGCTGGGTCTACTCGCCTTCAACCGGCGGGTTCTCGCTCAGGCAGAGGACGAGCGGATGCCACTGCTCGAACGGCTGCGCTTTCTGTGCATTGTTTCGAGCAATCTCGATGAATTCTTCGAGATCCGCATGGCCGGACTCAAGGAACAGGTCAAAGCCCATGCCACCGTGGTCACCACCGATGGCAAGACCGCCCAGGAAGCCTACCGGCTGGTCTCCGCCGAAGCTCATGCCATCGTTACCGAGCAATACGAGCACTTCAACGAAATCATCCTGCCGGCGCTCGCCAAAGAAGGCATTCGTTTTCTGCGCCGTTCGTCGTGGAACGAAGCCCAGCGCGAGTGGATCCGCAATTACTTTCTGCGTGAAATGGTGCCGGTTCTGACGCCGATTGGGCTCGATCCGTCGCATCCTTTCCCGAAAGTGCTCAACAAGAGTCTGAATTTCGCCATCGAACTCGAAGGCAAGGATGCCTTCGGCCGCAGCTCCAATGCCGCCATCGTCCAGGCGCCGCGCGTCCTGCCGCGCGTTATCCAGTTGCCTGAAGAGCTGGCCGGCTGTGCCTATGGCTTCGTTTTCCTGTCATCGATCCTGCATGAATTTGTCGGTGAATTGTTCACCGGCATGACCGTCCTCGGCTGCTACCAGTTCCGCGCCACGCGCAACTCGGACCTCTTCGTAGACGAAGAAGAAGTCACCAACCTGCGCACCAAGCTGCAGGGCGAACTTCCCCAGCGCCATTTCGGCAATGCCGTGCGCCTTGAGGTAGCCAACAACTGCTCGGAGGCAATGACCGAATTCCTGCTCGCTCAGTTCAACCTCAAGCCAGCCGATCTCTATCGCGTCAATGGCCCGGTCAATCTCGTCCGCCTGATGCAGGTCCCGGACTGGGTCGATCGCCCGGACATGAAATTCACCCCCTTCGTCCCCGGCCTGCCCAAAGCCGTCGGTAAGGGCGTCAATATTTTTGACACCATCCGCAAGACCGACGTCCTGCTGCACCACCCCTACCAGTCCTTCGCGCCGGTCATCGAGTTCCTCAGCCAGGCGGCGACCGACCCCGCCGTGGTGGCGATCAAGATGACGGTGTACCGCACCGGTACCGACTCAGTGCTCATGGAGTCGCTGATCCGCGCTGCCCAGAACGGCAAGGAAGTCACCGTCGTCGTCGAACTGATGGCCCGTTTCGACGAGGAAGCCAACATCAGCTGGGCTACCAAGCTCGAAGACGTTGGCGCCCATGTGGTCTATGGCGTCGTTGGCTACAAGACCCACGCAAAGGCGCTCCTTATCGTGCGCCGCGAAGAAGGTGGCCTCAAGCGCTACGCTCACCTCGGCACCGGCAACTACCACCCGCGCACCGCCCGCCTTTATTCCGACTTCGGTCTGATGACGGCCAACGAGGAAATCACCAACGACGTCAGCGAAGTCTTCAAGCAACTGACCGGTCTGGGCAAGGCACGCACCCTCAAGCACCTGTGGCAGGCCCCGTTCACGCTGCAACCCAATGTCGTTGCCGGGATCCGCGCCGAAACGGAAACGGCCAAGGCCGGCGGCAAGGCCCGCATCGTCGCCAAGATGAATTCGCTGCTCGAACCGGAAGTCATCGATGCCCTCTACGAAGCCTCGAAGGCCGGCGTCGAAGTCGACCTCATTGTCCGTGGCGTCTGCGCTCTGCGTCCTGGCGTACCGGGACTGTCGGAAAACATTCGCGTCCGCTCGATCATCGGCCGTTTCCTTGAACACCACCGGATCTTCTATTTCCTCGCCGGCGGCAAGGAAACCGTTTACCTGTCCAGCGCCGACTGGATGGAACGAAATTTCTTCAAACGTATCGAGCTGGCCTTCCCCATTATCGATCCCAAGCTGAAAAAGCGGGTCATCACCGAAGGCCTCAAATTCTATCTGGGTGACAACCAGCAGGGCTGGGACATGAACAGCCAGGGGAACTACCAGCGTCGCCGCACATCGCGTGCCAAGCCACACAATGCCCAAGGCGAACTGATGTTGACGTTGGGCAACAGCTGATTGGCGCACGGCGCCGATCAGCCGTCACGCCCTAAAAAATTTCGTCGCCCATCCCGGCCAGCGCGGCATCGCCGGCCCTTACCGTTTCACCGTATGACGTTGCCTGGGGCAGCATCTGGTCGGCATAGAAACGGGCCGTAGCAATCTTGGCGCGATAGAAAGCCTGATCGCCTTCGGCCCGGTCGATATAACCCGCCGCCGCCAGCGCCGCCTTGCCCATGAACCAGCCGCCGCATACAGTGACGGCCAGGTGCAGGTAGGGCACGGCCGCAGTCAGGACGCCGGAAAGGCCGGTTTTGGCATTGGCAGCCAACCATTCGGTGGCCTCTGTCCAAGCCTTGAGTGCCACGCCTAGGCGCTGGCCGATAGCCTGCAGTTCCGGCTTGCCCGACGCGCCGAGGGCCTTGGCCGTGGCATAAACCTCGCCGAACACGATTTTTGCCGTGCCCCCCTGATCGCGCATCAGTTTCCGGAACAGCAGGTCGTTGGCCTGAATACCGGTCGTCCCTTCGTAAATGGTGGTGATACGCGAGTCGCGCCAGTGCTGGGCAGCGCCCGTTTCTTCGATGAAACCCATGCCGCCGTAAATCTGGACGCCGAGCGAGGTGACTTCGATACCCATTTCAGTACCACCACCCTTGACGATGGGAATCATGAATTCGGCCAGGAAAAGATTGCGTTTCTTTTCCTCCGGATCGGTCACGGCATGCGCCCGGTCAAGCAACCCCGAGGTGAAGTAAGCCATGGCGCGGCAGGCCTCGACGCGGGATTTCATGAGCATCAACATGCGCCGGATGTCGGGGTGGTGATCGAGCGTAACCAGCGCCTCGCCAGTCACCGCATCGCGCCCCTGCTTGCGCTCGCGGGCATAGCCGAGCGCCTGCTGGTAGGCCCGTTCGCCCAGGGCGATACCCTGCAGGCCAACGCCAAGGCGGGCTTCGTTCATCATGATGAACATGTATTCGAGGCCACGATTGGCTTCGCCGAGCAGGTAGCCGACGGCACCACCATTGTCACCATAGGCCATGACGCAGGTCGGGCTGGCGTGGATGCCAAGCTTGTGTTCGATCGAGACGCAATAGGCGTCGTTGCGTGCGCCGAGCGAACCATCGGCATTGACCAGGAATTTCGGCACCAGGAACATCGAGATGCCCTTCACTCCGGGTGGCGCATCGGGCAGGCGGGCCAACACGAGGTGGACGATGTTGTCCGTCATGTCGTGATCGCCGTAGGTGATGAAGATCTTCTGGCCGAAAACGCGATAGCTCCCATCTGCCTGCGGTTCGGCGCGTGAGCGGATAAGGGCCAGATCGGAGCCGGCCTGTGGCTCGGTCAGGTTCATCGTGCCGGTCCATTGGCCGGTAATCATCTTTTCCAGGTAAATCGCCTTCAACTCATCGCTGGCACAGGTCAGCAGGGCTTCGACCGCGCCGGTCGTCAGCAGGGGACCGAGTGAAAACGACAGATTGGCCGAGCAGACCATTTCCTTGACGGCGATACCCAGCGTATCGGGCAGGCCCTGACCACCGAAATCGGCCGGTGACGAAATGCCGTTCCAGCCCGCTTCACAGAAGGCACGGTAGGCTTCCTTCCAGCCGGTCGGCGTGGTGACGCCGTTGGGGGTCAGCTTGCAGCCCTGCTGGTCGCCGATGCGATTGAGCGGGGCGAGGACTTCACCGGAAAATTTGGCCGCTTCATCCAGTACGGCATCGGCCAGGTCGGGGGTCGCTTCCTCGAAACCGGCGATCTGGCTCAGTTCCTTGAAACCGGCCAGTTCATCCATGACGAAACGCATGTCTTTTACGGGCGCTCTATAGTCGCTCATGTTGTCTGTCTCCTTAATGCTTCAGAATGGATTGCTGCATAGCGACGCTTTGGCCACCTTGTATTCCTGTCTCAGGCGGGCAATCAACCCGGCCGTCGGCATCACGTCATTGATCGTGCCAACGCCTTGCCCGGCCCCCCAGATGTCTTTCCATGCCTTGGCATCACGGGCGCCGCCGAAACTCATCGCCGTCTTGTCCTTGACCGGCAGATTGGCCGGATCGAGACCGGCAGCAACGATGCTCTTGCTCAGGTAGTTACCATGCACCCCCGTGAAGTACGGCGTATAGACCACGTCCTTGGCGGCTGAATCGACAATCGCCTGCTTATAGGCTTCGACGGCATTGGCCTCGGCCGTGGCGATGAAGCGCGTGCCGATATAGGCAAAATCCGCTCCCATGGCCTGCGCGGCGAGAATCGCACTGCCGTTGGTGATCGAACCGGAGAGGGCAATCGGGCCATCGTAGAACTTGCGGATTTCACCTACCAGGGCGAACGGGCTGAGTGTCCCGGCATGACCGCCGGCCCCGGCGCAAACCAGGATCAGGCCATCGACCCCGGCCTCAAGCGCCTTTTCGGCATGACGGACGCTGATCACGTCATGAAAGACCTGACCACCGTAGGCATGGACATGCGGCACGATGGCCGTCGGTGCCGACAGACTGGTAATGATCAGCGGCACCTCGTGCTTTACGCACAGCCCCATGTCGTGTTCGAGGCGGTCGTTCGAGGGATGGATGATCTGGTTGACGGCGAACGGTGCCGCCAGGGGGTCAGCCGCCAGTTCACTCTTGATGCGGATCAGCCATTCGTCGAGCAGTTCCTTCGGCCGGGCATTGAGGGCCGGGAAGGAACCGATCAGGCCACCCTTGCACTGGGCAATGACGAGATCGGGGTTAGACACGATGAACATCGGCGCACAAATGACCGGCAGCGCGAGATTCTTGTTGAGTGATGCCGGAATAGCCATCACGCCCCCTCTTTCAAAGCGCGACGCAGGATCTTGCCAACATTGGTGCGCGGCAGGTCATCACGGAATTCAACATGTTTGGGAATCTTGTAGCCGGTAAGCAGGCCGCGACAATGCTCAATCAGCATGCGTTCGGTCACCGCCGGGTCCTTGCGGACGACGAAAATCTTGACGGCCTCACCGGAGTTCTCATCGGCCACACCAATCGCTGCGACATCCATCACGCCGGGGTGCATGGCGACGACTTCCTCAACCTCGTTCGGATAGACGTTGAAGCCGGAGACCAGGATCATGTCCTTCTTGCGGTCGACCAGGAAGACGAAACCCTTCTTGTCGACGTAACCGACGTCACCGGTACGCAAAAAATGGTCCGGATAGAAGGCAAGGTCGGTTTCATCCTGACGTTGCCAGTAGCCTTTCATGACCTGTGGTCCGCGAATGCAGATTTCGCCAACCTGCCCTTGCGGCACTTCATGACCGTAATCGTCGCGGATCGACACCTCGGTCGACGAAATCGGCAGGCCGATGGAACCATTGAATTCGCCCATGTCGAGCGGATTGATCGTTGCTGCCGGCGAGGTTTCGGTGAGGCCATAGGCTTGCAGCAGGGGCGTCCCCGTCACCTGCTTCCACTTCTCGGCGACCGGCCCCTGGACGGCCATACCGCCGCCCAGCGTGACACGCATGGTCGAAAAATCCAGCGCGGCGAAGTCCGGATTGTTGAGCAGCGCGTTGAACAGCGTATTAACACCGGTCACCACCGTCACCGGGTACTTCGCCCACTCCTTGACGAAGCCGGGAATATCCCGCGGATTGGCAATCAGCAGATTGCGCGCGCCGACCATCAGGAAAGTCAGGCAATTCGCCGTCAGGGCGAAGATGTGATACAGCGGCAAGGCGGTGATAATGAATTCCTCGCCCTCACGCACCACCGGCTTGATCCAGCTGTAGGCCTGCATCACGTTCGAACTAATGTTGGCATGCGTGAGCATCGCCCCCTTGGAAACCCCGGTCGTGCCACCCGTGTATTGCAAGAACGCAATGTCGTCCTGAACCAGTAGCACCGGCTGGCAGCCGTGACTCCGCCCGGTAGCCAACGCACTGTTGAAACCAATCGAACCGGGCAGTTTCCAGGCCGGCACCAGCTTTTTCACATGGCGCACGACGAAATTGACGATGACGCCCTTCAGGCCGAGCATTTCGCCCATCGGGGTAACGATGACGTGCTTGATGCCGGTGTTGGCGACCACCTGTTCCAGGGTATGGGCAAAGTTTTCGACGATGACGATAGCGACCGCACCCGAATCCTTGAGCTGGTGTTCCAGTTCACGCGGCGTGTAGAGTGGATTGCAATTGACGACGACACAACCGGCCCTGAGCGTGCCAAACAGCGCTACCGGGTATTGCAGCAGGTTGGGCATCATCAGCGCCACACGGTCGCCCTTTTTCAGCCCCTTGGCCTGGAGCCAGCCGGCAAAGGCCTTGCTCTCCTCGTCGAGCTGACGATAGGTCATGCTCTTGCACATGCTGAGGTAGGCCACCTTGTCGGCATAGGTTGAACAGGCTTTTTCAAACAGCGCGACGAGCGACGGAATATGGTCGATGTCGATCTCGGCCGGCACGCCATTGGGATAGCTTTGTAGCCAGATTTTTTCCATTATTGTCTCCTCCTTGTTGTGCCTGCTTAACTGCCGAGCAACGCCTTCTTGAGTGAGGCGTCTACCGGTTTTTCGCCCAGCCAGACTTTGAGCAGCGCTTTCCCAAAGGCAGTACCGGCTACCTTGCCGCGCCCTTCGCCATTGAGGCTGACAGCAACGCCATCGCTCGAAAAATCAATTGCCACGGTATCGCCTTCGCGGACCTTGCCGATCCCCTTCATGATGCCGCTCAACTGTACGGCCTGACCCTTCAACTCAGCCAGCTCGGCCGGGCTGTGGTTGCTTTTGAAGCCATCGTCGAGGGCCGAACTCAGCGTATCGGCATCGAGATCGCGCAGCATCCGCATCACCATGCGGCGCGGCTGCGGGCTATCGTAGATGGCATTCGGCGTCGCCGCCTTGTGACCGACGTAAAGCGCGCCGACATAGACCTTGATGAACAGTTTGCTGCGCAGGCCTGCGCCGTTGAGCACCAGTTCGCTACCGCCCACCCGGATGCTGTCATCCACCCTGACGCCGGCCACCTCGGCCGCATGCAGGCCTGGCGCGGCGACCAGCGCAGCTATCAGGGCGGCCCGCCGGACGCTTGTCGATGTAATCATGCTTTGTCTCCTCCACCGCTCTTTTGTCGGTAGTAATGTTTATCGGCAATATATACCGTGCGTTCGACCACGGTATGCACATTGCCCTGCTTGTCCTTCAATTCGACCTGATACGTTCGCTCCAGCTCGGGACTGGTCGCCAACCCGGCCCGGATTTCAGCCATTTCCGCGTCACTCAGCACAAAATCTGCATACAGCGTCGAAAACCCCGGCTTGCAGTAGCGAATGCTCGCCGCCTTGTCCCACACGATGTAGCCGCTGCCCAGTGCCGCCATCAGCATCATCGGATGCGCCCCGTCAGTGATCGCAAAGAGCGAACCGCCATAGAGCGAGCCGACGATGTTTTTCGTCTTCCAGTTCAAGGGCAGGCGTACCCGGATGTGGCGCAGGTCATTCGCCACATGGATCACCCGCCCGCCGCTGCCGCGAAAGGCGGGATGGAGGTTGAATCCCATCCGCACCATGCGCGCCCGCCAGACGGGGGGAAGTTTGGCCAGCCAGGCGGGTTTCATGCGTTGCTTCCCGGTCCGATGGTCAAATCCGCTCGATGATGCCAGCGGCGCCCATGCCTGTGCCGATGCACATGGTCACCATGCCGTACCTGCCGCCCGTGCGTTGCAGGCCATGGACGACCGTGGCAATGCGGATGGCCCCGGTCGCCCCGAGCGGATGGCCGAGGGCAATGGCGCCGCCGAGCGGATTGACCTTGCCCGGATCGATGCCGAGTTCCTGCATGACAGCAATCGACTGGGCAGCAAAGGCTTCGTTGAGTTCGATCCAGTCCAGTTGATCCTGGGTGATGCCGACTTGCGCCAGGACCTTGGGGATTGCCGCGACCGGCCCGATACCCATGATTTCCGGGGCTACGCCACCGACGGCATAACCGGCAAAGCGGGCCAGCGGCGTCAGGTTGTGCTGGCGGAGGATTTTTTCCGACACCAGCATCACCGCACCGGCACCGTCCGACATCTGGGAGGAGTTGCCGGCCGTCACCGAACCACGGGCATGAAACACTGGCTTGAGTTTGGCCAGCTTGTCGAGCGCCGAATCGGGACGCGGGCCTTCGTCGGTATCGACGGTCCGCTCGCGCAGGCGAATCTCGCCAGAGGTCAGATCGGGTAGACTTTCGCGGATGGTATAAGGTGAGATCTCCGCCTTGAAGTGGCCGGCGGCAATGGCTGCACAGGCCCGCCGATGCGACTCGACGGCAAAGGCATCCTGCGCTTCACGGCTGACCTTCCACTGGTTCGCCACCTTCTCGGCGGTGAGGCCCATGCCGTAGGCAATGCCGAGGTTTTCCTCGCGCGCGAAAATGGCCGGGTTCATCGACATCTTGTTGCCCATCATCTGCGGCATCACCGACATCGACTCCGTACCGGCGGCAATCATCACATCGGCCAGGCCGAGACGAATCTGGTTGGCGGCATCAGCCACGGCCTGCACCCCGGAGGAGCAAAAGCGGTTGATCGTGATGCCCGGCACGGTAATCGGCAGCCCGGCCAGGAGCAGGCCAATGCGGGCGACGTTCATGCCCTGTTCAGCTTCTGGCATGGCACAGCCGACGATAACGTCGCCGATCAGGGCGGGATCTATGCCCGGCACCTGCGCGACAACCGACTTGATGGCATGAGCCAGCATGTCATCCGGCCGCACGTTCTTGAACATGCCATTTTTCTTGGCCACCGGCAGACGGGTGGCAGCGACGATGTAAGCGTCTTGAATCTGTTTGCTCATTTTTCTTGTCTCCTGGCCCGATTAATTGCGAAGCGGCTTGCCGGTATCCAGCATGTGCTTGATCCGGGCCTGGGTTTCGGGGGTTTTCAGCAACTCGACGAAGAGTCGGCGTTCAACGGTGATCAGCCATTCCTCATCAACCAGGCTACCGGTTTCGACCTCGCCGCCGCACAGGGCGACAGCGGCAGAACGGGCAACCTTGTAATCGTGGGCCGAGATCATGCCGCCTTCCTTCATGTTCACCAGCATCATCTCAAAGGTAGCGATGCCGTTCTTTCCGGCCACCGGAATGGCACGCGGCATGGGTGGCGGTGCATAACCAGCCTCAGCCATGGCACGGGCCTCCTTGATGGCCACAAAAAGCAATTCATTGGCATTGAACAGAATGGTGTCAGATGGCTTGCCGAAACCGAGATCGATCGCTTCGACGGCGCTCTTGGCCACTCTGGCCATGGCGATGGTCATGAAGGCCGGTTGCAGGAAATTGAAGACCTCGCCCGGCGTAGCCGATTGCGCCGCCCATTCGGCCGCGCGCACAGCGAATTCCTTGCAGCCGCCACCGGCCGGGATCAGGCCGACGCCGGCCTCGACCAGACCGATATAGCTTTCCAGGGCCATGACGCGCTTGCCGGCATGCATGACGAACTCACAACCGCCCCCCAGAGCCAGGCCCTGTACCGCAGCCACGGTCGGCACCTGGGCATATTTAAGGATTTGCGAAGCCCGCTGGAAAACTTCGACGCCTTTCTCCAGTTGCTCGAAGGCCCCGGCCGCGCAGGCGGCACCCACCTGCTGCAGATTGGCCCCAACGGCAAACGGCGCTTCGTGCCAGACGACGACGCCATCCAGCGCCCCCTCGGCATGACGGACGGCACTGATCAAGCCGGCCAGCACTTCATCGCCGATGGTATGCATCTTGGACTTGAACGAAATGATGCCGATACCGGCATCAACCGCCGGTAGCCGCCACAGGCGAACACCATCGTTCTCGAACAAGGTCTCGCCGGATTTGTCGGGTGTCGCACCGCTCTCGCCCAGCACGCGCTCGGGGAAGAGCTGGCGCTGATAGACCGGCAACGTCGACCGGGCGACATAGGCATTCTTGCTGGCGGAATACGAGCCCTGTGCCGTATGTACGCCGGTACGCCCGGCTTCAAGCACCCAGGCCGGTAGCGGCGTGGCGCCCATCGCCTTGCCGGCCGCGATGTCGGCAGCAATCGCCTGGGCAATGTCGCTCCAGCCGGCGGCCTGCCAGGTTTCGAACGGCCCCTGCGACCAGCCGAAGCCCCAGCGCATGGCCAGATCGAGATCGCGGGCGTTATCGGCGACGTTCTCCAGCTGGACGGCAGCGTAGTGGAAGATATCGCGGAAGATGGCCCACAGGAACTGCGCCTGCGGGTGCGCCGAAGCACGCAAGGCGGAGAACTTTTCGGCCGGGTTCTTCATCTTCAGGATGGCGGCGACTTCTTCCGCCACCTCGCCAGCCGAGGCACGATAATCCTGTGCCGCCACGTCGAGCACCTGAATCTCCTTGCCCTGCTTGCGGAAGATGCCGCAGCGGGTCTTCTGGCCGAGCGCCCCCCGGGAAATCAGCGCCTGCAACCAGGCCGGGCTGGTGAAGTATTGGTGCCACGGGTCGTTGGGCAGGGTGTCCTGCATGGTCTTGACGACATGCGCCAGGGTATCGAGACCGACCACATCGGCAGTACGATAGGTGGCGCTCTTCGGACGACCGATCTTCGGGCCGGTCAGCGCATCGACTTCATCGAAGCCGAGACCGAAAGCCTGGGTGTGGTGCATGACCGCCAGAATCGACATGACACCAATGCGATTGGCGACGAAATTGGGGGTATCCAGGGCGCGAATGACGCCCTTGCCGAGACGCGAGGTCAGCCAGGTTTCCAGCGCATCGAGCGTGCTGCCGTCGGTACTCTGCGTGCCGATGATCTCGACCAGATGCATGTAGCGCGGCGGATTGAAAAAGTGGATGCCGCAAAAACGCGGCCTGACCGCCTCGGGCAAGCCCTGGGCCAGCGCATTCATCGACAGGCCGGAGGTATTGGAGGCAATGATGGCATTCGGGGCGAGGTGCGGCGCGATTTTGGCGTAGAGGTCGTTCTTCCAGTCCATGCGCTCGGCGATGGCTTCGATGACCAGATCACACCCGGCGAGCAGGGGCAGGTGTTCATCGTAGTTGGCGGCGTCAATGAACTGCAGCTTGGCCTTGCTGGCCAGCGGCGCCGGGTCAAGCTTCTTGAGGCCATCGAGCGCCTTTTTGACCACGCCGTTCTTGTCGCCCTCCTTGGCCGGCAGATCGAACAGCACGACCGGCACGTTGGCGTTGGCGAGATGCGCAGCAATCTGCGCCCCCATCACCCCGGCGCCAAGAACCGCAGCTTTCCTCACAATCAACTTGTTCAATTGCATCTCCTTTTTGGTCTCTTATTTTCCGTATCGTTAAATAAAACGAACGTTTGAATTATAGATGAGCGACACCTAGGGTCAAGCAGTTTTTGACTGAAATTCAAAAAAAATCCCCGGACCAGCCGGGGATTGAAAACCGAAAATATCGGATCAGAAAGCCATCGAAACCTGTGTACCGAACAGCCAGGCGCTGTCGCTGTAGGTACCCTGAACCAGACCTCTATTTAGGGCTGCCGTTGCACTACGCTGATCATTGTTGATACTGGCATCCTTCACGTAAAGATAGGCGCCGCCAATATCCAAAGTCATGTTATTAGACGGCTTCCACTGAAGGCCAAGGCTGAACCAAGTACGATCGTTGTCCGGTAGGGAAACCAAGCGAGAGTCAGCGCTGGAGACTGGTGTCTGATCATAGGCAACCCCGGCCTTGAGCTTGATCGTATCGTTCAGCTTGTAATTCGCGCCAACCGCAACCCGCCAGGTATCGCGAAACTTGGTATCAAGTGTTTGCAATGGTGTTCCTGAGTCACGAAAAATATCTACTTTTGGAATACTGCTCCACCCTGTCCACGACACATCGCCAAGTAATTCGATTCGCTCGCCAATCCCCTGCGAAATACTGAGAATAAACATATCCGGCAAGGCAATTTTGGCGTTGGCACCGCTGGAAGACGTCGGTGTTGCTGCAGGCCCGGAAACGGAGACATCGCCGCTCGTGCTGTATGTCACCTTGGAGCGGTACGAAAGTCCAACTTTGGTTTGCGGAGCAAGCGTCAACAAGGTACCGACGTTCCACCCCCACGATGAGTCACTGAGTTTCAAGGTTGCAGTGGTCAAACAACCTGCACCGAATGGCAGGGTGCAGCTGGTCGCCGCCGGATTTGCCGAAACTGCGGCCGTCCGTACATATTTGGCGTCGATCTGTTGCCAATTCACACCAGCCCCGACCGATAGCCATTCATTTGCACGCCACGCCACAGACGGATTGAGATTCATAGTCGTGATTTCGAAGCTACGCGACTGTGCAGCCCCAATCCACGGGTTGTCGTACTCGGTTTTCAGGCCGAACGGCGCACCAATTCCCAAACCAACATAGATATCCTTCGTCACTCCCCAGGAGATATAGGCATTAGGAACAAAGCCCACGCCCCCGCCATTACCCCCATTGCCGGTCAAACCCGGCGTTACTGAGCCGGTGTTTGAAAATTCAAACTTGGTCTGAACCGCAACGATACCGCCAGATACCTGTAACCCCTGAAGCTGCGTCATACCGGCCGGATTGTAGTAAATCGTGCTGGCATTTTCTGCCGAAGCGGCAGAACCCGCGCCGGCATTGCCGATGCCCGCGGCGTTCTGTTCACCAAGCAACTGGAAACCTGCCGCAGCCGCGCTGCCGGAAAAAGCGATGGCGATGAGCGCCGGGATCAGGCGCAGATTGGTTTTGTTCATTGATTCGTCTCCTGTTTTGTTTTGTTGGGAGAAATACTCCCTCTTTGCTGCTGCTACGATTAAATCCCAAACAGGCGTGTGAAACACCGTTTGAAATGCAGAAATTCAAACGCTCGTTGGAAATAAACAACACTGTTATTCATTGGCCGACCGCAAGTGCATCGGCCCGCCGGTGAATGGTGCGAAGCCAGTACCAAATATTACGCCGGCATCTGCCAGATCGGAGCCGGCAACGACACCATCGGCAACCAGTTTGTCGACCCGGTCGATCAAGGGTGTGACCAGACGATCAGCCAGTCCGGCCGGGATCGTCCCGGCAGCACCCTTGACCGCACGGCCGGATGACCAGTCATAGAAGCCCTGCCCGCTTTTCTTGCCAAGCTGGTTTTTTTCGACACGCTCAATCAGGCACCGCGGGGCTTCGGCCCCACCGGCCAGCTCCTTGCCTGCCGCCATGGCGATGTCGAGGCCGACGGTATCGACCAGTTCGATCGGACCCATCGGCATGCCGAAAGCCAGCATCGCGGCATCGACCGTTTCCGGCCCAATGCCTTCGTCGACGGCGCGCATGGCGGCCAGCATGTAGGGGGCCAGCACGGCATTGACCAGAAAGCCCGGCGCGCTTTTTACCGGCAACGGCAGTTTGTCGATCTGCCTGACAAAGGCGCACGCAGCCTGCACCATGGCGGGATCAGCGCCGTCGGCTTCGACGACTTCAACCAGCGGCATCATCGCCACCGGGTTGAAAAAGTGGATGCCGACCAGTCGTTCCGGCCGGCTCAGCACTGGGCGCAGATCTTCCAGCCGGAGGCTGGAGGTATTGGTGGCGAGGACGGCACCGGCTTTCATTTTGGGTTCAAGCGAACGGAACAGCGCATGCTTGGCCTCGACATTTTCGAAGATGGCCTCGATGACCACATCGGCCTGCGCCACGCCGTCACCGTTCGGATCGGGAATCAGTCGGTCGAAGGCATCGCGGATTTTGAGCGGTTCGCGCAGGCGCTTGGCGAACAGCGCGTGCGCCCGCTTGATCGCCGGAGCGATGCGATCCATCGACTGGTCCTGCAGCGTTACCGTCATGCCACGCAAGACGCACCAGGCGGCAATATCGCCGCCCATGACACCGGCACCGATGACATGAACGCGTCTGGCCTTGAAATCCGCTCCTTTGCCGAAGCCTTTGAGGCGCTCCTGCAGGTGATAGACGCGCAACAGATTACGGGCGGTCGGCGAACTGATGATGCGGTCGACGATCTCCGGCGCAGCCAGCGCGTTGCCGTCGTGCTGCGCCCACAGATCGATGATGGCGTAGGGCGCCGGATAATGTTCCGGCCGGGCCTTTTTCGCCACTTGCTTGCGGGCACCGCTGGCGACAACCGATTTCAAGGGACCATTGAGCAGCCGCTGAAGGAGAGGCAATGCCCGACGCGGCTGACCGGAAAGCAGGAGTTGGCGTGCCGCCATTTCCATGACCCGGGGCGGCACACAATCATCGGCCAACCCCATCTTTCTGGCGCGTTTGGCATCGAGCGTTTTGCCGGTCAGCATCAAGTCGAGCGCGGCAGCCGGCCCGATACGTTTGGGCAAACGCAGCATGCCGCCCCAGCCGGGGAAGATGCCGAGCATGACTTCCGGTAGCCCCATTTTCGTACTGGGCTCATCAACGGCTAGCAGGTAGCGACAGGCCAGGGCCAGTTCCAGACCACCGCCCAGACAATGGCCACGGACCAGCGCCAAGGTCGGGTACGAGACGGCAGCGAGACGATTGAACAGATCCCAGCCGCGTGCCACAAGCGCCCTGCCTTTTTCTGGCGTGTCGAGCTGCGAAAATTCCTCGATGTCGGCCCCGGCAATGAAGCCCGCTTCCTTGCCCGAGCGGATGATCAGGCCCTTGGGGGGCTGCCTGTCGAAATGATCGAGAATTTCACCGAATTCAGCCATCACTTCGGCGGACAGGGAATTGGCCGATTCGCCGGCTTTATCTAGAACGGCCAGGACAATGCCGAAGTTTTCTGTGCTTAGTTGCCAGTGTCTCATTGGTAGCTCTCCACCAGCATCGCCCCGCCCAAACCACCCCCAATACAAATCGTGGCAATCCCGCGCTTCGCTTTTTGACGTTTTAAAACCTGCAACAAGTGCAGCACGATACGGGCTCCGGAGGCGCCGACCGGATGGCCGATGGCAATCGCCCCACCATCGACATTGAGTTTTTCGTCATCG
Source organism: Dechloromonas sp. HYN0024 (assembly GCF_003441615.1). Lineage (NCBI taxonomy): Bacteria > Pseudomonadati > Pseudomonadota > Betaproteobacteria > Rhodocyclales > Azonexaceae > Dechloromonas > Dechloromonas sp. HYN0024. The sequence goes on along the minus strand of NZ_CP031842.1, from coordinate 1,209,247 downwards.
AGGCGCCCAAGAGCCCCCGGCAGATCGAGTTGTTCGCGGCAGTAGGTGTCGTCCTGCCAGGCCGCCTGACATCCGAGCACCTGCGCGGCGAAGGCTTCATTGAGCTCCCAGTAATCGATCTCAGCCAGACCCAGGCCCTGCCGCTGCAGGATGGGCGTCGCCGCATGCACCGGGCCGAGGCCCATCTGGGCCGGGTCGAGACCGGCCCATTGGCTGTCCACAATCTTGCCGATCGGCTTGAGTCCCCATTTCTCGACCGCTTCTTCCGAGGCGAGAATGACCCAGGCGGCACCGTCGGTGATCTGCGAACTGTTGGCAGCGGTGATGTTGCCGTATTTCTTGTCGAAAAACGGCTTCAACTTGGCCATGCCGGCCATGCTGGCGTCGGCGCGCACACCATCATCCTCGGCGTAGACCTTGCCCTGGGCATCAACCACCGGGACGATCTCACCGAAGTAGCCGGCAGCCCGCGCCGACAGCGCCTTAAGGTGGCTTTTGACGGCGAATTCATCCATCTGCTGCCGGTTGATGCCAAATTTCCAGGCCAGGTTTTCCGCCGTCTGGCCCATCAGCAAGCCAACGACCGGATCAGTCAGGCCCTTCATCAGGCCGATCACTGGGCTGAGCAAGTCGGCGAAGGGCAGTTTCACGAAATGGCCGATTTTCTGCCCCACCGTCCGCAGGCTCATCATGCCGGCAAACCAGCGCACCATCGCATCGGAATACAGCAGCGGCGCCCGCGACAATGCATCGACGCCGCCGGCCAGAACCAGTTCCGAGCGCCCGCACTGGATGTTGGCAATGGCCGAATCGATCGCCTGCATGCCCGAAGCGCAGTTGCGCATCACCGTCCACCCCGGCACTTTTTTACCGCAACCAAGGCGCAGGGCGACCATACGGCCGATATTGGTTTCGTCGGGCGACGGGGCGGCACAGCCGAGAATGACCTCATCCAGATCGCTGGGCAAAAAAGGCTGACGCAGCAGAAGCGCCCGGCCCGCCTGGGTGGCGAGATCGGAGGCAGCGAAGACACCCGGCCCTTTCTGCGCTTTCAGAAACGGCGATCGGGCTCCGTCGACTACATAGATTGCTTTGCGCATCGTCATGCCGCCATCCGGCATTCGGCCGGCTTGTTGGCGGTCGCCACGCCGAAATCGAAGGGGAAGTCATCGACCCGAACGACGATGTCGCGCAGGCGATTACGCCGCTTCATGACGTCGAACTCGGCTGCCGTAATGACACCTGATTCAAAGGCAACAATGGCGATGTCTCGCACATTGGCCAGCGGATTGTTGTCGAAACGGCCATCTTTCTCGGCGGCACGAATCTTCGCCTCGACCGGCTCGGCCTCCAACGTCGCGGCCAGGGCCAATTCGATGGCACCGACCGGCTCACTGTCGACCAGCGGCACATAGCATTCTGCCGTCAGTCGGTCGCGGGTGGCGGAGGGGGCGATCAGGGACTTGGCGACCGCGTGGCCAACCTCATCCGAAGGCACGACATAGGGATGGCCCCACGGGAAGATGGCGCGATGCAGGAAGGCGGCGATGAAGCGCACCGGGAAGTTGGCGATAACGCCATCGAATGCCTGCTGCGCCTTGTACATGGCATCCCAGATCGCCCAGTGGGCGAGCGGCGCATCCTCAATTTTCCGGCCTTCTTCCTCGTAACGCTTGAGGGTGCAGGAGATCAGGTACATCTGGGACAGGATGTCGCCGAGCCGCGCCGACAGCTTTTCCCGGCGCTTGACGCTGCCGCCGAGAACGAGCAAGGAAATGTCGGCCATGAAGGCGAAGGCGGCAGAGAAACGCGTCAGTTGCTGATAGTAACGGTGCATTTCGGGGGCCGTATCGACATTGACCGACGAGAAATGCGAGCCTGTCATGCCCAGCCACAGGGCGCGCAGACCGTTCCTGATGGTGAAGCCGATGTGGCCGAACAGCGCCCTGTCGAAATCGACCAGGCCCCGCTTCTGGTCGGGGTTCTGCGCCGCCTGCATTTCCGGCAGCAGATACGGGTGGCAGCGAATGGCCCCCTGACCGAAGATGATCAGCGAGCGGGTCAGGATATTGGCACCTTCAACGGTGATACCAATCGGCACCTGCTGATAGGCGCGCCCCATGAAATTTGAGGGGCCAAGACAGATACCCTTGCCACCGATAACGTCCATGCCGTCATTAACCACCTGCCGGGCGCGTTCGGTAACGTGATACTTGGCGATGGCCGAGACGACCGACGGCTTCTCGCCGAGATCGACGGCACCGGCCGTCATCTTGCGCACGGCATCCATCATGTAGGTGTAAGCACCGATCCGGGTCAGCGCCTCTTCGACACCTTCAAACCGGCCAACCGCCATCTTGAACTGACTGCGTACGCGGGCATAGCCGCCGACGGCGCGAGCCGTCATCTGCGCCATGCCGGTGTTTGACGAGGGCAACGAGATCGAGCGACCGGCAGCTAGGCATTCCATCAACATACGCCAACCCTGACCAGCCTTTTCCGGCCCGCCGATAATGAAATCGAGCGGCATGAAAACATCCGTGCCGCGCGTCGGGCCGTTCATGAACATGGCGTTGAGCGGGAAATGCCGGTTGCCGGTTTCGACGCCAGGATGATCGTAGGGCACGAGGGCACAAGTGATGCCAACGTGCTTCTTATCACCGAGCAGGCCATCCGGGTCATACAGGTGGAAAGCCAGCCCGAAAACCGTGCACACCGGGGCCAGGGTGATGTAACGTTTGTCCCACGAAACCCGCATGCCGAGCACTTCCTTGCCCTGCCACAGGCCCTTGCAAACGACGCCGCTATCGGGGATCGACGCGGCATCAGAACCAGCCCACGGGCTGGTCAGGGCAAAGGCCGGCACTTCGATACCCTTGGCCAGACGCGGCAGATAGTGATTCTTCTGCGCCTCGGTGCCGTAATGCAGGAGCAATTCAGCCGGACCGAGCGAGTTGGGCACCATGACTGATACGGACAAGGCGCTGGAACGCGTCGACAGCTTGGTCACCACCTGCGAGTGGGCATAGGCCGAGAATTCCAGCCCGCCGTACTTCTTCGGAATGATCATGCCGAGGAAGCCCTTGTCCTTGATGTACCGCCACGCCTCGGCCGGCAGGTCATAGAGTTCGTGCGTCACCTGCCAGTCGTTAACCAGACGGCAGGCTTCCTCGCATTCGTTGTCGAGAAAGGACTGCTCCTCGGGGGTCAGGGTCGGCTGCGGATAGGCATGCAGTTTCTGCCAGTCGGGCTGACCGCGAAACAGTTCGCCTTCCCACCAGACGGTACCGGCTTCGAGCGCATCGCGCTCGGTATCCGACATCTGCGGCAGCACCTTGCGGTAAGTGGAAAAAATGGGCCGAGTGATCAGACTTCGCCGCAGGGGCGGAATCATGACCAGCCCGACCAAAGCTACCAGGGCGATGGCCCCGAGCAGAGGGATGAAGTTGGTGAACATGCTGTTGTCTCCTTTTATGTCTTTTTTGGTCTTGGTCGTTTTTGGCTGCCGACCCCAGCCCTACTCAAAACTGCGGCAACGGGGCGCGCAAACCACCGATCAGGAAGGACATCAGGCGGGGCACCAGACGATCCAGACGGTCGGTCGAATCCTCGTCCTCGATCTGCCAGTCGGTGACCAGACGCAGGGCATCGGTGCCGGCAATGGCGTAGGACGTCGCGCCGAGCATGAAATGAAAGCGCCAGACGATTTCGGCCTTGGGCACCTCGGGCAGCGCCTTAAATAGCGCCTCCTTGTAGCGATCCATCACCGCCTGATATTCATGGGCGAGAAAGGCGCGGATGAATTCTGAGGGTTCGGTCAGCGTCCGGCCAAGCAGGCGCAGGAAAGTCATGCCGCCGTGATGCTCGTCGCCCGCCATACGCAGCAGCGTGCCGAAAAAGGCGTCGACAATCGCCGACGGTTTGACCGCCTGCCCGACCGCCTCGGCTTCCAGTGCATCAAGTGCCCGCATGCGTTCCTCGTTCAGCCAATCGAGCCGCCGCCGAAAAACCTCCTGCATCAGCGACTCCTTCGAGCCAAAATGGTAATTGACCGCCGCCAGATTGACCCCGGCCTCGCCGGTGATCTGACGCATCGACGTGCCCTCGTAACCATGCGCCATGAACAGGCGCTCACCGGCATCGAGAATTCTTTCGCGGGTATCAACAGTACGGACTTCCATGATGGCCTCTTGAGTGATTCATACGTTCGTTTGAATCATAAGGAAAACAATCGGCCGACGCAAGTGTTTTTCCTTCGGCAGGCTGAACGATAGTGAACGTCCATTGAACCCTATAATCTGGATCCCACTCAAAACCACTGTTTTTTCCTTGCCGGAGGTTTCCCTATGCGCAAAACAGTTATCGCCCTCTCGCTTCTGGTCGCAAGCCCCTTTGCGCTTGCCGACAGCTTCAAACTGACCAGCCCTGACATCAAGCCGAATAGCGTCATCAGCAACGAGCAGGTGTTCAATGGCTTTGGTTGCACGGGAAACAATATTTCACCCGCTTTATCGTGGAAAAATCCGCCAAAAGACACCAAGAGTTTCGCCCTTCTGGTGCACGATCCCGATGCCCCCACGGGTGGTAGTGGCTGGTGGCATTGGGTGGTGATCAATTTGCCGGCATCGGCCAGCTCTTTGCCCAGCGGCGCAGGAAAATCAGACGGTTCGGCCGCCCTTCCCGGCTCTACCCAGATCACCACCGATTTCGGTGGCCCTGGCTGGGGCGGCCCATGCCCGCCGATTGGCGACAAGCCGCACCGCTACAACTTCACGCTTCACGCGCTGAAAGTCGACAAGCTAGAGCTTCCCGCCGGGGCGACGGCTGCGCTGGCTGGTTACATGATCAACGCCAACAGCATCGGCAAGGCTTCCTTGACCGGTTTATTTGGGCGACAGAAGTAATATGTAGAGGACCGGCATAAAACCTCAGTCGGCATGGCACGCACAGAATATCTACCCCCGCCACGCCGACTGAAGTTATAGATTTAGCTCTGGCCACCCGAGAATGCCTCAGGCGTTACGCGTCTGAATATAGTCGATCACTTCAGCCGCCGGCACCGGGCGGCTATACAGATAGCCCTGGATCAGGTCGCAACCGCGGCTACGCAGGTAATCCAACTGGGCCGTGGTTTCAACACCTTCGGCCACGACTTTGAGACCAAGGTTGTGAGCAAGACCAATGGTCGCGTCACAGATCACCGAGCCGTCAGTGTCATCGCCGATCTCTTCGACAAAGGTGCGGTCCAGCTTGAGGTGCTTGAGGGGGAACATGCGCAGGTAGCTCAGCGATGAATAGCCGGTCCCGAAATCGTCGATGGCGATCACAATGCCCATGCTGTGCAGGATATCCAGGATACGGACGGTCTCGGTTGGCTGCTCCATCGCCACCGATTCGGTGATTTCAAAAATCAGGTCGGCCGGATTGAGATCGTAGGCTTCAATGACACCCCGAGCCAACACCGGCAGGTTGCCATTGCGCATCTGGATGGCGGAAATATTGATGCCCATCCTGACCCCGGAAATTCCCGCCGCGTAGAACTCTGCCAGTTGCCGGCCGGCCGCCCACAGTACCCATTCACCGAGTGGCTGGATAAGCCCGGTATCTTCGGCAATGCCGATGAAGCCAGCCGGTGCAAGCAGGCCTTTCTCGGGGTGCTGCCAGCGGACCAGCGCCTCGACCGCAGCCACCCGGCCACTGGCCATGTCAATGATGGGCTGGAAGTGCAGCCGGAATTCGTCGCGGGCCAGTGCCTGGCGAAGGCCATGTTCGGTTTTCAGTCGATCGACAGCGGCATCGTTCATCCTCGCGTCAAAGAACTGGAAGTTGTTCCGTCCGGCCGATTTGGCGTGATACATGGCGGCATCGGCATTTTTCATCAGTGTCTGACCATCGCCGCCATCGGTCGGAAAGATGGCAATGCCGATACTGGGTGAGGTGTACAGGTCGTGGCCGTCGATCTGGTAGGGATTTCCGACACTGAAGACCAGTTTTTCGGCGACCATCGCCACCGAACCGGAGTGTTCGACACCGGACAGCATGATCACAAACTCGTCACCACCGAGCCGTGCCACCACGTCGCTGTCGCGCACACTGCTGCGCAGGCGGCGGGCGACCTCAATGAGCAGTTCATCGCCGACATGATGCCCGAGCGTATCGTTGATCACCTTGAAGCGATCAAGATCGATAAACATCAGAGCAACCCGTGAACCATCCCGCCGTGCCGTGGCCAGCGCCTGATCCATTCGCCCGTTGAGACTCAGGCGGTTGAGCAGTCCGGTCAGGACATCGTGGTGGGCGATATGGTGCAGGCGCTCTTCAGCCGCTCGCTCCGATGAAACGTCAGTGAAGTGGGCAATGTGATAAAGCGTTTTGCCATCCGCATCACGAATCACCGATATTGAAATCCATTTCGGATAAATTCCGCCATCCTTGCGCCGATCCCAGATTTCGCCCTGCCAGAAATCATTCTCGGCCAGGCTCTGCCACATCTGCGCATAGTCCTCGGGGGTGGACCGCCCGGCCGACAGAAAACGTGGATTTCGTCCAACCGCCTCCTCTGCGGAATAACCGGTCAAGCGCGTAAACGCCGGGTTAACGGTCATGATCAGGTTGTTGGCGTCGGTAATCAGGATGGCCTCACCGCTGTATTGAACGGCGCTAGCCAGCAACTGCATCTGCGCCTCGGTGTCGTGCTGGACGCTGATGTCCTGAGAGGTACCGATCACCCGTACAGGTTTGTCATCCTTGCCATATTCGGTTTCCCAGCACTCGATCAGGTGCTTGATACGGCCATCGGGCATCTGCAAGCGATGCTTCAGGCAGATCGTATGGCCTTTGTCGATTGACTCCTGGAAAGCCTGTTCAACCATCGGACGATCCTCGGGATGAGTCGCCACGAGCAGCGCCTGATAATCCAGTCCGTCCTTACCCTCCTGCAGCTCAAAAATCCGGTAAAGCTCATCCGAACAGGTGAGCCGACCGGTTGCCAGATCGATCTCCCAACTCCCCAACTGGGCAATGCGCTGGGCCGCGATCAATCGTTCGCCATTACGCCGCCAATTGACTGACTCCGCCAACTCCGACCGCCGGGCCCGAAGCAGGCCATAGAGCACGACCAGCAGGACAGTTAGAAGGGCCGCAGCAAACAGTCCGACAATGATGATCCGGTGGCCCCAGGAAGCCATCACAGCGGACTCCGACAGGCCGGCCAGGACATAAAACGGATAGTGTTCAAGTGCCCGGTAACCGTACACCCGTTTCACGCCATCGACCTGGGCAGAAAAATCGAGAACGCCATGGCGAACGCCTGGCTTGATCCAATCATGGATCGGGTGCGAGGGATTGAGCGGACGGTTAATTTCGTCCGGCACAGGCGGCTGGCGCAGGACCAGTGCATGGTTATCGGTGCGCCGGATGGCCACGGCCCCGGATGCACCAAGCGGCGCCGTATCGAGGAGCCTCTGAAAATGCTCAAGTTCGATTGCCGCACTGACCAGACCGAGGAAGCTACCATCGGCGGCACGAACGGGCCGTGCCGCAACAAATGTATAGCGTCCGGTAATCCGCGACTTGAGGACCTCGGAAAAAACGATCGCCTCACCGATCCCGCTCCGGGGACGCTCGAAATAGGACCGGTCAAGCAGGTTTACATACTCGCCGCCCCCCGAAAGATAGAGAACATTCCCGGCGGGATCGATAACGCGAAAACCGGCAATTTCAGGGAATACCCGCTGCAGACGTTCAAGATCGCTCTCGATGGCGGCGCGAAACGACTTGCTCGCCGAGGCCTTCAGCGATTCCTTCGGAATCCGCCCGGCCAGCTCCTCGAGCGACACATCGATACGCCGCAAGGCAGCATCAAAACGGACTTCAAGCAACTCTGACTGCGTGCTTGCCGTCGACCTGGCGTCGACCCAAACCTCGTCATAGGCGGATGCCAACACATAGGCAAGCAGCATGAATCCGCCGACAGCCAATAAAATCAGGGCTATCCAGAGATGGTTGCCATAGCGTGCATTCTGTCCGGGTATTGCCTGCATGTCTCCCCGCTGGTCAGTCACACTGTTAAAAATTTACTCCGAGCACATGATATTCGAATTACCAGCGATTGCCGACAGGGGTCTGACCGAAGACTGCCGGTATTGCAGGAAGCGGCATGTCACATCATGGCCGCTTTTGCGTTCGCGAAACACCTTGATCGACTCGGCATACACCTCCCACTGATCGAGCGGAATGTCGGCCGGAAACAGTGTATCCCCGGCGAATGCCTGCTCGATCCGGGTCAGGTAGAAGCGATCACAATACGGCCAAGCAGCGGCGTAGATTGCTGCTCCGCCGATGACAAAGACCGGCTTGCCGGTCGCCAGCGCCGCCCGCAAGCCCTCCTCCACTGAACTAACGCCGGCACATCCCGGGCGCAGTGGCAGATCATGCTGCCGGCTGACGATGAACGAATCCGGCGGAACCACATCCATCGACTCGTAGGTCAGGCGACCGATGAGCAGCGCCGCACCCGCCACGGTTTGTTCGAAATAGGCCAGTTCCTCGGGAATATCCCAGGGCAGCCAGCCATCCAGTCCGAGCATGCCATTGCTCGCCACCGCCCCGATGGCCGAGATCACCGCCGACTCTTTGCCCACTGTTCGCGCGTCAGGGAAAGTGAAATGGCAGGCGTGCCCTGCCCGTTGTACACATGGGGCTTATGCATAGAAACAAGGGCCGAACTCACAATCGGCATGCCGAAAATGGCATCCATGACCTCAAGAATGCTCGACTCCAGGCACTCGCAGTGGGCATTGGCTTCAAGTTTTCGGATCGCCAGAAAGATCACCTCGTAATCGACGACCTGACGAATATCATGCGGGTCGGCCACGGCATCCATCGGTGCCCACGCGTCGGCGTGCACCAGCACGGCCTGGGGCCCGTGTTTTTCCAGCGGATTGCATCCGGTCCGCAATTGAATGGTGGCATCGACCGAGGCACACCAGTGATTCGCTAGCACGAGTCAGCTTCCTTTTTATCAATTGAAATTATCAGGGCCTAACAATACCAAAGCCTTTGCCAGTCAGCCGGCAAAAAAACAGGCGCCGTGGCGCCTTGTTGGTGAACTGCGGAACAAAATCCATCAGGCGGTGACGTTCACCAGCGTTCCCGTTGCCTGGCCGGAGGTATTGATGACCGGTACTGGTGCAGGAACCGGGGTGGCGCTCAGCGTATCGGACTTGAGTACCTCGCTGATTTGCGCCTTGAGATCGCCCAACTGAGTTTGTACCTGACTGGCCACATCCTGACTGGCCAGATTGAGCCGGGCCTGGCTGGCATCGCCTTGCGCCTGGCGCGATTGAACTTGCAGAGAACGGGCATTCTCCTGTGCCCGGTCAGCCACCGTCTGGGCTGACTGCGCCCTGGCCTGCAGGGCCGCAGCCTGCTGCTCTGCCTGATCGGCAGCCTGCCGCGCCTGTTGTAGCTGAAGTTGCGCCCAAAGCCCACTGCTGGCCGATTGAGCGCCTGCTGCCGAGCTTACTGCCATGTCATCACCAATCGCCGGTTATCGATCCGGCCACCATTACGCCGTCTCGTTTACGATTGTGCCCGTCACCTGCCCCTGCGCATTCTTGACCGGGCGCGGAGCCTCTTCCTTGAGTTCAACCCGTTCAGCCGGACGCGGCTCACGCCGCTCAACTTGTTGCGATTGCTGGGATTGCTGCGACTGGGCCGTCTGAGCTGTCGAGTTTGTGTAGGCACTAATGCTGGAAGCTACTGATTGAATAGCCATTTCTTCACCTCAAAACAAGAATTCCTGATCTCACTCTACACCATTCTGCGAAATATTCCAGAAGTATCCTCTACCGCCAAGTAGTCAAAATCAGCAGTGAATTTCTCCGTTTTCATCCTTAAGTCACCCCACGCCGCAATCAATTGGCCACAGATCACTGGGGCGCGACAGCAATGTCACGTTCCCGACGCCGACCAACATCGCCCAGGTTGAGCCCCATACAGTTATCCCCGACGTTTCCACAACCACTTTCATCGACTGTGGCTTCGTTGTTATCCTGTGCAACTGCCATAGACGAGAACTCAAGATGACCTTTGAATCAATCACATTTGCAGTCGAATCAGGCATTGCCCGCATAACGCTGAACCGACCCGACAAACTGAACAGCTTTACGGGTGAAATGCATGCCGAACTGCGTATTGCACTCGACAGCATTCAGACAGATAGCACTATCCGGGTTCTGGTGCTGACCGGAGCCGGCCGTGCCTTTTGTGCCGGGCAGGATCTGGCTGATACGGACATGCAGGTGGTCAACGGCAAAATGCCCGACATTGGCAATGTCGTCGAGAAGAACTACAAGCAACTGGTGCTGCGCCTGCAGAGCCTGCGCGTACCGACCATCGCCGCCGTCAATGGGATCGCGGCGGGAGCCGGGGCCTCAGTGGCACTGGCCTGCGATCTGGTCATCGCCACCAAGTCGGCGTCCTTCCTCCAGGCCTTCTCCAAGATCGGCCTGATTCCCGACACCGGCGGCACGTGGTTCCTGCCGCAACGCGTCGGCATGGCCCGCGCCATGGGCCTCGCCATGCTCGCCGATAAGCTACCGGCCGAGAAGGCCGCCGACTGGGGACTGATCTGGGAATGCACCGAGGATGCCAACTTTGCTGCCCGCATCGATACCCTGGCCAAGCAGTTGTCGGTCGCCCCGACCAAGGCGCTCGTCCGCACCCGCCAGGCCATGCACGCTGCCCCAAGCCACACGCTGGAGCAGCAACTTTCGTTCGAAGGCGGCTTCATGCGCGAACTTGGCTGGAGCCCAGACTACGCCGAGGGGGTTGCCGCCTTCATGGAAAAACGCGCGCCGAATTTCACCGGAGAATGACTACCCAGACCCCCCTCATCAGCAACGGAAACTGACCCAGGGCTACGAAGCAGTTAACGGATCGTACTGGGGGAAACGCACGGGCAGCGTCGCATCCTCGCTGGGCACACTGCAATCGGAAAGGCAGAGCATCCGGTCAAGATGACGGCGGGAAAGCGGCTCCAGCCGGTTGTACAACTCCTTGCACAGCAATCTCGCCTGCTGACCCGGCCAGTCGCCGGGCAGGAGGACTTCCGGCAATTCGGGGTCACGCAGCAGCAGGCGACGGTAGTCGTGAATGAGCAGAATGCGGACGAGGAAAGCATCCTGTTCGCTGACATCAGCCAGATGATCGCGCCGCAATTCGTCGAGAATCGGTTGGTAGCCGGCCACAAACTGGTCATAGGCTTCGGCCAGGCTACCCAAGTCCCAGGCCCGACGGACCAGATCGGCATCACTGGCCGACTGGGCCGAGCGTGAATCGGCGGCAAACAGCGGCAACAAGGCGCCCAGGGCCGAGGATAGGCCTTCGGCAATCAGCGCATCAAGGACACTCGGCAGTTCGGCACTCGGGTGCACGAAACAGTCCCCCCCAAGGACCCCGAAGCCTTGCCAGAAGAGGGCCCGGCGAAGCTGGTCGCGAACCTTGGGATCGACATCGCCGACCACCAGGATGAGCCGCCAGCGACGATCCCATAGCGGCGCATGTGAGGCATAGATATGCCGCGACGCCTCCTCGAAACGCCGCCGTCCAGCTGCCGTCAGCACGTAGTCGGCACGCCGGCCTACGGTTTCGGTACGCAACCACTCTTCCTTAACCAGGCGAAATACCGAGGTACGAACCAGTCGCTCGTTGAGTTCAAGCGGCTCCAGCAGACGAATCAGGCTCCCCAGCCAGATACGCCCACCGCGCGGCAAAACGGCGTCACCAAATACAGTAATGATGAGCGAACCGGCCTGAACCCGACGCTGCTGGCGAAATTGGTCGAGGCGGGAATGAATGGCAAGGCTCACGATGATTGGCGCTATCTGGTATGCAGCGATCGAGAAAAACAGGAGTACCAGCGCGATATGTTACCCGATCCGGCGTATCGTCTTTTTGGCCCGAGGAAAATACGAGACCCTAAAGAACAAGGCGCTTACAGGCCAGTTCAAATAGAACCGGATACAAATACACAAAAATGTTTAATTATCGGTACTGCTTTAGCCAGTCAGTCGGGCCAACTGTTCGTCACCGCTACCAGGGCAGTTCAGCCTGCACAGCCACAGGCATGGACTTCTCGCCTGCCAGCTCGACCAGGCCACCGGCACGAACGCCCAGCAGGCGAATCCGCTGATCAAGAGGAATTCGCTTGAGGCACAGTCCTGCCGCCTGGCGAATTTCCGCACCATCACTGACGGCGAGTGGCAGGGTGACATCCCGGGTCACCGCATGAAAATCCGAATATCTGACCTTGATGCCAACCGTCCGGCAAGCGTAGCCTTTGCGCACCAGATCATCCCCAACGCGCAGACACAAGGCCGTGAATACCTCGGACAGTTCCGCCCGATCAAGCCTGGCGTGCAAATCCCGCTCGAATGTCGTTTCCCGACTGATTGACTTGGGTTCCGACTCGGTTACCACCGGCCTGTCGTCAAGGCCATGCGCAATTCGATGCATCCACAAACCTGTCGCCTGACCAAATTTGTTGACCAGAAAATCGGCAGGTGCGGCGGCCAGCTGGCCGATAGTCTGAATGCCATGGCGGGCGAGACGCTCACTCGCCTTCGGACCGATCCCGTTCACTTTCTTTGCCGGCAATGGCCAGATCCGCGTCGGCAAGTCATCCATCGTGAGAATTGTCAGCCCATTCGGCTTCTCGAGGTCGGAGGCAATCTTGGAAAGCAGCTTGTTGGGCGTCACGCCGATGGAGCAACTCAAGCCGGTCGCAGCAAACACCGCATCCTTGATGCGCTGGGCGAGCGTACTGATTGGTTCGGCAATGTCGCTAAGATCGATGTATATCTCGTCGACTCCCCGATCTTCAACATTGGGTGCGATGGCCCGGACAGCAGCCTTGAACAGTCGTGAATAATGCCGATAGGCGTCGAAGTTGGCGGGCAGAAGAATCGCCTCGGGGGCCAGTTTGGCTGACTTCATCAGCCCCATGCCGGAAAATACGCCCAAGGCTCGCGCCTCGTAGGTCGAGGTAGTGATGACACCCCGCCCGACATAGTCACGCAAACGTGAGAACTGCCAGGTGCCATCAACCTGCATCACTGGCTGATGCACATTTCGCCCACCAACCACCACGGCCTGCCCGCGCAACACGGGATAACGCAGCAACTCAACGGAGGCAAAGAAGGCATCCATGTCGAGGTGGGCAATACGGCGAATACTGTTCATAAATACAGTATATCAAATCCGTACGGGACTGAAGCCCTGAACATGCAGATCGACCACCCGTTCGGCAAGCACTCATCAGAAGCCGAAAAGCATGAAGCCCATGTGTTTCAGACATGGGCTTCTCAGATCTTTGCCCCAGGTACTCATGGCCTAGGTATTCGGCAGTTTGCCGTTGGTGTGCTACTTGGCTTGCTTGTGAATTTGCGGCGGACTATCAACCATAAAGCCTCCAGTCATTTCAAAAACACCATTCTGGTGGAACCACTTATTGCCCAGAACCCGATTTCAGAATACTCCTCTGTTAAGGAAAGTCCAGCTAATTTGAAGATTTTTCGATAGCGCCGTTAAGCCATGGCGGGCGCCAGATGACGAGGCACCAGGGAGCGCTCGGAAACGATCAGCCGTTTGCGGATGCCAGCACCGATCTGGCGCTCGACTTCCCACATGGCGGAACCCTTGACCACGGCGACCTGCTCGATGGCGGTAACAAACTCACCCAGTTTGGTGCACAGATACTCAGCACCACGTTCGATTGAAGACTTCACTTTCATGCGGCCAAATCTCCCGAGTAGACGTTGCGTGAATAATCCTACTGAAGTTGCGACAGGATTGAAACCAGAAAATTTTTCGTACCTTTTTGCTTGCCCTGGTGTCGTCGCGAAGCCCTGTCATGCCAGGCTTTCGCAGACCCCAAGTCAATCAGTTCCCGGGCGCGGGCTTGCCGGCGCGGGGTGCCCTTGCCCCCGGCTTGCCCATCATGCGATCACGGGGGCCGGCATGAAAGTCGTCGAAAACTTTCTGCTGCTCAGAACTGAGTACGCCGTAGAAAGCCTTGAGCGCGGTCACATGTTCAGCCATCCGGGCTTGTCGGGCGGTCGCCATTTCGAGCATTTTTTCCGCTCGCTCGGGTGCCTTGAGTTTGGACCAGTCGTCCTGCCCGGCCGGCATGGCGACTCCCGCCTGTTCGGATTGCATCAGCTTGTTCCACGCCGGCTCCTGCTCGGCGCTTAGCTTGAGTGCCTTGTGCAGGCTGGCGTGATGCGCCTCCATCATTTTGGCGTGATGTTCCGAATGGTCCCTCATGTGATCACAGCCGGGATCGGCCATCACCGGGCCTGCAGCAAAGAAACCAACCCCAGCCGCAAGAAGAAGTGACTGGACAGCTTTGCGATAGGTCCTCATGGTTGCCCTATGCAAAGGCGCGGATACAGCGAGAGGCTGGACAACCTGCTTCACCTTGGCGGCGCTTTGGCTGAGCAGCAGGTAATTCCTCGAGACATTGAGGAAAGCCTTGATATGGATGCCCTGACGATTATCTTCGCCGTCACGGCGGTACTGGGTTTGGATCATTTGCTTGCTCCCTTGAGTGTCGTGCACAGGAAGCATCTTCACATCAACCGGCCACGCCGACTTTATAGGCATTGCAACGCTTTGTATCGATATGTTGCAGGGACGCGCCAAGCCCCCTTTGAAGGCAAAAAGGGCCAGCTCATGCTGACCCTTTTTGTGACCTTCCATCGGCCTCTATCTCCGGCTGGTGAAGCCGGACAGGCACTTATTTCTTGGCAGCGACCGGCGCCGGCGCGAAGGCAGGCTTGGCTTCGGCCTTGGCTTCCTGAGCTGCCTCGTGCTTTTCAGCCGAATGGCCCTTGGCCTTGCCATGCTTCTCAACCGGCTTGGCCGCATTGGCCTTCGGCGCTTCGGTCTTGACCGCATCGACCTTGACCGACTCGGCTGCCTTCGGGGCTTCGACCTTCTTCTCGGCAGTTGTCGGCGCCGGGGCAATGACCTTGGCAGCTGCGGCAGGCTGGGTAGCTGGTGCGCTGGTGGTGCCCTGAGCAAAGGAAGCGGATGCGAAACCAGCAGCAACGGTCAGCGCGACGAGAATTTTGGAAACTTGCATTTTGAATCTCCTGAGTAAGTAGGGTGTTGGTCCGGTATTCGGTGCTGACAACAATTTGCAGCGCCTTGTGCCGAATAACGCGGCCGGTTACCCACCGGATGTCAGAAGAAACGTAATGCTGTGTATCCATCGGTGACCGAGTTGTTTCGGAAGGTCTCGGCCATGGCCGTCCGACCGAACAACTCAGTCACACGGGGGATTTACAGGGCGAGCAAGGGGCGCAGCTTTTCCAGGGTCTTGGCACCCATGCCCTTGGCCTTGCACACGTCCTCGATGGCGGCATACGGACGCGCCGCCACGATGGCCCGGGCAACTTCACGTGACAGCCCCTTGAGGGCAGCCAGATCATCTTCGCTCGCCTTGTTGATCGATACCGGCTTGGCCGCCACCTTGATGCTGTCGGGCTTGCTGGCTGCCTTGGCAGCAGATTTCGCTGCGACAGGCTTGGCTTCTGGCTTCGGTGCCTTGGCCGCCACTGGCTTGGCTGCAGCCTTGGGCTTGGCGGCCACCTTCGGCTTGCCAGCCGCCTTGGCCTTGGCGGTCGGCTTTGCCTTGGCCGGCAGCGCGGCAATATTGCGATAGTCGCGCGTAACGTAACCAGCCGGCGTCCATTCGCGCAGCATTACGGTCAATGCGGCGCCATCTGCGGGTAGTGCGGCGGGCACGTCATACTGACAATCAGTCCATTGATTACCGCCACCGAGAATGCCGACAACGACGCTGGCCACCGGACTACCGACCCAGGCACCACCCGCATACGGCGTATCGAGTGCCCAGACTTCAAGTGCCAGCGTACCGCTCAGGTTGTCTTCGCCGCGCGGATTGGCAATCGCCTCAATAGTCAGCCGGGCAGCGCCGTCGGCCAGCGTACAGCGCACATCCCCGAGCAGGCAGGGCTGGCAGAAATTCTGGCGGGCCTCGTAGACACCGAGGTCACGCAGCGCGACCAGACCGTCAGCGGTGGTACTCAACAAGGCCATGGCCAGCACCTGGTCGGCCGCACCGGCCGGCGGAATCGCAGCACAGCAGGCGTTAACCGTAATTCCACCGAACATCGGCTCGATGGCCAGTTCCGCCACCCGGATGCCCACCGGTTCGTTCCCGGAGAATCCGCTCTCGCTGGCCAGCAGTTGCAGCGACCAGGCCGCGCCAGCCGCCAGATCAGCCTCGGAAAAATTGACATCCGCGTTGAGATAAACGAAATCACCGTCGAAACGATAGCCGTGATTGGAAAGTTGGGTCATGTGTAGTGCCTGTTTTGGGTTGGAAACGGCGCGCATTATAGAGGCGAATTTCCTTGTTTTATCATATAGTTAGTTTTAATTTAAAGAGCACCGACATGGTGCAAAAAAACGCGGATATTTGTCGTTTACATGACAAATATCCGCGCTTCTTTTGCCTTCGGGTGGCGACCACTCCGTCGCCCCGATTTGCCGCCAGAACTATTGGGCGATCCCCAATTTTCTCGTCCACCACGGCGTAATGGCGGGCAGCAGGGTCAGCGTCCAGATCACCACCCATGCCGTCAGCGGCATCAGCAATTCAAGTTCGGGAAACTGGGCCACGGTAATCACCGCGAGAACAACGGGAATCACCCCGGTTTCCCGCACCACACTGAGGAACAGCTTGTCCTTCATGTTGAGACTGGTTGGCAGCATCGACAGCATGACCGCGACCGGCCGGGCAATCAGGATGAAAGCCAGCGACACAACGAGACCGAGGAGCGCCGTATGCCAGAGGGTATCAAGGGCGACGAACGGGCCGACCATCATGAAAATAGTCGGCTTGGCGATACTCTCAACCTTGATCTCCATGGTCCGCAAGGTGGTGTGGAAATAGGCCTGACCATGATTGTAGTTGGCCATCAGGCCGGCTATAAATGCCGCCAGGAAACCGTTGCCATGAATCAACTGGGCGAGCAGGAAGGTAACCAGGGGGATGGCCAGCACCATGGCGAAATCGTAGGTCGTTTCGCCGACATCACGGTCGTTGTCCCGCGACTTGTAAACCCCGTAGCCATGCATCGCCCCCCAGCCGACCATGCCGGCAATCGAGCCGAACAGGAACTGCTTGCCGAGGAGCAGCATGTTTTCCGTGCTGAACAATCCGGCCGCCAGCGTACCCAGCGAATCGACCGAGGTGCCGGCCAGCACCATGGCGGCAACCGCCGCCGTGAAGATGGCACCGACCGCATCGTTGAGGGCGCTTTCGGCCACGGCAATATCGTTGAGGCGTTTGTAGTCGTCCTTGAAGACAATGTTTTTGAGGGTCGGGATCAAGGCCGCCGGATCAGTCGAACCGAGAATGGCCGAGAGCAAGGCGGCCGTTTTTCCATCCAGTCCGACCAGCATCAGGATCGGGAACATGACAAAGAAGGTGATGAGATAACCGACGATGGCAATCATCAGGGTCGGAAAGGCAATCTTGACGAAATCGACCCGGTCAAGCTCGTCGCCCCCCCCTTTCAGAATGATGGCCGCCAGTGCGGTACACACCACCACGGCAATCATGATCTGCGGGGCAATGGGGGCCAGTGCATCATGCAGGACGATGCCGACTAGCAACTGCAAGGTGAAGTTCGGGAAAATCGTCCCTTCGGCCGCTTTGCTGCAGGCCCAGCCAAAGACCAGAAAGATCCCCAGGCACCACAGCGAATTGGCAATCGCCGTCTCGGTACCGCCCAGTTCGACGAGGTGCTGAAGGATTTCAGGTGCGCTGCTGTTCAGGAGAAAGGCAACAACAAACAGGGCCGCAATTTTTCCGTATTTCATGGTGTCGATTTCTCGAAATGGTCTGGTTTGGCCGGCAGAATAACCGCCCGCCCCGCCAACTGTCGATAAGGGAAATCCTCTGTGGGCCGACGCGCTTTGCCGGCACCCGGCAATATCCCTGACGGCGCCGCCGCAAAAAACCGACGCTTGGCGCACGCCCGTCCGCCCCAATAAAAAAGGAGCCCGTGACACAAGCCAGGACTCCCTTTGCGGCGGGTCTTTAGCCAGCCGATACTGATCGGGCCTTACTTGCCCATGTGCTGCAATACGGTATGCAGGCGTTCAGCCGCATAAGCTGCCTCGGGATCGTTCTCGGTCAGCTTGAGGATGTCGGACCAATTGATGTAGCGGTCCAGCCGAACCAGGGCATTGGCGCTGACCACATCCAGATCGATATTCAAATTGATGGCATCACCGCTACCGTCCAGCTTGTACTCGAACATACCTCGCATGCTTCCTTCTCCCAATTGATCGTGTTTTAGATGTTCGCAGTGTACCGACCAGCGCCCCGAAATGAAATCCCGGGCCGTCGCTGGCGACGGCATTTTCGGTTCGATAGCACCGAAAAAGTGCCGCGACCCCAAAATTCGCGCCTGCTTGGTGCTTTCGCCAAGGTTTCACCATCGTTCCGGATGGCAACTTCCGGCTGGCCACAACAGGCTGCAGCGGCTTTGCTCGCTGCCCTCAACAGGCGAAGCATTCGGCATGCGAATTGCTTGATTTGTAAATCGTCAAAGAAATGTCAGGGAGTTTCTGTATCCTCTGCCTGCTTTCATGACACACGACCAAACAAAATATTTCCAAGGGGGTAAAAATATGGCAAGCGAACGCAAGGCAACACTGAGCATTGATGGTCAGACACCGGTCGAATTTCCGATCATGACGCCGACCCACGGCAACGACTGCGTCGACATTCGCACACTGGGTGCCAAAACCGGCCTGTTTACCTACGACTCCGGCTTCCTGTCCACGGCCAGCTGCAAATCGACCATCACCTTCATCGACGGCGATGTCGGCCAACTGCTCTATCGCGGCTACCCCATCGAGCAACTTGCCGAAAACTGCAACTTCCTTGAAGTGGCTTATCTGCTGAAGAACGGCGAACTGCCGAACGCCAGCCAGAAGACCGAATTCGAGACGGAAGTCACCCGCCACACCATGGTGCACGAACAACTCGCCAAGTTCTTCTCCGGCTTCCGCCGCGACGCCCACCCGATGGCCGTCATGACCGGCGTCGTCGGTGCGCTGTCGGCCTTCTACAACAACGCGATGGACTTCGCCGACGCCGAGAACCGCAACAAGAACTTCACCCACCTCATTGCCAAGATGCCGACCATCGTCGCCATGGCCTACAAGTACAGCACCGGCATGCCCTTCATGCATCCGGACAATGAACTTGGCTATACCGCCAACTTCATGCGCATGATGTTCGGTAATCCGTGCGAGAAGTACGTCCCCAATCCGGTTCTAGTCAATGCCCTGGACACCATCTTCACGCTGCACGCCGACCACGAACAGAACGCCTCGACGTCGACCGTCCGTCTGGCCGGCTCGTCGGGTGCAAATCCCTTCGCCTGTATTGCTGCCGGTATCGCCTGTCTGTGGGGCCCGGCACACGGTGGTGCGAACGAAGCCTGCCTGCAGATGCTGGAAGAAATCGGCGACGTTTCCCGCGTTCCCGAATTCATTGCACGCGCCAAGGACAAGAACGATTCCTTCAAGCTGATGGGATTCGGCCACCGCGTCTACAAGAACTTTGACCCACGTGCCAAGCTCATGCGCAAGGTGTGCAACGAAGTGCTGACCGAACTCGGCCTGCAGAATGACCGCCTCTTCAAGCTGGCCATGGAACTGGAAAGAATCGCCCTGGAAGATCCGTACTTCGTCGAGAAGAAGCTCTACCCGAACGTCGACTTCTACTCGGGCATCGTCCAGAAGGCGATCGGTATTCCGACCGAAATGTTCACCTGTATCTTCGCCCTCGCCCGCACGGTTGGCTGGATGACGCAGTGGGAAGAAATGATTACCGATCCGGAATACAAGATCGGTCGTCCGCGTCAGCTGTACATGGGTGCCGCCAAGCGCGACGTCGTGCCGCTGGCTCAGCGCGGCTAATCGCCCCCCTTGAGGATGACCGGAAGCAAAGCCTGGTCATCCTCACTGCTGCACCTGCCTGTAGCGCCCTGGAAGACAGGCTGATCATCGGGAAGTCTGGCCGACTTGACCGATTGAATGATACGTTCTGACTTCGCCTGAATTCCCCTCTCAGAACACCATGCAAATAAACTCTGGAAACCCGCTCCGCGGCCCTCTGGCCGGCATCAAGGTCGTCGAATTCGCCGGCATCGGCCCCGGCCCCTTCTGCGGCATGCTCCTCGCCGACATGGGTGCCGATGTAACGCTGCTTGAGCGCGCCGGCGGCACCTTTGCCTCGCAACTATTTGGCGGTGGCCGCAAGGCGGTAGCCAATCGCGGCAAGAAATCCCTGTGCATCGACCTAAAGCACCCCGAGGCCAAAACCCTCGTCAACAAACTGATAGCTGAAGCCGACGTGCTGATTGAAGGCTTCCGCCCCGGCGTCATGGAACGTCTCGGCTTTGGTCCGGACGCATGCCTGGCCATCAATCCGCGCCTGATCTATGGCCGCATGACCGGCTGGGGACAGACCGGGCCGCTCGCCCCGCGCGCCGGGCACGATGCCAATTACGCGGCAATTGCCGGCGTCCTCGATACCGGTCGTCGTCACGGCGGTGCGCCGTGGGCCCCGCCGACGCTGGTCGGCGACATGGGTGGTGGTGGCCTCATGCTGGCCTGGGGCATTGCCTGCGCCCTGATAGAAACCCAGCGCTCGGGCCAGGGTCAGGTCATCGACGCCGCCATGTGCGAAGGTGCGGCAGTCCTCGCCCACGGCCTGTTCAACCTCGAAGCCCTGGGCGAATGGCAGGGCCAGTGCGCCATCGACTCCAGCGCCCCGTTCTACGACGTCTATCAATGCGCCGATGGCGAGTGGATCAGCGTCTGCCCGCTTGAGCCGCAGTTCTACAGTACCTTCATCGAGCGCCTCGGCCTCAGTGGCGACCCCGATTTCAATGGCAAGCAGTACGACACCTCCCGCTGGCCAGTCATGAAGGATCGCCTGACGGCAATTTTCAAGTCAGCCCCGCGCGATCATTGGGATACCCTTTTTAACGACACCGACGACTGTGTCTGGCCGGTATTGAGCATGGGGGATGCACCAGCGCACCCGCACAACGTGGCGCGCCAGGCTTTTGTCGACATCGCCGGCATTCGCCAGCCAGCTCCGGCTCCCCGCCTGTCGCGGACCCCGGGCGACATCCAGAGCCCACCACCATTGCTTGGCGAACACTCGCGCCAACAGTTGTCCAGCCTTGGTTTGCCGGATGAAGAAATCGAGCGTCTGGCAAGGGCCGGCGTAATCAGTGACCCGGTCTCGCCGTAAGGCATGACCGAACTGAATCGGAAATAGCCCGCCAACAGTCGCCTGCAACAGGAAAAGTTGCTCAGCCGGCCCCATGGCAAACCGGGCCATCCTCCCTCTGACCTGAGCCTCGAATTGATACAGGGCATGCGCAAAGCTACCGTGCTACTGTTCGCTGACGCACATAGTTGATGCTTGTCCTGAGCTAGCTTCGGCTCGCCACTGCATTTTTCGGAAGTGTGTAGCAGCGCACGGAAAAACTGCTGAAGTACAGCTACACCTCAACCACCCAGACTCTTGATGCACCGGACCGGACCCATGATCGAACCACTGCTCCTCACCGCCGCCCGCATCGCCACCTTCCATGAAAAATCACTGCTGACCAACGCCAGCGGCTTCTTCTTCGGACGCGACGAGCGGCTGTTTCTGGTGACCAGTCGCCATGTCGTGTTCGACAAGGCGAGCAAGCACTTCCCGACCCGGATCGAGATCGAACTGCATACCAATGCCGCCAATATCGCTGAATCGACCGGCTTTTCCATCCCGCTCTATCACAATGGCAAGAGCCTCTGGCGGCACGGGCTGGATGCGGCCGGCGACATCGATGTCGCGGTCATCGAGATCAACCGCAAGGCGTTGCCCAAAACCGCCGTCTATCGCGCCTTCAGCCCACACCACCTGCTGAGCAGCCTGGATCAGGTCGAGGTCGGTTCCTCATTGCTCATTGTCGGCTTTCCGCTTGGCTTCCATGACGCCATGCATCACACGCCGGTGGTCCGCCACGCCATCATCGCCTCGTCTTTCGGCCTGCGTTTTCAGGGCGAAGGTTTCTTTCTGACCGATGCCCGCACCCATCGCGGCAGCAGTGGTGCACCGGTAGTCATGCGCATTGTGGACACCACGACAGCCCACGGCGACCTCCCCTGGATGTTGCTGGGCGTTCATTCGGCCCGCTTCGACGTCGGCAACCGTGATCTGGTCGAAGACGAGGCGCTCGGCTTGAACTGCGCCTGGTACGCCGACATCCTGCTCAAGCTGACCGAGGGATAGACCGTCGCATAGAACATATTTCAGGACTTCAGCCTAATCACTGCCCTAAAAGAAGACCTGGACTTTTCGGTGTAGCGGGTCCGCTAAAACAGCGGCCCCGCAATTTATAGGCTAAAGCGTTCAGCTACCAAAAACCTTGTCACTGAACCCGTATTTTTCGATGAGACGATAGATATGTCGTTCGCTGATACCCAGAACGGCGGCCGTCTTCACACGATTGCCGCCATGCTTGGCCATGACCTGGCGAAGGTATTCGCGTTCGATCTGTTCCAGATTGGGGTCTTGTCCGAAGCGCAGCACCACCTCGCCGGCCTGGTTGCGTGGAATGAAGGAAAGATGTTCGACGCGGACTGGATTTCCTGGTCGCGCCAGGATGATGGCGCGCTCAATGGCATTTCTCAGTTCACGAACATTGCCTGGCCAATCATAGGCCAACAACATTTTGAGCGCCTCGGCTGACATGCTGGTTGGCGCATTTCGAGTAAGCAGTGCGAGAAAGTGCCGTGCCAAAGGTTCAATATCCTCACGGCGCTCGCGTAACGGTGGAATGGTGATGACAAAGCGCGAGAGGCGGAAATAGAGATCGCTGCGAAACGTGCCGCCCCTACTCATTGCCTCGATGTCACGATTGGTTGCAGTGACGATCCGGGCATCGGAACTGAGTGTCTTGTTGCCACCCAGGCGACGGAAACTGCTGGTTTCAAGTACGCGCAGCAACTTGGCCTGGATGGCGCTACCGATATCGCCGATTTCATCTAGGAAGAGCGTACTACCGGCCGCTTCCTCGATCAGGCCTTTCTTTTGCCGGTCTGCCCCGGTAAAGGCACCCCGCTCATGGCCAAATAGTTCGGATTCAAACAGATTTTCCTGCAAACCGCTGCCGTCGATTGGCACCAACTCTCGCTGCGCCCGCGGACTACGCTCATGAATCGCCTGGGCAACCATCTCCTTGCCTGTACCCGACTCGCCGAGGATGAGGACCGTGGTATCGGTCGGGCCGACGGCATCGATCATCTCCTGCACGTTGCGCATCGCCTGGCTCTCAAACACCATTGGCCCCGGCCTGTGGGAAGCCAACTGGGTTCGATAAAAGCGGTTGGATTCGCGCAATTCGGCTGTTTCAAGTACCCGCCGGACAGTCAGTTCCAATTCGTCGATATTGACCGGTTTGGTCAGGAAATCAGCAGCACCCTCACGGATGGCGCTGACCGCATTCGGTATCGAACCATAGCCGGTGAGGATTATGACCGGATACTGGTTGCGTATCTCGCCGAGAATCCGCGAGGCATCGCTATCCGGCAATTTGAAGTCGAGAATGATGGCACACGGTTCGATTTCGCTGAGTCGCTCCTGTGCCTCTGCCCATGAGCCAGCACCGAGCGTGGAAAATCCCATGGACTCGATTTGTCGCCGCAGCAAACTGCTGAATACAAGATCGTCATCGACAATCAGCAGGGTCTTTTTCTTCATGCGCCCCTCTTTAGTGCGGTTTCAGCAAGCGGCAGGCGAATGCGAAAAAGCGTACCTTGCCCGACCGTGCTATCGACACGGATAGTGCCCCCCATGCGCTCAACAAAATTCTTGACGATGGTTAGACCAAGCCCCGTCCCGGTCACCCCGTCGGCACGCCTACTGAAAAAAGGATCAAAAATGCGAGCGAGGACGTCGGGAGGAATGCCCACGCCGGAATCGGAAATCTCGATCACGGCATCACCATCATCGGCGAGCAGACGGGCAATGAGCGCCCCCCCGGTGTCCATGGCGTGGTGGGCATTCTGGATCAAGTTGAGAAAAATCATGCGGATGTCGGCTTCATCGGTCAGCAGGCGCAGGGGTTGTTCGGGAAGTTCAATTTGCTGGGTTATGCCATGTGCGTGCGCATCGAATTCGAGCAACATCAGGGTATCTGCCAGCGCCTCATTGACCACCACCAGTTGCAGGCTGCTGACAGGTGGGCGCGAGAGTAGAAGCATACGCCGAGTTACGGCAATGCACTTGTCGACCTCCTGGTCAATAAGCCTCATGTATTCGATAATTTGATCTTGTGTAACATGTCCGGCCGGCAATTCGCGCACCAGTCCCTGGACACCAAGTCGGACCGATCCAAGCGGATTGTGAATTTCATGGGCGATCCCCGCTGCCAGGAGGCCGAGTTCCGATAGGCGCTGTTCATGTGAAATCTGCGATATCTGGCCCAGATCGCGCACCGACTCGACAATGTAGCGCTCACGCCCCTGTCCATTATCCAGCTCGACCAGTACAGCATGAATCTCGGCATGGAAAACCGTGCCATCAGGCCTTTTCAGGTAATGGCTAGCCTTGAGCCGATCGCCCACTTCCTTAAGTTCCATTAGTGGGCAAACCGTCAGTGTCGGCACACAGGGTTCGTCACGGCCGTAGCTATACTGGTAGCAAGGCCGCTTGAGTATGGTCTGGGCCGATTGGCCAACCTGCTGACAGAAGGTATGGTTGGCCAGAACGACCTGCTTGTCGGCAACACGAATCAGGCGCACGCCATCCGGTAGTCCGTCCAGCAACGTCTGCAGAAACTGTTGCTGCGCCTCAGCCAGAGATATTTGCACCGACAGTTGCTCGGCCATCGAGTTAAAGCTGATGGCCGCACGTCCGATCTCGTCATTGTTCGCTGATTGCGCCCGAACCATCAGATCTCCGTTTGCCAAGGCTCGGGTGGCAGCGTCCAGGCCAGCCAGAGGCTTGATGACATGTCGGCGTAACATCAACCACAAGGTCAGCAGCGTTAGTGCGATAACGCCGGTTCCAGCCAGCATGAACAGAATGGCGCTATGCATCGCGCTTTCACGGATCGGTGCAGCATCATAGTCAACGACGAGTATCCCGTTGACCGGATTTGCGACGATTTCGCCATGGCAGGAGGTACAGGCCGCGCGATTTGGCACGGGATTGATGGATCGCAGCACTTCGCCGCCGACCTGGGCTTCAAAGCGGGTGACGGGCTTTCCCGACGTGGTCATGTGCGCAATCGTCGGCATCAGTTGTCCCAACTTGTCGGGATCGGAGGCGAAACGAACTTCGCCGGCGGGAGAAAGAATCAGTACATCACGAATGCCATTGAGCCCGCCTAGCTTGGCCACGATATCGCGCAAGCCATCCACATCGCGCTTGAGCATGGCATTTTCCCAAGTCACCTGGAGCATGCGGTTGAGTTGCATCGAAACCTCAGCCCGCTCATGGAGGAGCTGATCGCGGTAAAGTCCGAGAAAGAGTAAGCCAAGGGCCAGCGAGGCTCCTCCCGCGACCAGGAGAACGCCGCGCAGCAGGCGATGACTCAGGTGACGCGTTTTGGTTTGCATCTGGGAAGAATTTGTCCGGTTAATCGGCAATTAGAAACCTAATGCCTCTACCGTAGCAACAAGATCGGCAAAAGTTGCGGCTTCAAGTCTTGCCGCCAACGATTCCCTGTCCAGACGCGGGTCACTGTAAGGCGAAAAAAGGACGTCGTCAGGTAAGTCGCGCATATCTTCCGGCGACATGTAGCCAAAGCCGCAGATTTGTTTCAGGCAGTCGCGCTCAACATCGTTAAGTTCGAGACCGTGGTGCTTGAGAATTTCCAGGTAGCGTTCTGCCGTGCGATTGACCTTGCCGCTGATTTCCATGGTGTTGGTCTCACCTTCGGTGAGTAATGCCAGCGGTGGGCCAAAGAATAGAGGAGTTTTTCGATTCACATTATCCGCCTGCAATCAGAAATTCAAATGGAAATCGGCCAGCGCACAGGGCTGGCCATTCATGCCTGAGAGGATGGAAGCATCATGTGCTTGGCAGCACCCTGATCAACCTGCTCAGTGGCTCGCCGCACCTGACTTTCGCCGCTCGTGGTCGGCCGTTTTCAAACCTTTCGGCAATGCAGGGGCGGCCTCTGGCTGATGCTGCGCAAAACCCCGGTTGCGGTCACCATGCTGGACATTGTGAGGATTGTGGCACTCGGTGCAGACAAACCAGCGCTTGGTGCCAGTGCTCGCCCATTCGCCGATCCGCTTGCCATGGATACCCTCGCGCCAATCCCGATAGACCTCGCCGTGGCACTTCCCACAAAGACGCTGCGGCTGGTCGAAGCTGATCGGATTGTCGCGGTGGTCAACCAGCTTGTTGCGCTGCGTCGAATGATGGCAATCCAGACACCAGATATTGCCCCGCCCATGGGGCAGTTTAGTTGAGTCGAGCACGATGGCCTGATGCATCAAGACCAGTTGGCGAGTGTCCTTATTTTGTGGAAATCCCTTGGGCAAGACACCGGTATGACAGGTATTTCCGCAAAGCGGAAGCAGTCCCAGCTTGTCTGAACGCGGCTTGACCACAGCTTTTTCGCTGTTGAAATTTGCATCCTGAACAGGCATGTCGCCCATTGGCACGGTGCCATCGAAAGGGTCGCTCCACCACAAAACGGCACCTGTCTTAGGCGAACACTTCACGTTCGTCAGATTTTCTCCAATCGTCCGCTGGGTGACTTCGGATGCACCCTTACGACTTTCGAAACACTTGACCGGCTCTGCCCAGGCTGAAGAAAAGCTGAGCATGGCAACCAGCAGGGCTGCTGACAAAAAAGCAGGGATCTTCATTCCAGTTCCTTTAGGTCAACTCGGGCGTAGGCGACACGCCGGTGTCGCTGGCGGTGACCCTGTCCTGCATCGAGGTGGCATAGGCAATATCGCCCAGCAGTATTCCGATAGCCCCTTTCAGCAAAATCGTGAGGATAAGAAAGCCGAGTGCCCAATTGCCGAGTGTGACGACTATCTCAAGGGTGGTCGGAAAATACTGCGAGAACTCACCGATCGGTGTCGGAATAAAGCCGGGAACCAGCAGGCCCATACCTTTCTCCACCCATATGCCGGCAAAGGCCAAGCTGCAGGCAATCGGCAGCCAGCGATAGTCGCGACGCAAGCCGGGCGTCAGCAGGATAACGAAGGCGCCAAGGCTGGCGGCCAGCGACCCCCAGAACCAGGGCACCAGATCATTGAAACCATGCATGCCGAACATCAGGTATTGCAGCCCCAGTGCATGTTCGGTATTGGCATAAAGCTCGGTGACCACTTCTGACAAGCTCAGGAAGAGGGAAAGGCCAAGGCAATAGGTGATGATCGTTGCCAACTGATTAATGGCAGAGTTGTCGATCCAGAGCCGGGTTCGCGCACGAACAATAAGGAAGATAAGAACGATTAGCGACGGCCCTGCCGCAAATGCCGTCAAGATGAAGCGGATCGGCATCATGCTGTGGTGCCACATCGGGCGCGACGGCATGGTATTGAGCAGGAATGCCGTAACCGTGTGGATACTCAGTGCCCAAACGATGGAGACGTAAATCAGCGGCATATAGAATTTGTTGTTCAACGGCTGGCCGGTGTATTTCTTGTAAAGGAAATAGAAACCACCAATCAAATTGAGGAACAGGTAGCCGATCAGAACCAGGGTATCCCAGGCCAGCATGGAATTTGGAAGGTTGTAGATGCCGATGACGGGCAGCATGTGCCAGAGACGATCAGGCCGCCCCATGTGCGACACGATGAAAAGTATGCACATCAACACCGCCGAAATCGCCAGCATTTCACCCAGCACCGCCACTGCGTGGAGCCCCTTGTGGTGGTAGACATAGGCCGGGAAAACAATGGTCACGGCTCCGGCCGCAATGCCGACCAGGAAGACGAAGTTAGCCAGGTACAGACCATCATGGACCTGGTCAGTCAGACCGGTGTAGCGTAAGCCATCGGCCGTATGCAGGTAGGTTCCGTATAGCAAGCCGAGAATGAGCAAGCCGAGAAAAGCAACCCAGGCATAAAATGCCGGACTGCCTTTCACCACGTAAGTTACATAATCGATGGCAAATCTCTTCAGTTTGTCCATGATGTTGCGTCTCAATCCATGAAATAGAAGAATTTGGGGAAGGTATTGAGTTCCGCCTTCAGGCGAAAGACGTTCTTGCGCGCGATGATTCGGCTGACTTCGCTATTGGGATCAAGTAGGTTGCCGAACTTTCGGGCACCTGTCGGGCACACTTCGACGCAGGCGGGGTAGCGTCCCTTGCGGGTACGCTGGATACAAAATGTGCACTTCTCGACGACGCCCTTCATGCGTGGCCGGTTGCCGAGATAATGGGTCACCGGATTCATGGCTTCCTTGGGCAGTTTCGGATCACTCCAGTTGAAACGCCGCGCCCAGTAGGGACAGGCCGACATGCACATACGGCAACCAATGCACCAGTTGTAGTCGATAACAACCGGACCATCTGCTTCACGGTAGGTCGTACGAACCGGACAAACCTTTACGCAGGGCGGTTTTTCGCACTGCATGCAGGCGATTGGCATATAGGCTGAATCTTTCTCGGGGACCGCCTCCGGCTGGTAATAATGCTCCCCTTCAAGGACAACACCAGCTGGACTGTAGGCATTGCCCCCAACCTGTATCCCAAGGCCCTCGGGATAGCCCTGGTTCATCTTTTCCTGGCTGAATTCACCTTTCTCCATCTTGAGAACGCGAATCCATTCGATTTCCTGATCCTTGCCTCGCGACTGGTTGTTTTCCTCCACACAAGCCTTGGCACAACGGCGGCAACCGATGCACTTTTTGATATTCAGGGCATAGCCCATGAGCACGCCCTCCTGTGCTGGCGTGCCATCAACGCTCACTGCCTTGCCATATTCGCGAGAGTAGCGACGTTCGAGCCTCGCCCTGGCCAATGCCTTTTCTTCATCGGTCATGAGCCGGTAGTTGCCCTGGAACCATTCGGCCCACTCCATGTTCGCCCGCGCATCGTCGGACATGGTCATTAAGGCA
This sequence comes from Dechloromonas sp. HYN0024, assembly GCF_003441615.1. Taxonomy (NCBI): domain Bacteria; kingdom Pseudomonadati; phylum Pseudomonadota; class Betaproteobacteria; order Rhodocyclales; family Azonexaceae; genus Dechloromonas; species Dechloromonas sp. HYN0024. Next base: position 1,180,035 of record NZ_CP031842.1, on the reverse strand, counting down.
GCCGTGCCAAGTAACGAGCTGACGCTAAGCGAACCTGCGCTTTTTAGAAAGTTGCGGCGGGAATTTACTTTCTCGACGGGGGCCACCGTCGGTGCTTGCCCTGAACAGGCGCATCCACCCGCCGATTGTTGGGGGTTGCAGCATTTTTCTTTGTTCGTCACGTGTTTTCTCCGTGCAAGACCATAATTGGCCATGTGGATGTGTCTGAAAATTGAATCGGGCTCATCGGGATCGGACTCACGACCCGCTACCAGCCAGGGCCGCCGATGCCGGGCATGAATTGAATGGGCATCGTCTTCACCTCATCAAGATGCTTCGGTCGCAGCGTTGCCTCGATCTGCTCCTTGCTCGGTCGGGGAGTACCCAAATGCAAGGCAATAAAGTCGCGCAGTTGCTCGCACCAGATATTTGTCAGCAAGAACAGGGCAGCGTAAAACTCCGTGTCGCAGCGAGCCGAGACCCGGCTGGCGAAATCCGGTAGCCAACGCAGCAGGTGGTGATCCAGCAGGGTAGCCAATGAGCGCCAGAGGTCATTGGAAATTTGAGCGCTGTCGGCGTCGCTCAGGGCGGCAATCCTGTCCAGCCGCCGAGCGAGAAACTGAAGCTGGAATACGAGATGGTCGTCAGGCCGCAGGCGCCAGTTGGGAACTGCCAGTCCATCAGCGGCATACAACTCCCGCATGTCGAACATCGCGTCCTGGCAGACAAGATGTTCGTCGGAAACCCAGAACGACTCGAAAGGTGATGCATCCAGCCCACCGGTCAGGTAGATGGCGGCATAATCCGCAGCAAGGTTGTCCATAAACACTTGGTCGGGCATGTCCGGCAAGGCTGCCACGACCTCGCGCATCGCGTCATAAATCTGGCTGCCACTCTCGCCACGCGGCACCATGCCGAGGTTGCCCGGAAAGCCAATGGCTTTGACACCTCCGATCATTCCCAATGTCATTTCACGGTCATGCAAGATCGCCAGGGTAGCCACATCATCGGACCAGGCCAGCGCGGTTTCTCTGTCGATCATCATTTGACCTTGCCGTTGCGATGCGGGACAAAGGCAATCGACGGCTTGGTCAGCTCGGGATTGGCCATATTTTTTACCTGGCGCACCGTTTCGTCATGCGGCCCTACGGCCTTGGTCTTGAACTTGCCTTCCCACAATTTGTCGATCGGTCCAATGTCGAGAACACGCATCATGCAGGCCATCACACAATATGGCTTGCGACCGGCATCGATCTCATCCACACACATATTGCACTTCTGAATGATCTGTTCCTTGGGGTTCCACTGGGGAGCGCCATAGGGACATGCGGCCTCGCATTTGCGGCAGCCGATGCACAACGAGGAATCGATATCGACGATGCCATCCTTGCTCCGCTTCCAGATGGCACCCGTCGGACAGGTCGGCAGGCAGGCAGGCTCGGCACAGTGGTTGCAGGACATGTTCACCTTGTAGGCAAACACATCAGGATAAGTTCCCCCCTCAACGTACATCACGCGCCGGAAGCGAGGACCAGGTGGCAGACCGTTCTTGTCCTTGCAGGCGATTTCGCAGGCGCGACAGCCGATGCAATCGACGTTGTTATGGATGAAACCGAACTGCATGGCCGGTTTGACCGGTTCATAGGTCTGGGCCACCTTGCGCTCCAGGGCGACCTTAACTTTCTTCATGTCTAGTTTGTTGGTCATGCTCGCCCCTTACGCATCGCGCCGGAAAATGAAGGAACGCGACGTCGCCTGGCTGTCCCAGCCCGGACGATGGGCAAGCGTTGTCTTCTTCAGATTGACCAGAATGGTGTTATAGGCGAAGGCGCCGGCGGGACTTGGCTCATCCTTGGTCAGGAAATCGGGATTACCGGAACGGTCGACCCCCTTCTTGTCGAGATCCATCCAGGAGCCTTCGTACACGACGACGACACCAGGCATGCAACGCTCGGTGACATAAACTGGAACAACAATCCTGCCCCGCGCATTCCACACTTCGACCATATCGCCTGTCACCAACTTCAGGCGCCGCGCATCGCTCGCGTTGATGGTGATCTCCTGCTGGAAGGTTTCACGCAACCAGGGAATGTTGTGGAAGATCGAATGCGTCCGGTGACGTGGATGTGGCGTGATCATGTGGAACGGATATTCCTTGACCTTGGGATGCCCCATCCATTCGAACGGCTCTATCCATTTCGGGATGGCTGGAATCGGATAGCCCCACTGGGTCTTCTTCCAGTCAGTCACTTTGGCTAGCGTGGTCGAAAAAATCTCGATCCGCCCCGAGGCCGTATCGAATGGAACGCCATTCTCAATCTGTTCGCGGAAGGCAACATGTGGCTTGTCAAAGGTGAATTTGTACACCCCACGCCGCTTGAACTCCTCCCAGGACATGGTGACGCCCTGATGGTGTTGGACCTTTTTCCACCACGCGACCAGATATGCCTCATCGACTGCATCCGGGTTCTGAAAATAGCTACGGTCGGCACGCGGGTTGTAGCGCTTGCCCAAATCCTTGACGCTTGGATCCAGCTTTTCCAGGCGATAGGCCAGTTCGGTATAGACCTGAAAATCCGTCTTCGACTCGCCCATTGGTTCAATGACCTTGGGACGATGGATGTGGTAATGGCCCTTGTACCAGGGCAAGCCGACATCGTGTCGCTCAAAGTGTGTGGCAATGGGGAGCAGCACATCGGCCCACAAGCCGGACGGTGTGATGGTCGAGTCGGAACAAACCACCAGTTCCAGCTTCTTGATGGCCTCGATTTCTTTGTTGATGTTGGTGAGCTGGTTGAACCAGTCGGAGCCATGCCAGAAGATGGCCTTGATGTTGGGGATATTACCGTCCAGCTCATCCTCGCGTGGCCAGCAGCCGATTTCCTCACGTTTGACGTTCGGATAATTCAATACACAGTGTGCCCAGCGGTCTGACTTGATCGATGCCCACCAAAGATTGGCATTGTCATCATAGGGGTAGGCCACCGACTCGGCGTGCCACCCCTTGCCGACGCCCTCGGCGCAACCGCCCAGAATGCCGATGTTGCCGGTCATCGCCTGAACCGCAGCCGCCATGCGGTTGTACTGCTCGCCATAGGCATTCCGCCCTGGCCCCCAGGAAGCTTTTAGCGCCGCCGGCTTGGTGCGGGCATACAGGTCGGCCAGCTTTTTTATATCGGCTGCCGATACGCCGCAGATTTTTTCAGCCCATTCTGGCGACTTCGGGGTCTTGTCCCTGACCCCAAGAATATAGTCCTTGAAGCTTTCCTGATCCTTCGCCCATGCCGGCATGGTTCCGGCATCCATCCCTTGGACAAATTTGTCGATGAAAGCCTGGTCCTGAAGGTTGTTCTGGAAGATGTAGTGCGCCATGCCCGCGAGCATTGCTGCATCGGTATTCGGCTTTATCGGTATCCACCAGGCATCGTAAGCGGCTGCAGAATCAGTGTATTGCGGGTCAATGACAACGAACTTGCAACCGTTCTGCTTGGCCATTCGCATGTAATAGAACGTATTGCCGCCGTGAAAGGTGTAGGCGGGATTCCATCCCCACATAATGATCAGTTTGCTATGGGCGAAGGCATCATCTTCGTTGCCGTCCTGAATGGTGCCAAAGGTCATATTCGACGAGAACGTCGTACCTTGATAGCTGGGGACGGACCACGAATTGGTGCGACAACCGAACATACCGAGAAAGCGTGCCAGCAGGCCTTCAATCTGGTCGGATTTGTGGAGTACGCCGTAGGAACTGCCGGCATAAGCCTGATCGAGGATAGCCGTCGGGCCATACTTGGTCTTCAGTTCGACCATTTTCTTGGCAATATGGTCAAGTGCCTCATCCCAAGAAACGCGCTTGAACTTGCCTTCGCCCCGTTCGCCGACACGCAGCATGGGATAGAGCAGACGCTCGGGAGAGTACAGGCGCGAGCGATATGAGCGGCCACGCAGGCAGGCCCGTAATTGCGGTTCGGCGACCGTATCCTTGCCGAATTCGCCACCCGCCTGATAGCGCCCATCGTCGGATGAAAGGCGCACGATGACGTTGCCCTTCTTGTGCGCAACCAGCATGTGACGCGAACCGCAGTTGTGGTCGCACGAAGTAACGACGGTGGTCAGTTGGTCGTCCCGGTAATAGGGCTCATAGGCAAATGCCTCAGCATCCTTTTGCCCGAGAGCCATCTCAAGCAAGCCACTTGAACTCGCCAATACAGTTCCGGCCGCCGAGGTTTTCAGAAAGCTGCGGCGCGCCGGATTGAGAATGGTGACATCGGGCTTGTTCATGGTTTCTGCTCAGTCTGGATGAATCGTGATTCGGAGTGCGTGGGCCGATCCTTGGCCCATTCAGGCGTGCCTTCCGGCATTTCCGGCCAGGGGTTGCGGGCATAGGGATAGGGGACGCGATACCAAGCCCGGCCACCATGACACCCGAGACAGACGTCGGCGCCATTGCCTTTCTCTTGCGCGGCAATGGCTGTCGCCTCGATAGCATCGGCCTTCAAATAGCTGACCCGATGCCGCTGCGTCCGCGTCGCCACGTGACATGCCAGGCAGTCATTCTTGAAGTATTGTTTGACCTCCTCCCATGTACCTGGCAGGCGCATTAACTCCCACCCTGGAAACTGGCCGTGGCACTTGAGACAGATAGTTTCCGGATTGACCTGCTTGCGCAGGGTAAAAGCGTTATCGTCCTGCGCAGCAGCCGTTGCTGAACTCCCTGGCGCTTCTTCGCGCGGGTCGTGACCTTCATGGCAGGTATTGCATTGCAGGTTCATCAATTCCTTCGCCATGGGCGTAACCAGATGGCGTCGATGGAAGGTGTCCTGCTCCCCCGTGTAGGTGGAAAGCCGCTGATACCATGCCAGCGTATCCGTGGCTTTTACCCCCGCAGGTGAAATCGGTCGAACGAGGTCTTCAAGGACCTCTCGATGGCAGGCAAGGCACTCTTCATTGCTGGCATTTGCAATGGCCGGCTTGAAGTGGATCGGGTCGTAGGTAGCCCGAAAATGACTCTTGCTGTCGCTATCTTCTTGCGTCTGCTGCTCCGGAGCGTTCTGTTTCCCACAGCCCGCCGTTAGCGCAACCAGAGAAATCAACACGACATTGATAAACCCGATGATCGAGTAGCGTATTTTCATTTTTTTTCCGCCGCCCGGATTGGTGTGGTGTGCCATCCGCGCAGATCGTAGGGGCCGGTCATGCCAGGATGCGTAAAGGGTGTGAACCAACCTCCCTGATCCTTAAGAAACTGAAGGCTGTCCGGAATCGGAGAAGAAACACCACGCAATGCCAACCTGTTGTCCAGAACAGGACTGGTAGCCAATACTGGCGCATTGACCGGCCGCTGAGATGGGGTCAAGCCGGCTACCGGATAGGAAAGATCAGGAGCCGCATATCCCTGAGTCGCGCTGCATTGCACGATCAGGGCAACCAGTGTGGCTTTAAGCCATTTTCGCTGTGTGTACATTGGAATATAGATGAAGCCAAGAAGCGGATGGGAAAAGCCCCCCACCCGCTGGATCACTGAAGGATTACTTCTTGCCTTCCATGCCACTCATACCGGACATGCCAGACATACCCTTCTGGCCTTCCATACCCGACATGCCAGACATGCCCTTCTGCTTCTTGCCTTCCATGCCGCTCATACCGGACATGCCAGACATACCCTTCTGGCCTTCCATACCCGACATGCCAGACATGCCCTTCTGCTTCTTGCCTTCCATGCCGCTCATACCGGACATACCGGACATACCCTTCTGGCCTTCCATGCCAGACATGCCCGACATACCCGACATGCCCTTCTGGCCTTCCATACCCGACATACCGGACATGCCAGACATACCCTTCTGACCTTCCATGCCGCTCATGCCAGACATGCCCTTTTGGTCTGCAGCAACAGCAGCACCGGCAATGGCCATGGAAAGAATGGATGCAGCAACGACGAACTTGGATTTCATAAAATCTCCTTCGAAGTGAGATAGCAGTTAATGCCCCGCACAATGCAAGACTCGAAAACAAACCGATCAAACGGTGTGTTCTACAAATCCATTGCACAAGCCATGCCACCATCGAAGTGAAACGCTAATTCATTGTTTTAATGCGATAAATCAAGTTTTTGAAAAAAACCGAAAATTTATCCAGACTGCCATCCTGTCATGCCAATTTTCTGAAATTCAGCGTATATCCTGTCGGCAACAGGAAATGGGCACATGCCAAAAAGTCATCCTGCGATGACATCGATCCGACGTCATCGGGTTAAAAATTCTCGACTTCTTCGACTGCGAGTGGCGTCATGCAAACTTTGAACTTGGCGCCTGACTACCCCGTACATTGTCCAGTTCTGTCAGGCAATCAGTATCCGATACGGACTCGGATGAAGATCGCCCTCTCATCGCTATACAGTCGGCTTTGACTCATTGAGAGAGGCATCTACAAACTCCTAGCTGAGTGGGGACCGACGATTTAGTCATCGAACAGACCTGCCAATCGATGGGTACCGAATATCCGGATACCCCAAAAGCCAGCTTTTAGCGTAGATGCCTGACTCTTCGGCTACCTGCGCCGGGCATGAGGGCAACAAAAAACCCGCCGAGCCTTGCGCTGAGCGGGTTTCTGTTTTCTCTGAAGTGGTGGGCGGTACTGGGATCGAACCAGTGACCCCTGCCGTGTGAAGGCAGTGCTCTACCGCTGAGCTAACCGCCCACTTGAGAGGGGCGCATTTAACCACAAGTCACCAAGCCGGTCAAACGCGGGTCGGCTAGAATAGGACCCTTTGTTTACGCATAGATCACGCCTCCCATGAAGCCTGTCCGTACCCGTTTTGCTCCCAGCCCCACCGGTTATCTACATATTGGCGGCGCCCGCACCGCACTGTTTTCCTGGGCCTATGCCCGCCGCCACGGTGGCACCTTCATTCTGCGCATTGAAGACACCGATGTTGCCCGTTCGACACCTGAGGCCGTCCAGGCCATTCTCGACGGCATGCAATGGCTCGGTCTGGCGCACGACGAAGGCCCGTTCTACCAGATGCAGCGCATGGATCGCTACAAGGAGGTGATCGGTCAGATGCTGGCCGCCGGCACGGCCTACTACTGCTACACCAGCCGCGACGAACTCGATGCGCTGCGCGCCGAGCAGGAAGCCAAGAAGGAAAAGCCGCGCTACGACGGTCGCTGGCGCCCGGAGGCAGGCAAGACGCTGCCGCCCGCGCCGGCCGATATCCCGCCGGTTGTCCGCTTCAAGAACCCGAAGGATGGCGTCGTCGCCTGGGATGACCAGGTCAAGGGCCGCATCGAGTTTGCCAACGGCGAACTCGACGATGTGATCATCGCCCGCGCCGATGGCACCCCGACCTACAACTTCTGCGTCTGTGTGGACGACTGGGACATGGGCATCACCCACGTCATCCGTGGCGACGACCACGTCAACAATACGCCGCGCCAGATCAACATCCTGCAGGCATTGGGTGCCGAGATTCCGACCTATGCCCACCTTTCGATGATCCTCGGCGATGATGGCGCCAAACTGTCCAAGCGCCACGGCGCGGTGTCGGTCATGCAATATGACGAGGATGGATTCCTGCCCGAAGCGGTGATCAATTACCTGGCTCGCCTCGGCTGGTCGCATGGTGACGACGAGGTGTTTTCCCGCCAACAGTTCGTTGAATGGTTTGACCTTGATCACATCACGGCCTCGGCCGCCCAGTTCAATACCGAAAAGCTGCTGTGGCTGAACCAGCACTACATGAAACAACTGCCGCCGGCCGAACTGGCCGCCCAGGTCGAGGCCCGACTGACGGCGCGCGGCGTGGCGACCGGCAACGGCCCCGACCTCGCAAAGGCCGCTGCCTTGTATGTTGAGCGCTGCAACACCCTGAACATCCTGGCCGATGCACTGGAAGTGTTCTACGGGCAGGTCACGCCTAATCCGGAACTGCTCGCCCAGCACCTGGCCGACGAAGCCCGCCCCGCCCTGGCCGATTTCGCCGCCGGGATCGCCACGGTAGCCTGGGAAGCGCCTGCCATCGGCGCTCTGATCAAGGAAATGGTGACCAAACATGGCCTCAAGATGCCCAAGCTGGCCATGCCGCTGCGCGTCATCCTGACCGGCCAGGCGCAGACACCGGCGGTCGATGCGGTGATCACCCTGATCGGCCGTGACAAGGTGGCTGCGGCACTGGCCCCGTATCTCTAAATAATCGCGAAAGGCCCTTTACAAGGACCGGGACGGTCCCTATAATGCGGCCTTCTTTCGCGGCGGGGGTATAGCTCAGCTGGGAGAGCGCTTGCATGGCATGCAAGAGGTCCGCGGTTCGATCCCGCGTACCTCCACCAAAAGTGCGAAAGAAAACAGTCCGGGTCCCCATCGTCTAGAGGCCTAGGACACCGCCCTTTCACGGCGGTAACCGGGGTTCGAATCCCCGTGGGGACGCCAAGAATTTGGCAGTAAAGGTTTTAGCGCGGAGTGGTAGTTCAGTTGGTTAGAATACCGGCCTGTCACGCCGGGGGTCGCGGGTTCGAGTCCCGTCCACTCCGCCAACATATAAGAAGACCGGAGCACTCCGGTTTTTTTAGGTCAGAAGGCATTGCCTTCGGGCCAGATAGTTCGGCTGTGTCTCGATTGTGGGGGTATAGCTCAGCTGGGAGAGCGCTTGCATGGCATGCAAGAGGTCCGCGGTTCGATCCCGCGTACCTCCACCAAGCGCCGAACTAGGCAATACTGAAAGTCCGGGTCCCCATCGTCTAGAGGCCTAGGACACCGCCCTTTCACGGCGGTAACCGGGGTTCGAATCCCCGTGGGGACGCCAAGGTTTTAGCGCGGAGTGGTAGTTCAGTTGGTTAGAATACCGGCCTGTCACGCCGGGGGTCGCGGGTTCGAGTCCCGTCCACTCCGCCAACATTCAAGAGACCAGCCCCGGCTGGTCTTTTTCGTTCACCAGCCAAAAGTGGACTTTCCCCACCGGGGTATAATCGCCTTCTTAGTAGACCCAAAAGTGCCAGGAGCCCCATTCATGCAGCAGCGCAGCGTCCTGTCGCCAATCCGCCAGATATTTGCCGCAATGCTTGGCGCCGTGCTGTTGACGCTTGCCGCACCACTGCTCGCCGAAGGGCTGGATGCAACGAACTATCCGTCGCTGAGCATGCCCTCGCTGGCCGAACCCGGTCCAGCTTTCGACGATGCACTGACCGTCCACGAAATACGCCTGGCCCCACAACTGCCCGGCACCATCGATCTGACCGTTCATTCGACCAACCTGTGGGAGCGCATCCGCAACGGATTCGCGATGACCGACCTGAATGACGACCTGGTTCTCTATTACCAGCAGTGGTACCAGAACCGTCCCGATGCGCTGCGCCGCATGGTCTCCCGCAGCCGCCCATATCTTCACTACATTGTCGACGAACTCGAGGCCCGTGGCATGCCGACGGAAATCGCCCTGCTGCCCATGGTTGAGAGTTCGTTCAACCCGAACGCCTATTCGCCGGCCCATGCTGCCGGTCTGTGGCAGTTCATCCCGGCCACCGGCAAGCGCTTCAATCTCGAACAGAACTGGTGGCGCGATGAACGGCGCGATATCGTTTCGTCGACCGGCGCTGCTCTCGATTACCTGCAGGCCATCTACGACATGCATGGCGACTGGCACCTCGCCCTGGCCTCGTACAACTGGGGGGAAGGTGCCGTCAAACGCGCCGTTGGCAAGAACGAATCGCGCGGCCTGCCAACAGACTATCCCAACCTGACCATGCCGAACGAAACCCGGCATTACGTCCCCAAGTTGCAGGCATTGAAAAACATCCTCGGCAACCCGGCGCTGATCGCCCGCCTTGATCTGCCGATGATTCCCAACGAACCGTATTTCGCGACCCTCGAAACGCGCCGCCCGATGGACGTCAAGACAGCCGCCCGCCTGGCCAACATGAGTCTGGAAGAGTTCCAGCGCCTCAACCCGTCGCACAACCGCCCGGTCATCAAGGCATCAACCCCGGTCGTGATTCCGACGGACAAGCTTGACGCCTTCCGCAACAACCTGCAAAACACGCAGGCACCGCTCTCCCAGTGGCAAGCCTACACGCTGACCGCCCCCCAGCGACTCGACCGGATTGCCGCCAGCTTTGATACCACGGCGGGCGAACTGGCCCGCGCCAATGGCCTGTCCGAAAGAGTCCGGCTGGGTGCCGGCTCAACCTTGCTGGTCCCGGGCAGTGGCAATACGGCGAGCCTGAACAATCTGCTCAATACTTCGACCCCGCAGCACATCATCGAGCCGGAACGCTCAGCCCGTTGCGGCAAGGCCGGCAAGGGCAAGACAGCAAAGAAATGCGGCAGCGGCGAACCGCGCGCGACCAAGGCGGGAGCAAAGGCGGCGGGAAAGCCTGGCCATGGCGGCACCAGGGCGGCAAAGACCAAGGTGGGTGGCAGTAAAGCTGTGCGGATTCAACCGGTGGATGCAACACACTAGAATCTGCGTAAGCAGAAGGAGTGTTGCCAATGAAACAGAGAACCCGGATCTATTACACGGATAGCCAGAAGGCGCTGATGTGGGAACGCTGGCGCAAGGGCGACTCACTACAACAAATCGCCCAGCTCTTTGATCGAAATCACTCATCGGTTCAGGGAATCCTGGCCGAGACTGGCGGGATAACTCCGGCACTGCGATGTCGCTCCAAACGGGCATTGACACTTTCCGACCGGGAAGATATTTCGCGAGGTTTAGTTGCGGGCTGTTCCATCCGTGCGCTCGCTACTCAATTGAGGAGAGCGCCGTCCACCGTCAGTCGTGAAGTCAACCGCAATGGTGGCCGGGAGTGTTACCGAGCGACTCAAGCCGACCAGGCAACCTGGGCTCGGGCACTTCGCCCCAAGCCTTGCAAACTGGCTGAGAACCCTGAGCTGGCGCATATAGTGGCGAACAAGCTGCATTCGCTGTGGTCACCAGAACAGATTGCTGGCTGGCTCAAGCGGACCAACCCAGACAATGCGAGTCATCAGGTGTCACACGAGACTATCTATCGCACCCTCTATATTCAAACCCGAGGCGCTCTGAAGAAGGAGTTGCTGGCGTATTTGCGGCGGACGCGAGCCATGCGCCGCTCTCGCCATCACACACAAAAGACTGGCGATCACGGCCGAATCGTCGATGCTGTGTCAATCAGCGAACGGCCGGCCACGGCTGATGATCGGGCGGTGCCGGGGCACTGGGAAGGTGATCTGCTGTGCGGCAGCAAGAACAGTCAGATTGCGACGCTCGTCGAACGTCAATCGCGCTACCTGATGCTGGTCAAGCTCTCCGGCAAAGATACCGGGACCGTCACCAACGCCCTGATCAAAAACGCTCGTAAGTTGCCGCAAGAGCTCTACAAATCGCTGACCTGGGACCGGGGCAAGGAAATGGCTGGCCACAAGCGATTCACGCTGGCGACGGATATCCAAGTCTATTTCTGCGACCCCCATCACCCTTGGCAACGTGGAACGAATGAGAATACAAATGGACTGTTGCGCCAGTTTTTCCCAAAGGGAATTGACCTGTCCCCCTATTCGCAAGCGAAGCTGAGTGCCATTGCCCGGAAACTGAATGAGCGCCCTCGGAAAACACTAAACTACGAAACACCGGCACAACGTTTTTACCAAACCGTTGCATCCACCGGTTGAATCCGCATGTCAAAGCTGCCAGTGCAACCAAGCCGGCTCACGGCAAGCGCCGCTGATACAAGCAACAATTCAGCCGATCAAATGACAGCTGACACGATGCGTTCCTGAGATACCTCTCACCGTCGGGTAGTGCTGGCGGCAAACTACCATCGCCTGCGGACAACGCGGATGGAAATGGCAGCCACCAGGCGGATTGGCCGGCGACGGCGTTTCGCCGGCTAGCCGAATGATGGTCGTCGGCCCGGCCAGGCGGGGCACGGGCACCGCCGAGAGCAGGGCTTGCGTATAGGGATGCCGTGGCGTGCGCAAGACTTCCTCCGCCCTCCCCTGCTCGACAATACGACCGAGATACATGACGGCAACGTCGTGAGCCAGATATTCGACCACGGCGAAGTTATGGGTAATGAACAGGTAGGCGACGCCGAGTTCGGCCTGCAGCTTCTTCAGCAAATTGAGGATTTGCGCCTGGACAGAAACATCGAGCGCCGAGGTGGGCTCGTCGCAGATGAGCAGCTCCGGCTGAACGGCCAGCGCACGGGCGATGGCGATACGTTGGCGCTGACCACCCGAAAACTCGTGCGGATAGCGGCCAACCGCCTCCCCCGACAATCCGACCTGCTGCAGCAAAGCCACAACAGCTTGAGTGGTCGCCCCTGGCTCGGTCGCGACCCCGAGCGCCCCCATCCCTTCGGCGATAATTTCGCCAACGCGCAGACGCGGATTGAGCGAGGCAAACGGGTCCTGAAAAATCATCTGCATATGTCGGCGCGCATCGCGCAACCGTCGTCCCTTCAGGCCGACCAATTGGCTGCCGCCCAGCGCAACGCTACCAGCGGTCGGCCGGATCAACTGGAGCAAAGCCTTGCCAACCGTCGTCTTGCCACAACCGGATTCGCCAACCAGGGCCAGCGTGCGCCCGGCCGAAATGGCCAGGGAAACCCCGTCGACCGCCCGCACATGGCCCACCGTTCGTTGCAGGAAACCCTTGCGGATGGGGAAATGCACCTTGAGATCACTGACCTGGAGAAATGGCCTTCCCGGTTCAATATCAAGCTCGGTCACCGCATGGCGGCCAGCATCATCGGCGACTGCCTCTCCCTGCCAGTGGCAGCGCACGGTGTGGCCGTCGGCAACCTCGCGCCAGGGCGGCGAAACCTCACGACAAACGGACATAACCTGCGCACAGCGGTCGGCAAAGCGGCAGCCAGAAGGCATCGCTGCCAAGGATGGCACCTGGCCGGGGATGGTGGTCAGCTTGAGGCCCCGCCGGGAAACTTCCGGCAGCGCCGCGAACAGGGCCTGCGTATAGGGGTGTTTCGGGCATGAGAAAAACGCCTCGCGGCTGGCCACTTCGACCAGTTCACCGGCATACATGACGCCAATGCGGTGCGCCATGCGGGCAACCACGCCAAGATCGTGAGTGATGAGCAACATGCCCATGCCCCGGTCAGCCTGCAACTTGGCCAGCAAATCGAGTATCTGCGCCTGCACGGTGACATCCAGCGCGGTGGTCGGCTCGTCGGCGATCAGGAGTTCCGGCTCGCCGGCCAGGGCGATGGCTATCATGACGCGCTGCTTCATGCCCCCCGAAAGCTGGAAAGGGTATTCCGTCAGGCGGCGCTCGGGATCGGCGATGCCGACCTGACGCAGGAGGTCAACCATGCGCCCGTTCGCCGCTTCGCCGCGCAGGCCGAGGTGACGTTCGAGCACCTCGCTGATCTGCCGACCGACGGTCAGTACCGGGTTGAGGCTGGTCGCCGGCTCCTGGAAAATCATTGCCATGCGGCCGCCGCGCCAGACACGCATGTCGGCTTCGGAAAGACCCAGCAGTTCCGTGCCTTCCAGTCTGACCTCTCCGGCGAGGATCCGCCCGGCGGCAGGCAACAGTCGCATGATGCCCTGCGCCGTGGCCGATTTGCCACAGCCCGATTCACCGAGCAGGGCAAAGGTCTGACCAGCGGAAATCGCGAAGGAAATACCGTCCACAGCAGCCAGCGTAGCTTTACCGGCGGCGAAACCCAAACGGAGATTGTCCACCTTCAACATTTATGCAGCCCTCGGGTCGAATGCATCGCGCACGGCATCGGCAAACAGATTGGCGGCCAGGACGAGAATGAACATGGCCGAAAAAGCCGCAGCCAGTGACCACCAGACAACGGGATCTCGACCCAGCTCGAGACGGGCGCTGTTGATCATCGTGCCAAAGCTGGTCATGGTCGGATCGACGCCAATACCGACGTAGGAGAGCACGGCCTCGGCCAGCACCAGCCCGGAAAAGTCCATGACCAGGGCGATGATGACGATATGCATGAGGTTGGGCAGGATGTGGCGGATGATGATGCGCCAGTTCGACACGCCGAAAGCCTGCGCCGCCTGAATGTATTCGAGTTCGCGCAACTTCAGCGTCTCGCCGCGCAGCAACCGACACAACCCCGTCCAGCTGGTGATGCCGAGAATGAAACAGAGTGCCAGCAGCCGCAGATCGGCCCGTTCGGCCGCCGTCGAGAACCACTCGGGATGGGTATCGATGACCACCTGCATCATGAGCACGGCGGCGGCAATCAGCAGGACACCTGGAATCGAGTTGAGGACGGTATAAATGTACTGGATCAGGTCATCGACCCAGCCGCGAAAATAGCCGGCAACAATGCCGAGCAGCACCGCCATGGGCAACATGACGAGGGTCGTGACAAGACCGATGATCAGCCCGGTTCGAACGCTCTTGAGAATCTGATAAAGCACGTCTTGGCCAACCTTGTCAGTGCCGAAGACATGGTAACGGCCGGAAAGCCAGAATAGGGGCACACTGACCAGCACGATGACGAGCAGCGTGAGCAGGACAGCATCCCAGGCAAAGCCCGTCTGCCCCGCCAGGGTTACCTGACCCTGGCGCCGGGTGCCTGCCACCACCAGGCCAAACACCCCCAGCCAGCCGACAAACGCCAGCAGACATGCCCGGAAAGCCGTGAAACCAACATCCTCGGCGACCTCACCCTCCCGCTCACCGAGATGCTGGCCACCGTGCTTGAGGCGCGGATAGTCGCGCACCGACCCCTGCCCCGGCACATCGATGGTCTCCTTGGCGTAGAGCCGGGTGGCGAAAGGGGCTGAATAGGTTTTTTCATTGCGCGAACGGAGTGGCGCCGCCAGCGCATCAAGCACCGACAGCACTTCGACCGCATAGACCGCCTTCTTGCCCGGCTTGCTCTCCAGTTGCGCCCGGTAATGCAGCGAATCGAGCAGGCCGATGAGAATGAAGGCCAGCAACACCGTCGCCGAGGCCATGCCCACCCGGCTCGCCCCGACTCGTCGCCAGGCAGCCAGCAAGGGCGGGCTCTTCGCAATCAGCATGGCAACCCCGATGGCGGCAGCGACGAGCAACCAGATCAACCCATCCGACCAGAGAACAACAATCTGAAAGCCCATCATTCGAAACGTATCCGCGGGTCGACCAGAGTGTAGGAAATATCGGTCAGGATCAGTCCGACGATATAAAGCACCGAGCCGATGAAGACCATGGAACGTACCACCGAGAAATCCTGGGCGTTGATCGCATCGATGGTGTAGCTGCCGAGGCCGGGGATGCCGAAGAAGGATTCGGTCAGCAGCGAACCCATGAAGAGCAGCGGAATGACCACGACGACGCCGGTCAGGATGGGAATAAGCGCATTGCGCAGGATGTGGCGGAAGAAGACCAGCGTCTCCGGCAAGCCCTTGGCGCGGGCCGTCCGCACGTAATCCTTGCCCACCTCTTCAAGAAAGATCGTCCGGTACCAACGCGTCGACGAGCCGATGCCCGAGACGACGCCGATCACCACCGGCAAAATCAGGAAACGCCACGCTTCCAGCCCGGCCCCAAAACCGGAAATGGGCACCAGCCGCCACAGCTTGCTGATCATGTATTGCCCACCGATGATGTAGAACAGTCCTGAAATGGACATCGCCGCGACGCACAGCACAACGCCCCAGAAATCAAAGGCAGTGGCGCGGAAGAAAGCCAGGGTCAGCGCCAGCGTGATCGTCACAAACAGACCAAGGATGAAGGTGGGCAAGGCAATGGCTAGGGAAGGCAGCATCCGGCTACCAATTTCGCGGGCGATGTCCCGGCCATCCTCAGCCCGGCCAAAATCGCCGACAAACATGCGCGCCGATTTTTCAAAGAAAATGGTATTGGTCACGACTGACAATCCAGCCCCCTCACCATTGACCAGCAGCGGCTTGTCGTAACCACGCTCGGCCTTCCATTTCTCGATAGCCTCTGGCGTTACGCGCTTCACCCCCAACTGCATGCGGGCCATGTCATCAGGGGTGTTAACGACAAAGAAAAGGGCAAAAGTAAGGAGATTCACCCCGATCAGGATGGGGAGCGCATAGAGCAGGCGGCGGACGATGTAAGCTAGCATTGGCCAGATTATGCCAAGAGCTGGCGTCCAGAGGTAAAGGCAAAATCGACAGGCATGGCAGGGACCC
Organism: Dechloromonas sp. HYN0024; assembly: GCF_003441615.1. NCBI lineage: Bacteria > Pseudomonadati > Pseudomonadota > Betaproteobacteria > Rhodocyclales > Azonexaceae > Dechloromonas > Dechloromonas sp. HYN0024. The sequence goes on along the minus strand of NZ_CP031842.1, from coordinate 1,163,940 downwards.
TTGGCACTGGCCGGAGGTGGCTGGTCCGAAGACAAAAAAGGCCGGGAAGAATCCGGCCTTGGTTCGGGCTTAGTCCCCGGTCAACTTCTTGATGACTTTATCGGTGATATCGACTCGGCCACTCACCGCGACAGCCTCCTGCAGGATCAGATCCCAGTTTTCGGCCTTGGCCAGTTCGACGATGGCCAGATTGGCTTTCTCAAGAATCGCCGAGGTCTCTTCGTTCTGGCGAATTTTCAGATCTTCCTGAAAGACTTGCTCACGACGCTGCAAGGCCACCGCCACCTCGTTCAGTTCCGCCTCCCTGACTCGCCGCTGACTGTCAGAAAGCGTCCTGGCCTTCTCGGCGAGTGCTGCCTGACGCGATTTCAGGTCATTCTCCAGGCGCAGAAGTTCCTGCCGGCGACCATCGAACTCGTCCTGCATTTTCTTGCTGACCTTGATAGCCGCAGGTGCCTCGCGGAAGACGCGCTCCAGATTGACGAATCCGATCTTCAATTCATCGGCATGGACAGCCATGGAAACCGGCCCAGTGAGCAGACAGGACAGCAGTACGCGCTGTAATCCCTTGAGCATGAAGCACCTCAGCATTAGAAACAGGAACAATAGATAGAGCCAAATGTCACTCCGCTAACCAACGAGCGGCAAAACTACCAAGTGCACATTATCCGTTACTGGAAATCAAAACTCACATCCCTGACAAAAATTGACCTTTCGCCCCAGCTGAGCGCAGTCCCCGATTCTAAAGCGATTCACTCGCCTCATCGTTGCCACTGAGACGCCTGTCGAGACGCTCATCGGGATTGGCAAAATAGCAGTTAAGCGCCTCCTTGAGGTTCTCTACCGCCTCACTCTTGGTCAGGCCATCCGTTGAAATATCCAGTTCGATACAACGTGCGACGAAAACGCCGTCCTCCAGATCAACCGTGAAATTTAGTTTTTCAGCCATGGGCACACCCTGCAGTCGTTTCCTTGGCGGACAGGCAGGCCCGACCAAGCAGCAAATTTACATTAATAAATATTTCCCGCCTTCTCAGAGGGAGGCCACAAAGGTAGAGTGCGCGTCTTACATTGTTTCGCTAACGCACTACCCACCATCGTACCCGCCGCCAAGGGCAATAAAAAAGCGCCCCGAAAGGCGCTTGATTAGTTGGTCGCTGGCGGAGAGGGTGGGATTCGAACCCACGGTACCTTGCAGTACGCCTGATTTCGAATCAGGTACATTCGACCACTCTGCCACCTCTCCGCAGCGGCCGGCATAATAGCACAACAGATGCACTGGATAAAACGTCTATCACTGCTAGTTTCATGTTTTTTTATCGTCAGCTGTGGCGACGTCGGTTCACGCCTGCCATTTCCGACGCCCGGCCGGCAGGATCTGGTGGTCCTCACCCAGCCCGGCCTGCTGACCTACGATACCGATGACAACGATAATCCGGTCGGTCTTGAATACGATCTGGCCCAGGCTTTTGCCCAGGAACTCGGGGTATCCGTCAGGTTCGAGGTGGCCGAACCGGGCGAACTCGAAGCCAGTCTGGCCAGGGGAAAATATCACCTCGCCGCCGCCTGGCTCCCGCCGAGCCGCGACCCGGACGTTCAGGCAACACCACCGATCTTTCTGACGCGCGACATTCTCGTTCAGCACGACGCTTCGCTCCCGCTCGCCGAACCGGGGCAACTGGTCGGCAAGGAAATCCATGTCTTGGCCGGCTCGCGTCAGGCGGCGACGCTGCATCGACTGGGTGGAGCCATGCCGGGCATCAAGGTTATCGAATTCGCCGATGGCGACATCCTCGACCTGCTCGATAACCTTGGCAGCCAGCGCATTCACTACGTCGCCATCGACGAAACCTTTGCTGACATCGCCAACCAGTTCGTCCCCAACCTGCGGACCTCCCTGCCTCTGAGCGAGGCAAGTCCGGTTGTCTGGCAACTGGGCAATCATCCCAACCCGGAACTGCGGGCCAGGCTCAATGCGTTTATTGAGCGTGTCCAGCACGATGGCACGCTGGCTCGACTGGAGGACCGCTATCTCGGGCATGTCCGCCGACTGACGCAGACAGACGTCACCAAATTCCTCGGCGAGATGGAAACCACCCTGCCCAAGTTCCGCAAGTTCTTCCACGCTGCCCAGGCGCTGACCGGCATCGACTGGCGGCTGATCGCTGCCGTTTCCTACCACGAGTCGAATTGGGACCCGAACGCCACCAGCTACACCAATGTACGCGGCATCATGATGCTCACCGAAGACACGGCTGACCGACTGCAGGTCAGCAACCGCCTCGACCCGAGCGAAAGCATTCTGGCTGGGGCGCGCTACATCAATCTGCTCAAGGAACAGCTACCGGAGGATGTCGAGGAACCGGACCGAACCTGGCTGGCGCTCGCCGCCTACAACATCGGGCCAGGCCATTTCAACGGTGCCCGCCAACTGGCGAAGCAGCTCAAAGCCGACCCCAATTCGTGGTACGACATGAAGCGGGTGCTGCCCAAGCTGGCCCAACCGAAGTATTACCAGCAGTTGAAATCGGGTCGGGCACGGGGGGGAGAGGCTGTCATGCTGGTCGAGAACATCCGCAGCTATTACGACATCCTGCAGCGCAATGCGGAGCCCTTCGCGCCGACGCCGTCAGCTGCCGAAGGCCTGAAACGGCTGGTCATCGAGATTGAAGAGCGGCGCAAGGCTTACGTCAAACGGATCACCACAGCCAAATCAATCTCGGTCACCGAGAAAAATGATGGCAGCAGCGAAAGACTGCGCCTGCCGACCATCGGGCAGGACCTCAGTCCTCCCCGCCCGGCCGACAAGGAATAACCGACTCAGCCGGCCGAGATGACTTCCAGGCCACCCATGTAGGGCCGCAGGACGGCAGGAACGGTAACGCTGCCATCGGCGTTCTGGTTGTTTTCGAGAATCGCCACCAACGTGCGACCAACGGCCAGCCCGGAACCATTCAGTGTGTGGCACAACTCCGGCTTGTTCTTGTCGTTGCGGAAACGCGCCTGCATGCGCCGGGCCTGGAAGGCGCCGAAGTTGGAGCAGGAGGAAATCTCGCGGTAGGTATTCTGGGCCGGCAGCCAGACTTCAAGGTCATAGGTCTTGGCGGCAGAGAAGCCCATGTCACCCGAACACAGGGCCATGCGGCGATACGGCAGTTCGAGTTTTTCGAGAATGATTTCGGCGTGGCGGGTCAGCGCCTCGTGCGCCTCGGCGGATTGCTCGGGATGAACCACCTGAACCAACTCGACCTTGTCGAACTGGTGCTGGCGAATCATGCCGCGCACGTCGCGCCCGCCGGAGCCGGCTTCGGAACGGAAGCACGGGGTATGGCAGACGAACTTGAGGGGCAGTGCCTCGGCGGCAATGATTTCATCGCGCACGATGTTGGTGACCGGCACTTCGGCAGTCGGGATGAGATAGAGCGGGTCCTGGTCGCCGCGCAGCACCTTGAATAGATCTTCCTCGAATTTTGGCAGCTGGCCGGTGCCGTAGAGGCTGGCCGCATTGACGAGGTAAGGGGCATAGAGTTCGGTATAGCCGTGATCGGCCGTGTGGGTGTCGAGCATGAACTGGGCGAGCGCCCGGTGCAGACGGGCCAGGCCCCCCTTGAGCAGCGAAAAGCGCGAACCGGCAATCTTGGCGGCGGTGGTGAAATCGAGCTGGCCGAGCTGTTCGCCCACATCGGTGTGGTCCTTGACCGGAAAATCGAAGCTGCGCGGCGTGCCCCAGCGCTTGATCTCGACATTGCCCGTTTCATCAGATCCCACTGGTACGGATTCGTCGGGAATATTGGGCAGCGCAGCCAGAATGGCATTGAAACGCTCCAGCAACTCGCCCAGGCGAACTTCAGACGCCTTCAGTTCGTCACCGATGGCACCAACTTCGGCCATTACACCCGATGCATCCTCGCCCTTGCCCTTCAACATCCCGATCTGCTTCGAGAGCGAATTACGCTGCGCCTGCAGTTCCTGCGTCCGGGTCTGCAGCGTCTTGCGTTCGGCTTCGAGGGCCGAGAATTCGGTGAAATCGATCGGCTTGCCGCGCTTAGCCAGGCCAGCGGCGACGGCATCGAGATTGGAGCGAAGTTGTTGGATGTCGAGCATGGTGCACCTGCGTATTGGTCAGCCCGTCATTATACGCGAGTGACCAGACAAGCCGGGACCCGCCGGGCTCAGCATAGTCAGCACAAAGACGCGATTTTATGTACCATCAGGCTCATAAAAAAATCCTTCCGAAATTGCCCGCGCACTCTCGGAGACCGCAATGGAAAATCCATTTCCCGTTGCCCGGCATTGGCGCAGCCAAGCCGGATCGTTCTTTCGCCGTATCGCCGCGACCTGTCTTGTCGGCATCCTTCCGCTGGCCCAGGCCGGCGACCTGAGCAAGGCCGACATCGAGCGGCGCTTCCTGCCGCCACTGCACGTTCAGGAAAAACTCAGCCAGATTCCTGCCTGGCCGCTGACCAGTGAACTGGAGCCAGAGGGCGGGCCGGTCGGCTATGTTTTCGAATCCATCGATCTTGCCCCCATCCCCGGCTTCGAAGGCACGCCGATGAATTTCCTGGTCTCGATCGACCGCAAGGGAAATTTCATCAATGTCGAACTGCTGCGCCAGCACGAACCGGTCTTTCTTGGCGGACTGGGCGAAGCACCCCTGCGCGAATTCGTCACCCAGTACGCCAACCGCAATATCAAGCAGCAGTTCCTGATCGCCCTTAACGCCGCCCGCAACCACGCCGGTCCAACCGACCTGCGCAGCGACCAGACAACACTCGACGGTGTCGCCAAGGCGACCGCCTCGGTGCGCATCGTCAACCAGAGCGTGCTCGGTGCCGCCCTCGAAGTAGCCCGCGCCAAACTTGGTTTTGCCGACCGCAGCAAACGTGGCCCGGCGGCGCAGATACGTAACGATGTCGCCGAACCGGTAGCCTTTGCCGAGATGTTGAAAAACGGCATGGTCGGCCACCTGCGCCTGAGCAATGCCGAGGTTGAAAAGCTGTTCGCCGGAACCGAGGGGGCCGAAGTCGATGAAGACGGCCTCGCCCTGCCCGATAGCGTGTTCACTGACATCTACATTGCCTATCTGAACACCCCGAGCATCGGCCGCGCCATCCTCGGCGACGCCCAGTACAAGGAGGCGATGGGGCGCAATTTCGAGAATCGTCACCTGTGGTGGATCGCGTCGGCCGGACGCTATCCGATTGTCGACGACAATTTTGTACCGGGCGGACAGTCGTCACGCCTGAGCATGGGCCAGGACGGCTTCTTTCTCGAACTGCGCGATCAGGGCTTCGAGCCCAAGGACATTGCCGGGCCGCCCGATCTCAATACCTCACGGCTCTTTGGCGTCTATGCCGAAGCCGGCCTCGACCCGGGCCGTCCGCTTGATCTGACCCTGACCATCACCCGCGCCAAAGGGATGATCCTGCCCACCCTGACCCACCAGAAAGTCAGCCTCAAGTACGCCCCGCCCAACCACCTGTTCACCTACCCGCCGGAACCGCTGCCGGAATGGCTGCTGGCCTGGCAGCAACGCTGGCTCGACCTGTGCATCCTGAGCGCCGCGCTGATCGGACTCAGCCTTGTCCTGGCCCGCCCCCGCTGGATTTCTGTGAGCGCCAGCCGCCTTCGAATCTTCCGCCTCGGCTTTCTTGCCTTCACGCTGATTTACGTCGGCTGGATCATTCAGGGGCAGCTTTCCATCGTTCAGGTGACCGGCGCGATCAAGTCGCTGAAATCCGGCCAGGGGCTTTCGAGCTTTCTGTACGACCCGATTTCGCTCCTGCTCATCGCCTTCACGCTGGTCAGCTTTTTTATCTGGGGCCGTGGCACATTCTGCGGCTGGCTCTGCCCCTTTGGCGCCCTGCAGGAATTCATCGGCCGGCTAGCCCGCCGGCTACACCTGCCGCGCCTGCACATTCCCCTGGCCATCGCCAAGCGGCTGGAATTGGGTCGCTACGTAGCCCTTGCCGGGCTCGTCGGCGCCGCCCTCTTCCTGCCCCACCAGGGCGAAAGCCTCAACGAACTGGAACCCTTCAAAACCGCCATCACCGTAGGTTTCGACCGCAGTTGGCCTTTTGTCGCCTACGCCGGCGGCCTGCTCCTCCTGGGGGCCTTCTATTACAAATTTTTCTGCCGCTTCATTTGCCCGCTCGGTGCCGTAATGTCGCTTGGCGGCCAACTCCGCCGCTTCGACTGGCTGACCCGGCGCATCGAATGCGGCAAACCCTGCCAGAGCTGCAAGGCCAAATGCGCCTATGACGCTATCGAACCAAGCGGTGATATCCGCTACGACGCCTGCTTCCAGTGCCTGGACTGCGTCGGCATCTACCACGATGCCAAACGCTGCCCGGTCATGCTTTATGAGAAGAAAGGGCTGGTCTTGACCCCAAAAGGCGTCATGAACGTCAAGTCAAGCGAATGATTACGAAATCGAGCTGTGTTGACCACTGAATCTCATGCGATCTAACGTGACGAGATCATCAACTTGACCTGCCCGAGTAGAACGGCAGCAGTGTGCCTATTCTGTTGAAAAACACCCCGTAGGGAAGGCTGCATGGTAAAATATGCGTATCGCATACGCATTGATGGTGCCGTGATGATGGGTCAACAGAGCGGAAGTCAGGATCGACTGTTTTATTCGTTTGACCTGGAAAGTTTCGTTCCTCCGAATCATCTATTGCGAGGTATCGACCAATGCCTCGACTTTGGCTGGCTTCGCCAGCGTCTGGCCAGTCACTACAGCCATACAGGGCGTCCTTCGATTGCCCCTGAACTGATGATCAGAATGTACCTTTAGCACGCGATTTCACTCTGTTTAATGCCTAAATTTCATCAATCACCGGAATTTCGGCCAACAATATCGGCCATTAAATCGGATTTTTCAACAGAATATGCCCATTGCCGCCTCATCGCAAATGAAAGTCTGGTGTCCGCTCATGCGGACACTCCGGCCATTCGGAATAACAGGAATTGAACTTAGCTGCTTGACGACTTCAGCCACTTTAGCAGCTTCGCAAATAGTAGATCAGGCTCAAAGGGCTTGGCGATGAAGTCGATCATGCCCGCTTCGAAGCAGCTTTCACGGTCATCGGCGAATGCGTTGGCGGTCATGGCCAAGATGGGTACGTTGCCACATTTGGCCAGTTGGCGGATACGGCGTGTAGACTCAAGACCATCCATAATGGGCATTTGCATATCCATAAGAATCAAATCATATGCGCTGGTTTCGGCATAGCACACGGCTTCGGCGCCGTTTTCTGCAGTTTCCACCACCAGCCCCAAGTCTTTTAGCAGCATCTGGGCCACTTCCCTGTTGATTGGTTCGTCTTCCACCAATAGAACCCTTCTCCCTGCATGATCACGCCTAAGGATAGTTTCAGCGTCGGCGCTAGCGATGTTAGGCTGAGTCTCACTGAGCGGCAGGCCTTTTTTAAGACAGGCTGTGAACCAGAAGGTGCTACCGACGCCCAAGGTGCTTTCCGCACCAGCTTCGCCCCCCATCAGTTCTGCTAGCTTGCGATTAATGGCGAGGCCCAGTCCCGTTCCACCGTACTTACGGGTAGTACTGTTGTCTGCCTGTTCGAACATTGAGAAGAGTCGGGGCATTGCGGCGGGATCGATGCCCACACCCGTATCACGGACTTCAAAACGCAGGTGCACGCTGTCGGCTGTTTCTGACACGACCTCAATGCCCAAAGTAATGCTTCCGGTTTCAGTAAATTTGACGGCGTTTGTGGCGTAATTGAGAAGGGCCTGTTGCAGACGGGTGGGATCACCGATGAGTTCGTAGCTCAAGGATTGAATTTCGCTGAACAGTTGGAGATGCTTGAAGTCGGCCCGGTCTTTGATCATGGAAATGACGTTGGACACCAGAGGTTCAACCCGTAGAGGCGTTTCTTCGAGCCCGAACTTACCAGCCTCGATTTTTGAGAGATCCAGAATGGCGTTCAGAATTCCCAGTAGATGTTGGCTGGCGCCCTCCAGTTTGCCCATCTGTTCTGCCTGAATTTTGGTGAGGCCATCACGCCGGATAAGTCGGGCCATGCCGATGATACCGTTGATGGGGGTACGAATCTCATGGCTCATGTTAGCTAGGAAGCTGGATTTGGCTAGGCTGGCCTCTCGGGCAACCTGCTCTGCCGCATCCTGGGCAGCCATGCCCTTAAGAACTTGCCAGCACAGGATCGCTAGCAACATGGAAACCGCCAAAGCCACGGTCAGAATGAAGTACTGATGCTGGCGTACCGGTGCCAGGTATTCTTCCATACTGCCCCCAACCCGTACTGTCACGCCTCGCTCTGGCAGCCGGTTGTAGCTGGTCAGGCGATTAATGCCGTCGGTCTGGGAAACCCGCATAATTGTGCCTTGAATCGGTGCACCCGGGTCTGTGTACGGTGAGGTGCTGAGCACCTTACCCAAATATTTTTCCAGGCCAAGGTTACGGGCCATGATTTCGCCCGTATCCCGTACGATCAGCACCAGACCATGCTCACCGAGCTTGATCTTCTGGGCGAAGCTCGAGAGATATGCCGGGTCCAGGGAAAGCACAATCATGCCGTCGAACTTTCCGTTCCTGAGAATGGGGCGACTGAGCTGAATGGACCAGCGGCCTGACAGCCGACCCTTCACGGGACGACTGATGAAAAGGTTGTCTACTCCAGCAGTCTGGTGAACCTTGAAGTGCTCCCGGTCTTTGTAATTCAGCCTCAGGGGATCCCCGTCCTTAGGAATCCCCAGAGTGCTGTAAGCAAGATTGCCGTCCCTGTCCATTACGGACATTTGGATGATGGTATCTGCAAGCAGGGTCTTATAGCGCTCCACAGCCTTGTCGAAATTGCGGGGATTTTCTAGCCAGGCCGTGCGCATTTGAATGAGGGTGTTGTCAGCCCTCAGGAAAATCGACTCGGTTCGTTCGCTAAGAGCCAGGGAGAGAGCGGCGGTTTCCTGCCGCATCTTGGTTATTCCGTCCTCTTCAGTGGTCTTGTAATCCCAGACCACCACTCCCCATAGGGCTGCAAGGGAAAAAACAACCAGTAGAACCAGTTGCTTGCGCAAGGAGGAGAAAAGAGAGCGTCTAATCGTAATCACAGATCGGAAAACATCAAGTCTCGGTGCTTGGTGCGACAACTAACAATGGGTGTAGCGATGCTGAACTCATTGCTGTCAATCTGCAAGTTGCATTGTATTTCTGGCGGACAAAACGCTGAATGACCCAATGGCCGGTCTGTAATCAACGGCAGTCGTTCAGGCGGCAGCGAAGCAAATCCTCAAGTCATCGAGTTACTGCAAAAGTGGAGAATTCTTATTTAGCTTGACGGTAAACCAGAAGGAGCTACCTTGGCCTTCAGAGCTATCGCAACCAGCGTTGCCCCCCATGATTTGTGCGATTCGTTTTGTGATAAATAAGCCAATCCCAATGCCACCATGTTTTCGAGTAGACGAATTGTCTAATTGTTCAAACATTGCGAATAGATGCGTTTGTTGATCAGCAGAAATGCCAACGCCATCATCCTTTACTTCAAATCGGATAAGAGCAGATTCCAAGTCTTCCTCAACTAATATTGAACGAACCTTGATCGTCTTGCATTGACTAAAACGAATAGCATTGACTAGGTAATTTTGCAGAGCTTGCGTCAGATGGCTTGAATCCCCAATTAGGTTTTCTGGAAGATTGTCTGATTCGACAATTATTCGAATATCTTTTTCCGCTGCTTTATCACGGACGGTTGATATTGAATCATTTATGAGCTGACCCCAGGCAATAGTACCTTTCGGAAGATCAATTTTATCCGATTGAAATTTCGTCACCTCAAGGATGGAATCGATAATTTTTGTAAGATTTGAAGTGGCAGTCTTTAACTTACCCATGCGATCTATTTGCTTAGGTGTTAGGTGCTCAAACTCGATTAGCTGTGCCATGCCAATGATTTGATGCAGCGGTGTATGCATTTCGTGTGATATGTTGGCGAGAAAGGCATTTTTTGCATTGGTTGCCGCTTCTGATCGCTCATTGGCAGCCAGCAGCTTTTGTTCGGTGCGCCGCCTTAACTTAATCTCGCTCGCGAGTTTGCGATTCCAATACAAGAACGCTAGAAATATGAATGTCGCAGCAGCCAATATTTGCCAAACCAGCGTGTAATCAGTCTGTCTCTTGAATTCAATAACACCCCATTTTTGATCAATCGCCATTCGCTCTTGTGCTGTCATCGACATAAATCCCTTGTCGATAAGCCCAGCGAGAACTGCCCAATCTTTGCGTACTGCCATTGCTTGACTTTGAGAACCAAACGGAGTTGGTGCAGTAACACTTAGATTATTCAGGTGATTGGCCCTAATCAGGTTGTTGGAAATGGCCAGATTACCAACGTAGGCATCCGCTTGACCTGTCGCCAAAGCGAACAGTGCATCAGAGGAGCTTTTGACCTCAACAAGGTGAATCGCCGGGAATGTATCTCTAAGCAGTTCAGCGACTAAAAACCCTTGTTCGACTACTATCGTTTTTCCCTTAAGCGCATCTAGTCCGCTGTAATAGGGGCTATCTCCCCGGGTGTACATAACCCATGGAGCAGAGATGTAATCTGTTGTGATAGCGAGAAGCCTCTCACGATCCGGAGTGCGACGAATAGTCAGCAGCAAATCGTAATGCTTACGAGGCCCTGTGACATCGTCCAAAGAACTCTTCCAGCCAAATTCATCAGGGACGAGTTCAATTTCGAATCCAACACGGTCGGCAATAGTCTTAATGTAGTCGACCGACACGCCAGTGAGCTCCGGTTCAACAATCATATACGGAGGCACATTAGCAACCCGAACCCTTACCTTATGCTGTTCTGCCAACCAAACTTTTTCTTCTGCAGTGAATTCAATCTGCGTCGAAGCGTTTGTCGCAAACGGCAACGCCGCCACGAAGAGTATTAGCAGAGTACGGAAATAGAAAGGAATGAGATCGGAAATCATAATTCTTCGTGAATCCACTCATGCTAAGTACGAAAACCGGAAGACAGAAAAATATATTTGGCATATTCTGCCCAAACATATGCTGCACCTTCGACCACGACCTTGCTTATAGCAGTTGCTAACAGTACCACGTTGTTGGTATTAGAGAAAGTACCATTTTTACCATATTATCCGGGTTGATTATCATATTTTCGAATGGCCAGGAGGACTATTCACGAAATATGGTGCCTCAATGTTAATAACCAGCCTAAGAACGCCCGATCATATGAAGGTGTGCCTATGACCTTTTTCGCCGAAGTGCTCACCTAGGCTTTCCGGCAAGTTTCAAAACCCAAGCGGTCATCCAGATGGCTGCTTCCGGGGATCAGCGACCGTCCGCAGATTGCCAATGCCTACCCGATGACACTCTCATTATCACTGTACCAAGGTGGTCAAACCTCCGATATTGCAGGTCAACACCGGCGAGCTTAGGTGGCCAACTCACGTGATATTCCGCAAATGAGTCAGCAGCCTGTCGTTAGCTAATTCTTGCCAGCTTTGCGATCCAGTTCCCGCAAGTGTGCGAGTTTCTGGCCAATCTGGCCTTCCAGTCCGCGGGGTGTCGGCGCGTACCAACCGGGTTCGGCCATGCCATCCGGCAGGTAGGTTTCGCCGGCGGCGTAGGCTTCCGGCTCATCGTGGGCATAGCGGTAGGCGTGACCGTGGCCGAGTTCCTTCATGAGCTTGGTCGGGGCATTGCGCAGATGGTTCGGAACAGGACGCGAGCCGTCCTGCTTCACAAATGCCTTGGCCTGATTGTAGGCGTTGTAGCCAGCGTTCGACTTGGCGGCGACGGCAAGGTAAATCACTGCCTGACCAAGGGCCAGTTCTCCCTCCGGCGAGCCGAGGCGCTCATAGGTTTCGGCCGCATCGTTGGCCAGTTGCATGGCGCGCGGGTCAGCCAGACCAATGTCTTCCCAGGCCATACGGATGATGCGTCGGGCCAGGTAGCGCGGGTCGGCACCGCCATCGAGCATGCGGGTCAGCCAGTAGAGCGCACCGTCCGGGTTTGAGCCGCGCACTGATTTGTGCAGCGCCGAAATCTGGTCGTAGAAGGCATCGCCCCCCTTGTCGAAACGGCGCAGGCTTTGCGCCATGGTCTTCTCGATGAATTCGCCGTCAACCACGGCCAGTCCGGCCGTGCGTGCTGCTGTACGAACCTGTTCGAGCAGATTCAGCAAGCGCCGTGCATCGCCATCGGCCAGCCCGATCAGGCGTTCGCGGGCTGCCGACTCGACGCTCAGGTCGGCCAGGGCCTGAATGCAGGCGCGGTCGAACAACTGGCCCATCTCGGCCTCATCAAGGGACTTCAGCACATAAACCGAGGCCCGCGACAACAAGGCGGAATTGAGTTCAAACGAGGGATTTTCCGTGGTCGCACCAATGAAGGTCAGCAAGCCGGATTCGACAAAGGGCAGGAAGCCGTCCTGCTGCGCCTTGTTGAAGCGGTGGATTTCGTCGACAAAGAGGATGGTCCGCCGTCCCTGCCCGCGCCACATTTCGGCCTGCGCCACCGCCTCGCGTACTTCCTTGATGCCGGAAAAGACCGCCGACAGCGCGATGAACTCACACTGGAACTGCGTCGCCATCATGCGCGCCAGCGTCGTCTTGCCCACACCCGGTGGCCCCCAGAGGATCATCGAATGCGGCTGGCCGGATTCGAACGCCAGACGTAGCGGCTTGCCGGAACCCAGCAGATGCTGCTGGCCGATCACTTCATCCGGCGTCTTCGGGCGCAGTTGCTCGGCGAGCGGGGCGGCACGATCAAGGCCCGGTTGGGCAAACAAATCACTCACAATTACTGCTCCAGACATTGATCAACACCTTCGCCCTGCCGATAGACCCGAAATGGCGGGCCCAAGAAATCCTGCGCCCCACGGCAAAGGTTCGCCAACAGCGGCAACCCGGCCAACACCTTAATACGCAGACAGCGACCAACCAGCAGCGTTGGTGCAATGGTGACAGGCTCTAACGGATCACTTTCATCAGGCGCTCAAAACGCCTGCTCTTTCCAAAGCCTATTACTGCACACGATTCATGTAAAGCGCAGCGGCGAATAGCGCCGGGCATCGCCACAGCTCCCCCCCGAAATGCGGCAAAGGCGCAACCTCAACATCATGCGTTTGACATACATTGACTCGCTGGGTAGCCTATTGCTCGTCATGACAATTGCATTGTTCGTACACAAATACTTTCCATAAAGGATAAAAATGAATAAATTTCACGTCGGCGACGTCGTTCAGTTTAAATCGGGAGGCCCGAAAATGACGGTAGTCGCTGTGCTTGGCGAGCCTGAAACACCGAAGACGCTGGAGGTTCTGGCAAAGCAACAAGGCTATTGCGTCGGCGATATCTCCTGCAAATGGTTTGATGGCCCTGATACAAAGGGTAGCCTGTTCAAGTCCGGCACCGTGCCACCGGCGTAAGCGCGATGTCAGAGGGGGCCACCTGGCGCAGCAACCATTATGGTCAAATACGGTCCACCCCGCTTCGTGAGCCAAAAGGAGAAACCATCATGACCACCGGCACCGTCCGCCTGCACCGCGTACTCAAGACCGAGCCTGCACAGGTTTACAAGGCGTTTCTCGATGGTGATGCACTAGCCAAGTGGCTACCACCGTATGGCTTTACCTGCCGGGTAGAGAACATCGATGCGCGGGTTGGCGGTGGCTTCAGGATGTCATTCACCAACTTCACCACCGGCCACGGCCATGCCTTTGGCGGCCACTATCTTGAGCTGGTTCCCGGCGAAAAGATCACTTACACGGATACCTTCGACGACCCCAACCTGCCGGGAACCATGCGCACCACCGTAACCCTGAAAGCCGTGCTGTGCGGCACGGACCTGAGCGTGGTACAGGAAGGTATACCGGCGGCCATCCCCACTGAGATGTGTTATCTCGGCTGGCAGGAGTCACTGGCGCAATTGGCGAATCTCGTCGAGCCGAAGATTCCCGACTAGCGAGTGGTCCTGGCGGCCATGTCACCTGGCGTAGCCCGTGTCCGCCTCTCCCGAATGGCAAAATAACCGCAAGCCTGGATGCACTAACGACATCGCGCTTTCAATTTCGTATCATCTTGCCCTTCAGCAGCAAAAGCCTGCCCTCACAACGAGAATTAGCACCCCATGTTGAAAGCCCGTTGTCGCCTTACGCTGATCGCTGCCATCGGCACCATCCTTGCGGGCTGCGCCGCGACCAATGAACGTCCAGGCTCCCCCGACAATTTCGCGACGGTGGTCGACGCTGTCCCGAATATGCCCCACGCCACCGGCGACCTTCAGAAAATCAACGATCTTGAGCGCCAGCTTGTCAGGGAGCAGCGCCAGTGCGTGCTCGAAAAGCGCCGACTGGAACTCTCGCTGAAGGAGTCCCAAAAGCAGAGCGATGATCTGCAAAAAAACTGGATGCCCTGCTCGCCATCGACCAGGACCTGCGTAGCCGGAGCAGACATCGCTGATTGTCGCGACCAGCGCAGAGGCAAGTTATCAATGCATTCACCGACAACTGGCTAGTGTGGCGCTGGATACCGTGAGCCACCTGATATCCCTGACGCATCTAGCCGGACGGCATGGGAAACCAACGTTCTGGCCCATGACAGCCCGAGGATTGCCCACGCCGCTAAGTGGGCAAACATACCATTTATGAGCCGAATAACATGCAACACTGCTGTAGCTTAAGTCAGGCTTAAGCTACAGCAACTAGACTGATGACAACCTGTTACGGAATGATTCCATGCGCCGCCGAACTTTCATGATTGTCCCGCTCCTTCTGTCTGCTGCGGCAACACTGCTTCAAGCTGAAGAATCCCGCCTGACGCTGCAGACGGCCCAAATCAAGGCATTGAACATTGAGACAGCGATAGCCGGCGAGATGCTGGCTGGCCGCAATGGCAGTTTCCCGGCCCAGGTGCGGGTTCCCAATGAGCAGATGCGCGTCGTCGCGGCACCAGTCGGTGGCATGGTCGAGATGCTCTCCGTGGCACCCGGAACCACGGTCAAACGTGACCAGGTGGTCGCTCATCTGGCCAGCCCGCAAGCACTCGAACTACAGCGCGATGCGCTGCAGGCGAGCAGTCAGGCAGGCCTGCTCCAACAAAATCTGAAACGCGATGAACAACTCTTTGCCGAAGGCCTGATCGCCGAAAGTCGTCTGCAGGCAACCCGCGCCGCCGCCGCCCAAGCCGGCACCCAGGCCAGCGAACGCAGCCAGGGCCTGGCCCTGGCCGGTGCTGCACCGGGCAAGCTGGGTGGCAAACTGGCCCTGACCTCACCGATTGATGGCGTCATTCTCGAACAAGGTGTCCAGCTCGGTCAGCGCGTCGAAACGTCGACGCTGATCTATCGCATCGCCAAACTCTCGCCGCTCTGGCTGGAAATCCAGGCCCCGGTCGATGTAGCCGCAACGCTACGTACGGGAAGCACGGTGAAACTTGCCAACAGCGATGTCACCGGCAAGCTGATTGCCATTGGCCGCGCCGTCGACGCAGCCAGCCAGACCATCCTGCTCCGGGCCGAAGTTACCAAGGGGGCCGAAACCCTGCGTCCGGGCCAGGTCATCGAAGTCGAAATCGCTGCGCCGGCCGGTCTGCCGCAACGCGTGCCCGCCTCGGCACTGGCCCGCAACGAAGGCAAAACGCTGGCCTTTATCCAGACAGCCAGCGACGACAAGGCGGTGGTCTTCGAAGCCCGCCCGGTTCGCGTCATCAGCCAGGGCGGCGACAACGTCACGGTCGAGGGTATCAAGGCCGGCGAGAAAGTAGCCATCAAAGGCGTTTCCGGACTGAAAGCCATATTGACCGGCGTCGGTAAAGAATAATGCTCGACGCCCTGATCCGTTTTTCGCTGACCCAGCGCCTGCTTGTCCTGGTCCTCACGGTCATGCTGGTGGGAGCCGGCGTGCAGGCCTTCCTTGGCCTGCCCATTGACGCCTTCCCCGATGTTTCTACGACCCAGGTCAAGATCATCCTGAAAGCCCCCGGCATGACGCCGGAGGAGGTCGAAACCCGCCTCGCCGTGCCAGTCGAGCAGGAACTGCTCGGTATCCCGCACCAGCGGTTGCTGCGTTCAACCTCAAAATACGCCCTGACCGATATCACCCTCGATTTCGAGGATGGCACCGACATCTACTGGGCACGCCAGCAAGTCGGCGAACGGCTGGCCGCCGCGATGGGCAATCTGCCGCCCGGCGCCACTGGCGGCATGGCCCCGATCACGACGCCGCTCGGCGAAATGTTCATGTTCACCATTGAGGGCGATCTGTCGCTGGCCGACAAACGCGCCCTGCTCGACTGGGTGATCCGCCCGCAACTGCGCACGGTGCCGGGCGTCGCCGACGTCAACAGTCTGGGCGGTGAAGTCCGCACCTTTGAAGTCGTGCCGAACCCGCAGCGGCTGGCGGCTCGCGGGCTGGCCCTCAAGGAACTGCAGGCAGTCCTCGAAACCAATAACCGTAACGATGGCGCGGGCCGCCTGAATGATGGCGAAGAATCGCTGCTGGTCCGGGCGGAAGGGGCAATTGCCACGGTCGACGATGTCAAAGCCATCGTTTTGCAGGCCAGGGACGGTAACGTCGTGCGTGTTGCCGATGTCGCCGATGTCCGTCTGGGCGCCCTGACCCGCTACGGCGCTGTCACCAAGAATGGCCAGGGCGAAGCTGTCGAAGGCCTAGTTCTCGGCCTGCGCGGGGCCAACGCGCAGCAGGTGGTGGCCGGGGTCAAAGAACGCCTGGCCGAACTGGCACCGACCCTGCCCCCCGGCGTCAGCATTGAACCCTTCTACGATCGCAGCAATCTGGTCGGGCGCGCCGTCGGCACCGTCTCCAAGGCGCTGCTCGAAGCCATCGTTCTCGTCGTGCTACTGCTCCTCGCCTTCCTCGGCAACCTGCGCGCCGCACTGGTCGTCGCCCTGATGCTGCCCCTTTCTGCCCTCGCCACCTTCATTCTGATGCAGATGTACGGCCTTTCAGCCAACCTGATGAGTCTGGGTGGTCTCGCCATCGCCATCGGCATGCTGGTTGATGCCGCTGTGGTGGTCGTCGAGAACGTCGAGAGCCAGCTTGCCGAGGCCCAGGAAAACCTGCCGACCCTGCACCTCATCTACCGGGCGGCCCGCGAAGTCGCCTCGCCGGTCACCTCCGGTATCGTCATCATCATCATCGTCTTCCTGCCGCTGCTCACACTGCAGGGTCTGGAGGGCAAGATGTTCGGCCCGGTCGCCCTGACCATCGTCTTCGCGCTGGCCTCGTCGCTGCTGCTGTCATTGACCGTGGTTCCGGTGCTCGCCTCCTACCTCATCAAGCGCGGCCTCCATCACGAACCCTGGCTGGTCAAGAAGCTGGCGGCCATTTATGACCGTACATTGACGGTCGCCCTCGCCAACAGCCGGACCTTCATGCTCGCCGCGACGATTGCCCTGGTTGCCGCTGCCGGAGCCTTTCTGGTGCTAGGCAAGAGTTTCATGCCAACGATGGACGAAGGCGACCTCATCATGCAGCTCGAAAAGCTGCCATCGATCGGCATCGATCAGACCATCGCCATCGACAGCCGCGTTCAGCAGGCAGTCCTGGCGCAGGTGCCGGAAATCAAGGCGATTGTCGCCCGTGCCGGCTCGGACGAGCTTGGCCTCGACCCGATGGGACTCAATCAGACCGACACCTTCATGGTCCTCCAGCCCCGCGAAACCTGGCGCAAACCTGACCCGGCGTGGCTGGCCGACCAGTTACGGGCAGTCATGGCCGACTTCCCCGGTGTCGGTTTTTCCTTCACCCAGCCGATCGACATGCGGGTTTCGGAAATGCTGACCGGGGTGCGCGGCGATCTGGCCATCAAGGTTTTCGGGCCCGACCTCGCCACGCTCAACCGCCTGTCCAACGAAATTGTCACGGCGGTCAAGAAAGTACCGGGCGCCGAAGACACCTTTACGCTCAAGAACGATGGCGTGCAGTATCTCAAGATAGCCATCGACCGCCTGGCCGCCGGCCGTCTCGGGCTCAATGTCGATGATATCCAGAATGACCTGAAGGCCCTGCTTGAAGGCCGCAACGTTGGCGTCGTCATCGAACAGGGACGGCGTGTCCCGGTCGTACTGCGTGGCCCGGCCAGCCTGCTCAATTCACCAGCCGACTTCGAGGCCCTGCGCCTTAGCGTGCCGGGCGGCGGCAGCGTGCCGCTGGCCAATGTCGCCAAAATCGCCCGGGTCGACGGCCCGGTCAAGGTCGACCGGGAAAATGCCCAGCGCTATGTCGTCGTCCAGTCGAACGTCCGTGACCGTGACCTGGTCGGTTTTGTCGACGATGCCAGGGCGGCGGTTGCCCGTGACGTCAAGCTGCCTGGCGGGTATCGCCTGGCCTGGGGTGGTCAGTTCGAGAACCAGCAACGGGCCGCCGCCCGTCTCATGGTTGTCGTGCCGGTGGCGCTGGCGCTCATTTTCTTCCTGCTCTTCTCGACCTTCGGCTCGGTACGCCAGGCCCTGCTGGTCCTCTCCAACGTCCCGTTCGCCATGATCGGCGGCGTCTTCGGTCTGCTCATCTCGGGTGAATACCTGTCGGTCCCAGCCTCGGTCGGCTTTATCGCCCTGCTCGGCATTGCCGTCCTCAACGGGGTCGTCATGGTCACCTACTTCAACCAGTTGTTGGCCCGCGGCATCGCCGTCGGCGAGGTTGTCGTTGAGGGAGCAAAACGCCGCTTGCGGCCGGTGTTGATGACCGCCAGCATCGCTGCCTTCGGCCTCGTGCCAATGCTCTTCGCCACCGGCCCGGGGTCGGAAGTGCAGCGCCCCCTGGCCATCGTCGTCATCGGCGGCCTGGTCACCTCGACAGCCCTGACGCTGGTCCTGCTACCCATTCTCTTCCGCCGCTTCGGCGTCAAGACCACCGTCTCCTTCAATGAGGGCCACCATGGCTGATGTTCTGCTCACCCTGATCATGCCCAATGACATTGCCCAGCATGTCGAAGACCTGCTCCTCTCCCGCCCCGATCTCGTGCCCGGCTTCACCGTCAGCGCGGCCGAAGGGCACGGCTCCGCCATCGCCCTCGTCGACGACGGCGAACTGGTTGCTGGTCACGCACCACGCACGGTCATCCGCACCGTTGGCCCGGAATCTGCCAAGCGCGAAGTGCTGGCGCTGATCAAGCAGGCCATGCCGAACGCCAACGTTTTTTACTGGTTACTGCCGATCATTGAGGCGAAACATCTATGAAATTCGGCCACTATTTCCGTCTGGCGTTACCCTTCCTTGTGGGCGGCATCGGTGGCTCCGGCTTTGCCGCCGAGGTCGCGCCCAATCTGCCGCCGAGCGAAATCGTCGCGCGGGTCCTACGTGAAAACCTCTCGGTACAGGCCGCGGCCGGCCAGATACGTGTCGAAGAAGCCAACCGTAATCGACTGGAAGCCGGCCCACATGAATGGAACGTCCGTCTCGGTGGCCAGCAGCGCCGGAGCGCTCCGACCACCGGCCCGGAAGAACGCTTCAACGAATGGAATGCGGCTATCGAGCGCCCCTTGCGCCTGCCCGGCAAAGGCGGGGTTGATGGCGAACTTGGCGCCAACGGCGTGGCGCTGGCTGAAACCGCGCACGGTGACGCGCTGCACGAAGCCAGCCGCAACCTCCTGAAATCGTGGTTCACCTGGCTCAAGGAAAGCGCAGGCGCAGCCCAATGGAGCGAACAGTTGGCCTTGCTCGATAAACAGGCAAAGGGCATCGAGCGCCGCCACCAACTCGGTGATGCCGCCCGCCTCGAATCCATCCAGGCCGAAGCCGCACTGGCCCAGGCCGAAGCCCAGCTGGCCCAGGCCAGGGTACGCCAGCAGACGGCCGGCGAAGATCTGCGTCGTCGTTATCCCGGCCTGCCCCTGGTTGCCCAGAATGTCATTGCCGAGCCGCTACCGGTCGACGGCAACGAAGCTGACTGGATCAATGCCATCCTTGAGCACAGCCACGAACTTGAACTGGCCCGCGGCGAGACGCAGCGGGCGCAACTTCTGGCGGGCCGCTCCAGCCGCGACCGGCTGCCCGATCCGACCATTGGCTTTCATGTTTCCCGCGAGCGGGCCGGTGAGGACAAGGTTTTCGGTGCCTACATCAGCATCCCGTTGCCTGGCGGCGCCCGCCGTGCCGGTTCTGACGCGGCACAGGCCCAGGCCGACGTCGCCGGCCGGCGCGAAGCCGCCACCACGCAGAAGATTACCGCCGAGTCGGCCACCCTCTACCAATCGGCCAATGCAGCCTTCTCAACCTGGCAGGCGAGCCGCAGCGCTGCCGAACGCCTCGGTCGGGCCGCCGACATGACGGCGCGCGCCTACCAGCTTGGCGAGGGTAGCCTCAACGATCTGCTAGCGGCCCGCCGGCAGGCCAACGAAGCCCAGCTAGCCGCCCGCCTGATGCAGCTGGAAGCGCTCGAACTGCGCTACCGGCTGCAGCTCGATGCCCACCGACTCTGGGACTTCGACGAAGAAAAGCCGGTCGGCCAGTGAGCAATCGGTCTTCGTAAAAAATCCGCCCCAACCGCGCAGGCTGAGGCATATCATGGCCAGCCCCCCCGATGAGGCGATGCCATGACTCTGCATGTAAGTCAGCTTTTCCGCCTGTTCTGCGTTCTAGCCACGATCTCCTGCTCCTTGCCGGCCGCGGCATGGGAACTTGCCGGAAGCAAGCTCATCACAGTGCACACCCGGGAAGGTCAGTCGATGGCAATCGGTCGGGTGGTCTTTTTCCCGGCCGGTGAGACAAGCACCTTCCAGCTCCATCTCGACGAAGCCCGGCTGAAGGACTTTTTCCTTTCCATGAAGGAATTCAAGTGCCTGGAAGGCGAGGAAATTCACTGCCATGTGCCGTATCCCTACGCCAACCCCGGCACAGTCAGCCGCCACGACCTGCGCTGGCTTGAACACTCACTGCTCTTTCTCTACAAACAGCCCAAGGACTTCGGTGCCAAGCTCTGGAACGGTCTCTACTACCAGATGGAACTGACTGAAAAAGGTATCGTCGGCACGCCGCAAGCCATTGATCTCGGACTGATTGGCGCACCGCCGGCAAACACCGACACGCCGCCCTATGGCCCGGGTGAACGCGCCGAAATCACGCCCGACTCACGCTGGATTCGACGCCTGACCATCGAATAGGCCGAGGGCCGTTTGGCGGCAACTAGTTTTCGGCTTTCCGCCAGCCTCTCGCGACCATGCAGGCATGCATGCGGCGAACACTGGCATTGGTGACGATACCGTCGGTGCCGGAATAAACCTGTTGCTTGCAGACGATTTCGTCGCGCGAATAATCGCCATCCAGCGCACCGGGCTTTTCCCAATGCCAGGAGGAGCATGCCGCCAGGGCTAGGCAGGCGATCAAACCTGGTTTCATAGGGTATCCCAAAGGGCCGGGAGGCTACGCCGGGTCGGCCGGCCAGCCAGTCGGCCAAGCCACTTCAGCCCGGTTGCGTCCAGCTTCCTTGGCCTTGTAGAGCAGTTGATCGGCCAGTCGGAAAAGTGGCTTGATTTCGCCCACGGCGGGATCGCAGCAGGCGGCCCCCAGCGAAATCGTGACCACGCCGAAATTTCCGTTCAATTCATGAGGAATACCCATGGCATGAACCGATTCGATCAGGCTGGCCGCAATACCGGCGTGAACGCCGGGTGCCGCATCGGGAATGACTACGGCAAACTCTTCGCCACCATAACGGGCAACAAATGCCCCCTGGGCGACCCGGTCATTGTTGACCCGCTGAATACACTCCTCGAGGCAGTTGGCAACCGCTCTCAGACAATCATCACCAGTCTGGTGTCCGTAGTGGTCGTTGTATTTTTTGAAGTTATCGACGTCGACCATCAACAGACTGAACGGTCTGGCGGAGAGCGTTGCCGTTTCCCAATCGATATCCACCTGCATATCCATGGCGCGACGATTGAGCAGTCCGGTCAAACCATCCCGGCTGGCCTGATCCTTGAGTTTTCGGTTAGCCAGATAGAGCCGCGTACGCATCGCGGCAATCCGCGACATTGCCTTCATCTTCGCCTGCAGGACATTTTCCGGCACCGACTTCGAAATGAAGTCATCACCCCCCGCCTCAATAGCGGTCACCAGATTGGTGTCGGTATCGGTCGCCGTGACGAAAATAATCGGCGTCCATGCCCAGGCATCGAGGCCTTCCAGGGCGCGAATCCGGGTGGTTACCTCAAATCCGTTCATGCCCGGCATTTCGATATCCATGAGGATCAGATCGAAAGATTCCGCCTTGAAAAACTCGATTGCCCGCTCACCATTGATGGCGTGCTTGACGTCGTGGCCGAAAGACTCGAGCCGGGCCCCCATGACCATGGCGATTGCGCGGGAATCATCCACCAACAGTATTTTCATCGGGAACCCAAGAAGTCAAAATTGATCTACCAAGTTTACCTCCGGGATCAGGCAGAGGCAGAAAAAATTGCATTTCTGAAACCGGCCATCTACGGCAACAGTACCCTGAAAGGGCAATCATGAACAATCCGGTCGGCTGGTTTGAAATTTACGTGCAGGACATGGCCCGTGCGAAAGCCTTTTATCAGGCAGTATTCGACGTTGAACTGAGCCAACTGGAAAGCCCCGGCCTTGAGATGTGGGCCTTTCCGATGCAGCCTGACGGCTATGGTGCCTCCGGCGCACTGGTCAAGATGCCGGGTTTTTCATCCGGCGACAACAGCGTGCTGGTGTACTTCAGTTGCACCGACTGCGCCGTACAGGCAGCCAAGGCGGCCAAAGCCGGGGGGCGCATCCACAAGGACAAGATGTCGATCGGACAATACGGATACATCGCCCTGATCGTTGATAGCGAAGACAACATGATCGGCCTGCACTCGATGCAGTAAGCCGGTGCCTTAATCGACCTACTCGCCCACCACATCAACCCCGGCCGGCGGGGTGAATTTGAAGGTACTGGGCGGCAAGGCCGGATTGCGTTCAATCCTGGCAAATCGAATATGCGTGGTCTGCCCGAAGCTGTCCTGCAACTCCATCGCTTTTAGGTCATTACCGGCAAAGCCGAGACGAACTTTCTCGAACCCGCTGTCACCGGCCTTCGGCGTCGCTTCGACCCAGGCCATACCTTCGGCCTCGCCGACTTCCCTGAGGGTGAAGTTCTTTTCCAGCTCATTGCTGCCCGAGAGCAAGGCGGCCGGAGAGCCACCGATGGCTTGCCCGGCCTTGCGGACGGTTACCTGCTGCAGGTCGGGGTCGTGAATCCAGACCTTTTCGCCGTCACCCACGACCAGTTGCGGATATGGCTTCTGGATTTCCCAGCGCAGCTTACCCGGCCGCGAAATGCTCACAATTCCTGATGATTGCTGCGGCTTGCGCCCGTTCTTGCCAATCACCATCTGGGAAAAATCAGCTTTCAGCGTACGCGTGCTTTTCAGGAAGTCATGCAGTTGTTCAATCGCACCGGCCTGGGCGAGCAGCGGGAATACGGAGAAAGCAGCAGTCAGCAGTAATTGTCGGGCAATTTTCATGAGGCAAGCTTAGCGGATCGTGGGGTGGCGTGTTGTTTCAGGGTGTAACGAATTGCTGACAAATACCGGCGACGATTACTCTGCCGGTTTCTTCATCAGCACTTCGCGCCCGCCCCGACCGTCCATACCGGACACCAGCCCGGCTTTTTCCATTGCCTCGATGAGCCGCGCCGAGCGGTTGTAACCGATGCGCAGGTGGCGCTGAACCAGCGAAATTGAAGCACGCTGATTCTTCAGGACAATATCGACAGCCTGATCGTAAAGCGGATCACTCTCGGCGTCACCACAGCCCTCCCCGGCCTCGCCACCTTCCTCGTCATCACCGCCCGAACCGTTGAGAATATCCTCGATATACTCCGGCGTACCGGTCGCCTTGAGATGCTCGACCACCCGATGCACTTCATCATCAGAGACAAAAGCACCATGGACGCGGGTCGGATAGCCGGTACCCGGTGCCAGATATAGCATGTCGCCCTGACCAAGCAGGGCTTCGGCCCCCATCTGGTCGAGAATGGTGCGCGAGTCGATCTTGCTTGAGACCTGGAAGGAAAGACGGGTCGGGATATTGGCCTTGATCAGGCCGGTAATCACGTCGACACTCGGCCGCTGCGTCGCCAGCACGAGGTGGATACCGGAAGCACGGGCCTTTTGTGCCAGACGGGCGATCTGCTCCTCGACCTTCTTGCCGACCACCATCATGAGGTCGGCCAGTTCGTCGATGATGACCACGATGAAGGGCATGGTCTTGAGCGGCTCTGGAGTTTCCGGCGTCAGGGACAAAGGATTGGCAATATGCTCGCCGCGCTTTTCGGCGTCACGAATCTTGGTATTGAGGCCGGCGATATTGCGCACGCCCATGGCCGACATCAGCTTGTAGCGCTTTTCCATCTCGGTGACACACCAATGCAGCGCGTTGGCCGCCTGCTTCATATCGGTGACGACCGGTGCCAGCAGGTGCGGGATACCCTCGTAGATCGACAGTTCGAGCATCTTGGGATCGACCATGATGAGACGCACCTGATCCGGCTCGGCCTTGTAGAGCATGGACAGGATCATCGCATTGACGCCTACCGACTTGCCCGAACCGGTCGTCCCGGCGACCAGCAGATGCGGCGTCTTGGCCAGATCGGCGACCACCGGCTGACCACCGATGTCCTTGCCGAGGCAGACGGTGAGTGGGCTGCTCATGTCGTTGTAGGGCTTGCTCGAAATGATCTCAGACAATTTCACCATCTGCCGCTTGGGATTGGGCAGTTCAAGTGCCATGCACGACTTGCCGGGCACCGTTTCGACGACGCGGATCGACACCATGGCCAGGGCGCGGGCCAGATCACGGGCCAGATTGACGATCTGGGCGCCCTTGACGCCAATCGCCGGCTCGATTTCATAACGGGTAATGACCGGGCCGGGCATGGCGGCGAGCACCTTGACCTGAACGCCGAAGTCGGCCAGCTTGCGCTCGATCAGGCGCGACGTGTATTCAAGGGTTTCCGGGCTGACCGTCTCAGTGGCCGGCGGGGCCGGGTCGAGCAGGTGGAGCGGCGGCAACTGCCCACCGAAAATAGCCTCGGGAAAGAGCGCCACCTGTTTTTCGCGCTCGATGCGCTGCTCGGCTTTTTTCGACACCGGCACTTCCGGCGCTGGCGCTTCGATGATGATCGGATCGTGCAGCTCGACGCGCTGCTTTTCTTCCTTGACCACCACTTCACGCTTCTGCGCGACTTCCTTGCCGATCTGCCGGTCGCGCCAGGCATCGACGCGGCCGTAGAAAAAGCCGACGATAGCTTCAAGGGTCAGGCCAAGTTGTTCAAAGGCCCAGACCCACGACATGCCGGAAAAAATACTCCATCCGACAGCCATCACGGCGAGCAGGAACAGGGTTGAACCGGTATAGCCAAACTGGGTCGCCAGCACGCGGCCGACTTCGACCCCCAGCACACCACCCGGGACCAGCGGCAGCGCCGCCTTGAGGCTATAAAAACGCAGGGCTTCGAGGGCAGAACTGGCCACCAGCAGGAAGGAAAAGCCGCCGAGGGAGATGAACAGCGGATGCTGCTTGTGTTCGTCGGGCGAATGAAACTTACGGAACCCCCACCACACGAACATGCCGAGCAGCACGATCCACCACCAGGCGGACAATCCGAAGATATAGAGCATAAGGTCGGCGATCCAAGCGCCGGCACGGCCGGCCGGATTATGCATGGTGGCCGAACCGATGGCATGCGACCAGCCCGGGTCATCCTTGCTGAATCCCCACAGGGCCATGATCAAAAACAGTGCTACGGCACCGACACCCAGCCAGCGCGACTCCTGTAACAAGGACCCGATCTTCTCAGGTAGCGGGCTGGGCGCCATCGCCCGATTGACCATCCGTGCGCCCACAGTCAGGCAGCCCCGGGAATAACCACCAGATCGTTCTCGATCCGTATGTAGCCGCTCAGTTCGAGATCACGCATGACCTTGCTGACCATTTCGCGCGAGGCACCAATCATTTTCGCCATATCCTGCTTCGACATCTTTTTCTTCACCACGCGATTGCCCTCAACCAACTCCGACATATCGAGCAGAAGGCGCGCCACACGACCGTACACATCGAGCAGGGCCAGGCTTTCAATCTTGCGATCCGCCTCGCGCAAGCGCAGAACGAGGATCTTCATGAGTTTCATCGCGACCTGGAAATTCTCCTGCATGCATTGCTGCAGGGAGCTCTTGTCCAGGAACAGCAACTCGCAGGTTTCGGCGGCAACCACATTGGCTGAACGCGGGCTGCCGTCGATCAGGCCCATTTCGCCAAAAAATTCACCCGGACCAAGCCAGGCGAGAATGATTTCCCGCCCTTCTTCGTCCGTATTGGTCACTTTGGCCCGGCCGCTGATCAGCACATAGAGGGAATCTGTCGCATCACCGGCCCGGACAACCGTAGCCGCACGTTCGACCCGCTTGCGCCCGGCCAACTTCGCGAGTTTTTCCAGCTCGTGGTCATCAAGCCCCGAAAACAGAGGGACATTACGCAAGATAACCAAGCTTAAACCAGGTTGGGTTGCTGACATAAATCAGTTTCCGTTCATAGAGTTACGAAATGATTATAAACCTGTTTCCCAAATAACATAGGAACTTCGAAAAAATTGCCGGCTCAGAGAACGCTATAATTTTCCCATTAATCACCCAAGAGGATGAACATGTCCCAAAACGCCCGTCACAATCCCCTCATCATTCTCGGCTCCGGCCCGGCCGGCTACACTGCCGCCGTCTATGCCGCCCGCGCCAATCTCAAGCCGGTGCTGATCACCGGCATGGCCCAGGGCGGCCAGCTGATGACGACAACTGAAGTCGACAATTGGCCGGCCGATGCCGATGGCGTTCAGGGCCCCGAGCTGATGGCCCGTTTCGAAGCCCATGCCCGCCGCTTCGAAACCGACATCGTCTTCGACCACATTCATACCGCCCAACTGACCCAAAAGCCGTTCACCCTGATCGGCGATGCCGGCACCTACACCTGCGACGCCCTGATCATCTCGACCGGCGCCTCGGCCCAGTACCTTGGCCTGCCTTCCGAAGAAAAATTCATGGGCAAGGGGGTTTCGGCCTGCGCCACCTGTGACGGTTTTTTCTATCGCAACAAGCCGGTTGCGGTCGTCGGTGGCGGCAATACCGCTGTTGAAGAAGCACTTTACCTGGCCAATATTGCCAGCCATGTGACACTGATTCATCGCCGCGAAAAATTCAAGGCGGAGAAAATCATGCAGGACAAGCTGTTCAAGAAAGCCGCAGAAGGCAAGGTCACCATCCTCTACAACACAACCCTCGATGAAGTGCTCGGCGACGACTCCGGCGTTACTGGCCTGCGCGTCAAGAACAAGGACACTGGCGCCACTCAGGATATCGCCGTGCACGGTGTCTTCATCGCCATCGGCCACAAGCCGAATACCGACATCTTTGCCGGCCAACTGGCGATGGACAACGGTTATCTGGTGACCGAAGCCGGCCGTAACGGCAACGCCACGCAGACCAGCATCACCGGCATTTTCGCTGCCGGCGATGTGCAGGACCAGATCTACAAGCAGGCCTGCACCTCGGCCGGTACCGGCTGCATGGCGGCTCTCGATGCCGAGCGTTACCTCGACGCACTCGCCTGAATTTGATCGACCCGGAAGACCTCGCTGCCTTCCAGGCGGCAGTGGCTGACATCAAGCCGCTGCCGCCGGTCAATCGTGTTCAGCTGAACCAACCGAAAAAGTTCATTGCACCGCGCCCGGCGGACGGCGAAAAGCCACCCCCGGCACCGCGAAAAGCTCAGGCACAGGCACTGCCAGCGCACTGGAGCGCCACACCGGAGAGCGATTCAACGCTACCAAGCGTACCGCTAGCCCCGGAGCAGGCGGAATTCCGTGCCGCCATGACCGGCGTCCAGCCACTCCCGCCACCCAACCTGGTCATGCACGGCACCCGACCGCCCCCACCCCGACCGTTGCAGCATCTCGCTGACGAGCAGGCCGCCCTGCATGAAAGCCTGCACGGGCCGATCGGCCTGCAGGACAGGCTGGAAGGTGGTGACGAGCCGCACTACCTGCGCCATGGACTGGCCCAGATGGTCCTGCGCGATTTGCGGCGGGGACGCTGGGTCACCCAGGATGAAACAGATCTGCACGGACTGAACCGCGACGAAGCGCGGCAGCAACTTGCCACCTTCCTCGCCACCTGCCTGCATCAAGGCAAGCGCTGCGTCCGCGTCGTGCATGGCAAGGGGCTGGGTTCGCCGCAAAAGACCTCAATCCTGCGCCAACTGGTACGCGGCTGGCTGGCGCAGCGCCAGGAGGTATTGGCCTATTGCCAGGCCAAGCCGCCGGATGGCGGCGAAGGCGCGCTGATTGTGCTCTTGCGCAATCAGAAATAACTTCTAGGCGCTTGATTTATTAGTCGTTTCTTCGTAATGGGCACCCATCGAAAAGGAATCAGCCCGAATAAATCAAGAACTTGCGCCACCGCAGTCATGACGATCAGGCAAACGGTAGTACCGAATCAGGCGGTCTCGTGCTCGCCACCATCCTTGCTCTGGCGACCCAGCGTCAGCTCGGTATTTTCGCTCAGCGCATAGAAGAAGGCTTCGACGGCTTTCGGCTCACCCGAGGCGGCAAAGGTCGTCTGGCCGCACTCGCACTGGCCGACCCAGATCGCGTCAATGCCACGCAGGCCACGCGTGCTGACCGGATTAATGGTCGCCACCTCGGCGCCGCAGCCGTTGCAGACAAGTTTTTCCGGACGCGTCGCCTCGATTTTGGCTTGCGCCTGAGCAATTCGTTCGGCCTGCGAACCCCGATTTTTCGCCTGTCCCATCTCTGTTCCCCTCGATTTTCAAAGGCAGGCAGGATACAGGAGTTTGGCGCCACTTCCGAGCACCTAGTCGGCCAGGAAATAGCCCCGCTTGCCCCCGGCCTTGGCCCGGTACATGGCCTGGTCAGCCCAGCGGATAATCGCCTCGGCACTGTTTTCCAGCCCACTCCGGGGAAACAGGCAAATGCCGATGCTGGCACTGAGGGCCAGTGATGACGGCAGGCCGGCGACCGGCTGCTCGATCAGATCGATGAGCTTTGCCGCCAGATGGGCGGCCGCATCGCATGAACCGATATCCTGCACAAGCAGGAAAAACTCGTCACCACCGAGACGTGAAATGGTGTCCGTTTCACGCGTCGCAGCAATCAGGCGACGGGCTATTTCACGCAGCACGATATCGCCGACTTCATGTCCCAACTGGTCGTTCACGCTCTTGAATCCATCGAGATCGAGAAAAAAGCCGGCATGCCGCTCGGCGTCACGACGCGCCAGCGCCAAGGCCTGCTTGATCCGGTCGTCGAGCAGGTCGCGATTGGGCAGGCCGGTCAGGCGGTCATGCAGTGAGCGCTCGAGGTGCTGACGACGCTCCTCATCGAGTTGCTGCTCACGCAGAAAAAGCTGGCGGCGCTGATATTCGACCAGATAGCCGGCAGCACCGCCGATCAGGTTGGCCGAGATCATGAAAAAATTTTCGCTCAGCAGAATAGGCTCGGGATAGGCACGTACGTAGCCAAACAGGATGTTGTAGAGGAGCAGGACGAAGACATTGACGCCGAGGGCATGAATGAAGCGGGCGCCGAGCAGATTGTAGGTATAGAAGGTGGCGAGCATCAGGCCCGGGTAGTAGTAGCCGCTGCTTTCGACCGGCAGATGCCAGAGCATGAGGATCAGACCAAGCGCCGACGACAGCCCGACCAAAGCCAGCGGAAACTGGTTGGCGCGCTCGAACCAGCGCGAAAAGGTCAGCCCGATGACCACCAGCGGCACGGTCAACGCCAGCATGCGAATGCCCCAAACCATGCCCAGTTGCTCGGGCGGGACAAACAGGTGATCGAGGGTGCCATACAGGAAATAAATGATCACGCCGACGACAATCGCCGCCCGCCCCTGAAGGCGC
The DNA here is from genome assembly GCF_003441615.1 of Dechloromonas sp. HYN0024. Classification (NCBI taxonomy): domain Bacteria; kingdom Pseudomonadati; phylum Pseudomonadota; class Betaproteobacteria; order Rhodocyclales; family Azonexaceae; genus Dechloromonas; species Dechloromonas sp. HYN0024. Next base: position 1,134,019 of record NZ_CP031842.1, on the reverse strand, counting down.
AGACGCGGCACCAATTGCCGGGCAAAGGCACACTCGGTGACCGGGTCGTGGAAACTCAAGGTGATCGAATGCATTCTGTTCATGGAGGCAACGCCTGGATGATCCTCTTGGCCGGTGAACCGAAGCGAGAATGTGATGCCAGTCACAAAGTAACACTTTTAGCATAATCCCATGATGGTCCGTGCGACAACAACGGTTTCACCATGTCGGATAAGGATCGCCTATGGCAATATGCAGGCATGCATGCTCTACCCCATCTTTCTGCCGCCGACTGGATTTCCCTGGTCATTTTCTTCGCCAGTTGGGCCGGCTATGCCTGGTATTCCGAACACAGCCAGCGCGGTGCCAACGGTCTAATCCATACCAGCCAGCACTACCGCCTGACCTGGGCCTATCGCATGCTGGAGCGTGACCTTCGGGTGGCCGATTCGACGCTGATCGGCAATCTGGTGACCAGTGTTTCTTTTTACGCCAACACCACCATCTACATCATCGCCGGCCTGGTCGCCGCGCTGGGCGCCTCCGACAAATTGCTCAGCTTCACCGCCGACCTGCCCTTTGGTGGCGCCGGCAACCGCGAACTCCTTGAAATCAAGCTGATGCTGCTCCTCGGCTCGTTCGTCTTTGCCTACTTCAAATTCACCTGGTCGCTCCGCCAGTTCAACCTGCTCTCCATCCTCGTCGGTGCCGCCCCCTACGGCAAATCCGGTGAAGCCGGCATCGACGCCTACGCCGAGCGCGTCGCCGGGGCCAACAACCTGGCCGGCGACGACTTCAACCGCGGCATCCGGGCCTATTATTTCGGCCTTGCCGCCTCCGGCTGGCTGCTCAACCCGGCCGCCCTTGGTGCCTTGGCCATCGCCGTGCTGATCGTGCTTTTTCGCCGCGACTACCGCTCGCCGGCACTGAAACTGCTGCGCGACTAAGCTTGATGTCACCCAAAAGCCAAGGAGCCGGCATCGCTTACGGCCTGCTCGCCTACGTCATCTGGGGCTGCTTTCCGATCTACTTCAGGCAACTGGCGGATATTTCGCCGATGGACATTCTGTCTAACCGCACGGCCTGGGCCTTCGTTTTCGTCACCCTGCTGCTCACCCTGCGCCGACGCTGGGACAAGATTCGCGCGATGTTCCGGATGCCCAGCCACCTAATCCGCCTGAGCGTCGCCGCCCTGCTCCTCGGTAGCAACTGGCTCGGCTTTTTATGGGCACTCGACCAGCATCAGCTGGTCGCCGCCAGCCTTGGCTATTTCCTCACCCCGCTGGTTAACGTTTTGCTCGGTTTGCTCGTCCTCAAGGAAAAACTCAACCGCCAGGAATGGCTGGCTATTGCCCTGGCGGGCGTAGCCATCGGCAATGAGTTGGTGGCCCTCGGCACCCTGCCGTGGATATCGCTATTCCTCGCTGCCACCTTCGGTACCTATGGCCTGCTCCGCAAGCAGGTGCCGATCGATGCCATTTCCGGCCTGTGGCTGGAAACCCTGGCGATGCTGCCGATCTGCCTGATCTACGCCGTCTGGCAGGCGGAACACGGTCACTTCGTATTCACGGTTGCCGCAAATACCACCACCGTGCTGCTGATCGGTTCCGGCATCATGACCGCCCTGCCCCTGATGGCCTTCGCCGCCGCCACCCAGCGCCTCGATCTGGCGATGGTCGGCATGCTCATGTACATCAACCCGACCATGCAGTTCGTCACCGCCATCGTCCTCTTCGATGAACCCTTGCAGCCGGCCCGCCTCGTCAGTTTTGCGCTGATCTGGCTCGGCCTGCTCATCTTCAGCGCAAGTGCCTGGCAGAAATACCGGAAGTACGCCTGATGTCCCGCTTTCTCCTCTACACCATCGTTTTCATCGAAGGTTTCTGCTCACTCGGGGCTGAGGTCATCGCACTGCGCCGACTGGTCCCGCATGTCGGCAGTTCCATCGTCGTCACGGCACCGACCATCGGCTTTTTTCTCCTTGCGCTGGCCCTCGGTTACGCCTCGGGCGCCAGGGTCGCCGCCAATTACCGCACTATCGTTGCCCGAAATTTCATGATCGCCGCCGGGCTGGCCGGCCTAGGGCTGGCCGGGATCAGCGTCGACTGGATGTTCGCCCACCTCCAGCCGGTGCTTGTCGCCTACCTCGTCTTCGTCGGCGGCGTCCTCTGTCCGCTCGCCTGGCTACTCGGCCAGACCGTGCCGATCCTGACCAACCTGATGAAAACCGAGCGCACCGGGGAGGCCAGCGGCCTGGCGCTATATTGGTCCACGCTCGGCTCCTTCCTCGGTTCGCTCAGCCTGTCACTGGTCGTCATGCAATGGCTGGGCGTGTCGGCAGCCGTCTTCACCTGCGCACTGGGCCTGCTCGTCGGCACCCTGCTGCTGGCCCGGCGTGACGTAAAAATAACGATCCTGGCCGGAGTGATTGCCGTCATCGCTGCCGGCCTCAATCTCCACCATGAAGTCACTGCCGATACAGCCTACGCCGAATACCTTATCGGCCCCGTCGACCTCCCGGGACAGAAGGACCCACGCGCCTTCTGGGTCAACAAGTCCACCGCCTCACTGCTCGACGACAGCGAGCCGCCCAACTACACCCGCTATATCCGGCATCTGCGCCAGATCCTGCTCAACGATCTGGGTTTCGCGGGCAAGGACATCCTCGTCCTGGGCGCCGGGGGCTTCACCCTGTCGCATCGGGAGCCGCTCAATCACTACACCTACGTCGACATCGATCCGGCCATCCGGGCCATCGCCGAAAAACACTTCCTGCACGAACCGGCCCGTGGTGAATTCATCGCCGACGATGCCCGCCGGTTCATCGCAACCAGCGAGCGCCGCTTCGATGCCGTGGTTGTCGATGTCTACAGTTCACACACCTCGATTCCCAGCCACCTGGTCACCCGCGAATTCTGGGTCGGCACCCGCCGGGTGTTGAAGCCTGAGGGAGTCCTGATCGCCAATCTGATCCTCGATGGCAAGCTCGAAACGCCCTACGCCCGGAACCTTCTGGCGACCATTGACAGTGTTTTCGGGCGTTGCGCGGTCGACGTACTGCACAAGGCGAAAACGCTGGCCAACGTCGAAGTCAGCTGCTTTGCCAGCAGCCAGCCCGGGGTTACCGGGATATACATTGACGAAAAAAACCGGGCCGATCTCGACCGGGTGCGCTGAGCTGGGTCGATCACCAGGCAGCTATAGCGTATCGACCCCACCATCCGACTTTTTGCCGCGCAAGGGCAGAATGACCCTGAAAGTTGAGCCAACCCCGACTTCGCTGCTGACCTCCAGTCTGCCGTCGTGCTTCTTGACGATATCGTAGGAGAGCGAAAGGCCGAGCCCCGTCCCTTTGCCGACCGGCTTGGTGGTATAGAACGGCTCGAAGATGCGCTGCATGACAGCCGGGGTCATGCCCTTGCCGGTATCGGCGACCTCGATCCAGGCCCAGGTCTCATCGTGGCCGCTACGCACGGTGATCGTGCCGTGCGTGTCGATGGCATGTACCGCATTGACCAGAAGGTTCATCACCACCTGATTGATCTGCGCCACCACACAGGGCACCGGCGGCAGTTCGCCCAATTCGCGGATGACATCGGCCTTGTACTTGAGTTCATTCCAGACCACATTGAGCGTACTCTCGATGCCGCTGTTGAGGTCAGCATCCTGACAGTCCGACTCGTCGATGCGGGAAAAATTCTTGAGGTCGGCAACAATCTTCTTGACGCGTTCAAGGCCGTCGCGTGACTCGCTGAGCAGTGCTGCCAGATCTTCCTTCAGATAATCAAACTCGATGGCCTCAAAATCGGCCTCTCCCGCCTGCCCACTACGGCAACGCTCAAGAAGGGCGATCATCTGCTGGCTATAGTTCTTCAGCGAGCCGAGGTTGGAATTGACAAAGCCGACCGGGTTGTTGATTTCGTGAGCCACCCCGGCCGCCAGCTGGCCGATTGACGCCATTTTTTCCGACTGCAGCAACTGGCGCTGCGAAGCCTCTAGTTCATCCACCTTGCCGGCCAGCTCGAACCAGCGGCGGCGGAGTAGTTCAAGCAACAGCCAGGCGGCTAAACCGACGACCATGAACTCAAGAGCATGGATAATCAGTGTGCTTCGCACCCCATCCTGAACCACCTCCTCGATCGGGCCATAACGCTGGGAGATGCTCAGTCCTCCGCGGATATCGCCAACCTGGTATCCCTGTCTGGCATGACACGCCATGCAGCTTGTCTTGACCTGCAGGGGAGCCATGTAGCGCAACATCAGGCCATTCGCCCCGGTCTCGACCCCGGTCACCTCCTTGACCCCTTGTTCAAAGGAGAGCAACGCCTGTCGCTCCCAGGCATCCGGCTCGTTTCCCGGCCGGATCGGGCGCAGGCTGCTCAGGCGAAATACCGCCCCCGACGCAACTTCGGCCGACTCGCCAATGAGGCGGGTCATGTAGGCCGGGTTGACCATGGTCAGCTGGGTACCATCCGTTGCCGTAAGGTCCCGGCGCGGATGTTCTAGATAGGGATTGGGCTGCGTCGTCGGCGTCACCGGCACATAGATCCCGCCGTGACTGGCATTCCAGTTACGCGTCAGGAGAACCATCCGGAACATGTTGCGGGCGCCTTCGGTCGCCACTTCAGTGGCTTTTTCCCTCGCCTCGTCGATGTGGGACTGCAGCGAGAACCCGACACCCATCGCCCAGACAAGAAGGAGCACCAGCCACCAGCGACGCTCGCGAACCACGCGCGGTATGGCGCGGCCTGCAACGGATGTTATCGACGCTTCCATGAGAGACGACTCTGGGCAACACGCAATTTAGTAATGCCTCAGAATACATCAAATTCCTGATGGAAATTCTGCCAAATTCCCGTCACACCGGCCTTTACCGGTCAACGCCGGAAACCCGCCTGACCTGAAAGACTTACGAACTCGAGGAACTGATTACGGATGAAACAGGTTCGGCATGGAGTACCGCCTGTTCCCGGCGGACACCATTGCCATGCCAGAATAGCAGCGCCCAGATCAGCGACCCGAGGGGCAAAACCACACCGACCCCGAACAGGGCAATCTTGACCGAACGCCCTAAGCGCGAACGAGCCGAGAACATCATGGTCGTTGCCTGCGGCAACCGGCTAACCCAATGACCATAACAGCGCACCCAGGTGGTGGCAGTTCTCAACATGACGGGGATCCTCGCTGGTAACGCCCCCGATCATCGCTGATGCGCATTGCCGGAAGATGACTACGGCAGACTTTCCGGATCAGGGGAAGCGTCGGGCTACCCGACCAGATCCAGATGGACGAGTGGATCCTCAGCGCCTCGAATGGCATCAACCCAGACGACGACGCGCCTCAAACAGACAGACCCCGGCGGCAACGGAAACATTCAGACTTTCAACAGAGCCGTGCATCGGGATCTTGACCAGCTGGTCGCAATTTTCCCGGGTCAGGCGGCGCATCCCCTCGCCCTCCGCGCCGAGCACCCAGGCCGTCGCTTTTGGCCACTCGGCGGCGTAAAGATCGCTCTCTGCCTCGCCGGCCGTGCCGACCACCCAGATGTCGCGCTCCTGCAACTCGCGCAGCGTCCGCGCCAGATTAGTGACCATTACATAAGGCATGGTTTCAGCCGCCCCGCAGGCGGTCTTGGCCGCCACATCCGTCAGGCCGACGGCACGATCCTTCGGGGCAATCACCGCATGGACGCCGGCCGCATCGGCAACGCGCAGACAGGCACCGAGGTTGCGCGGATCGGTAATGCCGTCGAGTACCAGCAGAAAAGCCGGCTCCTCCAGCGTGTCGAGAACATCGTCGAGGTGGGCCAGTTTACGATCTCCCTCGATGCGGGCAAGAACGCCCTGGTGCTTGGCGCCCGGCGCCATGCCATCAAGACGCTTGCTGTCGGCGCCAATCACCTTGACCCCTTGCAGTTCGGCATGGGCCAGAAGGTCGCGCGCCCGTGCATCGTGACGCGTCGCGTCGATGACGATTTCCTTGACCGACTCGGGATCGTGGCGAAGTTTTGCGGTAACGGCGTGAAAACCGTAGATCAGGCGGGAGGACATGGCTGCTTTCAAAAAACCGGAAGGCGAATTTTACCGCGCCAGCGCCACGCGCCGACGATTCATCCGGCAATCACAGATGCTTGTGCATGGAATCGTCGCGGGAAATCCAGCGCATCAGAATCTGGTCGTGCAAGGCAATGTGGTTAACCAGCCAGCGCGTCAGCAAGGCATCCAGCTCTCGAATCCGCGCAACGACGTGCCGGGAATCGAGCGACGAAACGATCTCCTGAACCTTGGACGATATCGCCGCATGATCTTCCATGTGTGCCTCGCAGATGTTGCGATCCACCATCAGCAGCAGTGACTCCCGCATCACCGCTTCTTCCGTCTTGAAATGATCGAGAATAAAGGCAAAGAGGTCACCGAGCATGCCAACCACCAGGCTCTCGCATTGCCCCTGCAGATCATCGCTGCACGTGCCGCAATCACTCTGGCCGGTATAGTTGGAGCATACCCTGCGCAAATCGGCGATGATCGAAAGGAGGAAGCAGTGCTCGAAATCGATCAGCTTGTGGCCAGTCACCAACGCTGGCGGCAACTCGCCGTTGGCCAGCCAATGGGCAACGAGTTCCGATGAAACATCGACGGAAGCCGAGGCCATTTTTGAAGGATCGAATACTACTGACTGCCAGGCCATTTACATTCCGAACAATGTTACACAAATTTATTTTACCTCCCTGATTTGGCTTGATGTTAAGGTAATTGTGAAACTTGGTAATGCGACTGACTCTCAACGCATTGCCACCAATGGAGAAATAGCTTGCTGTCGGAACACCAGAAGCGCTGGGGCGTCGATCAATGGGCAGCCTACCTGAGCGGGCGGGAACTACCCTGCATGCCGCGCTCGAAAGTACGCCTACTTGAACTTGAAGCCGAGCGAGGCGAACGACTGGCGGCCATCGACCTGGCCGACATTGCCGCGGCCGACCCCTTTCTCTGCCTGCGCCTGCTGCGCGAGGCCGAAGGACACCGTGCCCAACGCCTCGGCCACGAAACCACCAACCCTCTGGGCACCGTCATGCAACTGGGCACCGATGCCGTGCACAAGTTGATGCTCGACAGCCCGGAAACCGACGAAGCGAATGCCGGCCTGGCCGAATGCGAAGCCCGCGCCCACCTGGCCAGTCGCCTGGCCCTGCGCTGGGGAGCGGCGCGTGCCGACATTTCGCCCGACGAAATCGCCATGGCTTCGCTGCTCGCCGAAATCGGCGAACTGCTCCTCTGGTCTTTTGCCGAAGAACTCCCACTGGCCGCCCTCGAAGCGCTGCACTCGGGCCATTCGGCACGCTCGTTACAGGCCCAGGTTGACACCTGTGGTTTCCGTTTCAAGGATCTGACACTCAAATGCGCCTTGATCTGGAATCTGCCGACACTCCTGACACAACTGATCCGGGGCATCGACAATACCCGCGCCAATCTGTCACGCCTTTGTGTCGACACCGCCCGGCATCTCAGCAGCGGCCCGGATGATCCGGCCCTCCCCGCTGATATCGCTGCCGCCAAGGAGATCATCCCTGGCGCCTCAATCGAATGGCTAGCCGAACAACTACCGGGCCTCAGTGAGGAGCAGGTTGCGGTAATCGCGCTCAAGGCCGGAGAAATCCTCGCCCCCCCCGGGCATTGAGCGCGACAGCTCGGCTCAGCGCTTTTTAGCGCCTCCCTTGTGGGCGGCCTTGCCGCCGCCGACCTTGCTGCCTGGTGCAGCCGACTTCTTGGCCGAAGATTTTTTACCCGCCGGTTTCGCTTTGCCCTTGGCGGCCGGCTTTTCCGCCTTACCGAAGGATGGCTTGGCAGCCGACTTTCCGGCCTTGGTTGGCACCTTGGGCGCCGCATCCCAACTCACCGCAGCCTTGGCCTGCGGGCGCGAACCAACCGCCTTGACCGCAGCTTTAGGCACCGTCCTCGGACCGGCATAGGCCTTGTCGCTACCAGCCATGACAAAGTCGATACGGTTCGACTCGAGGTCGGCCCGCACCAGTTTGACGCGGACCCGGTCGCCGAGGCGGAAACGCTGGCCAGTCCGTTCGCCGAGCATCTGATGCTTGATGTTGTCGAACTGGAAGTAATCGGCTCCTAGTTCGGAGACGTGCACCAGGCCCTCGATATAGACGCTGTCGAGGGCGACGAAAATACCGAAGGCGGTGACGCCGGAAATCGTGCCGTCGAATTCCTCGCCGATGCGCTCCTTCATGAAGAAGGTCTTCAGCCAGTTCTCAACGTCCCGCGTCGCCTCGTCGGCCCGTCGTTCGGTGCTCGAACACTGCAGACCGATGTCGTCCCACGAGCGATCCGGCGTATAGACCTCCTTGGCCAGCACCGCTTTGATGGCACGATGCACGAGGAGGTCGGGATAGCGGCGGATGGGTGAGGTGAAGTGGGTGTAATGCTCATAGGCCAGGCCGAAGTGGCCGACGTTGTCGGGGCTGTACATAGCCTGACGCAGTGAACGCAGCATGACCGTCTGCAACAACTGGAAGTCCGGACGCGGCTTGACCTTCTCGAGCAGGATGGCGTAATCCTTGGCCTGGGGATTGTCGCCACCGCCCAAGGCGAGGCCGAACTCGCCAAGGAAGGCGCGCAGGTTGGCCAGTTTTTCTTCCGACGGCGCAGCGTGGATGCGGTAAAGGCAGGTCTGCTTGTGCTCGGCAAGGAAATTTGAGGCGCAGACATTGGCCGCCAGCATGCATTCCTCAATGATCCGGTGAGCATCGTTGCGGACCACCGGGACGATGTTCTCGATCTTTCCCTGAGCATTGAACAGCATCTGCGTTTCGGTCGTCTCGAAATCGATCGCGCCGCGCTGGCCGCGCGCCTTGTGCAAGGCGGCGAACAGCTTGTAGAGATTCTGCACATGGGGCAAAACCCCCTGATGCACCTCGGTTTCCGGCACTTTTTCACCGGATAGCCAGGACCAGACGAGATTGTAGGTCAAGCGTGCATGCGACTTGAAGACGGCCGGATAGAACTTGTACTTCCCGATCTTGCCGTTGGCACTGATTTCCATGTCGCAGACCATGGCCATCCGCTCGACATCAGGATTGAGCGAGCAGATACCGTTGGATAGTTTCTCTGGCAGCATGGGGATGACCCGGCGCGGGAAATAGACCGAATTGCCGCGCTCCACCGCCTCACGGTCGAGCGCCATGCCCGGCCTGACGTAATGCGAGACATCGGCAATAGCCACGACCAGGCGCCAGCCCCGGCCCTTCTTTTCGCAATAGACGGCATCGTCGAAATCGCGGGCCGTCTCGCCATCGATGGTAACCAGCGCGACATCGCGCAAATCGACGCGACCTTTCAGGTCGGCCTTGGTTACCTTATCCGGCAGCGCCTTGTTTTCCGCCAGTGCCGCCGGGGAAAACTCGAAAGGCAGATCGTGCTTGCGCAACGCAATCTCGATTTCCATGCCCGGATCGGCATAGTTGCCGAGCACCTCAATGATCTTGCCGATCGGCTGCGAGAATTTGCTCGGCTGCTCGATGATCTCGACCATGACCACCTGTCCGGACTGCGGCTGATTTTTCGCCTTGGGCTGCGGCGGCACCAGAATATCCTGCGAAATGCGCTTGTTTTCAGGGGCCACGACAACGACGCCATGCTCGACGAAAACCCGGCCGACAATCCGTGTATTGACCCGTTCGGTCACCTCGACGATGCCTCCCTCGGGACGCCCCTTGCGGTCAATGCCGGTGACGCGAACCAACGCCCGATCGCCATGCAGCACCTTCCCCATCTGGTGCTGATCGAGAAAGACATCGGCGCTGCCATCATCGGGAATCAGGAAACCATATCCGTCCGGGTGTCCCTGGATACGACCCGCCGTCAGACTGGCCCGCTCGGGCAGGATATAGGCACCCTTGCGATTGCGCATGAGTTGGCCTTCGCGCTCCATGGCGCCGAGCCGGCGTTGAAACATATCGCGCTCGGTAGTGGTGATATCGAGCAATTCGATCAGTTCAGCCAGCTCGATCGGACGCCCTTCGTCAGTCAAAACCTGGGTCACATATTCACGCGAAGGTAGCGGAAATTCATAGCGTGCCAGTTCGCGTTCGAAGAAGGGATCAGCCCTACGGACTTTTGATAGCTTTTTTCTTGACATCTTTTGTTCTTTCTCTATAATGGCGGCTCTTCGCACCTGTGCCCAGGTGGCGGAATTGGTAGACGCACTAGTTTCAGGTACTAGCGGGTAACTCCGTGGGGGTTCGAGTCCCTTCCTGGGCACCAGCGATTTTGATAGAAGGCCTTGTTAAAACAAGGCCTTTTTTCATTTCTGCTGGACGTTTGATGATCTGAGCCTTAATTCTGTATTTTGCTTGGGTAGCGCTGTCCTGACTTCAGGACACAGACAAACCGCAGGTCGCCCAATGCGACCCGGTCATTGTACCCCTCCCCGCCACCAATCAGGTTTCCAGCAGGAAATTGGCCTCGCGGTAACAATTGCTCACACTTGCGTACACAGCAACTGTCATCACCCGGTGACCTGCCTCGTTATTCGGCTTGTCCAAACGACAATGACGAGTCGAAAAATGAAAAAAATTATCGCCCTCTGTATCGCCGCCACCCTGGCTCTCACCGTCAACACCTCGGCACAGGCCGATTGGGGTCGCCACGACGGAGGTTACCGCGACCATGGTCACCACCATCGCCATGACGGCGGCGGTCGCGGCTGGATCGGTCCGGCAGCCATCCTCGGTATCGCCGGCCTGGCCATCGGCACTGCGGTCGCTTCGCAGACCTACTATGCAGCCCCGGCCCAGGTCTATAGCGCGCCGCCACAGCCGGTACAGGCCAACTACGGAACCTGGTATTTCTGCGGCTCATCCGGTCAGTATTACCCCTACACCAACGCCTGCCCGGAAGGCTGGCAGGCGGTTCCCGCCCGCTAAAAAAAAACGGGCCGACAAGGCCCGTTTTGACTACCGCAACCCGGCTATCGCCTAGTTGTTGAAGGGGTGCTGCTTGAGAATGGTCTCGTCGCGCTCCGGGCCGGTCGACACGATGGCAATCGGCACTTCGCACAGTTGTTCGAGGCGATTCAGGTAAGCCTGTGCCTCGGCCGGCAGATCTTCCCAGCGCTTGACGCCAAAGGTCGTACCGCTCCAGCCCGGCATCGTTTCATAGATCGGCACACAGCGGGCGACTTCGTCGGCACCGATGGGCAGCAGGTCGATGACCTTGCCATCGAGCGTGTAGCCGGTGCAGATGCTCAGTTCCTTGAGGCCATCAAGCACATCGAGCTTGGTGATGCACAGCCCGGTCAGGCCGTTGATGCGACCCGAACGGCGCAGCGCAGCCGCATCAAACCAGCCACAACGGCGTTTGCGCCCGGTAACCGTACCGAATTCGCGACCAACCTGCGACATCTGGTAGCCAGGCACGCCTTCGGTTTCGATATCCAGTTCGCTCGGGAAGGGGCCGCCGCCGACACGGGTGCAATAGGCCTTGGTGATGCCCAGCACGTAATGCAGCATGCCCGGGCCAATGCCCGAACCGGCCGAGGCCTGACCAGCCACGCAGTTCGACGAGGTGACGAAGGGGTAAGTGCCGTGGTCGATATCGAGCAGGGTGCCCTGGGCGCCTTCGAAGAGCAGGTTGGAGCCGGCCTTATTGGCGGCGTAGAGCGCTGCGGACACATCGGTGACCATCGGACGAATCTGCTCGGCATCGGCCATCGCCTGATCGTAGACGGTCTGGAAATCGACAGCTGGTGCCTTGAAATACTGCGTCAGCACAAAGTTGTGATATTCCAGCACTTCCTTGAGCTTCTCGGCGAAGCGTTCCGGCTGAAACAGGTCATAGACGCGCAGGCCGCGCCGCGAAACCTTGTCTTCATAGGTCGGGCCGATGCCCTTGCCGGTCGTGCCAATCTTCTTGTCTTCCGACTTGGCACCTTCGCGGGCCTGGTCGATCGCCGAGTGATACGGCAGGATGAGCGGGCATCCCGGGCTGATCTTGAGGCGCGAACGGACATCGATGCCGCCCTTTTCGAGTTCGGCGATTTCCGACAGCAGGTGATGGATGTCGAGCACGACGCCATTGCCGATATAGCACTCGACGCCGTCGCGCACGATGCCCGAGGGCACCAGATTCAGCTTGTAGACCTGTTCACCGACCACCAGTGTATGGCCGGCATTATGACCACCCTGGAAACGCACAACCCCCTTGGCGTGATCGGTTAGCCAGTCGACGATCTTGCCCTTCCCTTCGTCGCCCCATTGGGTACCCACCACGATGACATTCTTGGCCATTTTATTAGTCCTCTTGTATTGCTTCAATAATCCAGTGTTCGCCAACCAGCGCCAGTTTCCGGTCACAGACCGGGCCTTCGCAGGCGGTTTCACCCGGCAGCAGCTGAACGACAATTTCACCCTGCTCGCGCAAGGCGGCGATATGTGCGGCGAGGCGCTGATCATGGCTGGCATGCGGAGCCAGAATCGCGCCATTCGACTTGCCAACCGGCGCCAGACGGGCTACTTCGCGCAGGTCCATCGAAAAGCCGGTGGCCGGACGGGCCCGTCCGAACGCCTTGCCGGCGCCGTCGTAGCGACCGCCCATGGCGATGGCTGCCGGATAGCCCGGGCAGTAGGCGGCGAAGACGACGCCATTGTGATAGTGATAACCGCGCAGGTCGGACAGGTCGATCGAGAACGGCAGTTCCGGCGCCCCGGCCAGCAGGTGACGCAGGCCGTCGAGCGCGGCGGAAATCGCCGGCAAGGCGGGCAATTCGGCCGCGGCGCGTTCGAGCACTTCGGCGCCGCCGTACAATTGCGGCAGGCGTTGCAGGGCTTCGCGATAGGGCGACGGCACATTGACACAGGCCTCTTCGAGACCCGGCACATCCTTGGCCTGGAGAAGGCTGAGGACATTTTCCTCGGCTTCCTGCGGCAAACCGGCGGCCTCGGCGAGCGCCTGGAAAATACCGACGTGACCGAGGTCGATGCGGCTGAGCGGCAGCTTGGCCCGCTCGAAAGCACCGGCCATCAGGCGAATGACATCGAGATCGGCCTCGATCCCGGCAAAACCGTACAGTTCGGCCCCGATCTGGACCGGCTCACGGCCGGCCGAAATGGTTGCCGGCAGCGTATGCAGGACGCTGCCGCAATAGCACAAACGAGTCACGCCCTGATGGTTGAGTAGGTGCGCATCGATGCGCGCGGCCTGCGGCGTGATGTCGGCGCGGACGCCCATGGTCCGGCCGGTAAGCTGGTCGACCAGCTTGAAGGTGCGCAGATTGAGGTCCTGGCCGGCACCGGTCAGCAGGGATTCGAGATATTCGAGCATCGGCGGCATGACCAGTTCGTAGCCACGGCCACGAAAATGATCAAGGACCGTCCGGCGCAGATTTTCGATGCGCACCGCTTCAGCCGGCAGCGCATCGGCAAGGTATTCAGGTAACAGCCAGTTCATGAGAAAACAATCAGTAAGATCAGGCCAATCAGCATCGAGGTCAGACCGACGAAGCGGATTTGCCCATCCGAAAATTGAATGAGGCGGCGAAAGGTTTCACGCCAGGCCGCCGGGGCAATAAAGGGCATGAAGCCTTCGAGCACGAGCATCAGCGCGAAGGCCAGCAGCAGAGTCGAGTTCATTTGCCTTTGTCAGCGCCGCGTCCACCACTCTTCATGTACTTGAAGAAATCGGAACTGGGTTCGACAACCAGCACATCACTCCTGCTCTTGAAGCTGCCGCGATAGGCTTCAAGACTGCGGTAAAACGCGTAAAACTCGGGGTTCTGGCCAAAGGCCTGAGCGTAGGTATTGGTCGCCTTGGCATCGCCCTCACCCTTGATCTTCTGGGCATCGCGGTAGGCTTCGGCAACGATGATTTCGCGCTGACGATCGGCATCGGCACGAATCTTCTCGGCCTCGGCCGAACCTTCCGAACGCAGTTCGTTGGCGACCCGCTTGCGCTCGGCTTCCATGCGGCGATAGACGGCTTCGCTAACCTCAGTCGGCAACTCGACGCGCTTGAGACGCACGTCAACGATCTGCACACCAATCTTGCGCGCATCGTTATCGGCCTTTTCACGCATCTGGTTCATGATCTTGTCCCGCTCGCCGGAGACCACGTCATGCACCGTGCGCTTGCCGAACTCCTCGCGCAGGCCAGCGTTGACCGTCTGATTGAGACGGGTCTTGGCGCGCGACTCGTCACCACCGACCGAGATGTAATACAACTGCGGATCGACAATACGCCACTTGATGTAGGAATCGACCAGGACATTCTTCTTCTCGGAGGTGATGAAACGCTCCGGCTCGGCATTGTCGAGGGTGATGATGCGCTTTTCGAAATAGCGCACGTTCTGGACCATCGGCACCTTGAAATAGAGGCCCGGCTCGCTGATCGCCCGCTTGACCTCACCCAACTGGAAAACCACGGCGTACTGACGCTGATCGACGGTAAAGATCGACATGGCAAGAACCACCAGCACCGTGGCGAGAACTGCCCCGAGGAAATTGATACGCGGACTCATTACCGTCCCTCCCGATCACGCGAACGCAGCGAACCATCGCGCGAACTTGAAGAATTCGAACCGCCACCCACCTTTGGTGCCGCCTCAAGCTGTGGCGGCGCATCGGTCGATAGCGGAGCCGCCTTGGCGGTCGACGGAGCAACCGAGGCTTCCGGTGCCGCCTGCGCGGCAGTCGCCGCAGCAGTCGCCTGCATCAGCTTGTCGAGCGGCAGGTAGAGCAGATTGCCCTGACCCTTGGCATCGACCAGAACCTTGCTGGTGTTGGCATAAATCTGCTGCATGGTTTCCAGATACATGCGCTGACGCGTCACTTCCGGTGCCTTGGCATACTCGGTCAGCACCTGCTTGAAGCGCGAGGCATCGCCCTCGGCTGACTGAATGACGCGCTGCTTGTAACCATCGGCTTCCTGCAACAGACGGGCGGCCGTACCCTTGGCCTTGGGAATCACGTCGTTGGCGAAGGCCTGACCTTCGTTTTTCTGCCGCTCGCGATCCTGACCGGCCTTGACCGCATCGTCAAAAGCCGCCTGAACCTGCTCCGGTGGCTGGGCATTCTGCATGGTTACCTTGGAAATCAGGATACCGCTCTGGTAACGATCCAGAATATCCTGCATGAGCTTGGCGGCCTGGGTGGCAATCTGCTCGCGACCTTCGTAGAGCACGTAGTCCATCTTGCTCTTGCCGACGATTTCTCTTACAGCCGACTCGGCTGCACCCATCACGGCTTCATCGGTCGACCGGTTATTGAACAGATACTCGACCGGATCCTTGAGGACATATTGAACAGCGAACTGTATGTTCACGATGTTTTCGTCATCGGTCAGCATCAGGGCTTCCTTGAGCACCTTGTTGCGCTCACTGCCGCGATAGCCGATTTCGATGGTGCGCACGCCGGTCAGGTTGACCAGCTCGTGCGACTGGATCGGATAGGGCAGGCGCCAGCGCAGGCCGGGGTCAGTAGCTTCCTTGAAGCTGCCGAACTGGAGTACCAGGCCGCGCTGCGAGGCGTCGACGATGTAGAAACCAGAAGCCAGCCAGACGACGGCGACCAGACCGGCAATCAGGCCGACGCCGCCGCCGACAAATTTGGGATTGAAATCGATATTCGGCATGCGCGGACCATCGCCGCCGCCACTGCCGCCACCACCGCCCTTCTTGCCGAACATGCCGGAAAGCTTGCGATTGAAGTCGCGCCACAACTCTTCGAGGTCGGGCGGGCCATCATTGGGTCGGCGCGGGCCGTTGCCACCGGATTTGTCATCGTCATTGCCGCCGCGATTACCCCACTGCGGGTCATTGAGCGACATGAAAATACCTAGGGTCGGAATCATGGATGTCGGGGTTCAGTTGATGTAGTCGTGTTGTGCTTCAAATTCAGCGTCGGCTATCGCCTTCTGACGGGCTTCAGCCTTGGCTCGGGCATATTCGGCCAGGGATTCACGCAGCAAATCCAGGCCTTCTCCAGTCCGCGCACTGACTCGAACGCGCGCGATATTACCATACTCGTCCCGCTCGATGCCCGGCTGGGCCTCGGTCAGGTCTATCTTGTTCCAGGCAACCAGCTGCCTGACGTCATCGGCGCCAATTTCACAGAGCACCTTATTCACTTCCTCAATCTGCTCGTCACGGGCATGACTGGCACTATCAACCACATGCAACAACAAGTCGGCATGTGTCGCCACCTCGAGTGTGGCATGAAACGCATCGACCAGCGAGTGCGGCAGATCACGAATGAAGCCGACCGTATCCGAAATCACGATATTGCCGGCACCGGCGATCCACAGCTTGCGTGATGTCGTATCCAGCGTGGCAAACAATTGATCGGCCGCAAAAACACCGGCGTGGGTCAGCGCATTGAACAAGGTCGACTTGCCGGCATTGGTATAACCGACCAGCGACACATTGAGGACATCGCCGCGCATTCGCGCCTTGCGCTGCACACCGCGTTGGCGTGACAGTTTCTGCAATCGATCCTTCAATAGCTTGACACGGTTGCCGAGCAGGCGGCGGTCTGTTTCCAGCTGCTTCTCACCCGGACCGCGCATGCCGATACCACCGCGCTGCCGCTCAAGGTGAGTCCACCCGCGCACCAGCCGAGTTGACAGGTGTTCAAGCTGCGCCAGTTCAACCTGCAACTTGCCCTCCGCACTTGAGGCACGCAAGGCAAAAATATCCAGAATCAGGCTGGTTCGATCGATCACCCGGCATTTGAGTGCCCGTTCGAGATTCCGTTCCTGCGCAGGCGAAAGCTCATGGTTAAAAATAACCAGATCGGCCTGGCCGGCTGCCAGCATGTCGCCGATTTCATCAACCTTGCCTTTTCCGGCAAACGTTTTGGGATCGGGGCTGGCGCGCCGACCAAAGACTTCGGCCACGACCACGCCACCAGCCGATTCGGCGAGCAAACGCACCTCTTCAAGCTGATCCTCGAGATCGGGCTGACCAAAATCAAGCTGAACGATCACCGCACGTTCACCGGCGGCGGGTCGTTCAATCATGGGCGTTTCCTGGAAGTAGAAGGGCGACCCGACCAGACCGGCGGGTCGCTGGACAGGGTTCGATTATTCCGGAGCCTGTTCCTGCTGGAGGTTAACCGGACGGGCCGGCACCACCGTCGAGATGGCATGCTTGTACACCATCTGCGTCACCGTGTTCTTGAGCAGTACGACGTACTGATCGAACGATTCAACCTGGCCCTGCAATTTGATCCCGTTCACCAGGTAAATAGAAACGGGAACATGCTCACGACGAAGAGCGTTGAGGAAGGGGTCTTGTAAAAGTTGCCCTTTGTTACTCATGGTGTGGACTCCATGTAATTGTTATGAGGGTCCTAATGTACCCAAATTTATAAAGTGCTGCCAAAGATTTTGTAGTTTATTTACTGTCCTTGTCGGCAAACGGGTTTTTCGCGCTGACACACTGAATTCGCAAGGGCGTTCCCTGCAATTTGAACGCTTCGCGGAAGGTGTGTTCGAGAAAACGCCGGTAGCTGTCGGTAATCTTGTCGACCGCATTGCCGTGGATGACGATGATCGGCGGATTCGAGCCGCCCTGGTGTGCATAGCGCGGCTTGGGCCGGAACAGCCCGTGCTTGGCCGGCGCCTGCTTGGCCACCGCATCGATCAGTACGCGGGTCAAGCGTGGCGTGGTCATCTTGGCCATGGCTGCAGCATAGGCGGTATCAACCGAGCGGAACATCGCTTCAAGGCCGATATTGTCCTTGGCCGAGACAAAATGAAACTTGGCAAAATTCAGGAACTGCAGCTTGCGCTGCAGGATCTGGCGCGTCTGTTCGCGGGTATAGGCATCGAGGCCATCCCACTTGTTGACGGCAACGACCAGAGCGCGACCGGACTGGACGATGAAGTCGGCAATATGCGCGTCCTGATCGGACACATCAGCCTGGGCATCGACCATGAGGATGACCACATTGGCCCCTTCGATGGCTTGCAGGGTCTTCACCACCGAGAATTTCTCGATCGACTCGAAAATCTTGCCGCGCTTACGCATGCCGGCCGTATCGACCAACACGTACTTGCGACCACCGCGCTCGAAATCGATTTCGATCGAGTCGCGTGTCGTTCCCGGCGCATCAAACGCAATCACCCGCTCTTCGCCGAGCAGCGTATTGACCAGCGTTGACTTGCCGACATTGGGACGGCCGACGATGGCCACGCGCACGGCATCGGAATGCCATTCGTCATCTTCCGGTTCAGGGAAGCTCTCGAGCGCCAGCTCGACCAGACCACGCACCCCTTCGCCGTGGGCCGACGAAATGGCATTGGGTTCGCCCAGGCCAAGTTCGTGGAACTCCGCCTCGACCATGCCGGCATTCATGCCCTCGGCCTTGTTGACCGCAACAATGACCGGGCAATCGACCCGGCGCAGCTTGTTGGCAATTTCCTTGTCGTGCGGCGTCAGGCCGGAACGACCATCAACCACGAAGATAATGGCGTCGGCTTCGGCAATCGCCTGTTCCGTCTGGCGTGCCATTTCATGCAGGATACCTTCCTTGACCAGCGGCTCGAAACCACCGGTATCGACCACCAGATGCGGCTTTTTACCCAGTTTTCCATGACCGTAATGACGGTCGCGGGTCAGCCCGGGCAGGTCGGCGACGATAGCGTCGCGCGACTTGGTCAGACGATTGAAGAGCGTGGATTTGCCGACATTGGGTCGGCCAACCAGAACGAGCGTAGGTTTCATTGAGCCTCGACTGCGCTCACGCTGCCACCCGTGGTCTGGACCAGGACAGCATTACCGAGCATCTTAAGTGGCGCGCGAACCGGCGTGCCATCGGTTTTCTGACGCGCGGCAAAACTGCCATCCTCGCGTGAAAGGAAGTGCACAATGCCTTCCGCATCGGCCACCGCCACCAGACCACGCTGCACGACCGGTGCCGAGAGCTTGCGGTTCTTGAGTTTGTCCTGTTTCCACAGGCTGCTGCCGGACTGACGATCCAGCGCCGAGACAACCCCCTTGTCATCGGCCACGAACAGGTAGCGACTATCCATGGCCAGACCAGTCACCGACGACAGGTCACGCGACCAGATCATGGTCCCGCCCTGCCCCATGTCGAAGCAGGCGACCCGCCCCTGGAAGGCGACGGCGCAGATCAGACGACCATCAATCACGGGGGCAGCGACGATATCGGCCACCCGGTCAAGTTCCGTCGCGCCCTTGGGCAAGGCGACGGTTCCCTCCCAGACCGGCGCACCGTTCTGGATGGCCAGGGCGACCATTTTGCCACCCGGATAGCCGACGAAAACATAGCGGTCGGCAAAGACCGGCGAACCGGCGCCGCGTACCGACAAGGGTGGCGTGGCCCGCTGATAGACCCATTTCCGTCCACCATCGCCGAGATCCAGCAGATGTACGCGGTTATCACCGCTCTTCACGGCAACGCCGTCATCGCCCACCACCGGCGAAGCCAGCACTTCACTGGACACCTTGGCCTGCCAGAGGGCCTTGCCATCCTCAGCCGAGAAAGCCAGTACCTCGCCCTTCGAGGTTCCGACCACGAGCAGGCGGCCGTTGGCACCGACGCCGGCGGAGAGAGGCTGGCCGGCTTCGATTTTCCATGCCACCTTGCCGCCTTCAAGCTTGGCAATGCTGCCACTACGACTGGCGACAAAGGCGGCATCACCGACGACGGCCGGGGTAAAGCTATAGTCACCCGCCTTGCCGATACTTGCCGACCATGCCGTACGCACCTCGGCGGTAGCGGTAAATGGGGCCAGCGGGGTCATTTTCGGCCCGGCACTGGAAAACGGATTGATCGCGTCGATAGTATCCGACACCGTCGCACAGCCACCGAGCAACAGTCCGGCAGTGGCGAGAAGGGCAACAAGTTGACGTGACATCAGACGGCCTCACCGAGGTTATCGAGTTTCTGCTGCAGCAATTCACGGCCGGCGCCCTGCTTGCCGGTCATTTTATCCAGAGCGGCCTTGTAGGCAGCGCGTGCTTCGGGCTTCTTGCCCTGAGCCGACAATACATCGCCCTTCAATTCCTGAAAGCGCGGGTCGAAGGCCGGTGCATGGGCCGTTTCGAGCTGCTTGAGGGCTTCATCGTAGGCCTGTTCGTCAATTTGCACGGCGGCCAGACGCAGACGGGCAAGATCACGGATCTCATCCCTGCCATTTTCAGCCACCCATCCAAACTGGGTCTTCGCCGTCTTCAGGTCACCGGCTTCGAAGGACTGCTTGCCAGCCAGCATGGCGCCCAGAGACGCGTAGCTGGTGCCACCGAATTTCTCGGCCAGTTCGCCGGCTGCCGCCTTGACCTTCTGTGCGTCGCCGGTCGCCGTCGCCTGCTCAAGCACGCCATAAATGGCGGCAGCCTGCGCCGACTGGCCGCGCTGATACCAGTTCCAGCCCTGCCAGCCGATGATGCCCAGTGATGCGGCAACGACCACGCTGGTCACGAGGTTGCCATACATCTTCCACCAGGTTTTGATGGAGTCGATCTGTTCCTGTTCTTCGAGGTCGTAATGCGCCATGCTGCTTATTCCTCTTCATCCGAATCAATAATTTGGCCGATGATGGCTTCTGCCAGTTCATCGACTTTCAGTTTACGTTGTTCCATACCTGACTGGCGCAGCGACTTCAACTGAGCTTCGCCGGTTGCCGCTTCATCATCACCGATGATCACCGCGAAAAGCGCGCCGCTACCGTCGGCCTTTTTCATCTGCGACTTGAAACTACCACCGCCGCAGTGCTGCAGCACGTCGATACCCTGATCGCGCAGGCCTTCGGCCACGCGGAAAGCCAGGCGGGCGGCTTCATCGCCCTGATGCACGAGATAGACATCCGGCGTCGGCGCCGCCGGCTCGCCACCGGAATCCTTGATCAGCGCAATCAGGCGCTCGATACCCATGGCAAAGCCACAGGCCGGCGTCGGCTTGCCGCCGAGTTGCTCGACCAACCCGTCGTAGCGGCCACCTGCACAGACCGTGCCCTGAGCGCCCAGCTTGTCGGTGACCCACTCGAAAACGGTCAGGTTGTAGTAATCGAGGCCACGCACCAGACGCGGATTGATCTTGAAGGGGATGCCGGCATCCCGCAGAACGCGCTGGACGCCTTCGAAATGGGCAAGAGATTCGGCCCCGAGGTAGTCGATCAGCTTGGGCGCGGCAGCGCACAGATCCTGCATGGCCGGATTCTTGGTATCGAGAATGCGCAGCGGATTGGTATGCAGACGACGCTTGGCCTCCTCGTCGAGCAGCTCGGCATTTTCTTCGAAATAGGTAATCAGCGCGGCGCGGTGCTGGGCACGTTCGGCCGGCTGGCCAAGACTGTTGAGTTGCAGCTCAATGCCGTCGAGACCGAGATCGTTCCACAGGCGGGCACCCATGAGGATCATTTCGGCGTCGATATCAGGGCCGGCCATGCCGAAGGATTCGACACCAACCTGATGGAACTGGCGATAGCGCCCCTTTTGCGGGCGTTCGTGGCGGAACATCTGGCCGATGTAATAGAGACGCTGTGTCTGACGCGCGGCCAGATTGTGCTCGATGACGGCGCGCACACAACCGGCAGTGCCTTCCGGGCGCAGGGTCAGGGCTTCGCCATTGAGACCGTCGATGAAGGAATACATTTCCTTCTCGACGATGTCCGTAACTTCGCCGATGGCCCGCTTGAAAAGCGGCGTCGGCTCGACGATGGGCATGCGGATCGGACGATAGCCGTAGCCCTTGAGCCACGACCGGATGGTGTCCTCGAACAGTTCCCAGAAAGCGGCTTCGTCGGGCAGGATATCGTTCATCCCGCGCACGGCTTGCAAGGTTTGACTCATGACTTCAGTTTCTTGGTGTAGGTGCGCTCGACATAGCGCTCGATTATTTGTTTGAATTCGCTGGCGATGTTGTCACCCTTGAGGGTGACCGTCTTCTGGCCATCTTCGTATACCGGTGCCGATGGGGCCTCGCCCGTCCCCGGCAGGGAAATGCCGATGTTGGCATGCTTCGACTCACCCGGCCCGTTGACGATACAGCCCATAACGGCCAGCGTCATGTTCTCGGCCCCGTCGTATTTCAGCTTCCACTCCGGCATCTTGGCACGGACGAAATCCTGCACCTGACCAGCCAGCTCCTGGAAGAAGGTGCTGGTCGTCCGGCCGCAGCCAGGACAAGCCGCAACCATCGGCGTAAAGGCGCGCAGACCCATGGTCTGCAGGATTTCCTGGGCAACAATGACTTCCTGGCTGCGCGACCCACCGGGCTCTGGGGTCAGCGAAATGCGGATGGTGTCGCCAATGCCTTCCTGAAGCAGCACGGAGAGCGCAGCCGTCGACGCGACGATGCCCTTGGAGCCCATACCGGCCTCGGTCAGCCCGAGGTGCAGGGCGTAATCGGCACGCTTCGACAACTCACGATAAATGGCAATCAGATCCTGAACACTGGAGACCTTGCAGGAAAGAATGATCTTCTCCCCGGCCAGACCGACCTCTTCGGCTTTGGCCGCCGATTCAAGCGCCGAGGTAACCATCGCATGACGCATGATCTCGGTGGCATCAAGTGGCTGCGGACGACGTGAGTTTTCGTCCATGATGCGGGCCAGCAAGTCCTGATCAAGACTGCCCCAATTGACGCCGATACGGACCGGCTTGTCATATTTGCAGGCAAGCTCGACCATCTGGGCAAACTGCTCGTCCTTCTTCTTGCCGAAGCCGACGTTGCCCGGATTGATCCGATACTTGGCCAACGCCTCGGCACAGGCCGGATGCTCGGTGAGCAGGCGATGGCCGTTGTAATGAAAATCGCCGATGAGCGGCACATTGCAGTTCATCCGGTCGAGATGTTCGCGGATTTTCGGCACCGCCGCCGCGGCTTCCGGCGAGTTCACGGTAATGCGAACCAACTCGGAGCCAGCCCGGGCCAGCTCAGCCGTTTGCACGGCCGTCGCGAGGTAGTCGGCCGTATCGGTATTGGTCATCGACTGGACGACCGGCGGCGCATTGCCGCCCAGCGTCACGTGGCCGACGAGACAGGACCGGGTCAGGCGTTTGGCAACGGCGCTCACGACTTACTCCAGAACCAGACGGGCCACATCGCCGCGCGTATGGGGGGCGAGATCGACCGCCTCGCCATGCCAGAAGACACGAACCCCCGGCGCATAGCCAACGTTCAGGGAAAGCGGCCCGTGGCCATCCATGGCCTGCTCGGCACCGGCCGCAAGGCGCTGGGAAAAAATGACTTTATTGTCGCGATCCCGGACTTCAAGCCAGGATTCCTTGTCGACCACGAAGCGCAATTGCGGCGCCTTGCCCGATTGGCCGACATTAGTCCCGGTCGCCGGCGCGGCGGTGGTCGATGGTGGCGACTGCACTTCGGCCGGTGCCAGCGCCTGCGGATTCATCACCTGTTGCGGCGTGCTGCCGGGTGGGAAAACCGGCTCGGCGGCGGGGGCTGGCGCCACCACTTCCTTGTCCTTGCGGGCCAGCGAATCAAGAAGCGACTGGGTGCTTTCACGCAGCGACGACAGATCACCGGGCATCAAAAAATAGGCCAGCGCTGCGAGCACCACCGAGCCAGCACCGATCAGCACAACCAGCTTGCTACGCTGCGAGCCAGCGCTGCCGGAATGCGGCATGGCCGCCGGAGCTACGTCGGAATCGCCAAGGCTGCTCACCGGCTTTTCCAGCACCTCATCGAGCTGGGCCATGAGCGGTGCCGAATCAATCTGGACCAGACGGGCATAATTGCGAACAAAACCACGGATAAAGGTATTGCCCGGCAGACTCTTCCAGTCGCCGCCTTCGAGGGCATCGACCTGGCGCTGCCCGAGCTTCAGCGTCTGCGCGATATCTGCCACCACCAACCCGCGCGCCTCGCGCGCCAGGCGCAACTGCTCACCCACCGGCGGCCCAGAGATCACAACAAGCTCTTCCGCCACGACGTCCTGGTAATTCTCCTGCTCACTCATTCAAAATTGCCCTTTAGGAATTCCTGATACTCCGGCGATGTCGGATAGCGGCCGCGCAGTTGCGAGGCGTAGCCAGCCTCACCCGCCCGGTTGCCCTTCTTGCGATCCAGGCGCAGACCAAGCCACAGGGCATCTGCCGTCGGTGGCTCCATCATTTTCAGCGACTCAGCCAGATAGATGCGCGACTCTTCGAAATTGCCGCGCCGGTAAAAGATCTGGGCCAGTTGCAGACGTGCCGACACAGCGCCATCGCGCGAAAGCTGCAAGGCCTTGAGCAGGTAGTCCTGCGCCGCGTCGAGATCACCTGCCTTGAAGGCACAGGTGCCGGCATTGGTATAGGCCCGGTCCGGCGTTTCGTAGAGCGGGCTCTTCAGCGCGTTGAGAAAATAGCCGATGGACTGGCGCTCCTTGCCTGTTTCGCAAAGAAACCAGCCGTAATTGTTATTCACCTCAGGATCGTTCGGCGCGAGGCTCAGGGCCTGGCGAAAATCCTCTTCGGCCTTGCCGTATTCCTTGAGCGACAGACGAACCAGGCCGCGCACGCTATACGCTTGGAAATAGGCGGAATCAGCGCTCAGCGCAATGCGCAGCTCATCGAGGGCAACGCCCGGATTGCCCGCCTGGAAATACATCGAGCCCAGCTCGGTATGAATCTTGGCCCGACTGCGCGGATCGCTCGGGCCTCTGGCCTGACCGGTGGCCGCTGGATTGAAGTCATATTGCGCATGGGCGGCAACGGTACAGAGCACACCCAGACACACCGCTACTACCCAGCTTTTAAGCGAGAAAATATTCACGATCTTGCCTCCACTAGGGGAATCACCCGGCTGGCGGTCCGTCGGGTTTTGTCCTGCACTTGTCCGGCCAGTTGGCCACAGGCAGCGTCGATGTCGTCACCGCGCGTCTTGCGCGTGGTGGTGACGATACCGGCCTGCATCAGGATATCGGCAAAGCGCCGCACCCGCTCGGCCGGCGAACGCTTGAACGGCGAACCCTGGAAGGGATTGAAGGGAATCAGGTTGAACTTGCAATGGACCGCCTTGACCAGCGCCAGCAGTTCGCGGGCGTGGGCATCGCTGTCGTTGATGCCGTCGAGCATGATGTACTCGAAGGTGATGAAATCGCGCGGCGCCTTGTCGAGGTAACGCTGACAGGCGGCCATCAGTTCTTTGAGCGGATATTTCTGGTTGATCGGCACCAGTTGGTCGCGCAGCTTGTCGTTCGGCGCATGCAGCGAAACGGCGAGGGCAACCGGACATTCGTCGCCGAGGCGATCCATGACCGGCACCAGACCCGAGGTCGAGACCGTGACGCGGCGGCGCGACAGGCCATAGGCGTTGTCGTCGAGCATGAGCTTCAAGGCGGCAACGGAATTTTCAAAATTGGCGAGCGGCTCGCCCATGCCCATCAGGACAACATTCGAAATCACCCGCTCGTCGCCATGCACGGCGCCCAGGGCGTGGTTGGCCTGCCACAGCTGGCCGATGATTTCCGCCACCGTGAGGTTGCGGTTGAAACCTTGTTTGCCGGTCGAACAGAAGGCGCAATCGAGCGCGCAACCGGCCTGCGTGGAAATGCACAGCGTGCCACGGTCGTCTTCGGGGATGAACACCGTTTCGACGGCGTTATTGTTACCGACATCGATCAAAAACTTGCGCGTACCGTCATCCGACAGCTTGTCGGAAACCACGGCCGGCGGCAAAACAACCGCCGTCGCCTTGAGCTTCTCGCGAAGGCTCTTGGCAATATCGGTCATGGCGTCAAAATCCGCCACACCGGAGCGATGAATCCAGCGCAGTACCTGCTTGGCCCGGAAGGGCTTTTCACCCTGCTCGGCAAACCAGGCAGTCAGGCTTTCGCCATCGAGATCAAGAAGATTTTTCATGGGTTCCAGGAACAAAGGTGGCGCTTTTGGTTAAAAGCCCCACCCTCAATCCGATTGGCAGCTTTTAGCGGCCGGCGTAAACGTTCAGGCCCGGGAAGAAGAAGGCAACTTCCACGGCGGCGGTTTCGGGAGCATCAGAGCCATGCACGGCATTGGCATCGATCGATTCAGCGAAGTCAGCACGGATGGTGCCCGGTGCGGCTTCCTTCGGGTTGGTGGCGCCCATCAGCTCGCGGTTCTTGGCGATGGCGTTTTCGCCTTCGAGCACTTGCACCATGACCGGACCGGAGGTCATGAAGGAAACCAGATCCTTGAAGAAAGGACGAGCCTTGTGCACAGCGTAGAACTGGCCGGCTTCCTGTTCGGACAACCAGACCATCTTGGAAGCAACGATCTTCAGACCATTGGTTTCAAAACGGGAGTAAATCTTGCCGATAACGTTCTTGGCAACAGCGTCAGGTTTGATGATGGAGAGGGCGAGTTCGATAGCCATAAAATTGCTCCGCAAAAGCTAGTCAGTTGAAAAACGGACAATTTTAGCAGATTCGGGCCACGAACGCCCGACTCACTGCGCAGCGTTTTTCCCGCCGTCGCCCCTGTTCAGAGGGGCGCGCAACAGTGAAAAACTGCGCGGCGCCACGTATTGCAGCAACTCCTTGCCGTCGGCATCGACCACGACGTCAAGCCCCTTCTCCGGATAAAGCAGATGAACCCGCTTTTCAGAGACAGCCAGACGCTCGCCCGGCGCACCAAAACGCTGGACCACCATCGCCTCGTCGAGATTTCCGGCGGGAATAACGCTGATCGCCTTGACCGGCATGTTTTGAATGACCACCAGATCATCCGGATGCAAGGTGATCTTGCGCGTCGTGCTTTCCATGTGATTGGCCTTGAGGGCGCGTTCTCGCATGGCGGTAATGGCCTCGGACGTTACATCCACCGTCACCACCACCTTGGCCAGGACAAAACCGAGCGCCACTTGCGAGTAATAGCCCTCCACCGCACCCACCTCATCCGGCTCGGCGATGATCGCCAGGTCGATCTCGCTGCCAAACTTCTGGCGCACCTCGCCGAGCGTGCTGACTCCCGGTCGCAAACCAAAGACTGAACTGCCTCCCTGGCCGTCCAGCTCGATCTGCCAGGGCAGGTTGGCATTGGGGTCGACACCCTCCTGTTTGCCCGGCCCCGGAATCAGAAAAGGAACCACCAGCGCAACGAGGACAAGGGCAATCATCGACAGGGCAAATTTCATGGTTTTCTGGCAGTCGTTCCGGGGAGCGGATTGTGCCATACCGGACTGGCAAAAAAACAAGCCCCGAACAAAGTCGGGGCCTGCCCATATCAAGCACAGAAGGCTTAAATCATTCCTAGCCGCTGTGGCAGCCACAGCGACAGCGCTGGCCAGTAAGTCACGACCATCAGGAACCCAAGCATGGAAAGCAGCCACGGCCAAACCGCCACAGTCAGTTCGGTAATGCCCATTTTGGTAATACCGGAAGCAACGTAGAGATTGAGGCCCACCGGCGGGTGGCACATGCCGACTTCCATGTTTACCACCATGATGATGCCGAAATGCACGGGATCGATACCCAGCCTGATCGCCACCGGGAAGAGAATCGGGGCAAAGATCAGCACGATCGACGAAGGCTCCATGAAATTGCCGGCCAGCAGCAACAACACGTTGCACATCAGCAGGAAAGCGATCACCCCCAGTCCATTGCCCATCATCCAGTCAGCCAGCGCCTGCGGAATGTTCTCGTTGGTCATGATGAAGGAGAACAAGACAGCATTGGTGATGATGTACAGAAGCATCGCCGACATATTGGCTGAATTGAGCAATACCTTTGGTACATCCTTGATGCCGAGGTCTTTGTAGATAAAGACGGCACAGATGAAGGCATAGACCGCCGACATGGCCGCCGCTTCAGTCGGCGTAAAGATGCCGGTATAGATACCGCCCATCACGACGACGATCAGCAGCAGACCCCACACCGAAGCGCGGAAGGCTTTCCAGCGCTCCCCCCAGGTTGCCTTGGGCTGACGCGGGTAGTTGAATTTCTTGGCGCGATACCAGGTCACACCACCCAGCGTTGCCGCCAGGGCCAACCCGGGGATAACGCCAGCCATGAACAGCGCACCGACCGAGGTATTGGTCGCCACCGAGTACATGACCATGACGATGGACGGCGGAATCAGGATGCCGAGCGCCCCCGAGGTGGCGATGACGCCCGCCCCGAACTTGTTCGGGAAACCCGCCTTGACCATGGCCGGCAGCAGGATGGAGCCGATGGCCACCACAGTTGCCGGGCTGGAGCCGGAAACTGCCGCGAACAGGGCGCAGGCCAGCACGCCGGCCAGGCCAAGACCGCCGTACCAGTGGCCGACCATCGATGTGGCGAAATTGATCATCCGTTTCGCCACCCCGCCATGGGTCAGGAAGTTGCCGGCCAGAATGAAGAACGGAATGGCCATGATCTCGAACTTCTCGATACCGGTGAACAATTTCAGGGCCACCGATTCGAGTGGCACCTGCGTCATCGTAAAGAGAAAGGTGAGCACTGTCAGGCCGAGCGAAATGGAGATCGGCATGCCGGTCAGCATGAGAACAGCGAGCAAGCCAAAAATTACCAGGGCGTTCATTGCTGTTCTCCCTTGTCGTCGTTGTGACGGCGGTCAGCACCGGTGCGGCGTTCGCCCAGCATGGGATGCTTGAGGTCGTGCATGTGCAGGTTGTCGTCCATGCCATAAAGATTGACATCGGCCGGCGGCACTTCATCCTCAAGTCCATCGACGTGGCCATGATCGTGATGCGGCAATTCTCCTGTTTTCAGGAAGCACCACGTAACTTGAAGAAAACGGAAACACATCAGCGACGAACCCAGCGGGATGGCGCTGTAGACCATCCAGGTCGGCCATTCCAGATCGGGCGTCGTCGGCCCTTCGTAGTTGTCGCCGGTATCGATGCCCAAGAACTTGAAAATGGCGTAGTGAGCCCCGTTTTCCCAGACAAAATGGGCCCCCAGCGTAGCCACAACCCCCGTGAATAAGGCTCCGGACAGCAGCCCGAAAACAATGGCCTTGCCGCGCTTGCTATCATCAAGGCGGTTGATCAGCACATCGACCCCCACGTGGATACCGGTCCGCACGCCATATGCCGCGCCAAACTTGGCCATCCACACGAACATGATGATGCACAGTTCCTGCGCCCAGCCGAAATCGAGTGTCAGCAGCCAGTCCTGAAGCCCGGGAATATCCTGTCCGGCCAGGTAGCGGTGCATGACGGAAATGAAAATAATGAGTGTGGCTGCCCCCATCAGGAAAGTAACCAGCAACTCTTCAAGGTGATTCAACGCCTTGTTGATCATGACGAGTTCCCCCGTTGTGAAGCGGAGGCCGCAGCCCCCGCTTTCCTGTTGCTATGACGATTAAAGGCTGTCCGGCTTGAATCCAGTGTCCTTGTAAACCGACTGGATAACTTCCTTGCCAACGCGCCCTTCCATCTTCTGATGGACTGGCACCAGCGCCTTCTTGAAAGCCAGGCGCTCTTCCTTGGTCGGCACATAAACGGTGGTCTTGCCGCTTTTCTTGACGGCATCCAGCGCACTGTCGTTTTCCACCTTGGCAATCTGGTTGGCGTAACGGGTCGCCTGCTCCATGGCGTCTTCGAGCTGGCCACGGACATCAGCCGGCAATCCATCCCAGAACTTCTTGTTAACAATGACCGCATAGCCGAGGTAGCCATGCTCGGTCAGCGTCAGATGCTTCTGCACCTCGTGCATTTTCTGCGTGTAGAGATTGGAAATCGGATTCTCGGTGCCATCGACCACGCCGGTCTGCAAAGCCTGATAAACCTCAGAGAAAGCCATCACCTGAGGCAGACCGCCGAGCGCCCGGATTTCCTCCTCAAGCACCTTGGACGACTGGATGCGCAGCTTCTTGCCCTTGAGATCGGCCGGCGTCTTGACTGGCGTATTCAGGGAGAATGACTTGAAACCGTTGTCCCAATAACCCAGACCTCGAATGCCCTTGGGCTCCAGCTTGGCCAGCAACTGCTTGCCTACCGCACCATTGGTCACCTTGCGCAGCGCATCGTAGTCACTGAAGATAAATGGCAGATCGAAGACTTCGAATTCCTTGACGCCGAGCGGGCCGAATTTGGCCAGCGACGGGGCCAGCATCTGGACGGCGCCCAGTTGCAAGGCCTCCATCTCTTCCTTGTCCTTATAAAGAGTGGAGTTGGCATAGACCTCAACCTTGACCTTGCCCTTGGTCAGCTCTCCGGCTTTCTTGGCAAACATCTCGGCTGCCTTGCCCTTCGGCGTATCGGCGGCAACCACGTGGCTGAACTTGATGACAATCGGCGCCTGTGCATAGGCGGCCAGGGACAGTGCGCCGGCAAACAGGGCAACCAGCAGCTTGGATACTTTCATTGTTGTCTCCTCCAGAGATTGGAATCGCGAACTATTAATTTCGCCTGAGTGAAAGTATTACGAAAGAGATAAGCGCAGCGTATTGTGGTTATCCACATGCCGATTACCCAATAAAATCTATGGTCAGCCCGATTTTTGCAAGGGAGATTTTGTTTTAAACTAAAGTTGGCTTGCGCAAATCTATCCGGCGTCGAATTGGGGAAGGAATTCCCCGCGCCACGATGAGAGCCGCGCCTGGCAATCCTCAAAAAACCATCAGCGTGTGATCGCTGTTTTTATTGTCAGGTTCTTTGCCAGGCCGTTGTGCCGTTTAGTTCATCACGTGATCTACCGTCGCAAAACCAGGTGGGTTACAAAAAGGTGAAGCGTTCCGTCAGATGGTGGCAGCCAGCGAACGGGATTGATAGTGTGTCCCTTTGGCGAGGATAGCCCAGGCGATCCTCGCCATTTTGTTGGCCAGCGCGCAGGCCACGACATTCGAGTGCCGTCGGCACAGCATGTCCCGTACCCATTCACCGAGCCCATCGCTTCTTGTCTGAATACGTTGCATGATGGTCCGTGCCCCCTGAACGAGCAATCGTCGCAAATTCTTGTCGCCCCGTTTGCTGATGCAGAGCAAGGTTGGTTTGCCGCCGGTGCTGTACTGACGGGGCACCAGACCGATGGAGGCGGCGAACTGGCGAGCATTGGCAAACTGATGGGCATCGCCCAGTTCGACCGCCAGGACGCTGGCGGTGATCGGCCCAATGCCAGGAATTTCCAATAAGCGTTGGCTACGCTCGTCTTCAGCCAGTTGTTGAGCCAATTCGCCCTCGACCGCTTTGATCTGTTCATCCAGATATTTGAAATGCGCACGCAAGTGCTCGATAACAGCCATCAGGCGAGGTGGCAAAACTGCTTCATGCTCGGCCAGCACGGCTGGCAAGCGTTTGATGATGGCCGGGCCTTTCGGTAAGCTGATCCCAAATTCCAGCAAGAAGGCGTGGATCTGGTTAGTCGTCGACGTCCGATCCCGCACCAGCGCCTCACGCACGCGATGCGTCGCCGAGATGGTCTGCTGGCTTTCATTGCGCGGACTCACAAAACGCATGTTCGGTCGGCTCGCCGCTTCGCAGATCGCCTGCGCGTCGGCAAAGTCATTCTTGTTGCCTTGGACGAACGGCTTTACAAACTGCGGTGAAATCAACTTCGCCTCGTGACCCATCGCCGATAGGCGCCGGGCAATCCAGTGCGCACCCGCACACGCCTCCATCACAACCCGACAAACCGGGAAATTGGCCAGCTGCGTCAGCATCTGGCTACGCGAAAGCTTCTTGCGAAATACCATGCGACCTTGGGCATCCTGCCCATGTAAATGAAAACAATGCTTTCCAAGATCAATGCCAATGAGGGTAACCGTGTTCATGATGATCGCCTCCAAAAGAAAAAATCCCCACTCAGCTTACCGCTGGTGGGGATCGGGCTGACTATCTCATTAAACCGCCGGACCAGCCGGCGGTTTTGTTGGCGACAATCAATTTCAGTGATGTTCGACGATTGGTCTGGGCGAATGGGGAATAATCGCTTCCGGCGCATCGTCAAGCACCAGTTCCGGACGATCAGCCTCGTCGCTGGTTTCATCATTGAGCACGGCCGTCAGGCGATCCGAATCCAGCGCCTTGCACCATTTGGCGACCACCAGGGTGGCCACACTGTTGCCGATGAAGTTGGTCAGCGCCCGTGCTTCGGACATGAAGCGGTCGATCCCGAGAATCAGGGCCAGCCCCGCGACCGGCACAGTACCGACGGCCGACAGGGTGGCTGCCAGCACGATGAAGCCGCTACCGGTCACCCCGGCCGCGCCCTTGGACGTCAGCAACAGGATGGCCAGCAGGGTCACCTGCTGGGTCAGATCCATCGGTGTGTTGGTCGCCTGGGCAATGAACACGGCAGCCATGGTCAGGTAGATCGAGGTGCCATCAAGATTGAAGGAGTAGCCGGTCGGGACGACCAGACCCACCACTGATTTCTCGGCACCGGCGTTTTCCATCTTGGCCATCAGACGGGGCAAAGCCGACTCGGACGACGAGGTACCGAGGACCAGGAACAGTTCTTCCTTGATGTACTTGATCAACTTGAAGATCGAGAACCCGTGGAAGGCGGCAATACTGCCCAGCACCCCGACGATGAAGATGACGCAGGTCAGGTAGAAAGCACCCATCAGGCTGGCCAGCTGGGTCAGGCTACCCAGGCCATGCTTGCCGATGGTGTAGGCCATGGCGCCGAAGGCACCGATCGGGGCGACCTTCATGATGACGCCGACGATACCGAACAGCACGTGGGACAGCTTCTCGATCAGATCGAAGACCGGCTTGCCGCGCTCGCCGAAGGAATGCATGGCATAACCGAAGAGGATGGAGAAGAACAGGACCTGCAGCATGTCCCCCTTGGCAAAGGCATCGACAACGCTGGTCGGGATGATATTGAGCAGGAAATCGGTCGTCGATTGCATCTGACCGGGCTGGGCGTACTTGGCGATGCCCTTGGTGTCGAGCGTCGATGCATCGACATTCATGCCGACCCCGGGTTGCCACAGATTGACCACGACCAGGCCGATGACCAGGGCGATCGAGCTGACGATTTCAAAGTAAAGCACGGCCAGGCCGCCGGTCTTGCCGACCTTCTTCATGTCTTCCATGCCGGCGATGCCGACAACGATGGTACAGAAGATGATCGGCGCGATGATCATCTTGATCAGTTTGATGAAGCCATCGCCCAGCGGCTTCATCGCAGCGCCGCTTTCAGGGTAGAAATGGCCAAGCGCGACACCGATGATGATGGCGACGATGACCTGGAAATACAGACTCTTGAATATCGCTTTTTTGGCCATGAAACCCAATCTCCTTTGGTGAATTTTTTCTGGAATATCTGAACTCGGCCCCGAGTATCCAGAAATTCGCTGCGGCGCACCATTGTGGTTATCCGAATTGTGGAAACCCACAATGTCAGTTCGCGCAAGGGCGTGATGTAACATTCCCGCATGATCGATGCTCGCCCCTCCCTGCCTTCCAGCGCCCGCCGACTGCGCTGGCTGCTGGCCCTGCCAAAACTGGGCATCGTCCTTTTGCTGGCCTCGCTGCTGACGCTACTCTGGCTGACCCACCAGAATGAAATCGACGAAGACCGGGCTACACTGATCAAGGACGTCCTCTGGCTGGAACAGAACATCCGCTTCCACCTCAATGGCAACGAAGAACAGTTGCAACAACTGGCTTCCGACCTGGGTACGCAGACTGACAGCAAGGGGTTATTTCAGCTGCGGGCGGCTCATCTGCTGAAAAACAACCCGGAAATCTCACAATTCCTGTGGTTCGACGCGAACCGGAAGGTGATCGACGCGCTACCGACAGCACGTCTCCCCGACCAGGAAATCGCCGCCTTCGGCCCCCCGGTCACCGACAAGGCCTTCGAACTGGCGAGTCGTCTGGGCAAACGTTTTTACAGCGAACCGTTTTTCCTCGATGGCAACCGTGCCTTTATCGAAATCCTGGTCCCGGTTTTTGCCAAACAGGAGCTGAAAGGAATGCTGGTTGCGGTCTATCCACTCGACACCCTACTCAGCAATCTGGTTCCGTGGTGGTTTACCGAAAAATATCAGGTGGTCATTGTCGACAACAATGACGTTCAATATGCCGCCAAGAGCAACATCCAGGGCAAGAGTACGCAGAGTTACGAGATTCCCTTCGACCCACCTGGCTACGGCATGGAATTACGGGTCACCAGTTATCAGAGCGCTGACAAATCCCTACCCCGACTGCTTACCCTGGCCATTATCGCGCTGGCCGCCGGCGTTTTCTGGAGCCTGTGGCTGGTTCGCGACCTCATGAAAAAGCGCTCCCAGGCCGAAGAAGCGCTCCGGGCCGAACATGCATTTCGTGCCGCCATGGAGGATTCACTGACCGTTGGCATGCGTGCCCGCGACCTTAACGGCCGGGTCATTTACGTCAATCCGGCCTTTTGCAAGATGACCGGGTTTTCCCCGGACGAACTGGTCGGCAAAACGCCGCCGATGCCTTACTGGGTGCCGGAGCAAATCGATGAAACCTTCGCCATGCACCAGATTGTCCTGGCCGGCAATGCACCACCTGACGGCTTCGAGATCAGCTTCATGCGCAAGAACGGCGAACGTTTTGACGCCCTGGTGTATGAAGCCCGGCTGATCGATGGCAACGGCCGCCATACCGGCTGGATGGCCTCCGTGCTCGACATTACCGAACGCAAGCGGACAGAAGAACTGGCCCGCCTGCAGCAGGAACAACTGCAATTCACGTCGCGCCTCGTCACCATGGGGGAGATGGCGTCGACCCTGGCCCATGAGCTGAATCAGCCACTGGCCGCCATTGCCAGCTACAACACAGGCTGCCTGAATCTGCTCGAGCGCCCCGATTGCCAGCCGCAGGATATCCGCCCCGCCCTTGAGAAAATCGGCGTCCAGGCACAGCGGGCCGGCAAGATCATCCGCCGCGTCCACGACTTCGTCCGCAAGAGCGAACCCAAGCGCGCACCTTGTGCGCTGGCCGAGGTGTTCGAGGATTGTCTCGGTTTTGTCGAGGCCGATGCGCGCAAGCGGCACATCCGCATCGCCTGCGAAATCCCCCAGCTTCCCCCCATCCCGGCTGATCGCTTGATGCTCGAGCAGGTCATGCTCAACCTCATCCGCAACGGCATGGAAGCGATGGCCCCCACGCCAGAGGCCTGGCGCGTCCTGAGCATCGACGTCGTCCCGAGCGACAACGAAGTACGCATCAGCGTCAGCGACAACGGCAGCGGCATCGCCCCGGATATCCGCGACAAGTTGTTTACGGCCTTCTTTACCACCAAGCCCGAGGGGATGGGCGTCGGCCTGTCGATCTGCCGTTCGATCATCGAATTCCATCGTGGCCGGCTGTGGGCAGAAGACAACCCCCACTCACCGAGCGGAAGCGGTACGATATTCATCTTCACCCTGCCGCTGGAAACCGAATGAGTACCCCGCAAGCCCACCTGGTCGATGATGACGATGCCATTCGCGATGCTCTGGCCTGGCTCCTGACCTCGCGTGGGATTCCCGCGACGGCTTACGACTCGGCCGAAAGTTTTCTCGCCGCCTGGACACCGGCCATGCGCGGCTGCATCGTCCTCGACATGCGGATGACCGGCATCAGCGGGCTTGACTGCTTCGATCAGTTGCTCGAAAAAAAATCAACCCTGCCGGTCATCTTCCTGACCGGCCACGGCGACGTACCGCTGGCCGTCAGCACGCTCAAGAAAGGCGCCTTCGATTTCTTCGAAAAGCCGCTCAACGACAACGAACTAGCCACCCGCATCGAAGAGGCCATGGCCCTCGATGCCCGGCAGCGGGCAGCCAACGCCTCGGTCGACTCGGTCAAGGCTCGCCTGTCGACCCTGACCACCCGCGAGCGGCAGATCATGGATCTTGTCCTGCTCGGCAAATTCAACAAGGTCATCGCCGACGAACTGAACATCAGCATGCGCACCGTCGAGGTGCACCGGGCCAATCTTTTCGACAAAATGCAGGTCAAGACAGCCGTCGAACTGGCCAATCTGCTGAAACCCTGATGCTGATGCTTCCCTACCGCTTCTTTTTTCGCTAGCATCACAGAATATTCATGTCGCCAACCAAGGCGCAATATCCCCGATTCGTTCCACCCATTCCATGAGGCAACCATGAGCGAGCATATTCATTACGTAACCGACGACACCTTTGAAGCGGAAGTGTTGCAATCGCAGCAACCCGTTCTCGTCGACTACTGGGCCGAGTGGTGCGGCCCGTGCAAGATGATCGCTCCGATCCTTGACGAAGTCGCCAACGAATATGCCGGCAAGCTCAAGGTCGCCAAGGTCAACATCGACGACAACCAGGCCACGCCTGCCAAATACGGCATCCGCGGCATTCCGACGCTGATGATCTTCAAGAACGGCAACATCGAAGCAACCAAGGTTGGCGCACTGTCCAAGTCGCAACTCGCTGCGTTTATTGACAGCAACCTGTAATCTCCGTAGTCTCCCCTCCTGAAGGTGCGTCCTGCACCTTCAGGCAGATGCCTCCAGCCAAGCGCCCAGGCATCACTCCCCACCCAAAAGCTATCCAGCTCTTGCGCCCCGGTTTCGGGCAGCAGCCCGGCCCCTAATTGACTGGCGCCACACACTCCTACATGCAACTTTCCGAACTCAAAACACTACACGTCAGCAAATTGCTCGACATGGCCACCGAACTGGCCATCGATAACGCCAACCGGATGCGCAAGATGGAGTTGATCTACGCCATCCTCAAGGCCAAGGCCAAGAATGGCGACACCATCTACGGCGATGGCACGCTGGAAGTCCTTTCCGACGGTTTCGGCTTCCTCCGTTCGGCCGACACCTCCTACCTGGCCAACCCGGATGACATCTACGTCTCTCCGTCACAAGTTCGACGCTTCAACCTGCGCACCGGCGACACCGTTGAAGGTGAGATCCGTACGCCGAAAGATGGCGAGCGCTACGTCGCCCTGACCAAGCTTGATCGCATCAATGGTTTCCCGCCGGAAGCCAACAAGAACAAGATCATGTTCGAGAACCTGACGCCGCTGCATCCGACGCGTCACCTCAAGCTCGAACGCGACATCAAGTCGGAAGAAAACATCACCAGCCGCGTCATCGACATGATCGCCCCGGTCGGTTGCGGCCAGCGCGGCCTTCTCGTCGCCCCGCCGAAGACCGGCAAGACCGTGATGCTGCAGAACATCGCCCACGCCATTACGGCCAACCATCCGGAAGTTGTGCTCATCGTCCTGCTCATCGACGAGCGCCCGGAAGAAGTCACCGAAATGACCCGCACGGTCAAGGGCGAGGTCGTTGCCTCGACCTTCGACGAACCGGCCACCCGCCACGTCGCGGTGGCCGAAATGGTCATCGAGAAGGCCAAGCGTCTGGTCGAACACAAGAAGGATGTGGTCATCCTGCTTGACTCGATCACCCGCCTCGCCCGCGCCTACAACACCGTCCAGCCGGCCTCCGGCAAGGTGCTGACGGGCGGCGTCGACGCCAATGCCCTGCAGAAGCCGAAGCGCTTCTTCGGCGCGGCACGCAACATCGAGGAAGGCGGCTCGCTGACCATCCTCGCCACGGCGCTGATCGACACCGGCTCGCGCATGGACGAAGTGATCTACGAAGAATTCAAGGGTACCGGCAACTCCGAAATCCACCTCGACCGCCGCATGGCCGAGAAGCGGATGTACCCGGCGGTCAACGTCAATCGCTCCGGCACCCGCCGCGAAGAACTCCTGCTCAAGCCCGACGTCCTGCAAAAGATGTGGGTCCTGCGCAAGCTCTGCTACCCGATGGACGATCTCGAAGCCATGGAATTCCTGCTCGACAAGGTCAAATCGACCAAGGGCAACCAGGAATTTTTTGACGCCATGCGCCGCGGCTAACAAAAAATGTTGCAAGCCGGTGATTATTCACCGATAATAACCGGCTTCCCAGATCGGCCACATCCGCCGGTCGCTTGACTAAGGACTAGAAGATGAAAGCCAATATCCATCCGGATTACAACGAAATTCAGGTGACCTGCTCCTGCGGCAGCACCTTCACGACCAAGTCGACCATGAAGAAAGCCCTTCACGTCGAAGTTTGTTCGCTCTGCCACCCGTTCTACACCGGCAAGCAAAAGATCGTCGACACCGCCGGCCGTGTTGAGCGCTTCAACCAGAAGTTCGGCGCCATGCGCGGCAAGGCCGCTGCCTGATCTGCCCGGATTACGGTATAAAAGGCAGCCTGATGGCTGCCTTTTTCATTTCTGGCCGACATGCCTGATTTTCTCGTCCTGATTCGCGACACCCTGCGCCGCGGTATTCGCCTGCCACCGGCTGGCTGGGTGCTCGCCGCCATTCTGGCTTTCTATGTCTTGGCCGGCCTGTTCGGTCGCGACCCGTGGAAGGGCGAGGACGCCATCCATATTGGTGCCGCCTGGCATATGCTGAATTTTGGCGACTGGCTGTCCCCCGACCTGGCCGGCCGCCCCTTCCACGAACCGCCGCTCTATTACTGGAGCGCCGCACTGACCGGCATGCTCTTTGGCAGCTGGTTGCCGCTGCACGAAGCCATGCGCCTGGCCAGTGGCATCTGGGTGGCACTGGCCCTGATGGGACTTTATTACGCCGGCCGCGAACTGTATGGCGAAGATCATGCCGCGGCTAGTCCGCTGCTGCTCGCCGGCAGTGCCGGCCTGCTCTTCCATGCCCACGATGCGCAACCAATGCTGATTGCGCTGGCTGCCTACAGCGGTGCCCTTGGCGGCCTTGCGGCGATTGGCCGCAAGCCCCGCCTGACCGGCATTTTCTATGGCCTCGCCATCGCCGCCTGCCTGCTCGGCACCGGCATCGCGCCGACTCTGCCGCTGCTCGCCATCGCCCCTATCGCCTGGTGGCTCTCGCCCGACCGGCCCAAGGCCTTGCACACCCTGCTCATCGGCTTCGCCATTGCGGCCGTACTTACCCTGCCCTGGCCCCTGCTCCTGCTCAACCTGGAACCGGCCCGCTTCCACGGCTGGCTGGCCACCGAACTGGCACCGCTGAATACACCATTCTCGGTAGTCGGTGGCGGCCGCTTCATCGCCATGCTGCCCTGGTTTGCCTTCCCCGCCTTTCCGCTGGCGATCTGGACGCTACGGCTGCGGCGCCGCGAGATCAAAGCGCCGGCCCAGTTGCTGCCGCTCGTCTTCCTGGTCCTCACCCTGCTATTGCTGGCCTGGGCCTTCCGCCCCCGGCAGATTCCCGCCCTGCTCCTGCTGCCGCCGCTGGCCCTGCTCGCCACGCCCGGCGCGCTGGCCCTGAGGCGCGGCGCAGCCAATGCCTTCGACTGGTTCGCCATGTCCACCTTCAGCCTGTGCATCGGCATTGTCTGGCTGGGCTGGTCGGCCATGGTCCTCGGCTGGCCGGAGCAGATGGCCAAACGGGCCCTCGTCCTGCGCCCCAGTTTCGTCGGCCACTTTGACCTACTGGCGCTGATCATCGGACTGGCAGCCACCGCCTGGTGGGTCTGGCTGATCATCACCGCCCCGCGCTCGCACTACCGCAGCCTGACGCACTGGACACTCGGCTGCACGACGCTGTGGCTACTGGCAACAACCCTGATCCTGCCGTGGTTCGACTTCAACAAGTCTTACCGCCCGGTTGCCCAGGCGATTGCCCAGGCTTTGCCGCCTGACCATGGTTGCTTGGCCGAACGCGCCCTGAACGACACCCAACTTGCCTCGCTGTCCTACTTCGTCGGCATTGAACCGGTCGCCGAAGAATCAAAGGCCGGACAGGCCTGCAACTGGCTATTGGTCGTC
The DNA here is from genome assembly GCF_003441615.1 of Dechloromonas sp. HYN0024. Taxonomy (NCBI): domain Bacteria; kingdom Pseudomonadati; phylum Pseudomonadota; class Betaproteobacteria; order Rhodocyclales; family Azonexaceae; genus Dechloromonas; species Dechloromonas sp. HYN0024. The sequence continues at coordinate 1,094,422 of NZ_CP031842.1, read as the reverse complement.
GGCGACACCCGGCGCGAACTGGCGGCCCCCAACAGCAAGTGGACCAAGGTCTGGGAAGGCAACCGCCCCGGCGACCGCAAGGAAACATTCCGCCTTTACCGGCACTGACCGAAGGTCCGCTGGGCCCGATATCGCTGCATTCTGATGTGACTGCTCCTCGGCCATTGCGGCCATTGGCCTAATAATCAGTGTCGGGCAGCAATCTGCCGGTAAGCCGTCCCCCATCGGCAACGTGGCTCGAAGGTCAGCTTTCCTGGCTGGCGAAGGCGAACTCTGACCCAAAGCTGAAGTACCCTTTTTGGAGCCGGCGGCAGCAGTGCAGCGAAAGCACCCATCCGGATACTATGGTGAGAACATAGGGTAAGATTGACTTGCGAAATATGGCCTCACCAACTCCCACAACTCCAATTAGCAACATGGCACACCATGCTCTGGGCTGGAGCGTTATCGTCAAGCAAATGCTCGTCGGCGGGATGGCCTACTTTCTCCTCGCCAAGTTTGGAATGGCGCTTTTCTCGCTGCAACCCAGCAATATCACCTTGTTGTGGTTGCCATCGGGAATCGGTCTCCTGATGTGCCTAGCCGGCAGAAACAGGGCGTTACCTTTCATCTTCCTTGCAAGTTTCGCCGCAAATTTCCACGGCATGGCATTGCCATCCCTGGGCCTGCAAATACTGCATACCATGATTGCAGCCTTTGCGGATTCTTTCGCTGCCTGGTTTGCGGCATTCATGTTGCGTCGCCACCTGCCATTTGGCCTGTCGAGGCCGTTTGATTTGATTCCATTTACGGTCTTTGTCTGTGTCATCCCTACGCTGGTTTCGGCTTCCTTCCTGGCAGGCAATCTGGCGCTGGGGGGCTACATTGCGTGGACGCAAACGGTGAATTTCATACTGATGCTGCTTGTGGCGGATAGCCTTGGAATCCTGCTTTGCTATCCCATGCTGGAGGCTTGGAAAAAGCAGCATCGAATTACCTCCGCTGAAATCCTGCCTTGGCTGTTGCTGACCGTCGGAATATTGACGATTGTCCATCTGGCGTTTGCTTGGATGCACGCCATGATCTTCCTGCTTATCCCGGCTTTTTTGTACATGGTTTTCAGAAAGGGCCATGTGGGAGAGCACCTGACCCTGACCATGGCCGCGTGCCTGATCGTCGCCGAAGCTTCGCACAACCTGGGCCCCTTCCAAATTGCCAATGCCGAGCTAGGCCGGCAGATGCTGGTATTTTTTCTGTTCTCTACCGCGATGACAGTGACCGGCATGTGGCTACAGCAGCAGCAACTCCTCGCCAAGCAAGCCCTGATTGAAGACCAGAACGTGCAACTCTCCCAAGCCAAGGAAGCCGCAGAGGCCGCCAACATCGCCAAGAGCAACTTCCTGGCAAACCTGAGCCATGAAATGCGCACACCATTGCACCAGATACATGGCATGGCTCAACTTGTAGGTAGGGAACCGCTGTCACAAAAGCAAATGGACAGGCTTCACAAACTGGAAGTCTCCTGCGTCCGCATGACGGATCTTGTTGATGCGATTTTGGAGTTCACGCGCATCGATTCCGGCATGACAGCCGCGCAGGAAGCGCCGTTTGCACTTGAAGACCTTTTAAGCGGCGTGGCCTCGATGGTTGAAGAACAGGCCGCCAGCAAACAGTTACGGCTCATGGTCGAAAGTACTGACTTCCCAAGCCGTATGATCGGCGATGTGCGCCTAATCAGAATGGCCTTGTTCAATTACGCCAACAATGCCGTCCGATTTACGGAGCATGGCAGCGTAATATTGCGGGCCCAACTGATTGAAGAGAACGCGCTGTTGGGGGTCGTTCGTTTCGAGGTGGAAGACACAGGCATCGGCATTTCGCCAGAGAATGTCACACGTTTGTTTTCAGTCTTCGAACAGGTTGATAACTCACCAACGCGCAAATTTGGCGGCCTGGGTGTCGGGTTGGCAATGACCCGAAAAATTGCGGTGGTGATGTCCGGCGATGCCGGTTGCGAGAGTATCCCCGGCAAGGGCAGCATATTCTGGTTTACGGTCAGGTTGCGGAGAGAGTGATTTGAGTGGCAGGCCGATTTTTTGCCTGTCATTGAACCGCGCATGATTTGAAGGGCAGCATGAGGTCGGTTGCACGCGTAGGTTGAAGAAGTTGTGACGTCTCTTCCCAGCCTATTTCCGCCATGGCCAGTGAAAACCTGACACGCGGGTCATGGCCTACAGCACGCTTAAGTCATCCTACCCCAGAGCAGCCATTCCCTTGCTGGCAGAACATATGACTCCGATCAACAACCAAGGAGTCAAAGATGGAAACCATTAACAAACGCGAAGCTTGGAACCAGGGAAAGCTCCTCGGCCAGAAGCCACCGCTTACGCCCAAGGATATCTGGGCCATCCGCCTCCACCTCCAGAATGCACATGCGGTCCGGGACCTCGCTATGTTCAACTTAGCCATCGACAGCAAGATTGCGTGGCTGCGATCTTGTCAGTTTGCGGGTGCGCGACATCACCCACGGGAACCCGGTGCTATCCCGTGCCAAGGTGATGCAGAGAAAAACGCAGCGGCCAGTGCAGTTCGAACTGACGGAGCCAACAAGGGCAGCGGTGTCCGCCTGGCTGGAAAAATCTCACCTGCGAAGCGATCAGTTCCTGTTTCCAAGTAGGGTTGCAAAGTCACCCCCATGTCTCAACGCGCCAATATGCACGGATCGTCGGCCACTGGGCAAAGTCTGCCGGCTTGGACTCGTCGGCCTACGGGACGCATTCCATGCGGAGAACCAAGGCTACCCTGATCTACAAGCGCACGAAAAGCCTGCGGGCCGTTCAGTTATGACTTGGCTGAGGTGCCCCCCATAAACAGTGCCACGGGGAATTTAGTAAAGTCCGTTTTCGAGAAGGAGAATGGACTTGAAGAAGCGGTTTTCAGAAGAGCAGATCATCGGCTTTTTGCAGCAGGCAGAAGCCGGCATACCGATCAAGGAACTGTGTCGGCAACATGGCTTCAGTGACGGATCGTTCTACAACTGGCGAGCGAAGTTCGGCGGCATGTCGGTTCCAGATGCCAAGCGTCTGAAGGAATTAGAGGCCGAGAACGGTCGGCTTAAACGTCTGCTGGCCGAATCGATCCTCGATGCGGAGGCACTCAAGGCTGCTTTAGGCCGAAAACGCTGAGCCCCCAGCAAAAGCGTGAGGCAGTCATGGTGATGCGTGAATCGACAACGATTTCCGAGCGCCGTGCCTGCCTGCTGGTGGGTTTGTCGCGCACGGTCCTGCATTACGAATCGACGGCACAGCCAGAGAATGAGCAATTGCAGGCAAGACTGGTTGAGCTAGCCAGCGAGCGTCGCCGGTTCGGCTATCGCCGTCTGCATGCCTTGGTTCGCCGTGAGGGCGTTCAGGTCAATCACAAGCGTATCTATCGCCTCTACAGCGATGCCGGCCTATCGGTTCGGCGCCGCAAGAAGCGACATGGTGTGGCCGTCGAGCGGCAGGCGCTGGAATTGCCGTCCTCACCGAACCAGGTCTGGTCGATGGATTTTGTCAGTGACGCATTAGCCAATGGCCGCCGGATCAAGGTGCTGACCATCGTCGATGACTTCAGCAAGGAGGCCATCGATCTCGCTGTCGATTTCGGAATATCGGGACATTACGTGACCCGGGTGCTCGATCAGGCTGCGCGTTTCAGGGGCTATCCCAAGGCGATCCGGACCGATCAGGGACCGGAATTCACCGGCAAGGCGTTGGACCAATGGGCCTACCAGCACGGCGTGCAGCTCAAGCTGATCCAGGCTGGCAAACCGACGCAGAATGCGTTCATCGAGAGCTTCAACGGCAGGTTTCGGGATGAATGCCTGAACGACCATTGGTTTACGAGCTTGCCTCAGGCTCGTATCCTGATTGCCGCTTGGCGCCGCGACTACAACCAGCATCGGCCGCATAGCTCACTGGATTACCTGACGCCCGCAGAGTTTGCAGCCAAGCACCGATCCAGTGATCCCGACGATCCTGTCGGGAAAGGATGTCTTTAGAAGTGCAAACCAAGGACTTTTACTAAAACGCCCTTGGCACTAAATCCGGGGGCACCTCACTTTTAAATAGCCAGGCTGCCAAATCTCATGAACATATCCGCTGACCGCCCAATCGGTCAAAAGCAGCTTGTTATAGCATTCGATGAGCCGTAATTCGAGTTGTTGTTTCACTTTTGGGTTTGGCCAGATATCTGATGCAAATTATTGCCAGAGCAAGATTGATTCATGAAATGCCGCAATGGCTGCATCCCAAGATACAAATGTTGATGTGCTGAACGGCATTTTTCTGAAGCGATTAATTCCCCCTCCGCCAGCCAGAGTTCTACATTTTCCGGAAAAATTTGCCTCAATTCCCCAATCCTCCCCGACGGGAGGTAGGATGGGTGGGCGCTTGAGTCAAACTCCTGCATTATCTAGACTTTGTATACGGAGACAGCAGTTCGAAGCTCGATAGACAAGCAGTCCAATTGTGTGGCCGTTTGGCTATTGGCGTTAGCCTCTATATTGTTGCTCTCAGTCATCTGAGCAATTTTTTCTACGCTCACTGCTATTTCCCGAATGGCTGAATCTTGTTCGCCAAGTGCGGATGAAATGTTCTGCACGTTCCCAGCTACCTCGCGTGAACCTTGTTCGATTTGGTGCAGTGCTTTCTCTGTGCGATTGACCAGAGCCAAACTTGCGTCAGCTTGTTCGTTGGCTTGAGCCATGGCACTCACTGCGCCCTCAATTCCATCCTGAATTTCGCTAATCAAACCACTGATTTCGCCCGTTGCTAACCCAGTACGTTCCGCAAGTTTCCTGACCTCGTCAGCAACGACGGCAAAGCCCCGCCCCTGCTCCCCTGCACGGGCAGCTTCAATGGCGGCATTTAGTGCTAGTAGATTGGTTTGATCTGCTATATCCCTGATGACTTGTATAATGTGACCAATCTTCTTTGAGCTTTGATCGAGTAGCTTAACGCTAGATCCAGATTCTCCAATCAAGCGTGCAACGAGGGTCATGTTATGCACTGTTTCAAGCATGACGGCGAGCGCATTTTCGGTGTCTTCGCGCGCACTATTAACTACACACGCCACAGTATGGGCATGTGTAGATGTTTCACCAATACTCACAGATGATTGCTCAACGGCGGCTGCAACTGCCTCAGTAGCACTTGACTGAATAAAAGAGCTTTCGCCGACATGTTGGCTCGATAAGGATAGGTCATGAGCTACGCGGGTAATTTGGTCGCTTGAGCGCTTAGTGTCTACAATAATGTTCCGGAATTTGCTTACAAGTTGGTTGAAAGCTTTGGCGGCTCGCACCACTTCGCTAGCACCATATTCTGGAACCGTCCCGCTAAAGTCATTATTGGCAATCGATATCTCAGCAAAGCTGGCCATTTCACGTAAAGGAACTCCTATACTACGGGCAACCCAGAGGGACACGAGGGCCGTCAAAATTATTGCTAAAATCCCAAGCGTGAGTGTCGCAAGAAATGCAGTTCGACTGGCCTGTAATAGTTCCTCTGCTTCAGCCTCAATGGCTGCAGTGATTAGTTTCTCGGTTTCATACATGCCATCAATCTTGGACGTCATAGTCTTGAACCATGCGCCAGGTTCAACGCCAAAACCACCTTGTAGCGAATTATTTATCAACACTGATCGTAATCGCGCTACCTCTTTGGCAGCATCCCCCGACATAACGGATTCCAGCGCAGCCCTTTCCGCAGCGCCCGCAATGCTCCGGAAGTCGTTTAGGTAAGCATCCTGTTGATGGAAACGGGAAAGAATCTCCATCAGTTGCGGTAGATCTACCCGATCGGCGGCGAAGGCTGCTGTTACCAGTGCTCGCTCCTGACCTGCACTTTCTTTTGCTCGAACAAAGCTCAGGTAGGCGATCATCTTCTTTGAAATCAGGGCATTATGATTAAAATCAACACCCAAATTCATGCTGCCAATCAGATTGCCAATCGCTTTCGTGTAATAGGCGATTTCATCGGGCACAGGCAACGCTAGCTGGTTGGCACTTTCTCGCAAACTGGATATGTCATACAAACTTCTTTGAGACTCGGAGAGCGATTTTGCTAGCGCCGGCATCACATTTGAATCGATGTTGTCAGCCTTTTGTTTATAGATCTCTAGAAGATTGTCGGTCTTTTCTCGGACACTTGGCAGAACATCTGCAAATTTACGCCCTTTCGATTGAAGATATCCAGCAGTCGATCCGCGCTCAACTTGAAGGGTATGGATCAGGTTACCTGCGCGGACAGAAACCTCCATGAGATGGAGCGTCTGTCGACTATTTTTATAAGCCACGTATGCCTGCTGGACTTGCAGGGCCGCCGAAAGAATCAATCCAATTAACGGCATTGCAACCAGCAAAATCATCCGCTGGAATACGGACGTTGAATTCATTTTCTGACTACCTGATTAGGATTGATCGTAATTGGTTATTGTTGAATCTCAGAATGCACATCACCAGACTACAAGAGTTCCAAGGAGATTCTTTGCTTAATATTAAAAATTCTACAAGTGTGACAAACAGAGGTGGCCCCGCGCAGTTGGACAGAAATTCGGTTTTCTTAAGTGATTTCTCTGCGGGTTAAGCCGCTGCGGCGAGCAGCGGCTGGTTGAAGTAAGCCGTATCCGGGGTGAGCCCGTCAAGGGATGAATGCGGGCGGCGCCGATTGTAGAAATCGAAATAGCGCGCCAGCGCCTGCCTGACATCAGAAACGGTCTCGTAGCCGTGTAGGTAGATCTCCTCATACTTGACCGATTTCCAGAGTCGCTCAACGAAGACGTTGTCCCGCCAACAGCCCTTGCCATCCATGCTGACCTGAATGCTGTGTTCCTGAAGCAGGCTGATGAAGGCCGAGCTGGTGAATTGGCTGCCTTGGTCTGTATTCATGATTTCCGGTGAGCCATATTTCATGATTGCTTCTTCCATTGCATCGACGCATGGATCGGCCGTCAGGCTGTTCGATAGGCGCCAAGCCAGTACCCGACGGGTCGCCCAGTCGAGCACCGCGCTCAGATAGACGAAACCCCGGCGCATGGGGATGTAGGTCGTATCCATCGCCCAGACCTGATTCGGACGGTCGATGGTCAAACTGCGCAGCAGGTAGGGGTAGATGCGGTGCGCCTGGTTGCGCCGACTGGTATTGGCCTTTCGGTAAATGGCCTGGATGTCGAGTTTCTTCATCAGCGTGCTGACATGCTTTCGGCCGATCTCATGCCCCTCCAGCTTGAGCATGTCGCGGAGCATCCGTGCCCCGGCAAAGGGATGTTCCAGATGCAGTTCATCGATCCGTCGCATCAGTTTCAGATCGCTCTCTGACGTCGGCTGCGCCTGGTAATAGACCGAGGATCGCGACAGTTCGAGCAACTGGGCTTGCCAGCTAGCAGTTATTCAGGAGCAGAAACGCGCAAGTTGTTGCTATTAGTGCGGATACGATGGAATCACAAGGATGCTAAATGACGTGAGAGTATCCCGTTCGGTTCTCAGTAGCAATTGCGAATCACACAGACCGCTTCAGTGTCTGCTAATGAGAAAATTCTCGGGTGGCCGGTCATGGCCGAAAGCTCCTATTGATGAGCCTGCCGCAAAGCGGTCGCACGTTTTAGCCGTCCGACCGCCTGGGACTGGTATTTAAATTTCAGTCTGCTCCGAGATTTCTAGCGCGTCATCCACCTCAATACCAAGATATCGAACGGTGCTCTCCAGCTTGCTATGCCCGAGCAGCAGTTGAACCGCACGCAGATTTTTCGTTCTCTTGTAAATCAGCGTTGCCTTGGTTCGCCGCATGGTGTGCGTGCCATAGACAGTCGAATCGAGCCCAACAGCAGCGACCCATTGATGGACGATTCGGGCGTACTGTCGGGTCGAAACATGGGGCGAATTGGATAGCCGACTAGGGAACAAAAAATGTTCGGACTTCAGCCCCGCTTTCGTGATCCAGGCGGCAACAGCACCCCTGGTTGGCTCTGTCAGCTCAAACTGCACTGGCCGTTGGGTTTTTCGTTGAACAACCATCGCTCTCGCGAGTATCTGATTGCCGTGTGAGATATCACGAACGCGCAAATTCACAAGATCGCAGCCTCGCAGCTTGCTATCAATTGCCAGGTTGAACATAGCAAGGTCTCGAACCTGATGGGCGTTCTGTAGGTAAATTCGGATCGCCCAGATGTCCTTTGGCTTCAGCGGTGGCTTCTGGCCGACTAGCGTGCCTTTATTCCAAGGCTCCCGGTGTTGATCGGATTCCATGTCAGACTCCTTCTGTTGTTGATCGGAGTTTGATTGTTATCCTGCGGGTCCAACGTCGGCTTACTGGCGGAGATGCGTACTCACACAATCGGCCATAACCCGCCAGTGGATTTTCTGCTCCAATCCGGCCATTCAAATTCGCAGTCGCTCCAAGCAGCCATTGGCCCGAGGGTGGCGAAATTTTCTACCTAGCTGTCAGCAATGCAGTGTCGAGCCGTTCACGGTTCCATAAGCTGGATGTTTGAGGGGCTGCATATTGAGTCAACCTGCCACTCCAACGTGGCTGGATTTTATCCATGCGCGCCCCAGACTCCGCACAAATTTGGTGTTGTCGGCACAACAACGGTGCGTAACACTTGAGTTAGATTAATTAAACACTCATGTAATCAATCTATTGTTTGCTTGGCGTGCTAATTGCTTTGTTTTAAATTAGTAGCGAAAAGCCACCAGTGAGGGTGACTTGGCCAGATAGGTCTTTTGTGACAACGATGTCATGCGCTGAAATAATTTTTGCACCTTTGGTGCGCGCAACGTTGGAGTCACACATGAGCAAACCTCGTCTCGTCCTCATCGGTAACGGCATGGCCGGTGTTCGCACCGTGGAAGAACTGCTGAAGATCAAGCCGGATCATTACGACATCACGATCTTTGGTGCTGAACCGCACCCGAACTACAACCGCATCCTGCTTTCACCGGTGCTCGCCGGTGAAATGACCATTTCGGAAATCGTCCTCAACGAACTCGACTGGTACAAGGAAAAGGGCATCAAGCTCCATACCGGCAAAAACATCGCCAAGATCGACCGCGTCAAGCGCAAGGTGATTGCAGATGACGGTACCGAGGAAGAATACGACCGCTTGCTGGTGGCGACTGGTTCGACCCCGTTCATGTTGCCGATTCCGGGTAATGATCTGCCCGGCGTCATTGGTTATCGCGACATCAAGGATACCGACGAGATGATCGAAGCCGCCAAGCTGCACAAGCATGCAGTGGTGATCGGTGGCGGTCTGCTCGGTCTGGAAGCGGCCAACGGCCTCAAACTGCGCGGCATGGATGTGACTGTGATCCACCTCGGCCCGTGGCTGCTGGAGCGCCAGCTTGATGAAATCGCCGGCAAGATGCTGCAGAAATCGCTGGAAGATAAGGGTTTGAAATTTCTGCTGCAGAAACAAACTGAAGCCTTGATACAGGGCGAATCCGGTCGCGTTGCCGCAATTCGTTTCAAGGACGGCATGCAGATTCCGGCGGATTTGGTGGTCATGGCTGCTGGCATCCGCCCGAATTACTCGCTGGCCGAAGCATCAGGTATCTATTGCAATCGTGGCATTGTGGTCAATGACACGATGCAGACCTACGATCCGAAAGTTTATGCAGTTGGTGAGTGTGTCAGCCATCGCGGCATCGCCTATGGTCTGGTCGCGCCGCTCTTTGAACAAGCCAAGGTTGCCGCGAATCATCTGGCGGGCTACGGCATCGGCCGTTACACCGGCTCGGTGACCTCGACTAAATTGAAAGTTACCGGTATCGACCTGTTCTCGGCCGGCAACTATATGGGCGGCGAGGATACCGAAGAAATCGTTCTCAACGACCCGTATGGTGGCGTGTACAAAAAACTGGTGATCAAGGACAACAAGCTGGTCGGCGGCGTCATGTATGGTGACACGGCGGATGGCCCGTGGTACTTCCAGCTGCTCAAGGATGGCCGTGATATTCACGACATCCGTGATCAACTGATTTTCGGCCAGTCATTGGTTGGCGACGTGGGCCATGCCGGCAACAGCAAGGCCGCTTCGATGGCTGACAGCGCCGAGGTTTGCGGCTGTAACGGCATCACCAAGGGCACCATCGTCCAGGCGATCAAGGCCAATGGCCTCTTTACGCTGGACGAGGTAAAGAAGCACACCAAGGCGGCGTCCTCCTGCGGCTCCTGTGCCGGCCTCGTTGAACAGATTCTGGCTTCGACCATCGGTGGTGCTTACACCCCTGCAGCTTCTGACAAGAAGCCGATCTGCGGTTGTACCGATCATTCGCACAAGATGGTGCGCGATGCCATCCTCAACCAGCACCTGACCAGTAAGGAATCTGTCTTCATGTCGCTGGAGTGGAAAACGCCGAACGGTTGCGACAAGTGCCGCCCGGCGGTGAACTACTACCTGATTTCGACCTGGCCGCACGAAGCCAAGGACGATCCGCAGTCGCGCTTCATCAATGAACGCGCCCACGCCAACATTCAGAAGGACGGCACCTATTCGGTTGTGCCGCGTATGTGGGGTGGCCTGACGACCCCAAACGAGTTGCGTGCCATCGCCGATGCCGCCGAGAAGTACAACGTGCCGACCGTGAAAGTAACGGGCGGCCAGCGGATTGACCTGCTCGGCGTCAAGAAGGAAGACCTGCCGAAAATGTGGGCTGACCTTAACGCCGCCGGCATGGTTTCCGGCCACGCTTACGGCAAGTCGATCCGCACCGTGAAGACCTGCGTCGGCATGGAGCATTGCCGTTTCGGCACACAGCTGGCGATGTCGATGGGCGTCAAGCTTGAGAAGATGTTGTTTGACATGTACGCCCCGCACAAGGTCAAGCTGGCGGTTTCTGGTTGCCCGCGCAACTGCGCCGAGGCTGGCATCAAGGACGTTGGCATCATCGGCGTCGATTCCGGCTACGAGTTGTACATCGCCGGCAACGGCGGGATCAAGACCGAAGTCGCGCAGTTCCTGTGCAAGGTGACGTCGGACGAGGAGGTGATGGAATATTCCGGCGCCTTCCTGCAACTGTACCGGGTTGAGGGCTGGTATCTGGAACGCACCTGTCATTACCTGGAGCGCGTCGGCATGGATTACGTCAAGGGCAAGATTGTTGAGGATGAAGAAGGCCGCAAGGCGCTCTACGCCAGCCTGCTCGACTCACTGAAAGATGCCAAAGACCCGTGGGCGACGTCGCGCGAGCCGGAAGCAATCAAACAATTCATCCCCATCGTGCCGGTTGCGGTCAACGCCTGAAAATTGCCAAAAATCGAGGAATAAAAATGAGTAACTGGAAACTGATTTGCCCGCTGGAAGACATCCCACAACTCGGCTCGCGCATCGTCAAGCCGGCGACTGGTGGCGACATTGCCATCTTCCGTACCTCCGATGACCAGGTCTTCGCCATGCACGACAAATGTCCGCACAAGGGCGGCCCGTTGTCGCAAGGCATCGTCCACGGCAAGCGCGTGACTTGCCCGTTGCACGGCTGGAATATCGGTCTGGAAGACGGCCATGCTGTCGCGCCGGATGTTGGTTCCTGCACCAAATTCGAAGTGAAGCTGGAAAACGGCCAGGTTTTCCTGGCGGTTTGAAGCAAACATAAAAACATAAACTTAATTAGAGAGAATAACCATGGCCTATCTAGCACCTAGCGAATTCGTCACCAAAATGATCGACGCCGGCGAATCAAAAATCTTCATGTCCACCCGCGATACCCTGATTCGCGCCTTCATGGCCGGCGCCATTCTTAATCTCGCGGCAGCCTTTGCAGTTACTGTCACGGTTCAGACCGGCCAGCCACTGGTCGGTGCGATGCTCTTCCCGGTTGGTTTTATCATGCTTTACCTGCTCGGTTTCGATCTGCTCACCGGGGTGTTCACGCTCTGCCCGCTGGCCCTGATCGACAAACGCCCCGGCGTCACCATGAAGGGTATCCTGCGCACCTGGGGGCTGGTATTTACCGGTAACTTTGCCGGTTCACTGACAGTGGCGGTGCTTATGGTGATCGTCTGGACCTTCGGTTTCTCAGAGGCACCCAATGCCATCGCGCAAAAAATCGGCCATATTGGTGAGGGTCGTACCCTTGGCTACTCGGCACACGGCACCGCCGGCATGCTGACTATCTTTACCCGTGGCGTGCTGTGCAACTGGATGGTATCGACCGGCGTTGTCTGCGCGATGATTTGTACCAATGTCTCGGGCAAGATCATGGCCATGTGGATGCCGATCATGGTCTTCTTCTACATGGGTTTTGAGCACTCCGTCGTCAATATGTTCCTCTTTCCTACCGGTTTGATGATGGGTGGTAACTTCACGCTAATGGATTACCTGATTTGGAACGAGCTCCCGACCGCGCTGGGTAATCTCGTTGGTGGTTTGTTTTTTGTTGGCCTGACGATGTATTCGACTCACGTTCGTACCGCACCGAAGCGTAACGCCTACTAATCTGTCGGCTGTATTTCAAGACCCCTGCCCGTGAAGGACAGGGGTTTTTCCATTCTTTTTTCGCTGATCTCATGAGCCGCCAACTAAAAATCACCGCCGGGCAGTATTCCGCTAAAGGTCGCAAGGAAATCAATCAGGATTTCCATGGCGTGCTCGTGCCCAGTGGGCCGCAACTCGCCAGCAAGGGCATTGCCATTGCGTTGGCTGACGGCATCAGCAGCAGCGATGTCAGCCAGGAGGCGGCGCAGGCGGCGGTTACTGCTTTTCTCGAAGATTATTACTGCACTTCGGATGCATGGTCGGTCAAAACCTCGGCTGAACATGTGCTGGGCGCCACCAATTCCTGGCTCTATTCGCAGACCCAGCAAAGCCAGCACCGCTACAACCGCGAGCGCGGCTATGTCTGCACCTTCAGCGGCATTATCATCAAGTCGCGCACGGCGCATCTGTTTCATGTCGGTGATGCCCGCATCTACCGCCTGCGCGGAACAGCGCTTGAGCAGCTGACCGAGGACCATCGCGTCCGCGTTTCATCAGCGCAGAGCTATCTGGCGCGTGCCATGGGTATGGATAAGAAGGTTGAAGTTGATTACCAGGCGATTCCGCTGGAGGAGGGCGAGCTGCTGGTGCTGGCGACTGATGGTGTTTATGAGTTCATTGATGCAGCTTGCGTCGCGGCGGCTATCGAAGGTCGTGCCGGCAATTTCGATCTGGCGGCCAAAGCCGTTGTCGAAGAAGCCTTGAAGCGAGGCAGCGGCGACAACCTGACGATTCAGATCATCCGTATCGACGAACTGCCAACGCCCGAATCCAACGAAATGTTCCGCCAGCTCTCTGAATTGCCTTTCCCGCCGCAACTCGATGCGCGGATGGATTTCGACGGCTACCGGATCGTGCGCGAAATTAAGGGTAGTGCGCGCAGCCACATCTATCTGGCGATCGATAGCGAAACTGGCGAAAACGTCGTAATCAAGACGCCCTCGGTCGACTTGCAAGCCAACCCGGCTTATCTCGAACGCTTTCTGATGGAAGAGTGGATCGCCCGGCGCATCAACAGCCCGCACGTGCTCAAGCCATGCTCGCAAACGCGCAAACGCAACTACATCTACGTTGTTACCGAATACATCGAAGGCCAGACCCTCGCCCAATGGATGATTGACAACCCCAAGCCAGACCTGCCCACCGTGCGCGGCCTCATCGAACAGATCGCCAAAGGCCTGCAGGCCTTCCACCGCCTCGAAATGGTCTATCAGGATCTGAAGCCTGACAACATCATGATCGACAGCACCGGCACGGTGAAGATCATCGATTTCGGCGCAACGCGGGTTGCCGGCGTCATGGAAATTGCCACACCCATCGAACAGATCAACTTGCTCGGCTCTGCCGCCTACGCCGCGCCGGAATATTTCCTCGGCGAAAACGGCTCGTCGCGCTCAGACATCTTCTCGCTCGGTGTCATCGCCTACCAGATGCTTTCCGGTAAGCTACCCTACGGCGTCGAAGTTGCCAAATCGCGGACTAAGGCAGCACAAAGGAAGCTCGCTTATCAAACCGTCCTCAACGAAGAGCGCGAAATTCCCGCTTGGATTGACGATGCCATTCGCAAGGCTGTCGAACCCGCCCCATTCGCTCGTTACGAGGTGCTCTCCGAATTCGTCTTCGACCTGCATCACCCGAACCAGGAGTTTCTAAATAAAACCAAACCGCCGCTGATCGAACGCAATCCGGTGATCTTTTGGAAGAGCGTTTCCTTTGTGCTGTTTTTGGCGTTGGTTGGCGTCAGCGCCGTACGTTTTCACTGAATTGACGGTTTTGCCACTGCGCTGGCAGGTATGGCTTGATACTCCATTTTGCCAACGCATGTAGCGGTGTGAGGAATCGCAGGCTATCCCGCATTTGTACTCTCACGACTCAAAAATAATTATATCGGGGTAAAACAGAGAAAATTTCCAGTACGGCATGTGCCGCGTCCCCCCGGCCATTCAAACCCTGCTAGCGACAGCAACCGCTGCGTAGGAGCTGATAAAGGGGGCGAAACCAGCAATCCCGATTCAATGGCCGCTTTCCATTTTTATGCCTCCTAGCCAAGGACTGTTTTCATTTTCGTCCAACGTCAGCTCAGGGTTGCGGATTCAACCGGTGGATGCAACGGTTTGGTAAAAACGTTGTGCCGGTGTTTCGTAGTTTAGTGTTTTCCGAGGGCGCTCATTCAGTTTCCGGGCAATGGCACTCAGCTTCGCTTGCGAATAGGGGGACAGGTCAATTCCCTTTGGGAAAAACTGGCGCAACAGTCCATTTGTATTCTCATTCGTTCCACGTTGCCAAGGGTGATGGGGGTCGCAGAAATAGACTTGGATATCCGTCGCCAGCGTGAATCGCTTGTGGCCAGCCATTTCCTTGCCCCGGTCCCAGGTCAGCGATTTGTAGAGCTCTTGCGGCAACTTACGAGCGTTTTTGATCAGGGCGTTGGTGACGGTCCCGGTATCTTTGCCGGAGAGCTTGACCAGCATCAGGTAGCGCGATTGACGTTCGACGAGCGTCGCAATCTGACTGTTCTTGCTGCCGCACAGCAGATCACCTTCCCAGTGCCCCGGCACCGCCCGATCATCAGCCGTGGCCGGCCGTTCGCTGATTGACACAGCATCGACGATTCGGCCGTGATCGCCAGTCTTTTGTGTGTGATGGCGAGAGCGGCGCATGGCTCGCGTCCGCCGCAAATACGCCAGCAACTCCTTCTTCAGAGCGCCTCGGGTTTGAATATAGAGGGTGCGATAGATAGTCTCGTGTGACACCTGATGACTCGCATTGTCTGGGTTGGTCCGCTTGAGCCAGCCAGCAATCTGTTCTGGTGACCACAGCGAATGCAGCTTGTTCGCCACTATATGCGCCAGCTCAGGGTTCTCAGCCAGTTTGCAAGGCTTGGGGCGAAGTGCCCGAGCCCAGGTTGCCTGGTCGGCTTGAGTCGCTCGGTAACACTCCCGGCCACCATTGCGGTTGACTTCACGACTGACGGTGGACGGCGCTCTCCTCAATTGAGTAGCGAGCGCACGGATGGAACAGCCCGCAACTAAACCTCGCGAAATATCTTCCCGGTCGGAAAGTGTCAATGCCCGTTTGGAGCGACATCGCAGTGCCGGAGTTATCCCGCCAGTCTCGGCCAGGATTCCCTGAACCGATGAGTGATTTCGATCAAAGAGCTGGGCGATTTGTTGTAGTGAGTCGCCCTTGCGCCAGCGTTCCCACATCAGCGCCTTCTGGCTATCCGTGTAATAGATCCGGGTTCTCTGTTTCATTGGCAACACTCCTTCTGCTTACGCAGATTCTAGTGTGTTGCATCCACCGGTTGAATCCGCAGTACGAAGCTGTCATTTACCGTCTCAGAATGGCAATGGCCGGTCTGCACACAGAACCGGCCATTTTTCATTGAGTTCACCACCGGCCGCTTTGGCCGAACAGCCGAATACCAAAAACACAAAGCCCGGCAAATGCCGGTAATGCCGTTCAGTTAAGGATCTTTTTTCAGATATTTAGCGGGATAGCGATTTGGCAGGGCTTTAACGACACGGGGGCATTGACGCCCCCGTCGTTTTTCCACGATGGCGAACTGAAGCTGTATGCGTAAGCGCAGCAGATGTGCAGGTAGTTTTCCTGGCGCCATCCCGGCAGCCCAGATCATTTCACTTTGCAGGATGTGCAAGGCGCGTAGGAAGCTGAGGCCCGTCGGTTCCACCTTGGCCTGAATGGCCGCCTTGGCCATTTCCAGACGGACGAGATTGTAAGCAATCAAAGCGCCCCAGACTTCTTGTTCAACCCCTGACGGTTGCTGGCTACGAAAGGTCAGCGCCGTGCCGAGCATGGACTGTTTGAGTTCGCGATAACTGGTCTCTATTTCCCAGCGCCGACGATAGCACTCGGCCAAATCTGTTGCCTTGAAGCGGCGTCGGTCCAGCAGGGAGGTGAGCAGAACCCGTACCTTGCCATTCGCCGAAACGATACGGATCGCACGCGCTGTCCAGTATTCGGGCAGCGATGGAGCTTGGGTTCGGGCCTGCGGCGACACCCGCATACGCACAACGCCATCCTCCGCCGTCCCGGATAGTAATTCCCACTTCGTATTGGATTTGGCGGGAATCAGGTAGTGCCGCGCTTCTCCTGCCAAACTAAGGCCCAAGAGGATTTCTGCGCTGAGAAAGCCGCGATCAAAAATGGTCAGAGAATGATCGGCGATGCGCTCGACCAAGGTCTTGGCGTACAACATCTCGTTCTGGCCGTACTGCCCGAAGGCCATATCGGCGACCAGATGCGTCGGAATAGCCGTGATGCTCACGGCCCGAACCTGCGGATAGCTGGCCACCTTGCCACTGGCGTACGACTGGGCTCCGAAATGTGCCCGGTTCTCGGCACTGTCTGGCACGCGAAAGGTGGTGCCATCCATGGCCCACAGAGAGAGCCCTTTCCAGGCATGCCGCTCGGCGTCTTGGGCACACCAGACACTGGCTGTTTGGCTGAACAAATCTTCCATCGGCGCCACACCCAAACGTTGTCTGGCCTGCGTCACCGCACTCTTGCTGACGGCCGACTCCTCCGACGAGGGGAGCGCCAAATCCAGCGTCGCCAATACTTCAGGCATCGATTGGTGTCTATACAGCGCCAGGGCAATTACCAGCCATACAACTTGTTCGGCAGGAAGTCGCCGTCGCCGGATACTGGCCGTTCCCGTCGCCTTGAGCGCCTGTTCAATCCACGCCAGCGGCAAATGTTCAGCCAGCCGGTCAAGTCCGGCTACTGGCAGAACATCCGTCGTTGCGTGAAGTTGGCTCGATAGCATCGAGCCAGAAGTTAACAGCCTTAGCTAATGTTTACAATAGCTTGCGTACAAAATAAAAATGCCGTTCAGGCTTAACTGAACGGCATTACGGCAAATGCCGGGCTTTGTTCACCTACGTGCGACAGGCTATTTAACGCCAGATCACCAAGACATTGCGCGATCAGCCCTTGAGGAAATGCTCGCGGTAATACTTCATTTCGTCGATGGACTCGTAGATGTCGGCCAGCGCGGTGTGCTTGCTCTTCTTCTTGAAACCCTTGTAGATCTCCGGTTGCCAGCGCTTGCACAGTTCCTTTAGGGTACTGACATCAAGGTTGCGGTAATGGAAGAAGGCTTCCAGCGTCGGCATGTAGCGGGCCATGAAGCGGCGATCCTGACCAATTGAATTGCCGCACATGGGCGAATGACCGGCCAGCGAGTATTTCTTGAGGAATTCCAGCGCTTCGGCTTCGACCTTGGCTTCGTCCATTGCCGATGCCTTGACCTTGTCGATCAGGCCAGAACGTCCGTGGGTTTTCTGGTTCCAGTCATCCATGCCGGCCAGCGTCTCGTCCGACTGATGGACAACCCAGGCGGGCGATTCGGCGACCATTTCCAGCTCGGAATTGGTCACCACCATGGCCATTTCGATGATGCGGTCGCCGTCCGGGTTCAAGCCGGTCATTTCCATGTCCAGCCAGACGAGGTTGTTTGCATTGCCTGCCATATAATTGCCCGAATCCTTGAAAACCGCGATTTTCGCACAGCTTTGGCCCCTCATTCGTGACTCCTGATTTCACCCTGATTTTTCTTGTTTTTTTCACCCTGACCCTGGTCACCCGGCTATGGCTGAAGATGCGCCACATCCGTTGCGTCGCAACGCACCGCAGCGCCGTACCGGCCGAATTTACCGAACGCATCACTCTGCCTGACCATCAGAAAGCCGCCGATTACACCATCGACCGCAGCCGGACAGCGATCGCCGGTCTGTTCATCGAGTCCCTGCTGCTCCTTGCCCTGACCCTCGGTGGTGGCCTCGCCGCCCTGCACGAGTTCTGGTCGCTCCGGCTCGACGGCCTGCCCTATGGTCTGGCGATGATTTTCAGCTTGACCTTCATTTCCGGCCTGGTCGACCTGCCGCTGTCGCTCTACAGCCAGTTCGTCATCGAGGCGCGGCATGGCTTCAACCGCATGACTGCGGGCCTGTTCTTCGCCGATTTGCTCAAGCAGACCCTCCTCGGACTGGTCATCGGCGCCCCGGTGATTGCCGCCGTACTCTGGCTGATGGGCGCCATGGGTCAATACTGGTGGCTGTACGTCTGGCTGTTCTGGAGCGGTTTCAACCTGCTCATCATGTTCATCTACCCGACCTGGATCGCGCCGCTTTTCAACAAGTTCTCACCGCTCGACGATGGCGAGATGAAAACGCGCATCGAAGCCCTGCTCATCCGCTGTGGCTTCCGCTCGTCCGGCCTCTTCGTCATGGATGGCTCGAAGCGTTCCAGCCATGGCAACGCCTATTTCACAGGTTTCGGCAATAACAAGCGCATCGTCTTCTTCGACACGCTGCTCTCCCGCCTCGCGCCGACCGAAGTCGAAGCCGTGCTGGCCCATGAACTCGGCCATTTCCGCAAGAAACATGTGGCCAAGCGCATGGTCCTGATGTTTGCCGGTTCGCTCGCTTTCCTCTGGCTGCTCGGTCAGTTGATCGATGCGCCATGGTTCTACGCCGGGCTCGGCGTGCCGGCCCAGAACACAACACTGGCGCTGATCCTCTTCTTCCTGGTCATGCCGGTGTTCACCTTTCCGTTAACACCGCTGATGAGCCAGCTATCACGCCGCCACGAATTCGAGGCCGATGCCTACGCCGCCCAGCATGCCGCCGCCAGCGACCTCATCCACGCTCTGGTCAAGCTTTATCAGGACAATGCTTCTACCCTGACCCCCGACCCGCTACACTCGCTGTTCCACGACTCTCACCCGCCGGCTGCCCAGCGCATCGCGCACCTGCAACTTCAGGAGAAACCTGCATGAAAACGACCATCTCGCTTCTCATTGCCGCCCTGATTGCCGGACCGGCACTGGCCGAACCCTGGGGCAGCGCCGACCCCAAAGCAGGTCACGAACACCATGAAAAAGCCTGTGTCGCATGCCACGTTCGCCTCTACGGTGGCGATGGCAGCAAGATGTATACTCGTGAAGGTCGCCTCCTGATGACCCAGCTCGATGTCCTGCAACGCGTCGCCACCTGCAATTCGCAGGTCCGGGCCGGCTGGTTCCCGGAGGAAGAAGCCGAAGTCGCCGCCTATCTGAACCAGCAATACTACCGTTTCAAGGACTAGCCTCGTGCTCACTACCTGCCGCCCGACCCCATCCGTGAACACCGCCTGATGGAAGGCCGTGTCATTGCCGCGCACGGCCGCCAGTATGTCGTCGAACTGGCCGATGGTTCCCGCCTGCCCTGTTTCCCGCGCGGCAAGAAAAGCGAGATCGCCTGCGGTGACCGCGTCGACATCAAGCAGACTTCCGATGACCAGGGCGTCATTGAAGCGATCCAGCCACGTACCAGCCTGCTCTACCGCTCCAACGAAATCCGCCAGAAACTGATCGCCGCCAATGTCGATCAACTGGTCATTGTCGTCGCCACCGAACCGGCCTTTTCCGACGAACTGATCATCCGCGCCCTGGTTGCCGCCGAGAGCGAGGACATCAAACCGCTCATCATTCTCAACAAGTGCGACCTGACCGACAAGTTGCCCGCCGCCCGCCAGCGTCTGGCCGCACTAGCCGCCCTCGGCTATCGCATTCTCGAACTCTCGGCCCTCGACCAGGCGGAAAATCTCCGCCCCTACCTGGCCAACCAGACCAGCGTCCTGGTCGGCCAGTCGGGCATGGGCAAGTCCACCCTGGTCAATGCCCTGATTCCCGAAGCCCGCGCCGCCACTCGTGAAATTTCGCAGGCCCTCGACTCCGGCAAGCACACAACAACGCACGCCACGCTCTACCATCTTGATGCCAACAGTCACCTGATCGACTCACCGGGCTTGCAGGAATTCGGCCTGGGACATCTTGGCCGCCATGAAATTGAAGCCGCTTTCCCCGAATTTCGCCCCTATCTCGGGCAGTGCCGCTTTCGTGACTGCCAGCACAACCGGGAGCCGAACTGCGCCCTGATTGCCGCCCTCGAGGCAGAACAAATCGACAAGACCCGCTTTGCGATCTTTCACCGCATCGCCGGAACTCAGCGTACCGCCTGACGCCTAATTCGTAACCACCAGACCGACGCCCCTACGGGTTTACCGCGGTAGCATTTTCATCGCCAAAAGGTGATAATTCTGTGAAATTCGCCACAAGCGACTGGAGACGAAAAAAATGAGCCGAAATCCGGCAACCATCCTCATTGTCGACGACACCCCGGAGAACCTCAGTGTCCTCGGCGAACTGCTGCAGCCCGCGTATCGGGTACGCGCCGCCAACTCCGGCCGGCGCGCCCTGCAGATTGCCCTTGGCAGCCCAACCCCCGATCTCATCCTGCTCGACGTCATGATGCCGGATATGGATGGTTACGATGTCCTCGCCGAATTGCGGGCAGCGCCGAGCACGCGGAATATTCCGGTCATATTCGTCACGGCGATGGACGGAACGGATGATGAAGAACGCGGCCTTGACCGCGGCGCCGTCGATTACATCACCAAACCGATCCGCCCCGCCATTGTCCTCGCCCGCATCCGCACCCAGCTCGAACTCAAGCAGGCACGCGATATCCTGACCAACCAGAACGCCTATCTCGAAGCCGAAGTAGCCCGCCGCATGGGCGAAAATCAGCTGATCCAGGAAGTCAGCATCCACGCCCTGGCCCGTCTGGCTGAAACGCGCGACCCGGAAACCGGCAAGCACCTGCGCCGTACCCAGGAATACGTACTGACGCTGGCCCGGGCGCTGCGCGAACACCCGCGCTTTGCCGGCTATCTCGACGAACGGACGATCAATGCCATCGCCCAGTCCGCCCCCCTGCACGACATCGGCAAGGTCGGCATTCCCGACCACATACTGCTCAAGCCCGGCAAACTGACGCCGGAAGAGTGGGAAATCATGAAGACCCATTCCGAACTCGGCAGCAAGGCCATCGGGCAGGCCGAAAGCGATGCCGACAAGCCGGTCGAGTTTCTCGCCATCGCCAAGCTGATTGCCCATTCCCACCACGAAAAATGGGATGGCAGCGGCTACCCCGACGGTCTGGCCGGCGATCACATCCCGATTGCCGCCCGCCTGATGGCGCTGGCCGACGTCTTCGACGCCCTGACCTGCAAGCGCGTCTATAAATCGGCTTTCTCACTCGATGACGCCTACGGCATCATCGTTGAAGGCAGCGGGTCGCATTTCGACCCGGACATCGTTGAGGCTTTTGTCCGGGAATATCCAAGCTTCACGGCGATTGCCCAGTCCTACGCCGAATAGACCATGTCCGCAGACCCCCTCCGTCATCATAGGAAGGCTCTTTACGGGGCGATTGCCCAGGTTGTCCTGCCCTATGTCGCGCTGGCCGCGCTATGGATTCTCATATCCGATCAACTGGTCGCCAGTCTGATTGAAGATCCGGTGAGACGGGTCACCGCCAGCATGATTAAAGGCTGGCTGTTTGTCGCCATCACCGCCGGACTACTGATGGTCCTGCTCCATCGCGTATTACGCGAAAGCCTGTCGCGCCAGACGATGGCCGAAGAGGCCCAGACAGCACTCGAGCAGGAACGCAGCCAGCTACGAAGCCTGGTCGACACCATTCCCGATCTCGTCTGGCTGAAAGACACTGATGGCGTTTACCTCAGTTGCAACAAGCGTTTCGAACAGTTTTTCGGGGCCAACGAAGCGACTATCCAGGGCAAGACCGATTTCGATTTTGTCGATCGTGAGTTGGCCACTTTCTTCCGCGCCAACGACCTCGCCGCACTGCAGGCCGACAGTCCGCGCCGCAACGACGAATGGGTCACCTTCGCCAGCGATGGCCACCGCGAATACCTGCAGACGACCAAGGCCCCCATCCGCGACCACACCGGAAAACTGATCGGCGTCCTCGGTATCGGTCGTGACATGACCGATACCCATGAATTGCAGGAACGCTTTGCCGTCGCCTTCAATGGCAGCCCGGCAGCCATCTCCCTGACCACCCTGGATAATGGCACCTATCTCGACGTCAACCCCCGCTACCAGGAACTGCTGGGCTGGACGCGTGAGCAACTGATTGGCCAACAGTCCACCAATCTGAGCTTATGGCCCGACCCCGAATCCCGACAGGTATGGCGCCAGAAACTGCTGGAAACCGGCTTGCTGCAGGACTACCTGACGGAATGGCGGCAAAGCGACGGAACCCCGATTGACATCAGCCTCTCGGCCGAGATCGTGCACCTGGGTGGCAACCCTTACATTCTTGCCTTTATTCTCGACATTTCCGAACGCAAGAGGGCGGCCGAGCAGATTAGCCAACTGCAGGAACGGCTGGCCATTGCCTTCCGTGCCGCGCCGGTCGCCGCCTGTATCACCCGCCTCTCCGATGGCAAGATCGTCGAGGCCAACGCCCGCCTGCTTGACGAATATGGCTGGCTCCACAGCGATCTGGTCGGCAAAACAACCCTTGAGGCCGGCCTATGGGGAAGCGCTGAAGACCGCTCCACGATGGTCGAGCTGCTGCGCCGCGATGGACGGATTACCGAGTTTCCGAGTGTTGGCGTCGGGCGCGATGGCCGCCGGCGGGAAATCAGTCTGTCTGCCGATACCGTCCAGATGGACGGCGTCCCGCATCTGGTGGTGTATATCGTCGATATTTCGGCCCGCACTGCCGCCGAACGCGCCCTGCGCGAGCGTGAAGAAATCTATCGCAGCATTGTCAGCAATGCCCATGACGGCATTTGCCTGATCGACCCGGAAACCCTGCGCTTCATCGAGGTCAACGATGGCGGCCTGCGCAGCCTGGGCTACACCCGCGAGGAATTCGCAGGAAAGACACTGACCGACATTCAGGCCGTTCTCACGGAAGCCCAGACGCACGATGCCATCACGCAAGCCCTGCAGGAAGGGACTGTGGTTATCGAGAACATGCACCGGCGCAAGGATGGCAGCATCCAGTTCGCCCGCATCTCGGCAACGGCGCTGACGGTTGGCGGCAAGCGACTGGTGAGCAGCATCTGGCAGGACATTACCGACGAAAAACTGATTGCGGCAGAACTGGCCCAGCATCGCGAACATCTTGAAGAACTGGTCGACGCGCGCACCGCCGAACTCGAGGCAGCCAGGCAGGTGGCCGAACTGGCCAGTCGTGCCAAGAGCGAGTTCCTGGCCAACATGAGCCACGAAATCCGCACCCCGATGAATGCCATCATCGGCCTTACCCATCTGGCCGAACATCATGCCCAGGACGCCGAACAGCTTGGCCGTCTCAACAAGGTAACCGACGCGGCGCATCACCTGCTGGCCATCATCAACCAGATCCTCGACATCTCGAAGATCGAAGCCGGCAAGCTCGAACTGGCCCCGGTCGACTTCATTCTCGCCCGCGTCCTCGACAACACCTGCGAACTGGTGCTCGACCGCCTCCAGTCGCGCGGCCTGACCTTCAAGCTCAGCGTCGATCCGGCCCTGCCACCGGTGCTCCATGGCGATCCCTTGCGGATTGGCCAGATCCTGCTCAACTACCTGGGCAATGCCATCAAATTTACCGAACGAGGCAGCATTTCGCTCGCTGTTGAATTGCTCATGGCCAAGGCCGAGACACTGGTCGTCCGGTTCACTGTCTCGGACACCGGCATCGGCATCCCACCCGAGCAGCAGGCCCGACTTTTCAAGGCTTTTGAACAAGCCGACAATTCAACAACGCGACGCTTCGGAGGCACCGGACTCGGCCTCGCCATTTCGCACCGTCTGGCCCATCTGATGGGTGGCGAAGCCGGCCTCACCAGCACCCCCGGCGAAGGCAGCCAATTCTGGTTCTCGGCCCGTCTTAAGGTCGGCACCACGGCTGGCGAGGCCCCCGCCATCACCTGTTCGGCCGGAGAGGCCGAACGCCTGATCCGAATACATCGCCCCAGGGCCCGCCTCCTGCTGGCCGAAGACAACCCGATCAACCAGGAAGTAGCCCTCGACCTGTTGCGTGGCATCGGCCTCGAGGTCGATCTGGCGGGCGATGGCAAAAAGGCCGTGGCGATGGCAGCCGAAACGGCCTACGACCTGATCCTGATGGACATCCAGATGCCGGTGATGGATGGTCTGGAAGCCACCCGCCAGATACGCCAGAGCGAAGGTGGTCGCCAAGTGCCGATTCTGGCGATGACCGCCAATGCCTTCGGTGAGGACCGCAAGCGCTGCCTCGAGGCAGGGATGAGTGACCACATTGCCAAGCCGGTCGACCCGGGCAGTCTCTATGCCGCCCTCATCAAGTGGCTGACGCCGGCCATCGTCACCAGCAGCAGTCCGCGCCTGCCGACCACACCGGCAGCCACACCCGACGACGCGATGCAGGCCACACGAGCCACCCTCGAACAGATTCCCGGCCTCGATGTCGCCTATGGCCTGAGCGCACTGCGCGGCAAGCTGCCCAGTTATCTGCGTCTGCTCGGCATTTTCCTGTCCACACATGGCAAGGACATCGAAAAAATCCGGCAGGCGCTGAACAATGATGATATCGCCCAGGCCGAGCAGATCACCCACGGGCTCAAAGGCGTTTCCGGCACCCTCGGCCTGACTGGTATCTATGAGTCGGCACGTCAACTTGACGAAGCACTCCGCCAGCCCGATCTGACGCCCGAGGCTGCCCGGCTTCTGGCCGAATGGCCGGCACTGAGCGAACGCCTCCAGACGACCTGCGACGCCCTCGCGGCAACGCTTCCGCCACCGCCTACGGAACCCGAATGAGCCCGACGCCGACGGTGACGCTACGCGACATCATGACCAGCACAGTGAGCAGGCTGCCGCCTGACGCCACATTGCTTGAGGCAGCACGGTTGATGGCTGGGGAACACATTTCCAGCCTGCTCGTCATGGACGACCAGACGGCCCTCGGCATCGTCACCGAAAGCAACATCCTGAGCGCACTGCAGGCGCACCCGTCGGCAGATGTCCGGATCGACGCCATCATGTCGCATCCCCTGATTACCGCCCCGGCCGATCTCGACCTGGAACAGGCTCGCCGCCTGGTTGAGGCCGAGGGCATCCACCACCTGGTGGTTACCGACGCCTCGGGCCGGGTCTGCGGCATTGTCAGTGACACCGATTTCCGTCTGCGCCTGGTCAGCGAGACCGTGGACAACCTGCGTACCCTGGAAGGCATCCTCGACCGGAACATCCCCAACCTGCCGCCCGAAGCGACGCTGGGCGATGCCATGGCGAGCATGATCGGGCATGGTGCCGACTACCTGATCGTCAGCCAGAATGGCCGCCCGGCCGGCATCATTACCGAACGCGACATTCCCCGACTGATCAGCACCGCGGCCCAGCCGCAGGCCCTCACCCTCGGTCAGGCGATGAGCGCCCCCCTGCACAGCATTGATGCCACGGCGACAATGAGCGTCGCACTGGAAAAAATGAACCGCTTGCGCCTCCGGCACATGCTGGTTCTTGCCAGTGACGGCAGGGCGCTTGGCGTTATCAGCCAACGCCGTCTGTTCGAACAGATCGCAATCGAACGCCATGAAAGCGCCAGGCAGCACGCCCGTCTTGAGCGTGAGCAGACACGCCTGGAAGCCTACCTGCGACTGGCGCTCAACAGTGCCGCGGGGAGTTGGGAATATCACCGGGAGACCGGCCGCCTGATCGCCAGCGACGGGCTTCTCGCCATGCTGGGTCTGGTCCGGGAGGGTGCGCCGGCAACCCGGAGCGAATGGATGGCGCGCATTCATCCCGACGACCAGCATCTGCTGATGCCCGACAGCGGCCACCAAAATAACCCGGACGGCACATCGCGAATCATCGAATACCGCATCCTCCACAACGATGGACACTGGCTCTGGGTCGAGGATCGCAGCTGCGTCGTCGAAGCCGGATCAGCCGAAGGTGACCCGCTACGGGTCGGCGTAGTCAGCGACATTTCCGACCAGCGCGGTGCCCGCCGGCAGATCAGCCGCCAGAACCGCGCCCTGCGCATGATGAGCGGCGTCGCCCAGGCTCTGGTGCGACACAAGGACGAAAAGGAGATGCTGACGGAAATCTGCACCGTCGTCGTCGAGGTCGGTGACTACCAGATGGCCTGGATTGGCGAGGTTGTGCATGACGCCAGGAAGAGCATTGTTCCAGTCGCCTTTTCTGGAATGGCCGATGACTACCTGCATCAACTTGAGGTCACCTGGGACGACACCCCGAATGGTCATGGCCCAAGCGGCCGGGCCATTCGCAGCGGCGTCCCGGCCATCGTCCGCAACATCGAGGCCGACCCGAACTACCAGCCATGGCGCGATGGCGCCCGGCAGCAGGGATTTCATTCGGCCATTTCGCTCCCCTTGCGGTTAGATGGCCGCATCGTCAGCATTCTCAATCTCTATTCCGCAAGCATTGATCCTTTCGACGACGAAGAAATCAACCTGCTCGGCAATCTCGCCGGTGAACTCGGCCTCGGCATGAGCATGCATCGCTCGCGAAAAACGCTGGCACAAAGCGAGTCGATGCTGCTTCAGGCCCAGCGCCTGGCCCGCCTCGGCCACTTCACCTTCGATGCGGCCATTGACAGCCTGAGCGGATCGCCGACTCACAACGAAATATTCGGTCTGGCCCCGGAAGAACGCCTGGACACCGAGGGTTGGCGGCAACTGATCCACCCCGACGACCGGCAGCGAATGAGCGACTACTCACGCGATCACGTCTTTCGCGGCGGTCAGCCTTTCGACAACGAATATCGGGTAATCCGCGGCAACGATGGTGAGGAGCGCTGGATACACACCGTCGGCCAGGTCGTCTATGGCAGTGAGCACCGGGTCAGCCAGCTCTTCGGCACGAGCCAGGACATCACCGAACGCAAGCAGTTCGAGCAGCGCCTGCGCCAGAGCGAGGCGGCCTTGCAGGAAGCCCAGTCGGTCGCCCATCTCGGCAGTTGGCGGCTTGACATCGTCAACGACCGACTTGACTGGAGCGCCGAGGTTTACGCAATTTTCGGCCTGCCCGACAATCACGTACGGCGCCTCACCGACTTTGTCGAACTGATACACCCGGATGACCGCCAGCGCGTCCTCACCGACTGGCAGACCGCCCTCACCGGCACGGCCTACGACAGCGAACATCGCATCATTCGTCAGGGTCAGACACGCTGGGTGCGGGAACGGGCCCATATCCATTTTGATGCTTCAGGCCATGCCATTTCGGCCGTCGGTACGGTACAGGACGTGACTGAACGGCATGAGGTCGAGCAGCAGTTGCGCAAGCTGTCGCTGGCAATCGAGCAGAACCCGCATAGCATCCTGATCACCAATACCCGGGCCGAGATCGAATACGTCAACAATGCCTTTGTCCGCAATACCGGCTATTCCCGCGAAGAAGCCATCGGCAACAATCCCCGCATGCTGCACTCGCAACTGACCGGCACGGACACCTATGCCGAACTCTGGGAAACGCTCAACCGGGGGGAAATCTGGCGCGGCGAATTTATCAATCAGCGCAAGAATGGCTCGCAGTATTCGAGCTTTGCGATCATTTCACCGGTACGCCAGCCGGATGGCCGGATTACCCACTATCTCGGCATCCAGGAAGACATCAGCGAAAAGAAACGCATTCAGTCCGAACTGGACAGCTACCGCCACCACCTCGAAGCCCTGGTCGCCGAGCGCACCGAACAGTTGATCCAGGCCAAGGAGGAAGCAGAATCGGCCAGTCATGCCAAGAGCGCTTTCCTGGCCAATATCAGCCACGAAATCCGGACCCCGATGAATGCCATCATCGGCCTCACCCACATCGCCCAGCGCAGTGCGGGTGATGCGGCGCAGCACGAACGCCTGGGCAAGGTGGCCGAGGCGGCACAACACCTGATGGGGATCATCAACGACGTCCTCGATATCTCGAAAATCGAGGCCGGCAAGCTGCAACTTGAAGAAACCAGCTTTTCGCTCAATGCCATCTGTGCCACCACCTGCGCCATGGTCGCCGATCGGGCCGAGGCCAAGAGCCTGCCAATCCAATGCACGATCGATCCGACCTTGCCGGAAAAGCTGCTGGGTGACCCGCTGCGCCTCCAGCAAATACTCCTCAACTTCCTCTCCAATGCCATCAAGTTTACAGAGCATGGCGCGATTCAGGTGCGGATGCACCTGCTGACGCGCGGCGACAACAGCGCCACCATCCGCTGCGAAGTGGCCGACACCGGCATCGGCATCGATCCGGCGACGCTCGGCAAGCTGTTCCTGCCCTTCGAGCAAGCCGACACCTCGACCACCCGCCGCTACGGCGGGACCGGTCTCGGACTGGCGATCTGCCGCCGGCTGGTCGAAGCCATGCACGGCGAGATCGGCGCCGACAGCGAGGCCGGCAGGGGAAGCACTTTCTGGTTTACCGCCCGCGTCGGTCTGATCAACGACCATAGGCCCATGCCGGCAGCCCGGGTCGCGGCAGCAAGCGGCTTTCAGCGCGGGGCGCATATTCTGCTGGCCGAAGACAATGCGATCAACGCCGAGGTCGCCAGCGAACTGTTGCAGAACGCCGGGCTGCATGTCGATATCGCCATTGATGGCAGCAAGGCCGTGGCCCTGGCCCGTCAGCGACATTACGACCTGGTCCTCATGGACATGCAGATGCCGGTCATGGACGGCCTCGAAGCAACCCGGCAAATCCGCGCCCTGCCCGGCTGGGGAAAAATCCCCATTCTGGCGATGACGGCCAATGCCTTTGACGATGACCGCGATACCTGCCTGGCCGCCGGCATGAATGACCACGTCGCCAAGCCGGTCGCCCCGCAGGTTCTTGATGCGGCGCTGGCGCGCTGGCTGCCGACGGCACCGCCCCAGGCCGCCACAGTCAGCCCGACCGCCGCCGGCGATCAAGATCTGTCGGCCATTGCCGGACTCGACAGCCAGCTGGGCCTGCGCGCCGTGCGTGGCCGGGTGGACAGTTACCGCCGCCTGCTCGGCAAGTTCTCACAAACCCACGTCGACGATTTCACCCAAATCCGCAGCCAACTGGCCGCCGGCAACCGCGACGAAGCCCGACGCCTCGCCCATTCGCTCAAAGGCGTCGCGGCGACGCTCGGTGCCACCCGCATCAATCAAACCTCGGCCGATCTGGAGATGGCGATCAAGGACGGTCATGAGATACCCGTCATCACCCGGCTTATCGACGAAACCGAACAGGCCTACACCGAACTTTTCGAGCAATTGGGCCCCTTCGTCATGCCGGCCGCAGGCAGCAGCGATACGGCCGACGCACTGGCCACCGGCGCCCTGATCGAGCGTCTGCGCCGGGAACTGCAACAGGGCGAAATGAGTGCCCAGAGGCTCGCCCGGGACCAGGCTGGAACGCTCAGGACAGTGCTCGGCGACGATTACCCAGCATTCGACAAATGCGTCGGGGCTTTCGAATTCGAAGGCGCACTGACCCTGCTCGACGCCGCCAGTCCCCTCCCCCCACCCAATTAAGCCAGGGGCTCCAACCAGCCAACGGCCCCCAGTCCCGCCACCCGGCCACTGGCCAGACAGCCGGTCAGCAGGTAGCCGCCGGTAGGCGCTTCCCAGTCGAGCATTTCACCGGCACAAAAGACACCCGGCGCGGCGCGCAACATGAGATGCTCGTCCAGCCCTTCGAAAGCGACGCCGCCAGCCGTACTGATCGCTTCATCGATCGGCCGGGTAGCCTTGACCGGCAAGGGGAGCGCCTTGATCACCGCCGCCAGAGCGGGCGCTGCATTGAGGATGTCAGGTGGACAGAATTCGCGCAGCAACCCGGCCTTGACGCCATCAATGCCGGCATGGCGGCGCAAGTGGTTGGCCAGCGAATCGCGCCCACGCGGCCGGGCCAGGTCGGCCGTCAACCGTTCGAGGCTGCGCCCGGGAGCCAGATCGAGGGTCAGCTCGGCCTTGCCGTGGCGGGCCAGCGCATCGCGCAAGGGGGCAGACAAGGCGTAGATCAGACCACCTTCGATACCGCTTGCCGTAATGTTGAATTCGCCCTGCTTTGGCGGCTGTTGCGCCCACCTGGCGGTGACTGCCTTGACCGGCGCGCCGGCAAATCGCTCGCTGAAATAAGGGCTCCAGGCGACATCGAAGCCGCAATTGGCCGGCTTCAGGGGAGCCACCGGGATACCGCGCTCACTCAGCACGGGAACCCAACTGCCGTCGGCACCAAGTTTAGCCCAGCTACCGCCGCCCAGCGCCAGAATGACGGCATCAGCCTTGAGCTCGACCGCGCCAGCCGGCGTCGCGAAGCGCAGGCTGCCATCGGCGGTCCAACCCAGCCAGCGATGCCGTACATGAAACTGCACCCCCGCGCCGCGCAGGCGATGCAGCCAGGCCCGCAGCAGGGGAGCCGCCTTCATGTCCGTGGGGAAAACCCGGCCCGAGGTGCCGACAAAGGTGTCGATACCCAGTCCATGAATCCATTCACGCAACTCGGTTGGCCCGAAAATATCGAGAAGTGGGGCGATCTGCGCGGCCCGCTCGCCATAGCGGCTGGTGAAATCCGCCAAAGGCTCCGAATGGGTGATGTTCATGCCGCCCTTGCCGGCCATCAGGAACTTGCGCCCGACCGAGGGCATGGCATCAAAAATATCAACTTTTCGGCGGCTGCCGCCCGGCGCCGCGGCGAGAACTTCTGCCGCCATCAGCCCGGCCGGCCCGCCGCCGATGATGGCGACGCGCTGCATTATTTCTTGTCCGTGTCCGTGTCCGTGTCCGCGTCGGCTGGCTTGGCGGCCGCAGCCTCTTCCGGGTCAAGCAATTCGCAGGGAATCTCTTCTTCATCGAGCGGAATCACCGTCACCGCCACGTCCGGTTCGGTGCCGCCACCGCCGAGAATGATGCCGCGCAGCGGTGAAATGTCCGAGAAGTCGCGGCCGAAGGCGAGCGTGATGTGTTCGGTATTGGGCAGCAGGTTGTTGGTCGGATCGAAATCGACCCAGTCGTTCTCACTGCCCGGCGCATAAACGGAGACCCAGGCGTGCGAAGCATCGGCACCGATCAGGCGGGGTTTGCCGGGGGGCGGCCGGGTCAGGAGGTAGCCGCTGACATAGCGGGCAGCCAGACCGAGGGCGCGCAGGCAGGCGATCATGAGGTGGGCAAAGTCCTGGCAAACGCCGCGCTTTTTTTCCAGCACTTCGAGGACCGGGGTCGACACTGTGGTGGCTTCCGGGTCGAAGGTGAATTCCTCGAAAATCTTCGCCATCAGCGCCTGTGCCCCCACCAGAACCGGGGTATCGGGCGGAAAACAGTCGGCTGCATAGGCCGCCAGTTCGTGCTTGACGCGAACATGCGGGCTTTCGAACAGGAAGCGCGTGGCATCAAGGTCGGCCGGAACAGGGTCCGTCGAATCGTAAGCCAGCCGGTCGCGCACCTGCTCCCAGGGCAACGATTCCTCGATATCCTTGGGCAGGTGTGGCTTGACGGCAACGGTCATGACCGAACGGATAAGCAACTCGTCATGCGGCACATGAAAAGCCATCCACGTCACCGGATTGCCGAAGGCGTCGCGCCCATCGCGTCGCCAGGTCGGAATGGGCAGGATGTCGATGCGCTGTTCCTCGACCAGTTGCCAGTCAAGGACACGCGGCGACAGGTGAAGCTGCTGCTGCGACAGCGAGACATTGCTGCCGTAGTCGTAACGGGTTTCGTGCAGGACGCGGTAACGGATGTATTCCATACTCAGACCGCCATGGTCTGCCGGCTGACATCGCCAACATGGGTGAAGTAGCGCATGCCGAGCGATGCGGAAAGGTGATTGGCAGCCGTATCGAGGTCTTGCAGCAAGTCGGCAAGGGCTTCGCAGTGCGAGTAATCGCTACAATCGTCGAACTGGACATGTTCCAGCCGCTTGAGATCGAAGGCCAGCAAGCGGTCGAGCGCTGCCGTCAGATCGGTATCAAAATCGGCATCCAGCTCGCGCCCCATGCGCTCGAGGTAGCGACCGAGCACGGCGGCCTGGAAAACCACACCGTGCGGGTTGCTGTCGTCGAAAACCAGCAGGTCGACCACCGGCAGCAGTTCCGGCTGGCGCGAATAGCGGGAACGATAGGTAATGATCGAATCGGACAGTTCAAGCAGCCACTCCAGCGAACCGGGGCCACGGGCCGACGGCATACGCAGGAAATGGGCCACGGTCATGGCCAGGAAGGACAGGCGTTCGAGACGCCGGCCGATAATCAGGAAGCGCCAGCCATCATCACGCGTCATGTTGTCCATGGCGAAACCGGTGAGCGACGACGAAACGCCAAGCACGCGGTCAAGGAAGGCAATCGCTTCAGTCAGTGTCGGATGCACCTTGAGCGCCGCCTGCTGGTCGCGCTGCAGGCGGTTGAGCGAATGCCAGTGGTCGAGCGACAGCCGCTCGCGGACATGCGTCGCCGACCACATCAGGGAACGGATGTTGCAGGCCAGGCTGCCCGGCTGCTCCGGATCGTAGATGGCTTCGAGCAGTTCATGCTCGCTGCCGGGCTTGATTTCGCTATCCTCATCCAACTCGGGCAGGACACCGAGCCGGCGCGCCAGATCCATCGCCGCGATGACGACATTGGTCTTCTGGCCACCACCGACGACGACGCGCGACAAGGCGACACGCAGCATGCGGGCGCTGTCGTCGAAACGTTCGGAATAACGGCCGAGCCAGAACAGGTTTTCAACCACCCGCGAGGTCAGGTTGGCACCAGCCCGTACCAGATCACGCACGCCAACCGAGGGCTTGAGCATGGAGAACTGGCTGACCGGGCCGTTGGTCAGCACCCAGGCATCCTTCGAGGCGCCGCCGCGCTGCATCGAAATGATCCGGGCGCCAGCGCCGGTGGTGACCCGGGCGAGTCCGCCCGGCATGACCGAGTAACCATCCGGCGTCGTCACCGCATAAGCACGCAGGCCAACCGGCCGGGCGAGCAGGCGGCGTTCATGGGCCTTGCTCCAGGTTGGCGCCTGCGACAGGTTGATCATTTCCTGGGCGACGTAGGCATGCGGCCGCGCTTCGATGCGCCGCAGCATGTCGGCCCGTTCCTCGCCCTTCAGTTCATTGCCGAAGACCGGCTCCATCTGCTGGGTCGGGTAGGCCGGCTTGATGACCAGGTCGTCGAAGTTTTCCTTGACGTAGTCGAGGGCGGGTTTTTCGCCGCACCACCAGGTCGCCACCGAGGGCATGGCCAGTTTTTCACCGAGCAGGTGGCGGCAAATGGCGGGCAGGAAACCCATCAGCGCCCCGGAAGCGAGGAGGCCGCTGCCCAGGGCATTGGCGATAACCACCCGACCGGCCCGCGCCACGTTGAGCAGCCCGGGAATGCCGAGGGCCGATTCGCCGCGCAGTTCGAGCGGATCGCAATAGGCATCGTCCTGGCGACGCAGGATGACGTGGACGCGCTTGAGACCGCGCAGGGTTTTCAGATAGACCGTTTCGCCGCGCACCGTCAGGTCCTGCCCCTCAACCAGTGGGAAGCCCAGATAGCGGGCCAGGTAGGCGTGTTCGAAATAGGTTTCGTTGTAGGGACCGGGGGTGAGCAGGACCATGTGCGGCTGTTCGTCACCCTCGACCGGCGCAAGCGCGGTCAGGCCATCGAGCTGGTCGCGGAAGAAGTCGGCCACATGCTGAACGCGCAGGTCGCGGAACATTTCCGGGAAAACGCGCGAGACGATGAGCCGGTTTTCCAGCGCATAACCGGCCCCCGAGGGGGCCTGCGTGCGGTCGGCAATGACCCACCAGCGGCCGTTCGGCGAACGCGCCAGATCGACGGCGTAATTGTGCAGCCAGACACCGCCCGGCGGCTTGACGCCCCGACAGGGCCACAGGTAGCCATGCTGGCCGTACACCAGGGCTGGTGGCAGCAAGCCTTCGGCAAGCAAGGTCTGCTCACCGTAGAGATCGTCTAGGATGGCGTTGAGCAGGGTGGCGCGCTGGGCGACGGCGGCCGACAACTCGGCCCACTCGTCAGGGGGGATGATCAGCGGCAATGGATCGAGCGCCCACGGCCGGTCGGCCCCGTTGGGATCGGCGTAGACGTTGTAGGTGACGCCGTTTTCCTGGATGCGCTGCTCGGAAAAGTCGAGGCGACGCCGCATTTCCTCTGGCGTCACGGCATCGAGATGGCTCAGGAACTGCTCCCAGTGCGGGCGCACCGACCCATCTGCCGCCAACATTTCGTCGTAACGACGGGGGCTATGGGGATAGATTGCAAGGAGGGTGCGCGCCATTTCGTCTTTTTCTAGCAGAAACAGGCCGCTTCCGGCCTGTTTCTGTGGTCAAACCGAGTTGATGATTAAAACCGGCGCAAGTCTAGCGTAAACGGGTGCTCGGCGCTGATCTCCGGGGCCTTGACCTGCATCTTGCCCGGCGTGTGGCCGAAGCGGAAGAAGCGGGCAAGACGGCGGCTTTCAGCCTCGAAGGCATTGACCGGGAAGGTGTCAAAACTGCGCCCGCCCGGATGCGCCACATGGTACTGGCAACCACCCAGCGAACGCTGCATCCAGGTATCGACGATGTCGAAAACCAGCGGCGCATGGACGCCGATGGTCGGGTGCAGGCAGGAGGCTGGCTGCCAGGCGCGGTAACGCACGCCGGCGACGAATTCGCCGTTGATACCGGTGTTCTGCAACGGCACCGGAACACCGTTGCAGGTCAGCACGTAACGGTCGGGGGCCATGCCCTTGATGCGGACCTGGACGCGCTCGACCGACGAATCGACGTAACGCACGGTGGTTCCGGCCCCGCCCTCCTCGCCCATGACGTGCCAGGGTTCGAGGGCGTGGCGCAGCTCGAATTCCATGCCCTTGACGGCGAAATCGCCGTATTTCGGGAAGCGGAACTCGAAATGCGGGGCAAACCATTCGGCCTTGAAGGGATAGCCGGCCTCGGCCATTTCCTGCATGACGTCCTTGAAGTCCTGCTCGGCATAGAAAGGCAGCATGAACCGGTCGTGCAACTCGGTGCCCCAACGGGCCAGGCGCGCCGGCTCGTAGGGGGTTTCCCAGAAACGGGCGATCATGGCGCGGAGCAGCAGTTGCTGGGCAAGCGACATGCGGGCATGCGGCGGCATTTCGAAGGCGCGCAGCTCAAGCAGGCCGAGGCGGCCGGTCGGGCCATCCGGCGAGTAGAGCTTGTCGATGCAGAACTCGGAGCGGTGCGTATTGCCGGTAACGTCGGTGAGCAGATTGCGCAGGATACGGTCGATCAGCCACGGCGGTACGATGCCACCCGGCTGAGGAATCTGCTTGAAGGCAATTTCCAGCTCATAGAGGCTGTCGTTACGGGCCTCATCAACGCGCGGCGCCTGGCTGGTCGGGCCGATGAACAGGCCGGAGAACAGATAGGAGAGGCTGGGGTGATTGTGCCAGTAGGCGATCAGGCTCTTGAGCAAGTCCGGCCGGCGCAGGAAGGGCGAATCGTTCGGCGTCGCACCACCAAGCACAAAGTGGTTGCCGCCACCGGTACCCGTGTGGCGACCGTCGACCATGAACTTTTCGGTGGTCAGGCGCGAGTAGTAGGCCGATTCGTAGAGGTGGGTGGTCTGGTCGACCAGTTGGTCCCAGCTCTTGGCCGGGTGGATGTTGACTTCGATGACGCCGGGGTCGGGGGTAACACGGAAGTGCGTCATGCGCGGATCGGACGGCGGCTCATAGCCTTCCATGATCACCGGCATCTTCATCTCTTCCGCTGTGGCCTCAACGGCGGCGACGATTTCGAGATAGTCGTCGAGCTTTTCGGTCGGCGGCATGAAGACGTAGAGGCGGCCATCGCGCGGCTCGGCGCACATGGCCAGACGGGTGATCCAGCCGGCCGATTCCTTGAACCGGGGCATCGTCTCGGTCGGCTTTTCCCAGGCGCGCAGCTTGCCGTCGCCGGTCGCCGCGGCGGCGGCAGAGCCGGCTACGCCCGCCCCGGCCTTGCCATGACGGGTCTGCATCTGCGGCTCACGCGCCCCGGTTTCACCGCTGACGCGGGAGCGCAGGGCAGCGTAACTGGCCAGCGGATCAGTCGCCGTTTCGGCATCCGGCACATTGACGTAGGGATAATCGCTTTGCGCCGTCCACGGTTGCGAATCGAAGGGCAGGCGGTAGCCCATCGCCGAATCACCGGGGAACAGGTAGCAACGCTCCGAGCGCAGGAACCACGGGCCGGTCTGCCACTGGTTCCAGACGTTCTTCATGATCGGCAGGACGTGGCCGACGGTGTAGGTCATGCCTTGCGTAAACACCTTCATCAGGCGCTCGCGCTCCAGGGCATCGTCGACGCGGGAATCGAAGGGATCGACGTTGCCCGGCAGGCGGCGCTCGCGCCACATGTAGTAATAGACATCCTCGAAAGCCGGGAAGACATAGTCCGAGGTCATGCCCAGACGTTCGGCCACACGCTTGAGGAAGCGCTGGGCGTGTTCACTGGTCGCACCGTAATTGACGCTCTCGTTGGCGTACAGTTCGGGCGCATTCCAGATCGGCTCGCCGTCCTTGCGCCAGAAGCAGTTGAGGCTCCAGCGCGGCAGTTGCTCGCCGGGATACCACTTGCCCTGACCGAAGTGCATGAGGCCGTTGGGGGCGTATTTGCTGCGCAGGCGATGGAAGATGTCGGCGGCGAAGATACGCTTCGTCGGGCCGAGGGCAGCGGTGTTCCACTCGGCACCATCCGGGTCGTCGACGGCAACGAAGGTCGGCTCGCCGCCCTGCGTCAGGCGCACATCGAGCTTGCCGAGGGTGTCGTCGATCTGGTGACCGAGGCCTTCGATGGCCAGCCATTGTTCGTCGGTGTACGGCTTGGTGACGCGCGGCGCTTCCCAGATGCGGGTGACCTGCATGTGGTGCGAGAACTCGGTTTCGCACTCGTCGAGGCCGCCGGTGACCGGTGCCGCCGAACCGGGTTCGGGCGTGCAGGCAAGCGGAATATGGCCTTCGCCGGCAAACAGACCGGAGGTCGGGTCGAGACCGATCCAGCCGGCGCCGGGCAGATAGACTTCACACCAGGCGTGCAGGTCGGTGAAGTCGGCTTCCGGGCCGGAGGGGCCGTCGAGCGATTTGACGTCGGCCGTCAGCTGGATCAGGTAGCCGGAGACAAACCGGGCGGCTAGCCCCAGGTGGCGCAGGATCTGGACGAGCAGCCAGGCGGAGTCGCGACAGGAACCGGAACGCTTGGTCAGCGTCTCTTCCGGCGTCTGGACGCCGGGTTCCATGCGGATGGTGTAGCTGATGGCCTTTTGCAGATCGGCATTGAGCGCAACGAGAAAATCGACGCTGCGTAGAGGCTCACGCGAAATGCCAGCCATGTACTTCTTGAGTTCCGGCGTTCCCGGCAGCTTGTGCAGATAGGGCGTCAGCTCGTGGCGCTCCCAGTCCTCGTAGGCAAAGGGAATTTTCTCGGCATGTGGCTCAAGGAAGAAGTCGAAGGGATTGATGACCGACATTTCGGCCACCATGTCCACCTCGATGCTGAACTCGCGGGTCTTCTCCGGGAAAACCAGGCGGGCCAGGTAATTGCCCTGTGGGTCCTGCTGCCAATTGACGAAATGCTTGTCCGGCCCGATCTTCAAAGAGTAGGACAGGATACGGGTGCGTGAATGGGCACAGGGACGCAGGCGAACCACCTGCGGACCGAGATTGATCAGGCGGTCATAGTTGTAACGGGTAACGTGATTCAGCGCGACATGGATCGACACAAGCTTGCTCCAGACAGAATGATTGCTAGCTTAAAAGCAAGACGCGAACCAGCTTGCAAGTCATTGTTTTTCAATAAACCAGATCTTTGCACGCACCCGATGAAAGCCTGATGACAAGCGGCGCGCGCCAAATTGGTGCATGACCGATAAACCGGCGCAGGCAGATACCTCATGGAAGTTTAACCAAGCCCTCGCCATCGAGCGGGATTAACGGGTTGAAACAGACTTCCCAGAGAAAGCCATCCGGATCAGCAAAATAGCCACGAAAGCCGCCCCAGAAAACCTTGTCAGCCGGCCGAACCAGTGTTGCACCGACCGCCACGGCCTCTTCCAGCGTGGCGATCACCGCCGCCTCCGAGTCCACGTTATGGGCCAGGGCAAAACCGGGAAAGCCGCTGCCGACTGGCGACACCGCCGCATCCTCGGCCAGCGCCTCACGCTGAAACAGGGCAAAAGCCACCGAACCCGCCTGAAAGAAGGCAACCGCCTCCTGACTGGCCGATGACTCCCGCCAGCCCAAGGCCAGGTAGAACGCCCGGCTACGGGCCAGATCGGTGACGCCGAGCGTGATGAAACTGATGGTCTGGCGCATGGGCTTTTCGCTCCGGCCTGAAAACAGCCATTTTAAACGGGCCCACTTCAAAATCAGGAGAAAGCGCAACCACCCGGCAGCAAAGATTTCGACAAATGTAGCCAAACCGTGAATTTCTCACGGTCGCCCCGAAATCGCCGTGGAACAATGGATATCAACAAAACTCTGCGCCTATTAACAGGTGCAAATTTCTTTGAAACAGGGGTGTGCTGTGAAGACTAGTCGAGGAAATCGGTCCGTATTTTTAACGGCTGCAGTAGTCATTGGGCTAAGTGCCTGCAGTACTCAGCCAGTGCCTGTAACGCGGGAAGAAATTACCGCCCAGAGCAAGCTTGACCGCGCCCAGGCGCAGCTCGGCGTTGACCCGGTCAGCAACGCCATTACGCTCGAAGAAGCGATTTCGCGAGCCCTGAAGTTCAACCTGGAGCGCCGTTCCAAGATGATGGAAGAGGCGCTGGCCCTGAAACAATACGATGTCAGCAAGTACGACATGCTGCCCAAATTCATGGCCCAGGCGGGCTATGGCTATCGCAGCAACGACCGCACCGTTTACAGCAAGGATTCCGTGACTGGCGCGCCATCCCTCGCCAACCCGGCGATTTCCAGCGAACGCGAGCATTACACCGGGGATCTCGGCCTGACCTGGAATCTACTCGACTTCGGAGTCAGTTACATCACCACCAAACAAAACGGCGATCGCGCCCTGATTGCCAGTGAGCGCCGGCGCAAGGCCATGCATTTGCTCGTTCAGGACGTGATCGGGGCCTTCTGGCGCACGGCCAGTGCCCAGAAGCTGAAGGGCCAGGTGAGGAGCGCCATTGTTTCGGCTGAAGGCGCCCTCGCCGACTCCCGCAAGACCGAGCAGGAAGGCTTGCGCTCGCCGATTGAGGCGCTCAAGTATCAGCGCCAGTTGCTGGAAAACCTGAAACTGCTCGAAGGTGTGGACCAGGAACTCGCATCAGCCCGCATTGAACTGGCCAACATGCTCAATGTACCGCTGGCGGTCGACCTCAAGGTCATCGAGCCAAAAGAAAACCTGGCCACCAAAGTGATGGCCCTGCCCATCGAACAGCTCGAAGAAGTCGCTGTGATGCAGAACGCTGATTTGCGCGAGCACTACTACAACTCGCGCATCGCCGCCGAAGAAGGCAAGAAGGTCATCCTCCGACTGTTCCCTTCCCTGTCGTTCAGCTACGCCGGAAAATATGACAGTGACCGCTACCTCATTCACAACAACTGGAATGAGGCCGGTGCGCAGATTTCATTCAACCTCTTCAATCTGCTTTCGGCACCGGCCCAGTCTCGCCTGGCCGAAGCCGGGGTAGCCCTGGCTGACCAGCGCCGCATCGCCACCCAAATGGCCATCCTGGCCCAACTGCACGTGGCTCGCCTGCAATACGCCTTCGCCATTCAGCAATTCAATCGGGCCGATGCGATCTGGGTGGTCGACGACAAGATCAACATGCACACCGCCAATCGCGAAAAGGCTCAGGCGCAAAGCCGTCTGGAAGCGGTTGCCAACAACACGGCGGCCATTCTCAGCCTGTTGCGTCGCTACCAGGCGCTGTCGCAAGTCCATGCCGCTTCTGGAAAGCTGCAGGCAACCTTGGGCATGGAGCCTGAAATCGGCAGCGTTCGCGAGCTTTCTCTGGCCGAACTGACCGCCGCAGTCGGTGGTGCCATGAAGAACTGGCAGGCCGGCACGCTGCCCGAGCTGCCGAAGTTTCCCTTGCCGCTTGAAACGGCGACCCCCACCCCGGCCCCGGCCGCCACCACGCAGAACTGACATGATGCCCGGATACCTCCTCATCCTCGGCGCACTGGTCGGACTGCCGGCCATCGCCGGCGAACCGGCCAGACCGGCCGCTGTCTTGCCGACCCCATCGGCAGCTGTCGCCCCTGCGCCGGCAGCTGCACAGCCGGCAGCAGCAGCGACCAAACAGGCCGAGCGGCAGGAGATCCGGGCTCAGTTGTCGCCCCGCCGTTACACCACCCTCGCTGCCGAAATCGGCGCCAAGGTGAATCGCCTGCCCATCCCCGAAGGCGGCTCCTTCAAGCAGGGACAGCAACTGGTCGCCTTCGACTGCTCCGTCCAGCAGGCACAGCTCAATAAGGCTCGGGCCGCGCTTTTCGGTGCCGACAAAACCTATTCTGCCAACAAGCGCCTGGTCGAACTCGGCTCGGTCGGCAAGGTGGAAATGGATGTTTCAGCCGCTGAAGTCGGCAAGAATCGCGCTGAAGTCGAATCGATGGCCGCCATTCTCGCCAAGTGCAATGTCGGCGCCCCCTTCGCCGGCCGCGTTGCCGAGCAGAAAGTCCGCGAACAGCAGTACGTTCAGCCTGGCCAGGCCCTGCTCGAAATCATCGACGACAGCGTCCTCGAGCTTGAATTCATCGCCCCTTCCCGCTGGCTGGCCTGGCTGAAGATGGGCCATGGCTTCCAGGTCAAGATAGACGAGACCAACAAGAGCTATCCGGCCAAGGTCCTGCGTATCGGCGCCAAGGTCGACCCGGTCAGCCAGTCAGTCAAGATCGCCGCCGCCATCGACGGCAAGTTTCCCGAACTCATTGCAGGCATGAGCGGCAAAGTACTGCTCGCTCCTCCCCCCGGCCAATAAGGCCATCGTTCCAAAGAGGCATCGTATGAACCACCATCGCTCAAGCGCCAAGCTCTCGCCGACCTCCCAGCTGCGCAAGTCCGGCCTGCAGCGGCGCAAACCTTCGCCACTGGCTTTGGAACAGCGTTTGATGTTTGACGGCGCTGCCGTAGCTACCGCTGCCCCAGACCCGATTGCCGATACCTCGGGCGCCAGCACGGTCATCGACAAGGGCATTGCCAGCACAACTGACACCAGCCGCGAAGGGGCTCTTGCAGCTAGCCAGACACCCTCCCGGGAAGTCGCCTTCATCGACACCACGGTGGAAAACTGGCAAGCCCTGGCGGCCGGCGTCAAGTCGGGTGTTGAGATCGTTCTGCTGACGTCCGGCACCGATGGCATTGAGCAAATTGCCAACTTCCTCGGTGGCAAGACAGGCTTCGACGCCATCCACATCCTTAGCCACGGCACCAGTGGCGAACTGCTGCTCGGTGGCAAGGGCTATACGGCCGACATGCTGAGCCAGTATCAGCAGCAGTTTTCAGCCATCGGCAGCGCCTTGTCCGATAGTGGCGACATCCTGCTTTACGGTTGCGACATTGCCCAGGGAACGGCTGGCGAAGCCTTCATCAATGCCATTGCCAGCGCCACCTCGGCCGACATTGCGGCATCAACCGACGCGACCGGCAATACGGCGCTCGGCGGCAACTGGACGCTGGAAGCCACGGCCGGCACCATCGAAAGTAGCGCCCTGGCCGATCCGGCAGCGCTGGCTGCCTTTGACGGGCTGCTGGCACCGCCAGTCAACAGGGCTCCGGTTGCGGTTAGCGACGCAAATGTAACGACCCAGCGAAATCCAGTATCAGGCTCTGTTCTGAGCAACGATACGGATGCCGACGGTGACACGTTAAATGTCACCAGAGTCGATAGTAGCCGGGACCAGAAAAATGTCAGTCAAGGCGTCGGCACCACCACCGTTGAGGGCGTCTATGGCAACCTCGTAATAGACAAGACCGGCGGCTATACCTACACGCCCAATTCCCTCACGGCAGGAAGCTACACCGACACCTTCACGTACACCGTGACTGATGGGAAGGCTCCCGTCACGGCCAATCTGGTCATCGACATTACGGTAAGCGCCCCGAATAGTCCGGCCAACATTACGGCATCAGGCAGCGAAGACACCAGGGTCATCGAGGCTGGCTCGCTGGTCGTCGGTGACCCTTCGGCCGGCGGCAAATTAACAGTCAGCGACCCCGATGCCGGGCAAAGCAAATTCCAGACACCGGCCCTGCTCCAGGGCACTTATGGCACCTTTACCTTCGCCACCGACGGCACGTGGACCTACGCCCTCGACCCGGCGCTTTCCGACAAGCTCAACAGCGGGCAATCGGCCAGCGACAGCCTGACCGTCAAATCCTTCGATGGAAGCGCGCAACGGACCATCACGGTCAACATTACAGGCAGCCAGGACATCGCCAGCCTGACCAGTGCCAGCACCGGACTGACTGAGACCAATGCCGAGCTCAACACCGGCGGCACACTGACCGTCACCGACAAGGATGCCACGGCAGCAACGGTGGTTTCCCAAACCGGCAAGATCGGCACTTACGGCAGCTTCTCGGTGGCCGCCAACGGCGTATGGACCTACACCACGAATAGCGCGCTCGACTCGCTCAATGCCGGCCAGATCGTCACCGACAATTTCACCGTGGCCACCACCGATGGCGGCACTGCTACGGTCAGCATCACCATCACCGGCAGCCAGGACGTCTCGACACTGCCCAGCGCAACGGCGGCACTGACAGAAATGGATGCAGCACTGACCACGAGCGGCAAGCTCAACCTGGCGGACAAGGATGCCACGGCCGCGACCGTCGTGGCCCAAGCCGGCGCCCTCGGCAACTACGGCACCTTCTCGGTGAATGCGAGCGGAGACTGGAGCTACACCACGAATGGCGCGCTCGATTCGCTCAATGCCCGCCAGGTCGTGACCGATACCTTCACGGTTGCCACCACCGATGGTGCAAGTGCGCAGGTAACGGTCAACATTACTGGTAGCGAGGACCGGTCTACCCTGGCCAACGCCACCGTGGCGCTGACCGAGGCAAATGACGTACTCAGCACGGGCGGCACACTGACGCTGACCGACAAGGATGCAACGGCAGCCACCGTCATCACCCAGACCACCTCGGGCGCCTACGGCACTTTCGCCATCAAGGCCGACGGCAGCTGGACCTACGTGACCAATAGCGCGCTCGATTCACTCAATGCCGGCCAGAACATCGCGGACATCTTCACCGTCGCCACCACCGACGGTGTTTTCGCCCAAGTGACGGTCAATATCGCGGGCAGCCAGGACATCGCCACGCTGACCAGTGCGACGGCTACCCTGATCGAATCGAATGCCACACAGACCACCGGCGGCAAACTGGTCCTCACCGACAAGGATGCCGCGGCCGCGACGGTCATTGCCCAGACGGCCAGGGTCGGCACCTATGGCAACCTGACCGTCAAGACCGACGGCACCTGGACCTATACCACCAATGGCGCGCTTGATACGCTCAATGCCGGCCAGCTTGTCACGGACACCTTCACCGTCGCCACCACCGATGGCGGCAGCGCACAAGTGATCATCAACATCACCGGTAGCGAAGACATTGCCACCCTGAGCGGCGCCACCCCCAAACTGACCGAAACCAACGCTGTGCGAAGCGCCAGCGGCAAGCTCGTCGTGACCGACAAGGATGCCACCGACGCAACCGTCGTCACCCAGACCGGCACGGCCGGAACTTACGGGAGTTTCTCGGTACAGTCTGATGGCAGCTGGACCTACAACACCAATGGGGCGCTTGATTTTCTCGACGCCGGCCAGAAGGTGACCGACAGCTTTATCGTCGCCACCACCGATGGCGGCAGTGCGACCGTTCTGGTCACCATCACCGGCAGCCAGGACAAAGCGACCCTGAGCAGCGCCGCCGTCGCCCTGACCGAGACGGATGCCACGCAAAGCACCGGCGGCAAACTGACGGTAACCGACAAGGATGCCACCGCCGCAACGGTCGTCGCCCAGACCGCCAAGGCCGGGACTTACGGAAGTTTCTCGATACTGGCTGATGGAAGCTGGACCTACACGACCAATGGTGCCCTCGATACGCTCAACGCCGGCCAGAAAGTCACGGATACCTTCGCCGTGGCGACCACCGATGGCGGCACCGCCACCGTCAAAGTCACCATTACCGGTACCCAGGACGTCGCCAGCCTGAGCAGCGCCACAGTTAACCTGACCGAGACCGACGCCGCCCAAAGCACCGGTGGCACGCTGACGGTAACCGACAAGGATGCCACCGCCGCCACCGTCGTCGCCCAGACCGGAAAAGCCGGACTCTACGGCACCTTCTCGGTCAAGGCTGATGGAACCTGGACCTATGCGATGAATAGCGCCCTCGACGCGCTCAATGCCGGCCAGAAGGTGAGCGATTCCTTTACCGTCAAGACCACCGATGGCGGCAGCGCCACCGTGGTCATCGACATCACCGGCAGCGAAGACATCGCCAGCCTGAGCAACGCCACCGTCGCCCTGACCGAGACCGACGCCGCGCAAAGCACCGGCGGCACGCTCACCCTGAGCGACAAGGATGCCACCGCCGCCACCATCGTCGC
The DNA here is from genome assembly GCF_003441615.1 of Dechloromonas sp. HYN0024. Lineage (NCBI taxonomy): Bacteria > Pseudomonadati > Pseudomonadota > Betaproteobacteria > Rhodocyclales > Azonexaceae > Dechloromonas > Dechloromonas sp. HYN0024. The sequence continues at coordinate 1,049,525 of NZ_CP031842.1, read as the reverse complement.
CAACACCATCACCAGTGCCTACGGCACCTTTGCCGTCAAGGCCGACGGCAGCTGGACCTACGCCACCAATGGTGCCCTCGATGCACTCAATGCCGGCCAGAAGGTGAGCGACTCCTTTACCGTCGGAACCAGCGATGGCGGCAGCGCCACCGTGCTCATCGACATCACCGGCAGCGAAGACGTCGCCAGCCTGAGCAGCGCCACCGTCGCCCTGACCGAGACCGATGCGACCCAAAGCACCGGCGGCACGCTGACCGTGACCGACAAGGACGCCACGGCCGCCACGCTCGTCGCCAACACCACCGCCGGCACCTACGGCACCTTTGCCGTGCAGGCCGACGGCACCTGGACCTACGCCACCAATGACGCTCTTGATGCGCTCAATGCCGGCCAGAAGGTAAGCGAATCCTTTACCGTCAGAACCAGCGATGGTGCCAGCGCCACCGTGAGCATCGACATCACCGGCAGCGAAGACATCGCCAGCCTGAGCAACGCCTCCGTCACCCTGACCGAGACCGATGCCGCCCAAAGCACCGGCGGCACGCTGACCTTGACCGACAAGGATGCCACCGCCGCCACCATCGTCGCCAACACCGCCGCCGGCACTTACGGCACCTTTGCCGTCAAGGCCGACGGCAGCTGGACCTACGCCACGAATGGTGCGCTTGATGCGCTCAATGCCGGCAACAACGTTGTGGACAGCTTCACCGTCGCCACCTCCGACGGCGGCACCGCCACGGTAACGGTCAACATCGCTGGCACCAACGACGCCCCCGTGGCCAAGGACATTGCCGGCGCAGTGTCCGAGAACGGCGCAGCGATCACCCTGAAGGCCGACTACACGGATGTCGATGCAGGCAGCACCGCCACCTTCACGATGGACACGACGGGCACCAAAGGCACGGTCATCAACAACGGCGACGGCACCTTCAGTTACGACCCGAATGGCCAGTTCGAAACCCTTGCGGCTGGCGAAAAAGCGACCGACAGCTTCACCTACACGGTGAATGATGGTCAGGGCGGCGTGGCCACCAGGACGGCCACCATCACCCTGACCGGCGAGAACGATGCCCCGGTTGCCAACGGCACCATCGCCGATCAAGCGACCATCGCCGGCGATGCCTTCACTCTGCAATTGCCGGCTGACCTGTTCAGCGATATCGACCGTGGCGACCAGCTGACCGTCAGCGCAAGGCTGGCCAATGGCGATGCACTGCCGACCTGGCTAAAATTCGATCCGGAAACGCAACGCTTTACCGGCGTGGCCAACAACGCCGATGTCGGCAAGCTCGATATCATCATTACGGCCACCGACAAGAGCGGTGCCACCCAGACTCTGTCGTATGGGCTGAACGTTTCCGGCCGCAATGCAACAGTGGCTGGCACCCAGACAACGGGCACCGCGGCCGACTCGAACGGGACCAGCGGCATCTCCGGCAGCGACGTCCCGAAAGTCACCGGGCTGCGCGGAAACTTTGCCAGTGGCCGGGTACCGGGTGCCAACGACAACGTGACCGGTGAAACGGCCCCGGTGTTCGATCCGAATGCCCTGATCAATGCCGCGCCGACAGCGGCCGGACCGCAGGATCTGGATGCCGGTGATTACCTGCGCTTTGAACTGGCGGCCCTCGACACCAGCGTCGAACGAAGCGATTTCGTCCTGTTTGTTCCGACCGGTGGCAAGTTCACCTTCACCTTGCCGGCTGATTTCGTGCAAGGCCCCGAAAAGCCGGACTTTTTCGCGGTTCAGAACAACGGCGAACCACTGCCGGAATGGCTGAAATTTGACCCGGTTACCGGAAAATTCATCGGCAAGGCCCCGAACGATCTGCAAGGCAGCCTCCGTATCCAGCTCACGGGCAAGGATGCACAGGGACGCGACCGTGTCATCCGCATTTCGCTGACGGTGGAAAAGCCAGTGATAGCAGACGTTTCGGGTGATCATGATAAGCTCCCAGCCGGCAAGTCAGCCGAACAGGATCTACCGCGTGGTCGTACCGGTTTGTCCGAGCAGATCAGACTGGCGGCCAAGCGTGGCGTTCCGGCCGAGCGACTGGTCCGGAGTGCCGTATCAGCAACGGAACGTGCATCGGTAGTGGCTTGATCGTACCGAACGCGGCAACAGGGTGAGGTAATGCGTGGCAGTTCAGGATTTATATACCGCGTTTCTCGATCTCTCGCGCCGTGCACGCCGGGCAAATGATGTCATCGAACTGGGCTTCATTGCAGTCAATGACACGCATTTGCTTGCCCCCTACCGGCAGGCCGCCCTGTGGTTCGACGATGGCGGCGTCCGCATGCTGTCCGGCGTGCTGCAACCGGAAGCCAATGCTCCCTACGTCCATTGGCTGAAACGCGTCTGCCGGCACCTGCTGGACCAACAGGTGGGGTGCCGGGAGATTCAAGCCAATGACTTGCCGGGTGAGGAAGCCGACGAGTGGAGCGAATGGTTGCCGGCCTTTGCCTTGTGGTTCCCGCTGGCGGCCGGGCAGGAGGCTCATTCGCCCGGCCCCGGTGGCCTTTTGCTGGCCCGCGACACCCCCTGGCAAGCCGATGAAATTGCCCTGCTGACCGAATGGATCGATGTCTGGCGTCATGCCTGGCACGCCCACTTTCGCCCTGACCCGTGGTCGTGGCGCCGCTGGCGCGACCAGACCAGAGCCTACTTCCAGCCCGGCGACGGGCAAACCTGGTGGCAGCAACGACGTATCCGGTGGGCTGCCGTCGTGGCCATCGTCCTGTTGCTGCCTGTACGCCTGACTGTCCTCGCACCGGGTGAACTGGTGCCATCGAATCCGGCCATGATTCGCGCCCCGCTTGATGGCGTGGTCGGCACCTTTTTCGTCAAGCCGAACGAAAGTGTCAAACAGGGGCAGGCCCTGTTTGATTTCGACCAGGCCCCGCTGGTTGCCCGCAGCGAAGTAGCGACCCAGTCGCTGGCAACGGCCGAAGCCGAGTACCGGCAATTTGCCCAACAGGCATTGTCGGATGCCAAATCCAAGGCACAGTTGGCCATCGTTCAGGGCAAGATTGAGGAGCGCAAGGCAGAAGCCAACTTCCTGCACGGACAGCTTGAACGATCCCACGTCACGGCCCCGCAGGATGGAATCGCCCTCTTTGATGATCCGACCGAATGGATCGGCAAGCCGGTAGTCACCGGCGAGCGGATCATGCGCATTGCCGCCCCCGACGATGTTGAAATCGAAGCCTGGTTGCCGGTCGGTGATGCCATTCCGCTCGAGCCGGAATCAGCGGTCAGCCTTTATCTCAATGCCAGCCCGCTGTTTGCCGTATCGGCTGCCGTCCGCTATGCCGCCCATGATGCGGTGCTCAGACCCGATGGCAGTTACGCCTACCGCGTGCGCGCCCGGCTGGATGGACAGACGGGGCATCGCGTCGGACTGAAGGGGACGGCAAAACTGAGCGGCGGCTGGGTCCCCTTGTTTTACTGGGTCCTGCGCCGGCCGCTCGCCTCCTTACGGCAGATGGTGGGGCTGTAGTGGCCTGGCCCCGCCTGCGCGAAGAACTCGCCCTCTACCCCGGACCGGACCTGCCGGATGGCCAGCCCAGCTGGACCATCCACGACCCCGTCCGCAATCTGTTTTTCCGCCTCGACTGGCTGACATTTGAGATCCTGAGCCTGTGGGCACTGGCCGACCCCGAGGCAATTGCCCATGAAATCAGCGCGTCAACCACGTTGCATCCGGACAGCGAAGACGTCGAGGCCGTGACCCGCTTCCTCTCGGAAAACCAGCTGCTGGTCCCGGAGGGCGAAGAGATGTCGGCCATGCTGGCCGAACGCTATCGCAAAAAACGCGGTTCAACCTGGGAATGGCTGCTGCACCACTACCTGTTTTTCCGCATCCCGCTGGTCCGGCCTGACCGCTGGCTGAGCCGGCATGTCCACCATGTGGATGTCTTCTACCAGCCGCTGTTCCTCAAGCTGACCCTGGCTGCCTTGCTGCTCGGCCTTCTGGAAGTGTATCGCGACTGGACACACTTCTCGGCGACACTGGTCGACACCCTTTCCTGGCAGGGCATGGTGGCCTACGGGGTGACTCTGACGGCGGTCAAGGTCATCCACGAACTTGGCCATGCCTTTACGGCCAAACGCTACGGCTGTCGCGTCCCGGCCATGGGCGTCGCCTTCCTGGTGCTATGGCCGGTGGCTTATACCGACACCAATGAAGTCTGGAAGCTGTCCGACCCCAAGCAACGCCTTGCTGTGGCGGGGTCCGGCGTTGCCTCGGAACTGGTCATTGCCAGCTGGGCAACACTGGCCTGGGGCCTGCTGCCCGAAGGTACCCCGCGATCACTCGCCTTCATGCTGGCAACAACCGTGTGGATTGCCACGCTGGCTATCAATACCAGCCCTTTCATGCGCTTTGATGGCTATTTTCTGCTGTCAGACTGGCTCGACATGCCAAACCTCCATGCCCGATCGTTTGCCCTGGCACGCTGGCATTTGCGGGAAACCCTGTTTGCCCTGGGCGAACCCGCCCCCGAAATTTTTTCCGCCAAACGAACCCGCGCCCTGGTCGTCTTTGCCTGGGCCACCTGGATCTACCGCCTGATCCTGTTTCTCGGGATCGCAGCGCTGGTCTATCATTTCTTCATCAAAGCCGTCGGCATCCTGTGTTTCATGGTCGAAATCGGCTGGTTCGTGCTTTTTCCGCTATGGACCGAAATCAAGGAATGGCGGCGGCGCTGGCCGGAAATCTCGACCAGCCGGCGGGCCCGTCACACGGCCCGTTGGGCGGCCATCGTGGTGATCCTGTTTGTCCTGCCCTGGCCCTCGCGCCTGACTTCCTCGGGCTTGCTCCGGCCGGCCGAGGTTTACCCCGTCTATGCCCCGCTCGGTGCCCAGGTCACCGAACTCCCGTGGTCCAACGGGGCCCGGGTCGCCCAGGGCGACATCATGATCCAGCTGGCGTCACCGGATTTGCAGCGGCGCTGGCAACGGGCCAACGCCAAGATGGAGGCCTCGCGCTGGCAGGCCGCTGCTGCCGGCATTGATGTAGAACAGCGCCAGAACCTGCTCCTGCTGCAGGCCGAGCGGGCCGGTGCCGATGCCGAACTGGCCAGTGTTCAGACCGATCTCGAAACACATGCCCCGAAGGCACCGTTTACCGGACGCCTGGTCGATATCGACCCGGACATGAAACCCGGGACCTGGGTGGCACGTAACGAAAAACTGGCTGTACTGGTCGATGACACCCACTGGGTCGTCGAAACCTATCTGGACGAAGATTCGGTGCGACGAATCGAAAAGGGGGATGCCGGCCGCTTCTTCAGCGATGGCCTTGAAGGCCCCTATTTGCCGCTGACCGTCCGGTCGGTCGATGGCGATGCCACGCGGGTATTACCGGATGGCCTGTTGGCTTCGCCAGCCGGAGGTTCGGTGACGACCCGTGAGAAAAACGGGCAACATATTCCCGAACGGGCCACCTATCGTGTCGTCCTGACCGCCGATGCCCGTCCTGATGCCCTGGCCAACGGCAGCTGGAGAGGTACCGTGGTGATCAGAGGTGACTGGGAGGCACCGGGATTGCGTTTCCTGCGCTCGGCGCTCACACTGATCTGGCGAGAAGCCGGCTTCTAGTCGCCTGACATCAGCCCAACCGAACGGAGCATCCATTGTTGCAAGAATTTCTCGACAATTACCTGCTGCATGCGGCCCTCATCCTGTTTTTTCTGATCCTGGTGCCGGCCCTGCTCATGCGGGGACGCGGGGTGCGCGACAACGCCCGGCCGGATCGCCGCCGCCGACCGCGCCCGGGACCGGATCGCCGGGCCTGAGCGGTTAGCCCTTAGGCCCAGACGGCATGCGTCCGGGCATGGCGTACGACCTGATAGACAGCGATATTTTCGCCAGCCAGCCGACGAGCGATCTCAGGGGCACACTGAATCGGCAACCCGATGTCGTAGCCGTGGGCAAGGGTTACGATATCGGCTGCGCGAGCACTCCCGATGGAATGCGGGGGTCGAAAAAGCTATTTGCCGAACAGGGTTTGGGTCGCCCTGACGTCAACCTTCTTGTCGTAGCGATTGGTCCAGCAGGTTTTCACCTTGGTGTCGCAATTAAGGCCGCCGCGCATGGTGAAGGTCGTCGCATCGAAGTCCTGGAGCCCGACCTTGTTGATCTCGGCCATCAGCTTCTGCTCAGCCTTGTCGCCCAGATACATCTTGGTCAGCGCCACCGAGACGCCCATGAAGTCGGCACAGAATCCCGACTTCCGGTCGCAGATGGCCCCTTCCTTGTAATACTCGAGACCGGCAGCCTGGGCGAACGAACTGACGAGCAACAAGGCAATCAGCGAGACTTTCTTCATGATGCACTCCCCTATTCTTCCTTGATCGTGCGCACAGTTCCGCCACAGCCGACAAAGCACTGACGGTAGTTCTCGTCGCAGCGCCAGGTGTTGGGGTTGTTCCAGCAAGCCGGACGGAAGCACCTCTTGGCCTCATCCTCGCTACGGGCGTGGTGCAGGCAGTCGTGGTACCGGTATTCGCTGCGTTGCTGGCAGTTGTATTGCTCGGCCTGGGCCCGGCTGATTTCATTGGACTGGCAGGCCTCCTTGATACTGGCACACTGGGTGGCGCAATAACGCCCCTGCTCGGTGTGCGGCGCCATGTATTCATAGCGTGTCGTGACGCATCCCGTGACGAGCAGCAGCCCCAGCATGACGCCGCCAAGGCGGCCGGACAGGTTGGGAAAATTCATGATGCCCCTCCTTTCTACGGAGCACCCGGGGCAATGACAGGGGCCGTCCCGCCCAGCAGGATGGCCAGCGTCGGGCGGATTTCGGCAATGCAATCCTCGGCACTGCCACCGTGAATGGCGGCCCGGCGGAAGCCGACGTAATAGACCGACCAGATGCCATAGGCGCGCGCCTCGATATCACGCAACCCGGCGTCGGCCATCCAGCCGGCTAACGGCTGCAGCAGTTGCAGCACCTGCTCGATGATCATCTGCTCGTAGCGGCTATCCCACATCCAGCCATAGGCTGCGCCCACCGAGCGAATAGGCAGATACTGGATATCGAGACGGTAGAGTTCGAGAAAATAGCCACAAACCTTGTCGAACAGGCTGTCGCCGCTGACTTTGGCGAGCATGTCGGGAACCTGCCCGATCTCCTCGGCATTCAGTTCAATGATCAGTTCAGCCAGGATATCGGCCTTGGCCAGCTTGAGCCGATAGATCTGGATTGGCTCGCGATCCACGGCGCGTGCAATATCGCGCATGCCAACCGCGTCATAGCCTCGCGACAGGAAAAGCTCCCTGGCAGCGGCAAGAACAAGAGACTTGAGTGACCCGGTCATGGGAATTGCAATTGGAATAATTCAGAGTACACCCGGACAGCGTAAACGCGGTCACACGGCGCGTCAAGAATTCAACAACAAAAACAAATATACCGACTTCAACATTGACGGCGCTTTTCGTCGAAATCGGTCGAAACCAGCCTTCGCTTGCGCACCTGCCGATTTGCGCCATGCAGCATCGCCATCCCGCAGCCCGTATAATTCGGCCTTTCGGGTACCACCCTGCCATTGATCGCCTGCCATGCCTCAGTCCTTGATATTTCGCCTTTTTTTGCTGATCACCGCCCTCTTGCTGAGTAGCTGCGGAGAGGTCGAGGACACCCGGCCAGGGCAGCCCGTCAAGCAGCGGCAAATGGCCTTCAAGGAAATCGTCAAGGCTTTCGAGCCGATGGGCGTCATGCTGCGCAAGGATCGCTACGACGCCGACAAATTCCTGCCGCTGGCCGAAAAGCTCGTGGAAAAACGCGATGCGCCGTGGTCGCATTTCGCGCCTGACACGCACTATCCGCCGTCCAAGGCGACCGCCGATGTCTGGCAACAGCCGGAAGCATTCACCAAAGACAAGCAGGCCTTCATCACCGCCACCGATGCCCTGCTCGCCGCCGCCCAGAGCAAGGACAAGGCGCAGGTGGCAATGGCCTACGACAAGGTTCATGAGGCCTGCAAGACCTGCCACAAGCAGTTCAAGGAACGCTGAGATCACCGGAATATTCGCATGCTGAGACTGACCGAACTGAAGCTCCCGCTCGACCACGCCGCCGATGCGCTGCGCCCTGCCCTGTGCCAGCGCCTGGGCATCGCCGATAGTGAGCTGATCGCGTTCACCATTTTTCGCCGCAGCTACGATGCGCGGAAAAAATCGGCCATCACGCTGATCTACACGCTCGACTTTGCCGTCCGCGACGAGGCGGCGCTACTCAAAAAATTTGCCGCTGATCACCATATCGGCCCGAAGCCCGACACCGATTACAAATATGTCGCCCACGCCCAGAGCAATGAAGGCAGCCGCCCGGTCGTCATCGGCACCGGGCCCTGCGGTCTGCTGGCCGGCCTGATCCTCGCCCAGATGGGCTTCCGGCCGATCATTCTTGAACGCGGCAAAGCCGTGCGCGAGCGGACCAAGGACACCTGGGGCCTGTGGCGCAAGAACAAGCTCAACCCGGAATCGAACGTCCAGTTCGGCGAAGGCGGGGCCGGTACTTTCTCGGATGGCAAGCTCTACAGCCAGATCAAGGACCCGCAGCACCACGGCCGCAAGGTGCTTGAAGAATTCGTCAAAGCCGGTGCGCCGGAAGAGATCATGTATGTCAGCAAGCCGCACATCGGCACTTTCCGGCTGGTCAAGATGGTCGAGAACATGCGCGCCACGATCACCGATCTGGGCGGCGAAATCCGCTTTGGCAGCAAAGTCGAGCGACTGGTCATCGACAATCATCAGGTGCGTGGCGTCGTTCTCGCCGATGGTCAAACCATCGCCACCGAGCATGTCGTCCTGGCCATCGGCCACAGCGCCCGCGATACCTTCCAGACACTTTACGAGCAAGGCGTTTACATCGAAGCCAAGCCCTTCTCCATCGGCTTCCGCATCGAACACCCGCAAGCCATGATCGACCACGCCCGGTTCGGGCCCAGCGCGGGCAACGAAATTCTCGGCGCCGCCGACTACAAGCTGGTTCATCACTGCGCCAACGGCCGCGCCGCCTACAGCTTTTGCATGTGTCCCGGCGGCCAGGTGGTTGCCGCCACCTCGGAGGAAGGCCGCGTCGTGACCAATGGCATGAGCCAGTACTCACGCGCCGAGCGCAACGCCAATGCAGCACTGGTGGTGAACGTCAATCCCGAGGATTTCCCGGGCGACTACAAAAGCAATCCGCTGGCCGGTATCGATTTTCAGCGCCACTGGGAATCGGCTGCCTTTGTCGCCGGCGGCAGCAACTACGCCGCCCCCGCCCAGCGCGTCGGCGATTTTCTCGCCGGCCGGCCATCGACTGCGCTGGGCGAAGTCGACCCGTCCTACCAGCCCGGCGTACACATGACCGACCTTGCCAGCTGCGCCCCGGCCTATGTCATCGACGCGCTGCGTGAAGCGATTCCCGCCTTCGACAAGCAGATCCGCGGCTTCGCCATGGCCGATGCCGTCTTGACCGGCGTCGAGACGCGCACCTCGTCACCGATCCGCATCAAGCGTGGCAACGACTTCCAGAGTATCAACACGCGCGGCCTCTATCCGGCGGGTGAAGGTGCTGGCTACGCGGGCGGAATTCTCTCGGCCGGGGTGGATGGCATCAAGGTGGCCGAAGCGGTGGCACTGGCCATGCTGGGGAAGTGCTGAGTTTCTGACCAGACGGGTTGAGGTAGGGCGGCTGCCGGCACGTGGCTTTCCCCCCGGCGATGAATCGCCCTACCCAGCCGCGTCTTTATCCTTTTCCGCCTGCAGGGCGAGCAATAGGTCAGCGGCGGGCATCGGACGGGCAAACAGATAGCCTTGCAGATACTGGCATCCCAGGTCCACCAGTTGACGGTGCTGCTCGGCTGTTTCGACACCTTCCGCCAGCACATCCAGACGCAGGTTTTGCGCCAGCGAGATGATGGTTCGTACGATACCGACACTCTGCTCACCGGATGTCAGGTCCCGCACAAACGACTGGTCAATTTTCAGTTTATGGACGGGAAAGTTCTTCAGGTAAGCCAGGCTTGAATAGCCCGTACCAAAATCGTCGATGGCCAGCCGCACACCCAGGCCGACCAGTTGCTGCAGCTTGGCAATCACCTCAGACACATTGTGCATCAGTGATGACTCGGTAATTTCCAGTTCCAGCGAGGCTGGTGGCAGACCGGTTTCCTTGAGAATGCGGGTGATCATCGATACCAGATCAGTCTGCCTGAATTGCCGGGGCGACAGATTGACCGCCAGCACCAGATGATCATGGCCCAGGGCATGCCATGCCTTGAGCTGGCGGCACGCCTGTTCCAGCACCCAGGCCCCGATCAGGACGATACTCCCGCTATCCTCCGCGGCCGGAATGAAGCGGGCCGGCGAAACCGATCCGAGCACCCGGGAGTTCCAGCGCAACAGGGCTTCGGCACCGTGAATCCGCTGTGTCGCGGCATCTATCAGCGGCTGATAGTGAATACTCAACTCGTCCCGGCTGATGGCATAGCGCAACTGGGACTCCATGCGGAAACGATCATCAACTTCGGCATTCATGTGGCTGGCAAAGAACTGATAACCGTTTCGGCCCTGTGCCTTGGCGTGGTACATCGCCGTATCGGCATTGCGCATCAGTGTCTCGCTGTCTTCACCATCTTGGGGAAAATGGCAGATGCCAATACTGGGCGTGATGTGCAATGAATGGCATTGTACCGGAATCGGCTGGATCAGGACCTCAATCAACTTCTCGGCAATGGTGACGAGATCGCTTTCCGATTCGATCGAGGGCACCAGCAGCAGAAATTCGTCGCCACCGAGGCGGGCCAGTGTATCTGTCGTGCGCAGAACGTAAGACATGCGCTGGGCGACCTGCGCCAGCAACAGGTCGCCAACCTGATGCCCGAGCGAATCGTTGATCGTCTTGAAGTGGTCCAGATCGACGAACAGGATGCCGACTTTCTCTTTTTTGCGCTTTGCCTGCGACAGCGCCTGGGCAATACGGTCATGCAACAGGTTGCGATTGGGCAAGCCGGTCAGCGCATCATAGTGGGCCATCTGGTGGATCGCTTCCTGGGCCTGCTGATGCTCGACAATCTCCTGCTGCAGACGAACATTCGCCTCTGCCAGCTCTGCCGTCCTCAGCGCCACATGCGCTTCCAGTTCCTCCTGGGCACGCTGCACGGCTTCATCGGCCCGCCGGCGATCGGTAATATCGATCCCGACACCGATATAGCCCGTGATCTCTCCCTCAAAATCCCGCAGTGCCGTGACGCTCAGGTGGATGGGAAAACGGCGACCATCCTGAGCGATATAGGTCCATTCCCGCTCGTCGCTCCCTTGCAGTTGTGCCCGCGCCACGAAAACGTCAAATCCCGGCGCGATGGGCTTGCCCAACTCCTCGGACAACTGTGCGGCGTAGGCGACCACCTCGTCGCGGTCATGCATGATGCCCGGCGTCTGCTTCATGATCAACGCATCGGCAGAATAGCCCAGCCAGCGCTCGGCCGTTGCATTCATCAGGGTAATCACGCCGGCCGGATCGGTCGCGATAATCGATACATTGGCGCTATTGAACACCGCCTGCATTAGCGCCGTGGCACCAATCAGCGCCTCCTGGGCCGCATGCCGCTCGGTGGTATCTTCAATAACCCAGATCGATCCACCGACCAGCGGGTTGCTCTTGTCAAAAACACGTCCGACGATGCGACACCAGAAAGCATCCCCGTTCTTGCGGCGCAGTCGCTGCTCGCGTGCATGCGTCGCCCCCTTGGCGATCGCTGGATAAACTTCGGTGGCGACGGCGTCATACTCTTCCTGCGACAGATACCAGTCACGCGTCGTCGAGCCGGTCATGGTCCCCGGGGCATAGCCGAAAATACGTTCGACGTAGGGATTGCAGCGCTGGATTACCCGGTCCTTGAGATAGACGATGCCGATCAGCGCGCTATCCAGAATGGCCTGATTTTCCATCAAGGCCTCGCGGATGGCTTGTTCCTGAATACGGGCATCGCTGCGATCCGAGACCAGCCAGATTGTCCCCTTGGCGGTATCGGCTGGATCCAGCACATAAGCGATCAGTTGGGCCCAGAAGCTTGAACCATCCTGACGCGCCATGATCATTTCATGGATCACCGACTGCCCTGACGCGAGCAGGGGCCCGGCAATGCGCCCCAAGGCCTCGTAATCTTCGTTCGAGGCAAACAAGGCGCGTCCGGGCAGACCAACCATCTCGGCTTCCGTGCGCCCAAACATGGTGCAGCACTGGGTATTGCATCGGGTAATGCACCGGTCGCGGGTAAACAGGATGGCCACCGGCGCATTGGCCATGATCGCTTCAAACTCAAGCAGCGTTTGGGCAAGCGCCTCGGCCTGTCCCTCCTCCTGAGTGATGTCCTCAAAAAACCAGACTGTACCTTCGTCCTGAGGCGAGGGATTCACGGCATTGGCACTGACCTTGCAGATCAGCTTGCGTCCGGTGCTGTGACGGAAGGTCCATACCTGGCTGACCGAGCGCCCGGCTTCCAGCAACGGCCGCACGGTATCGGCAAACGCTTGGTAATCGTGCTGTGACTCGAATAACGCGACACTGGGAAATCCCGCCAGCCCACCCGAGGCAAAGCCGAACATGGCTTCCATCGCGGGGTTGCACCGCATGATCTGACGATTGCGGGTCAGGCACAAACCCAGCGAGGCCTGCGAAAAAATGGTCTCAAGCTGGCGTTGCTCCTGCCTTAACCGATCCTCAAAATTGTTTGTCTCGTCCATGGAGTGCTTTGCAACGCCTCACGTATTATCGTTTTATCGTAAAACTGCCGCTCTCAGGACCCGACTATCTGTTGCTAGATCGACAGAGTCCAACTTGAACCTGATCCCTGGTTTTTCGATGACATTGCCAGATGGCTAAAGGTTCGACGTCTTTTCCAACCACATCAACAAGGTTTCATATAACAGCTCGGGTGATACTGGCTTGGTGATGAAATCGTTCATGCCTGCCTCCAGACAATTCCTCCGGTCTTCCGTAAAGACATTGGCGGTCATCGCCACAATGGGAACCTCTGCCCCCTTCGGGAGCTTACGTATTTGCCGAGTTGCTTCAAGTCCATCCATGACCGGCATCTGCATGTCCATCAGGATCAGGTCGTAGTCGTTGGTCGAGCAAAGGCCAAGTGCCTCGCTGCCATCATTGGCTACATCGATATGCCAGCCCACTTCTTCAAAATACATCCTGATCACTTCCTGATTAATCGGCTCATCTTCGACAATGAGAATCCGGGCATCGCCAAATCGGGTTCGCAGGGCATTCAGCGCACCATCGGCCAAAGGCACCTCTGCCGGAAGCACCACGACACGCTGATGATTTGGCGCAATCTCGTCCAGATGCTGGGTCAGGCACGTCTGCAGGACGGTCATTGAAAGCGGCTTGATCAGGACATCCGCAAAACCGGCCAGATGCGCATCTTCAATAATGCCGGCATCACCACTGGCGGTGATCAGCACCGCCATCGGCGCATGCTGCAGGGCGAGCGATCGCAGATTTGACAAGGTTTCGAAGCCATTCATGTCAGGCATGTTCAAATCTATCGTCACCAGACCATAAGGCTGACCGGCATCATCCGCTGAGCGGATGGCGGCCAAGGCAGCCGCGCCGGAAGATGCGCCATCGCACTCCAGCCCGACCTTCCGCAATAACTGGCTCTGGACCAGAAGGGTCAATGGATTATCGTCGACGACCAAGGCCCGATAGCCACTCAAGACCGGTATGACAAAGTTCGATTTTTCGCCGGGAAGCCGCCCCAGTTTCGACGACATCCAGAACAGGCTGCCACTGCCCTGCGTGCTCTCAGCACCCACTTCCCCACCCATCAGTTTTGCCAGCCGCCGGGTAATAGCCAAACCAAGCCCGGTGCCGCCATATTGCCGGGTTCGTGACGAGTCACCCTGCTCAAAAGCGGTAAAAAGGCGGGGCAGGTGATCGGCTGGAATACCTATCCCGGTATCCTGAACCTCAAAACGGACGGTCAACGCCTCCGGGCTTTCGTTGATTATCTTCGCCCGCAAAATGATCGAGCCACGCTCGGTAAACTTGATGGCGTTGCCGAGATAGTTGATGAGTGACTGTCCCAGGCGGGTTTCATCGCCGAGCACCATCCCCAGATCCGGACTGGCATCGATAATCAGCTCGAGCCCCTTGGCATGAACGCGGTCAATGACCATCGACGAAACACGATTGAGCAGTTGATACAGATTGAACGTGCCTTGTTCAAGCACCAGCTTGTCGGCCTCAATCTTGGAAATATCCAGAATATCGTTGATGACCCCAAGGAGATGGTCAGCCGCGCCTGAAATCTTGTTGAGCTTATCGAGGTTCTCCGGCAGCGTCATTTTCCGCCGCAGCATGTGCGTCAGCCCGATAATCGCGTTCATCGGCGTGCGAATCTCATGGCTCATATTGGCCAGGAACGTACTTTTCGCGCGGCTCGCCGATTCGGCTGCCTCCTTGGTGATTTCCAGTTCGTGTGTACGCTTGGCGACCAGCTCCTCAAGATGCTGGCGATGCTGATCCAGTTCTTCAGCCATCCGTTTGATCTCGGTGATGTCCTGCTTCACCGCGACATAGTTGGTAACGGAACCGTTTTCCTGCTGGATCGCCGAGATGAGCACGTGCTCGTAATACAACTCGCCATTTTTTCGTCTGTTGATGAACTCTCCCGCCCAAATCCGACCGCTTTTCACGGTTGCCCAAAGCGCGTTATAGGTGGACTGGGGGGTCAATCCAGACTGCAGGAAACGCGGCGTTTTACCGATGACTTCCTCTCTGGCGTAGCCACTCGCCTCGACAAAGGAATCATTGACATACTCAATGCGGCCATCGAGATCGGTGATCATTACCGACTCCGGACTTTGCTCGACCACCAGCGACAGTTTTCGCAAGGCGATTTCCGTCAGTTTCTTGTCGGTAATGTCCTGAATTGTCCCCTTCATGAAGACTGGTGCGTGATCCGCACCGTACTCGAGCCGTCCAATTCCCAGCATCCAGCGCTCGGCCCCGTCCGACGGACGAACGATCCGGTACTCGCGGACGAACTCCTGACGTTGCTGAAGTACGTCGTTCTGAAAGTAGCTCGACATCATCTGCCGATCATCGGGATGCACCAGCGCCTCCCAACCTTTGACGCTGCGCTCATAGGCGTCGTCGATACCAAATAACCGATCAAGCACGGCTGAACTGGTCCACCGACCGGCAGCGACATCCAGAACATAACTGCCGAACCTGCCGATCGACTGTGCTTCTTTGAGCGCCGCATCGGCTCGCTCCATGTCCTGCTTCCGGATTGCCAACAGTTCGTAGTAAGCCGCCTGACGACGCTGATAGAACCAGAGTCCGCCAAGCATCGACAGGGCGAATAGCGAAAACAGGCCGCATTGCAGGTATAGATCGCCGCGCCACTGACTGAAGACCAAAGAAAGATCGCGGCTCGCAGCAACCACCAGCGGCTTGTCCATCGGCACCGATTCCGGCCTCACCGTGCGCTGGGCCACGATGCGATTTTCGCCCGTCGCCAGCGCGGTACCCGTCATTACCGTTTCGCTTTGGCCACTGGCCATATGTCGGCTGAATAAAGAACCAGGTCTGGCCAGGTCCATTCCGGACATGCCTTCACGATCCGGTGACAACATGAATTGAACGCCGTCACCGTGCCCTAGCGCCGTCCACATATCCGGCTGATAGCGAACCGATTCAAGGAGTGTTCGAAAGTATTTGGGATCCAGGGTTACGGAAACAATCCCGGAAAACTCCCCCTTGGCATCCAAGCGCACCCGGAGCATGTTGATCGCAAAGACCCCCAATGAGGTCTTGAATGGCCGGGAGACGTATAGTTTGGCGGGGTCAAGCCCCTGACGGGCAACGATGAAATACTCCCGCTCGGAAAAATCAGCACCGATCAGCTCTTTCCGGTTACTGGCAATAACCACGCCGTGAGCATCGAGAACCGTCAGGGTACGGACCCCGGCCAACGCTTTCCCAAGTACCTCAAGATACCGTGATGCAGTCGGACTATCCAAACCCCGTGAACCAGGCCCGGAGATTTCCCGAAGATCGCCCAGTGTCTTGTGGATGGCATCAATTCTGTCGCCGAGATTGTCACCGATGACCCTGACTCTATTGGCTAACTCGGCTCGTTCGAGGGCATCAATCCGCACGTAGCTTTCATAAAGCTGCAAGGATAGTTGCACCCCGATGGCAAAAATGAAGACGCAGGCAATGCGCCACAAGCTGGCCAGATGAGCAGCACTAGCAGGGGGAGCTTCGATGGGCATCGTCATCAAATTTGGCCGACTCTTCGAACATGATCGATGCTATTCCAAAAATGACAAAATACGCAATATGTATTTTTTCTATATCGAATTTATCGACTTTTACAAAGCACTGGAAAACCAATACTGAGACCTGCCGTCGGCTCGCGCCTGCATGCTTTGCAAGACTGAACTGAGTGGAAAAAGCGGACAAGCGACCAGGCGTCGCTCGGATCGACCTGCTCAACGCTCAGGCAAACTGCCCTGCGACCCAACCCGACGACCAGGCCCACTGAAAGTTGTAGCCGCCCAGCCACCCGGTGACGTCGACCACTTCGCCAATGAAGTACAGGCCCGCCATTGCCTTCGCTTCCATCGTCTTCGATGACAAGGCATCGGTCGACACGCCTCCCAGCGTCACTTCGGCCTTGGCGAAACCGAGCGTACCGGCCGGCATGAGCGGCCAGGCATTGAGCCGTGAGGCGATCAGCTCAAGGTCGCGCCGGCCAAGTTCACCGATCGGCCGGGAAACCAGCTTTTCACCACCGAGCAGGGCGCACCATTCGTGGGCGAAACGCCGGGGAAGATGCTCGGCCAGCAGGTTAGGCAGATGGACCCTGCCCTGCCGGTGCTCTTCCAGCCAGGCAGCGGCATCGAGACCGGGCAGCAGGTCGATTTCCACCGGCTGCTTTTTCCCGCTCCGGTATTCCTGCATTTGCCAGTAGCTGGAAATCTGCAGGATGGCCGGGCCGGAGAGGCCACGGTGGGTGATCAATACATTTTCGCGGAACTGCGCTGTAGCAAACCGGGCGACGGCATCGAGGGTGGCCCCGGCCAGTGGCTTCATCGGTTCGAGCACCTCGGGTGCCAGCGCCAGTGGCACCAGGGCCGGCTTGGGCGGGATGACAGGGATGCCGAATTGTTCGGCCAAACGGTAACCGAAGGGGCTGGCCCCAATTTTAGGGATGGCCAGGCCGCCAGTGGCTACCACCAGCGACTGGCAGGAAAAGCGGCCGTTGTCGGTATCGACGGTATAGCGCTTCACCGCCTCACCCGGATGCGGCGCAATGTTATGCACGGCGCAGGGAAAAGCCCACTGGACACCAACGTCATCACCGGCATCGCGCAGCATGTCGATGATCTGTTGGGCCGATTCGTCGCAGAACAACTGACCATGTTCACGCTCGTGATAGGCGATTCGCCGCTTTTCCATCATGGCGATGAAATCGAACTGCGTGAAACGGGCCAGGGCCGAGCGGCAGAAATGCGGGTTCTGTGACAGGTAATTGTCGGCACTCACCGTGCGATTGGTGAAATTGCAGCGCCCGCCCCCGGAGATGCGGATGCGCTCGCCGAGTGTGTCGGCGTGATCAATGAGCAGGACGCGCCGACCACGCGCCCCGGCCTGGGCCGCACACATCATGCCGGCCGCGCCGGCGCCAATGACGATGATGTCGAAATGCATGAGGTCCGATCAGAAAGAATTGCTTGCGCTGAGACGGGCGGATTCTATCACCCACCGGAATACATCCCGGCCGGCAGGCAGCAGGCACAAAACCGGGGCATGCGAATCATGCCCGGCAGTCTGTTTTGTTGTAAATGCAACAACAAAAATGCCTTGGATCACTCCTACCCGGCAGTTTTTCTCGCCCCTGAAACAGGCCTGCAAGAACTCGCTGAAATGATGATGGCTGAAACGTTTTCGGCTGTTTCGCGGGTCACATATCGACTTCGACAGCGCTTGAATATGTGCATATACATAAACGGGTGATTATGAATAACCCAGCTAACCGATTGAAGTAGATCATAAAATATATTGCTGCAGTGCAGCATTTTGGTAAAAACACTGCTACAATCACTCCGTCGCACTAAATTTATTTCTTAATCAAGGAGCCTTCGATGTCTATCAATCCCGAGCAATTCGCCGCCGCCAACAAGGCTGCTGTCGATTCCCTGCTGTCCGTTGCCAACACCGCCCTGGCTTCTGCCGAGCGCATCGCCACCCTGAACCTCGATACCGCCCGCTCGGTCCTCGAAGATTCCGCCTCCAGCGCCAAGGCCCTGATGGCTGCCAAGGACCCGCAGGAAGCCCTGAAGATCCAGGCTTCGCTGGCCCAGCCGAACGTTGACAAGGCTGTTGCCTACTCCAAGTCGGTCTACGAAATCTCGACCGAAACCCAGGAACAACTGGCCAAGATGGTTGAAGCCCAGTTCGGCGACTTCCAGAAGAACGTTGCTGCCATGCTCGAAAAGGCTGCCAAGTCTGCCCCGGCCGGTTCTGACGTCGCTGTCGCTGCTGTCCAGAGCGCCATCGCTGCCGCCAACTCTGCTTTCGACAACATGCGCAAGACCGCCAAGCAAGTGACCGACATGGCCCAGTCCAACGTTGCTGCCGCTACCAGCGCCACGACCAAGGCTGTCAAGAAGTCCAGCAAGTAATTATTCAGCCCCGCGCTGAAACAAGAAGGCCCGCAGAAATGCGGGCCTTTTCCATTGGCGGTCGCTGAAAATCAAGCCGTCAGCATGCGCCGCAAGCCCCGCATCAGGGATCCGATAGCCGGCAGCTTCATGTACAGTTCTTCGGCGGCATCCCAATAGTCGCGGTGGTAATTCACCTTGCCCTCGGCATCGAACCGGAGGTGCGAAACCCCGCGCATGACCTGCGCCTCGCCCTTCCCCCACAGGCGAACCCGGTAATAGAACTCCCAGACCAGCATTGCACCGTTTTCATCAGCGATCTTTTCGGTCACGACAAAACGCGGCTCGGCAACCTGGCCGAACATATGGGTGAATATCCGCTGAATGGCTGGCAGACCGCGTACCTCGTTGAACGGGTCCTTGAAATAAGCATTGTCGCTGTAGAACTCGGGAAAGCGCGCGACGCTGGCCGGCGAAAACTCGTTGTAGAAGACGATCAATTCGTCGAGGGTCATGTCAGCCTCCGGTAAAACGGCGAATCAGGGGAAAATACCAGCGGTAGGGGAGAACCGCGAAGAGCTTCATGAGGCGGGTAAATCGCTTCGGAAAATGGATTTCAAAACTTCCTGACTCAAACCCTTCGACCGCAGCAATCGCTGCCTGTTCGGGGGTCAGCAAGGCCGGCATCTGAAAGTCATTTTTTGCCGTCAGTGGCGTCGCCACAAAACCGGGGTTGATCACCCAGACACCAATGCCTTTGGGATGCAGATCGAGATGCAGCACTTCAGCAAAATGAATCAGCGCTGCCTTGCCCGGCCCGTAACACAACGCCTTGGGGAGGCCACGATAGCCGGCGACACTGGCGACGAAGGCAATGCCGCCACCTGCCTTGAGGTCGGGAAGCACCGTTGCGGCGAGACGCATGGCCCCGTTGAAATTGACGGCAAGGACATGCTCGGCGAGAGCCAGATCAAAATCATCGGCCCGCATCGGGACGTAATCGCCGGCCAGATAGACCACCAGATCGACGCCCCCCCAGACTTCCAGCACGGCCCGCCGCGCTTCGGTCAGACTGGCGAGATCGGTCGCATCGCAGGGCAGCAGCAAGGCATCGGCAATACCGAGGCCGGCCAGCTTGTCCAGGCGGCGCGCCGATAGCGCCAGCTGCGCGCCGCGCCCGGCCAGTTCGTGGGCGATGGCGGCCCCGATACCGCTCGAGGCACCAACCAGCCAGACCCGCTTACCCCGCCAGTCGGTGATTGTCGGGTTCATCGCTTGACGAAGGTCAGCGTCACTTCGCCCAGATTGAAGCCCAATTTCGACATATACGAGCGGTTGATCATCACCTTGTCGTCCATCAGGAACATCCAGTCGTCGAAGTCGACGTTGTAGACCTTGCCATCTACCGGCAAGGCCAGCACGTAACGCCAGCGCAGCGCATTGCCGGAAACCTCGCCAATCGCCTCGCCGACCACATCGTCAGCCCGGCCACGGAAGCTGCCGTCAGCCTGTCGGGTCAACGTCCACACCCGGCGCGAGGTCGTGCCATCGGACCACTTGAAGTTTTCATCGAGCACACCGGTATTCCCTGTCCATCGCGCGTCGATGACAACGTGGAAACGCTTCTTCACTTCGCCGGAGCGCCCCTGGAAAATTCCCCAGGCATCGAGTGTCCCGTTCAGGTAGGTCTTCAGGTCGAGAACGGGCTGTTCGGCCCGGTATTGTTCAACCCCGGTCGAGGCACAGCCGGAGAGTCCCAACGTCAACGCAGCAGCCAGCAAAAGTTTCATGATCAGATCTCCAGAGAATGGCGCCAGCGCCAGAGCAAGGCAGCAGCGAGCGCCTTGAAGGCGAGCGGCAACAGCGCATAGGCGAAGGTCAGGGCGGGCAAGCCGGCGCTACCACCCGGCACATAGCCAAGCGCACCGAGCAGCGGTAGTGAAAGCCCGGCGGCAAGCGCCAGGTTGAGCTTGGCAACAAAATTCCAGACGCCGAAGCAAGCCCCGGCCTGCCCCTGACGTTCGCCGAGATCGGCCGCAATGGCTGCCGGCAGTGCGAGATCAGCCCCCAGCGCCAGACCGGAGGCGACGCAGATGGCCGCAAACAGCCAGACATCGCCGCTACCAAGCAGGCTGGCACCGGCAAAGGCGACCATCGCCACGCCCATCGCCAGCAACCACGAAAAGACCCGGCCATACCTTGCCGAAAGCATCACCCAGAGCGGCAGCGACGCTGCCCCGGCGACGAAATACAGGGCCAGCAACGGTCCGCTGGCTGCCTCGGCCTGCAGCACATCGGCCACGAAAAACAGGAACAAGGTAGCCGGCAGGGCAGCAGCGATACCGTTGGCGATGAATACCATCAGCAAGCGGCGAAAGGCCGTATCGGCAAAAACGCCGCGCAGACTGAGCCACAGGGGTTGATTGGCGGCCAGCACAGGCTGACCGATACCGACACGACTGAAGGTAATCACCGCGGCAATCAGCAACAAGGGCGGCAGCACCCAACTCAAGCGGGCGATACCGTCGCTCAGGTTTGTCGCCAATAGCGTTGGCAGCGCTGCAGCGAGTACAACGCCGAGCAGGCCAAAGCCCTCCCTTGCTGCGGTCAGCCGGGTTCGAAGGAGAGAATCCAGACCAATGTCCGCCACCCACGCCTGGTAGGCGACACTGGCGGCCGAGAAACCGAGATAGGTCAGCGCCAGCGAACCAAGTAGCCACGCAGCAGCGTCGGCATCCGGCGGGTTGAGCAGCGCAACGAAGCCAATGGCAAATGGCAGCAAGGCGATGGCCACCATGCGCGGGCGTGAGACACGGTCGGCCAGCCAGCCCAGCCAAGGATCTATGCCGGCATCAAGCAGGCGGGCACCAAGCAGAATAACGCCGAGCAGGGCTAATTCCATGCCGGCGGCTTCGGCGTAGTAACGGGGAACGTGCACGTAGATCGGCAGGGCGGCGAAAGCCAGCGGGAGGCCGAGCAGCCCGTAGGCGAGGATACGGCCGTTCGTCATGGCTGCGCCCGAAAACTGCTCGGTTGGCGATTGAGACAGCGCAGGCTGAATGGGCTTGGGATTCCGCCTTGCGGGCGGGCGCACATTCTTCTCGCTTCGCCAAGAAAAAGGCAGGCAATGAAGAAGGCTACCCCAACAGGGAAAGCAACAAAACCCATCACACACCCCGCCTCAACAATGCCGCCCGCAATTCCGGCGCACTCGTCCTCGCATCCAGCCAGATGCCAAAGAAGGCCCGGGCAAATCCTGGATCTTCGACACGCCCAAGCAGCCGGTCATTGAAATAGAACCGCGCTACCTCCGGCTCGTATTGACCGACGATGCAGTCCCCCGGCTTGACGTCGGGAAAGAGCCGGGCCATCGCCTCTCCCCAGCGCTTGAGGCTGGCCTCGTCGGCACCCAGCGCCCGCATTTCCTTGACGCTGGCCTCGACAATGGCGAACCCGGCTATGTTGCGCTTGTAGTCAAGACGCAAGGCAAGGGGCGGCCGCTGGGGATCATCACCAGCCCACAGCGTGGCTTCGTAGACGAGAAAGCCGAAGCGACGAAACTCGCCATTGCCCCAGCGTTTCAGGCCGGCTGTCGGGTCGCTGCTGGCAAATGCGGCGAACGGGGCTGCCCCCATCGCCAGCAGAAGTCGGCGGCGCTTAAGCGTGGCTGAGTTCAAACTGGACGACATCGATATTTCCGGCCAGGAAGCCGGCCTCGCAGTAACACAGATACATCCGCCAGAGACGGCGGAAGGGCTCGTCAAAACCGAGCTTGCGGATTTCCGGCCAGTTGGCCTCAAAGGCTTGCCGCCATTCAGCCAGCGTTCTGGCGTAGTCGTGGCCAAAGGCATATTCGTTGCGCACGATCAGCCCCTGCTTGGCCGCCGCGCTGCGGAAAGCGGCGCGCGACGGCAGCATGCCGCCGGGGAAAATGTACTGTTGGATGAAGTCGGTGCTGCGCCGGTATTCCGGGAAGATGTCATCGCGAATGGTGATGCTCTGGATAACCGCCCGCCCCTCCGGCTTGAGGGACTTGGCCACTGTCTTGAAATAGGTCGGCCACCAGCGCTCACCGACCGCTTCGAACATTTCGATGGAAACGACGTGGTCGAACTGCTCGTCAATATCGCGGTAGTCCTGCAAGCGCAGATCAGCCTGCGGTACACGCATCTGCGCCCAGACGAGTTGAGCCGGTGACAGGGTCACCCCGGTCGTCTGCAAGCCTTCCTGCCCGGCCATTTCGGCAAAGCCGCCCCAGCCGCAGCCAATTTCGAGAACCCGCTGACCGGGCGAGGCCTTCAGGCAGTTGAGAATACGGCGATATTTGGCGTGCTGGCCAGACTCCAGAGAGCCGTCGTCTACGTCCCGATAGACGGCCGACGAATAGCTCATGCTGGGATCGAGCCACAATTTGTAGAAAGCATTGCCCAGATCGTAATGGGCCATGATGTTGCGCTTGCTGCCACTACGGCTGTTACTGTTCATCCAGTGCCGCACGCGAGCCGCAAGCAGGCTGCGCCACGATCCGTAAACCGCCTTCTTGATCGGCTCGCGATTGGCCGCCAGCAACCGGAGGAGGCCCGTAATATCCGGCGAATCCCACTGTCCATCCAGGTAGGCTTCGGCCAGGCCGATGTCGCCACGGGCCAGCACCTGGCTGAACATCGCCTCGTCATGGACCTGCATGGTGACCCCGTGTTCGCCATCCCCGAACAGGACGCTGGCACCGCCCGGCAGGCGAATTTCAAGGAGGCCGCCGTGCAGCTTTTCTAGCAGGCCGAAAACCAGTCGAGTGTCGCGGGCCAGACTATCGCTGCCCTGAAAAATCATCGCATTGTTCATTTTGTCGATTCCCGGAGGGGTTGAGGAACATGGGCACCCCGGAAGGGCACCCCTTTCAGCCACAGCTTCAAGGCTTGCCAGTGAATGCGGAAGATCACGCCGGCAGTCAGGAAAGGCATTTTCAGGACGGCTCCGAGCAAGGCCTTGGTAGACCATGCCCTTGGCTTCCCTGAGATGGAGGTCAGCAGAAGTTCGCCGTCGGCGTCGTCGTAGTCGATGCGGGCCAACGGCACCGGACGGGCAAGATGAAAGCGGAAACGGTAGCCACCTTCGATCTCGTTGAATGGCGAGACGTGGAATTCCTTGGCCGCCTTCAGCTCCTGTCCATCACTGAGGGGTGACGCATCGGGGTTGTGCAGCTGGTAACTGTGGTGTCCGCCGAAGGTGTTGTTGACCTCGGCCAGTACGGCAATCAAGGCCCCATCCGCGTTGTGGCAGTACCAGAAACTGACCGGATTGAAGACGAAACCGCAGAGCCGCGGGAAGCATTGCAGGGTAATCTCGCCATCGTCCGGCAAGCCTCGCTGGCGCAGTTGCGCCTGAATCCATGGCAACAGGGGACTGCCATCGCGAGGGCCGTGATCTTTCTGGTGGAAGCTGAGCAGGTTGCCGCGGTCCACCGAGAAAATGGCACAGTTGGCGGCCAGCAAATTGCGGACCGGCAACTGCATGTAGAAGACCGGATAGACAAAGGCATTGACGGCCGGCCGGAGGCGCCGGTGCATGACATGGCCGAGGAAAAGCTGCGGGCGGTTCATGGCTGGCTCAGGCTGTTTCCATGACGGGACAGGCCAGCACCGGCTGCTCCTGCCAGGGCGCACTAATTCCCATGCCATTGACGACACGCAGCGCAGACTTGAGGCCATCCTCGTGGAAACCGTAACTGCCCCATGCACCGGCTAGCCAGATGCCGTTTTCACCCTGCACATCGGCCAGGCGCTGTTGGGCGGCGATAGCCGGGCCGTCGAAAATCGGGTGAGCGTAATCAAATTCAGCCAAAACCTTGGCCGGATCCGGTTCGCGGGCGGGATTCAGCGTCACGACAACTGGCGTATTGAAAGGCAGCGGCTGTAGTTTGTTGATCAGGTATGAAACGCCAACCGGCTGCTCGCCGGGTTCACCATTGCCGGAAAAGTAATTCCAGGCCGACCAGAGCTTTTCGTCACGCGGCAACAGGGCGCGATCCGTGTGCAGTACGGCACGATTGGGCTGATAGCGAATCGCCGAGAGCACCTCGCGCTGCTCATCGGTGGCCGTAAAGCCAAGGATGGCCTTGGCCTGATCGCTGTGACAGGCCATCACCACATGATCGAAATGATCGCAGCCGGCCGCATGCGTCACCTTCAGCCAACCGCCCTCCCGACTGACGGCGCTGACCGGACAGGCGAGCCGGACATCGGCCTCATTGGCAGCCAGCCGGGCAGCGATTTTCCGCACGTAGTCGCGGCCACCGCCCTTCACGGTCCGCCACATTGGCCGGTCAAACACCTGCAGCAACCCATGGTTCTGACAGAAGCGGATAAAGGTGGCGAGCGGCATATCGAGCATCTGTCCGGTCGGGCAGGACCAGATGGCCGCCGCCATCGGCAGCAGGTACCAGTCGGAAAAAGCGCTGGAATAGCGGCCCGCCTCGAGAAAATCACGCAGACTGCGCTGGTTGTCCGGATGCGAGGCCAGCCAGCCCATGCTTTCCCGGTTGAAGCGCAGGATATCGGAGAGCATTGCCCAGAATGGCCGACGCAACAGATTGCGCTTTTGTCCGAAGACGGTGGCGAGGTTGCTGCCCGCCCATTCAAGATCAGGATTCTCGAGGCTGACGGCGAAGGACATCTCGGTCTCGACGCTATCGACACCGAGCAGATCGAACATGGCAATCAGGTTGGGATAGGTCTTTTCGTTGAATACCAGAAAACCCGTATCAACCGGATGCGTCTTGCCCTCCAGCGTAACGTCCACGGTGTTGGTATGACCGCCGAGATAGGAACCCGCCTCGAACAGCGTCACTTCATGGTCGCGGCTGAGCAACCAGGCGCAGCTCAGTCCGGAAATGCCGGCACCAACCACGGCGATACGTTTTCTTGCTGTCATGCGGCTCTCCTATTTACCAAGGAATTCGTCGATCTTCTTGAGCAGGTCACTGTCATCCGGCCTGGTAAAGCTGGTGTAGGCGACGACCTGCGTGGCGTCACGATTGATCAGGTATTTGTGGAAATTCCACTTCGGGCGGCTACCTGTTACTTCTGCCAACTTGAGATAGAAGGGATTGGCCGCCTTGCCCTTGACCACCGTCTTGCCGACCATCGGAAACTCGACGCCATAGGTCAGACGGCAAAAATCGGCAATTTCCTTTTCGCTTCCCGGCTCCTGTTCACCAAAATCGTTGGAAGGAAAGCCGAGGACCACCAGCCCCTTATCCTTGAGACGCGCATAGAGCTTTTCCAGCCCATCGTATTGCGACGTGAAACCGCAGTAACTGGCGGTATTGACGACCAGAATCACCTTGCCGGCGTAATGGCAGAGCGGCATCGGCTTGCCATCCTGGAGGCTGGTGAAATCATGCTTGAGCAAGGCCGGACAATCACCGGCCGCCGTAGCCGGCAGGACACCGGCTGAAACCAGCCCGGCGATACCGATCCAGCGCTTGAGTTTCGAAAACATGTTCAGCTCCCTATTTGATTTGTCCTAGACAAAGTGGACGTTTGTTCGTAAGATAATGACCAAAGAACGACTTGTCAACGGTTTGTCTAACATTTGTTCAGGACAAATATGAATACACCCAGTTTCAATATCGCCGCTGTCGAACGCGACACCGGGCTCTCCAAGGACGTCCTCCGGATGTGGGAACGCCGTTACGGTTTTCCCCTGCCGAGCCGTGACAACCATGGGGAGCGGTGCTATCCAGCAGATCAGGTCGACCGTCTGCGCCTGATCAAACGCCTGATGGATCAAGGCCATCGGCCGGGCAAGCTGATTGCCACGCCCCCTGATGAATTGACCGCGCTGATGCCCCACCGTTCAAAGCAAACCCCACCCTCCGCTTCGCCCGAGACAGGCGAACTTGACGAATTGCTGGGGCTCATCAAACAGCACGACGCAGCGGCCTATCAGCAGGCCATGCAGCAACGTCTTGCCCGCCAGGGTTTGCAGCGCTTTGTCCAGGACACTGTGGCACCGCTGACGCAACTGGTCGGCCGACGCTGGGAGGACGGCGACTTTGAGGTATTCGAGGAACATTTATTCACTGAGCTGACCAAGCGCCTGTTGCGCCAGGCCATTGCCGCCCTGCCCGGTGGGCCGCGCCGGCCACGCGTGCTGCTCACCAGCGTACCGGAAGAGGCGCACGTACTCGGCCTGCTCATGGTCGAGGCGCTGTTTGCCCTGGAGGGCGCCGAGTGCATCCCACTCGGCACGCAGATGCCGCTGCTTGAAATCGGCCGCGCCGCCGAGGCCCATCAGGCCGACATCGTCGCCCTCTCCTTTTCCGCCGCCTTTCCACAACGCCAGATTCCCGGACTGCTCCAGCAACTGCGGCTGATCCTGCCAGGAAATGCGGCGCTCTGGGCGGGGGGTGCTGGCGTTGCCCGGATCACCCGGACAGACGATGCCCGATTACTCACGACGCTCGACGAAGCCATCGCCGCACTGGCAAGCTGGCATCTGCAACGCGCCTGAAAAGCGACCGAGAAAAAGTTTCGGCGCCAGCATGAACTGGCGCCGAAACTTGATCAGGCGTTATCGATAGCAGCTGTCAGCTGCCAGTTACTGCCGACTAGGCAGCCTCCTCCATAGGTACCAGGAAGTCCTTGCTGATGCCGTTGCCGAGCAGGTAAATACGATCCATGAAGTCGCTCAACCATTCGTGCAGGCCATGTTCCAGGATATCCTCGATCCGCCCGTAGCGCAGTTGGGCGTGTAGCATGCCGGCCTGACGCTGGGTTTCGCCGGAATTGCTGTTGGCGATCAGTTCGAGATTCTTGATCACGCTGTTGAGGCAGAACTGCAGCGAACGCGGCATGTCCTTGTTAAAGATGAGCAACTCGGCAACCCGCTCCGGCGTGATGACATCGCGGTACACCTTGCGATAGACCTCGAAGGCCGAGACCGAACGGAGCAGCGCGCCCCATTCGTAGAAATCGGTCGCCCCCTCGTCGCCCTGCGGACGTAGAACATGGTATTTGACATCAAGGATGCGCGCCGTGTTGTCGGCCCGCTCGAGGAGCGTCCCGAGGCGGATGAAGTGGTAGGCCTCGTCCTGCAGCAGCGTGCCCAAGGTGGTGCCGCGTGACAGCGAGGAACGCATCTTGACCCACTCGAAATAGTCGCCAATACCGGCCTGATAGAGCTGATCGAAGGTCTTTTCGCGGGCTTCCAGCCAGGTCGAGTTGAGCGTTTCCCACATTTCGGTGGTCAGCGTGCCGCGCACGGCATGGGCATTTTCACGTGCCATGCGCAGGCAGCTATGGATGGAGGCGAAATTATCCGGGTCGCTGACCATGAATTTCAGGACATTTTCCCCCGTGACTTCCGAATACTTGGCAGCGTAGGTCTCTTCCAGGCTGTTCAGGGCAATGATGGCGGCCCAGCTCTGGTTGATGGCATCGAGCGATTGCGGCACGAGTGACATCTGGTAGGTAACGTCCAGCAGACGGGCCAGATTTTCGGCGCGCTCGATGTAGCGCGACATCCAGAACAGGTGATCGGCAGTTCGACTCAGCATGACTTAATCCTCCAGAACCCAGGTATCTTTGGTGCCGCCGCCCTGCGACGAATTGACGACCAGCGAGCCCTTGGTCAGGGCGACGCGGGTCAGGCCACCCGGCACCATATCGACACACTTGCCCGAGGACAGCACGAAGGGGCGCAGGTCGAGGTGGCGCGGCGCGATACCCTCTTCGACAAAGGTCGGGCAGTTGGACAGGGCCAGCGTCGGCTGGGCGATATAGCCATCCGGCTTGGCGATCAGCAACTGGCGGAAGTGCTCGATCTGTTCCTTGGTCGATGCGGGTCCGACCAGCATGCCGTAACCACCGGCACCATGTACTTCCTTGACCACCAGCTCGGGCAGATGGTCGAGCACGTACTTCAGGTCGTCCGGCTTGCGGCACATGTAGGTCGGCACGTTGTTGAGCGTCGGCTCTTCGCCCAGATAGAAGCGGATCATGTCCGGCACATAGGGGTAGATCGACTTGTCGTCTGCAACGCCGGTACCGATGGCGTTGGACAAGGTGACATTGCCGGCCTGATACGCCTTGAGGATGCCGGGTACACCCAGCGTCGAGTCGGGGCGGAAAGCCAGTGGGTCCATGTAGTCGTCGTCGAGGCGGCGGTAGATGACATCGACGCGCTTCGGCCCCTGTGTCGTCTGCATGTAGACCACCTCGTCCTTGACGAAGAGATCACGGCCTTCAACCAGTTCGACCCCCATCTGCTGGGCGAGGAAGGTGTGTTCGAAATAGGCGCTGTTATAGGCACCCGGCGTCAGCACGACCACGGTCGGATTCGACACGCCCTTCGGGGCGACGGCGCGCAGCTTCTCGAGCAGCATGTCCGGGTAGTGCTGGACCGGCGCCACCTTGTGCTTGGCGAAAAGCTCAGGGAAGAGGCGCATCATCATCTTGCGGTCTTCCAGCATGTAGGAGACGCCCGACGGCACGCGCAGGTTGTCTTCGAGGACGTAAAACTCGCCCGCGCCGGCCCGGACGATATCGACGCCGGCAATGTGCGCATAAATCTGGCCTGGCAGATCGACACCCTTCATTTCCGGGCGGTACTGGGCATTGTTGAGAATCTGCTCGGCCGGAATCTTGCCGGCCTTGATGATTTCCTGATCGTGATAGACGTCATGCAGGAACATGTTGAGCGCCCTGACCCGCTGGCGCAGGCCGGAACGCAGCGATTTCCACTCGGACGCGGGGATCACGCGGGGAATCACGTCAAACGGAATCAGGCGTTCCTTGCCCGCTTCCTCGCCATACACGGCAAAGGTGATACCGACCCGGTGAAAGGCCAGGTCGGCCTCCGCCCGCTTGCGGTCGATGCGCTCAGGCGGCGTCGCCTTGAGCCAGTCTTCATATCCCTTGTAATGCGCACGGACGCCACCGTTGGCGTCATACATCTCGTTATAGAAGTTCATTTTTCCACTCGTCGCTGAGGAAGCTCTCAAACGGGTTTCAGCAGTTTCCATGCCACCCGTAAACAAGCCTTAAATCATGCGCCCGATAGCACTTTATAACTATTGACGCACCGCAAAGGTGCAGCAGATTTTCAACATGGTGCAAATAAAAAACCCGCCGGTTTTCACCGGCGGGTTTTTTAGCTGATTCAACTGCTTGATCAGGCGCGTTCGAAGATGACCGCAATACCCTGACCGCCACCGATACACATGGTGACCAGCGCGTACTTGCCGCCGATGCGCTCCAGTTCGTACAGGGCCTTGGTGGCGATGAAGGCACCGGAACAGCCGACCGGGTGGCCGAGGGCAATGGCGCCGCCGTTCGGGTTGGTCTTGGCCGGATCGAGACCGAGCACCTTGGAAACCGACAGGGCCTGAGCGGCGAAGGCTTCGTTGGATTCGATGACGTCCATCTGATCCAGGGTCAGGCCGGCCTTCTTCAGAGCCAGCTTGGTTGCCGGGATCGGGCCTTCGCCCATGATGTCATTCGGCACACCGGCAACGGCGTAACCGGCGATACGGGCACGGGCCTTCTGGCCGTTCTTGGCAGCGACGTCGGCAGCAGCCAGCACGAAGAAGGCAGCGCCGTCATTGATACCGGAAGCGTTACCAGCGGTGACGGTACCGTCCTTCTTGAAGGCCGGCTTCATCTTGGCCAGCGACTCCATGGTCGTACCGCGCTTCAGGTGCTCGTCGGTGTCGAATACGACATCGCCCTTGCGGGTCTGCTTGACGATCGGCACGATCTGCGACTTGAAGTGGCCGGCGTCGATGGCGGCAGCGGCACGGCGCTGCGACTCAACGGCGAAGGCATCCTGGTCTTCACGGGTGAAGCCATATTTAGCGGCCAGGTTTTCAGCGGTGATACCCATGTGGCCGACGCCGAACGGGTCGGTCAGGACGGCAACCATGGAGTCGACGGCCTTGGTGTCACCCATGCGGGCACCCGAACGCAGGGCCGGCAGCAGGTAGGTAGCGCGCGACATGACTTCGACGCCGCCGCCGATACCGTAATCGGCATCACCCAGCATCAGGTTCTGGGCGGTGGTGACGATACCCTGCAGGCCGGAGGCGCACAGACGGGAAACCTGCATGGCGACGGAATCCATCGACAGGCCGGCTTGAATGGAAGCGACGCGGGAAACATAGGCGTAACGCGAATCGGTCGGCATGGTGGTGCCGACGGTGACGTAGTTGATAGCCAGGGGATCGACACCGGAGCGAGCGATGGCTTCCTTCATGACGATACCAGCCAGCTCGGTCGGTTCAAAATCAGCCAGGGAACCACCGAAAGCACCGATAGGCGAACGGACTGCGCTCAGAACGACAACATCTCTGCTCATATAACTCTCTCCTGTAAAAAAGATTCAGCCCACCAAGGTGGCAAGCCCCAACAAAAACAGCAATAACATCCACAAGACAGTGGCACGCCAGACAAGCCCGACGGCACTCTGCATGAAATCAACATCGGCCGGATCTCCCAAGCCCAATTCTGCCCGGTCCGACACCTCAACCCCATCCACCACCGGCCGACCCAACTGGACACCCAGTGCGCCGGCACCGGCCGCGAGGACGATACCAAGATCGCGGTCCGGCCATTGCGCCGGCTGGGTCCGCCAGCAATAGGCCGCATCCTCGAAATCACCGACGATGGCGAAAGCTGACGCCGTGGTTCGGGAGGGCAACCAGTCGATCATACCGAAAACCCGGGCCGAAAACAGCGAGAAATCACTGCGGTCTACAGCATCCAGTTTAGCCCAGCGCTCGCGAACAATCGATGACAGCCGGTAAAGCACGGCACCACAGGGTCCCGGCAGCAGGACAAACCACAGCAACACAGCAAAGACATGACGATGCGAGGCGGCCAGGGCACCCTCGATGGACAGCCGGGCGATATCCTCGGAGCCCAGGTTGTAGGTCGAAACTCCCTGCCACTCGGCCAGCAACTGGCGGGCCCGCTCAAGGTCGCCATTGCGCAGGGCCAGTTGAATCTCGGTGTAATGATGGCTGAACTGGCGAAAACCCATGGTCAGATACAGCACCGCGACGTTGAGAGCCAAGCCAAAAAGGGGATTCAGCGCATGGAGCAGGCCATAGGCGATGGCAACCAGGATCACCGGCACGAGCACGGCGAGACACCAGGCAAGAACACCATGCCGGTAGGCACCGGCATTGAAGCGGGACTCGATGAAATCCGCCCAGGCACCGAGCGGCTCGGCCACGACACGACGGTAATCAAGCGGCTGCAACTGCTCGATGAGGAATACTGCGATGAGCGAAAGAAGACTCATGGGGGACCGATGATTGCCGTATTCGGCTTATTGTCAGGGTTCAAAGCGCCACGATACCACAAGCTCAAGTGCCTTGGAGCAGACCCAGGCGATCACTCAGGGAGCGGATCATGCCAGCGGTTGCACCCCAGATGAAATAGTCGCCATAGGGCATGGCAAAGTAATTGCGCAGGGCCCCGCGGTAGTGCAGGGAATGGCGCTGATGATTGGCCGGATCGAGCAGGAACGCCAGAGGCACTTCAAAAACCTCGGCCACCTCGAAGGGATCTGGCTGGAGGTCAAAGGGGGGTTGCACCAGTGCCACCACTGGTGTCACGCGAAACCCCGTACCGGTGCGATATTCCGGCAGAAAGCCGAGAATTTCGATACGTTCGCGCGGCAAGCCGATTTCTTCCTCGGTTTCGCGCAATGCCGTGTCCGAGGGCGATAGATCCTCGGCCTCGACCCGCCCGCCGGGAAAGCTGATTTGCCCGGCATGGTCGCGCAGATGAGCCGTGCGCTGGGTGAGCAGGACAGTCTGTCCGCCGGCGCGTAAAACAATCGGAAAGAGCACCGCAGCCGGGGTCAGCGGCTGGTCATCGACGCCCTCTTCCTGAACAAAATGTCCGCTCAGCGGTTCGGACAACAGGCTCGCCCGCAAGCGACTCAGATCAAGCGTCATGCCGCCTTGGTGTCTTCCTCGATTTCGGCATGGACCGCAGCCAGGGCGTCCTGAAGGGTCTCTTCGGAGAGGTCGTTGATCGTTGTCGCCACCAGATCGGCCGATTCGATGGCCCCGACCGGCAGCCGCTTGCTATCCAGGCTGGCAATCATCACCGCGGCGGCACCCGCCACCCGCAACAAGGCCTGCCGCTCGCCCATCAGCATTTCCAGCTCGTCGCGCAAGAGCGCTATTTCCTGATCACGTTGCGGCATTTTTCTCTCCTAGAATCTTCTTTTAAGTGTCATGGTACTGCCATCGCGCTGCATTTCCATGCGATTCAGGAAACTCATGCCAAGAAGAGCAATCGGCATGTCGGTCGGCAACACCACCGCTTCGACATTGTGCAACGTAACGCCGGCAATCGTCACAGTATCTAGAGGGATCCGCGTCACGACGACCGTTCCGTTCGCCGTACTGGTCATGCCGCGCTGTCCCTGCCGGAGGTCAAGACCGATCCGACGGGCATCATTCGGCCCGAGGGCAATCGACGTAGCGCCGGTATCGACCATGAAACGGACCGATGTACCGTTAACCGTCCCGGTCGTAAAAAAATGTCCCTGGACATTGGCGGTCAGGACAATCTTGTCCGAGCCATCGCCGCCGGAAACCCCCACTGCATGCTGACCGACACGCAGGGGACGCTTCTTGCCGCCGATCTCGACCATCACCTGATCATCCTGAATCGACAGCACCTTGACGCCATCCAGCGTCTTGCCGACCGGCACGGACTGCGGCTCGCCACCGTTGATCATGAGCATCGCCTTGCTGCCCATGATCCCGGCCAGTCCGACATCCTGCGCCGTAGTGGTCCCGGGCAGGACAAGCGCACACAGCGCAAGCAACGTAAAATGACGCTTCGCCGTCCCGGACAACCCTGCTGCCATGAAACCTGTCGCCATCTTTCGCCACTCTCCTACTGAAGGTCCCGGCTATTTTGCCATATTCCTTGAGCAGCACGGCATTCCATGGGAATTAATCGCCATCGACGAAGGGGCTGCCGTACCCGCTATGGCCGATGACTTTTCCGGCTTGTGTTTCATGGGAGGCCCGATGAGCGTCAACGATCCGCTGCCGTGGATCGCCCCGGTGTGCACCCTGATTGGCGATGCGGTCGCCAAGGATGTTCCGGTTATCGGGCACTGCCTGGGCGGCCAACTGATGAGCAAGGCCCTGGGTGGACAGGTCACCCGCAACCCGGTCAAGGAAATTGGCTGGAGCCAGGGCGGCGGTGAAGACAGCGCCGTTGCCAAAACCTGGCTGGGACCGTTGGCCGGTCAGCTAGGGACGATTTTCCAGTGGCATGGCGAAACCTTCAGCCTGCCGGCCGGCGCCACCCGCCTGCTGACCAATGCCTACTGCGCCAACCAGATGTTCGTTCTCGGTCCGCACCTCGGCATGCAATGCCATGTCGAGATGACGCCGGAAATGATCGCTACCTGGTGCGAACAATGGGCCGACGAAGCAATTGCCGTGGCCGACCTGCCCAGCGCCCAGACACCAGATGCCATGCTGGCCGACATTGCCG
This sequence comes from Dechloromonas sp. HYN0024, assembly GCF_003441615.1. Lineage (NCBI taxonomy): Bacteria > Pseudomonadati > Pseudomonadota > Betaproteobacteria > Rhodocyclales > Azonexaceae > Dechloromonas > Dechloromonas sp. HYN0024. The sequence continues at coordinate 1,015,304 of NZ_CP031842.1, read as the reverse complement.
AAAAGCTGCCGACCATGCGTCAGCTGTCGGAACAGCTTTACTCGGTGTGGATCAAGGGACTGGCGCGTTAATCCAGCCAATAAAATCTATGGTCAGCCCGATTTTTGCAAGGGAGATTTTGTTTTAAACTAAAGTTGGCTTGCGCAAATCTATCCGGCGTCGAATTGGGGAAGGAATTCCCCGCGCCACGATGAGAGCCGCGCCTGGCAATCCTCAAAAAACCATCAGCGTGTGATCGCTGTTTTTATTGTCAGGTTCTTTGCCAGGCCGTTGTGCCGTTTAGTTCATCACGTGATCTACCGTCGCAAAACCAGGTGGGTTACAAAAAGGTGAAGCGTTCCGTCAGATGGTGGCAGCCAGCGAACGGGATTGATAGTGTGTCCCTTTGGCGAGGATAGCCCAGGCGATCCTCGCCATTTTGTTGGCCAGCGCGCAGGCCACGACATTCGAGTGCCGTCGGCACAGCATGTCCCGTACCCATTCACCGAGCCCATCGCTTCTTGTCTGAATACGTTGCATGATGGTCCGTGCCCCCTGAACGAGCAATCGTCGCAAATTCTTGTCGCCCCGTTTGCTGATGCAGAGCAAGGTTGGTTTGCCGCCGGTGCTGTACTGACGGGGCACCAGACCGATGGAGGCGGCGAACTGGCGAGCATTGGCAAACTGATGGGCATCGCCCAGTTCGACCGCCAGGACGCTGGCGGTGATCGGCCCAATGCCAGGAATTTCCAATAAGCGTTGGCTACGCTCGTCTTCAGCCAGTTGTTGAGCCAATTCGCCCTCGACCGCTTTGATCTGTTCATCCAGATATTTGAAATGCGCACGCAAGTGCTCGATAACAGCCATCAGGCGAGGTGGCAAAACTGCTTCATGCTCGGCCAGCACGGCTGGCAAGCGTTTGATGATGGCCGGGCCTTTCGGTAAGCTGATCCCAAATTCCAGCAAGAAGGCGTGGATCTGGTTAGTCGTCGACGTCCGATCCCGCACCAGCGCCTCACGCACGCGATGCGTCGCCGAGATGGTCTGCTGGCTTTCATTGCGCGGACTCACAAAACGCATGTTCGGTCGGCTCGCCGCTTCGCAGATCGCCTGCGCGTCGGCAAAGTCATTCTTGTTGCCTTGGACGAACGGCTTTACAAACTGCGGTGAAATCAACTTCGCCTCGTGACCCATCGCCGATAGGCGCCGGGCAATCCAGTGCGCACCCGCACACGCCTCCATCACAACCCGACAAACCGGGAAATTGGCCAGCTGCGTCAGCATCTGGCTACGCGAAAGCTTCTTGCGAAATACCATGCGACCTTCGGCATCCTGCCCATGTAAATGAAAACAATGCTTTCCAAGATCAATGCCAATGAGGGTAACCGTGTTCATGATGATCGCCTCCAAAAGAAAAAATCCCCACTCAGCTTACCGCTGGTGGGGATCGGGCTGACCATCTCATTAAACCGGAGGGTTCGCACCATCCGGTCTATTTTTAAACCTACCCTGGCCGGCCAGCCGCTTAGTCGCGGAAATTGCCGTACTTGATCGGAAAGTCGGTAATCGACTTGGTGATCAGCGCGATGCAGGCCTGCAGATCATCCCGCTTGGCCCCCGTCACCCGCACGGTTTCACCTTGAATGGCGGCCTGGACCTTGAGCTTGCCGTCCTTGACCAGTTTGACGATCTTCTTGGCGAGATCGCTGTCGATGCCGTCCTTGATCTTCATTTCCTGCTTCACCTTGTTGCCGGAAACACTGACAATTTTCTGGTGATCGAGGCGCTTGACGCTTTCCTTCTCCTTCTTTTCCATGGCCGGGAAAAGCAGGTCCTTGATCTGGTCAAGCTGGAAATCGGAATCGCCCCACAGAGTGATGACCTTGTCCTTCTCGTTCAGCTCGACCTTGGCCGTGGTGCCCTTGAAGTCGTAGCGATTGTCGATCTGGCGGGAGGTGACATCAATGGCGTTCTTCAACGCCACCATGTCCGCTTCGGAGGTGAAGTCAAAGCTCGGCATGATGATTACCCAAAGTGGCAGACGTAATGATAGGCGTCACCGGCGGCGACTTCGATCTCAAAGCTCGAATTGCCCGGCACATTGAAGGACTGGCCTTCACCCCAGGTCGTCCAGGCGCTTTCGCCCTTGAGCTTGACCCGGCAGGAACCGCCGACGCCTTCCATGATTTCCGGCGCGCCGGTATTGAAGGTCAGGGACGACGGCAGGATCACGCCGACCGTCTTTTTCGTGCCATCGGCGAGCACCACCGTGTGGCTGACACACTTGCCATCGAAATAAACATTGGCCTTCTTGACCACGGAAACATTGTCGTATTGCGACATTTACATACCCCAGATTTTTTGAATGATTGCCTTGGCGACAAACCCGACCATGCCGAAAGCCAGCACGAAGAAGAGCACGAAGGTGCCCGTCTTGCCGGCCTTCGACTTCCAGGCGATCTCACCAATGATGAACAGCATGAAGATGATGAAGGCACCAACGCCCCAGGTCGAGAAAAAATCCGCGATCTGTTCTTCGTTGAGGCCGAATACGGTGCCTTCCATCATTTAGCCCTTTTTCTTGGCGACAGGCTTCTTGGCTGCCGTCTTGGCCGGTGCCTTGACTGCCTTGACCGGTGCCTTGACCGGCTTGGCAGCCACCGGCTTGGTCACCGCCTTGGCGACGGCCTTGGCAACACCTTTGGCGGCCGGCTTGGCGACGGCTTTCGCCACTACCTTGGCGATAACCTTGGCAGCCGGCTTTGCCGCAGCCTTGACCACCGGCTTGGCAGCAGCCTTTTTCGCTGCCGGCTTGCCGGCCTTCTTGGCGGCCAGGTTGGCGGCGATGCGCATGCGCAGAGCGTTAAGCTTGATGAAGCCGCCGGCATCGCGCTGGTCGTAGGCGCCGGCATCGTCCTCGAAGGTGGCGATGGTCGAATCAAACAGCGAATCAGTCTTCGAATCGCGGCCGACGACGATGACATTGCCCTTGTACAGCTTGAGACGGACCGTGCCGTTGACCGAGCCCTGGGTATGGTCGATCAGCACCTGCAGCGCCTTGCGCTCCGGGCTCCACCAGTAGCCGTTGTACACCAGGCTGGCGTAACGCGGCATGAGATCGTCCTTGAGGTGGGCGACTTCGCGGTCGAGGGTAACCGACTCGATGGCCCGGTGAGCACGCAACAGGATGGTGCCGCCCGGGGTTTCGTAGCAACCACGCGACTTCATGCCGACGTAGCGGTTCTCGACAAGATCGAGACGGCCGATACCGTGCTTGCCGCCGATTTCGTTGAGGGTGCCGAGGACTTCGTGGGCCTTCATCTTCTTGCCGTTGATGGCGACGACATCACCCTTGGCGAATTCGAGGTCGAGGTATTCGGCCTTGTTCGGCGCCTTTTCGGGCGACACGGTCCACCGCCACATTGACTCTTCGGCTTCGGCCGCCGGGTCTTCGAGGTGGCGACCTTCGTAGGAGATGTGCAGGAGGTTGGCATCCATCGAATACGGGGAGCCGCCCTTCTTGTGCTTCATGTCGATTTCAATGCCATGCTTTTCGGCATAGGCCATCAGCTTTTCACGCGACATCAGGTCCCATTCACGCCACGGGGCGATAACCTTGATGCCCGGCTTCAGCGCGTAGGCACCGAGTTCGAAACGGACCTGATCGTTACCCTTGCCGGTGGCACCGTGACAGATGGCATCGGCACCAGTTTCGTTGACGATCTCGATCAGGCGCTTGGCGATGAGCGGACGGGCAATCGAGGTACCAAGCAGGTATTCGCCTTCATAAACCGTGTTGGCGCGGAACATCGGGAAGACGAAGTCGCGGACGAACTCCTCGCGCACGTCGTCGATATAGATGTTCTTCGGCTTGATGCCGGCCTTCAGGGCCTTGGCGCGTGCCGGCTCGAGTTCTTCACCCTGGCCGAGGTCAGCCGTGAAGGTGACGACTTCGCACTTGTACACATCCTGCAGCCACTTGAGGATGACCGAGGTATCGAGACCGCCCGAATAGGCCAGCACAACCTTCTTGATGTCGCTCATTTCCGTTCCCTTGTTTCGATTAATTCAATACGTCAGTTCAGCCCTGAATGCAGCCCAACAGCAAATATTCCATGAGTGCCTTCTGCACATGCAGGCGGTTCTCGGCTTCGTCCCAGACCACCGATTGCGGCCCGTCGATCACCTCGGCGGTGACTTCCTCGCCGCGATGCGCCGGCAGGCAATGCATGAACAGGGCATCCTGACCAGCCACCTGCATCATGTCTCCATCGACGCACCAGTCGGCAAACGCCTTGATCCGTTCTTCGTTCTCGGCCTCGAAGCCCATCGAGGTCCACACGTCGGTGGTGACCAGATCGGCTCCCCGACAGGCATCCATCGGGTCGGCAAAGACTTTGAAGCGCGAACTGTCGATCTTGCCGACGAGGTCGGCATTGATCTCATAACCCGGCGGCGTCGATACATGCAACTTGAAATCGAGCACTTCGGCCGCCTGGAGCCAGGTGTTGCACATATTGTTGGCATCGCCCACCCAGGCCACCGTCTTGCCCTGGATACAGCCACGATGCTCAATGTAGGTATAGATGTCGGCAAGAATCTGGCAGGGGTGATATTCGTTGGTCAGGCCATTGATCACCGGCACGCGCGAGTTGGCGGCAAAACGCTCGATGATGTCCTGCTCGAAGGTGCGGATCATGACGATGTCGCTCATCCGCGAAATCACCTGTGCCGCATCCTCGACCGGCTCGCCACGACCGAGTTGCGAATCGCGCGTATTGAGGTAGATCGCCGAACCGCCGAGCTGCTGCATGCCGGCCTCGAAGGAGAGGCGCGTGCGCGTGCTGGCCTTCTCGAAAATCATCACCAGCGTGCGATCGGAGAGCGGCCAGTACATCTGATAGGACTTGAACTGATTCTTGATCCAGCGCGTCCGGTCGAAGACATATTCAAGCTCGTTGCGCGTGAAATCCTTGAACTGCAGAAAATGTTTGATCGCCATGGTTCAGGCCGCCAGAAATTCCTTGATGAGGGGAGCGCAACGGTCGACCAGCTCCCGCGCATCATTTTCACTGAAAATCAGCGGCGGCAGGAAGCGAATCACCTTGTCGGCCGTGACGTTGATCAGCAGCCCGGCTGCCAGCCCCTTGCCGACCAGCTCGCCACACGGACGATCCAGTTCGATGCCGATCATCAGGCCATGGCCGCGAATGTCGACCACGCCGGCCACACCGGCTAGCGCCTCAGCCATCAGGGAGCGGATCAATGCACCGACACGCAAGGCATTGGCCATCAGGCCTTCGCTTTCAATCGTATCAATGGTCGTCAGCGCGGCAGTAGAAACCAGCGGGTTGCCACCAAAGGTGGACCCGTGATTACCCGGCCCGAACAAGCCAGCCGCCTTGCCACCGGCCATGCAGGCGCCAATCGGCACACCCGAACCGAGGCCCTTGGCCAGCGTTGCAATATCCGGCTGAATACCGGCCTGCTGATAGCCGAACCACTTGCCGGTCCGTCCCATGCCGCACTGCACTTCATCGCAGATGAGCAGCCAGCCGTGCTCGTCGCACAGCTGGCGCAGCGCCTTCTGGTAATCGAGCGAGGCGAGATGGATACCACCCTCGCCCTGGATAACCTCAAACATCACGGCGACGATATTCTTGTTGTGCTCGGCGACCGCCTTGATCGCCTCCAGATCGTCGTAAGGAACCCGGACAAAGCCCGACACCAGCGGCTCGAAGCCGGCCTGCGCCTTGCGGTTGCCGGTGGCCGACAGTGTCGCCATGGTCCGGCCATGGAAAGCCTTTTCCATGACAATAATGGTCGGGGTCTCGATACCCTTCTTGTGGCCGTAGAAACGCGCCAGCTTGATGGCGCCTTCATTGGCTTCGGCACCGGAATTGGAGAAGAAAATCTCCTGCATGCCGGAAATCTCGGCCAGCTTGTCAGCCAGCATTTCCTGCTCGCGAATGCGATAGAGGTTGGAGGTGTGCAACATGCGCCCGGCCTGCGCAGCAATCGCCGCAACCAGCTTGGGATGGGCATGACCGAGGGTGGACACGGCAATACCGGACAGGGCATCCAGGTATTCCTTACCTTCGGTATCGGTAATCCGGCAACCGTTACCGTGACTGAAAGTCACCGGCAACCGGGCATAGGTATTCATGACATGCGACATGAGGCAACCCCAAAAAACGAAAACGGCGGCCATTGCCGCCGGAACAATCGCCACCCCCTCGGAGAAGCACCGAGAAACGGCGGCAGAAGCCTGAATTTTAGGCGAAAACCCAAGCCTTGTATAGAACGGCAAAATCCCTCGCCTTGGCCCTCCATCGGCGGTAACGCGCCATAATTATGGAAAGGCTTCGGGCTTCTGCTAGAATTCGCCCACGCAAGGTAGCATCGCCCGCAAACGCAGAGTAGAACAATGACAACTATAGACTCGACGACATTCATCATTGTTGGCCTCACCAAAGATGGCAAGAAATTTCGCCCCAGCGATTGGGCAGAACGCCTGTGCGGCGTCATGTCCGCTTTCGGCGCCGAACGCAAGATGAAATACTCCCCCTACGTCGGCCCCGGCGACTACAACGGCGACAAAGCCGTCTTCGTCGATGGTCGCCTCGGTGAAGTCGAACCGATGGCTTACCGCTTCATGCTCAACTTCGCCCAGGACAATGACCTGCAGATCATTGATGGCGTTTGTTCGCTGGAAGACAAAAAGAAGTAAACCATACAAAAATTCCGGAAATAAAAAAGGCGCCCGAAGGCGCCATTTTTATGGAGCGTCTAACTCGATCAGGCAGCAGCAAGGGCCTTGATCTGAGCGGACAGACGGCTCTTGGTGCGGGAAGCCTTGTTCTTGTGAACAATCTTCTTGTCAGCAATGCGGTCAAGCACTGCGACGGACTGCTGGAAGACGCCTTGAGCGGCGGCTTTGTCACCAGCTTCGATCGCCTGACGAACGCGCTTGATTGCGGTACGCAGGGTCGAACGCAGGCTGGCGTTATGGGAACGCTGCACGTCAGCTTGACGGGCGCGCTTGCGGGCTTGTGCGCTGTTGGCCATGAATATCCTTAACCGAATACTTAAAACGCGAGATTATAGCAACTGCAACCATCGTTTAGCAAGCAAATGACAGCCCTTCTAGTGCAAATTAATGAAACATTTCCACTAGGTCAGTCACGTTCAACGAACACCTGCTCACATCCACTGAGCAGCTTTCTTTGGGAAAGCTTCCCAAAGAAAGCCACATCCCTATCCGTTACTGAGAAATCAACTCTCGCCACGAAACACGTCTAGTGAGATTTCCAGAGGAATTAAACCGGATCGGCGTACCAACCACATCACCAGTCGACCCTCTGAACTGCCCCTTAACTTTACCTTGACCACCAGAACCAAAGTTTTCGATCGTCGCAGCAGTATAAATACCGTTACCCAAGGCAGTAGCGACTATCCCTGCGTTATTGCCTACTGCGCCGCCAGTCAGATAGTCCAATTGATATGCCATTGCAACCGGCTCGGTAGCCGTTGCCGATCCGCACACCTCCGAGGTTGACGATGTAGGCGAATTGGTTGAAAAGACCAGCGTACCCAGGACCAGCTTCGGATCAGTAAAGGACTGCTCACCAACGCCTGCCGGAAAATCGAGATACCAACCGTCAAAACCACCACTACTTAAACTGGCATTTGTCGTTCCATTTTGAGTCACCGTTCTGATTGTGCTACCCGGCTGACAGATATCTACGCTCGTACCAGCCGGACAGACATCAGAGGAAGCCGTCAAGCCAATGAAGGTTGAACCGGCACGAGGATTCCCAAAGCTGCTTGCACCGAGGTTATCTCTGACGCCGTAAAACGACTGCTGCAAGGTGCTATTGACGTCCGTAGTACCAAGATAGCGGCCTGTACCAACGTAGACAATTGGCTTGGCCAGATAGGTTGTCACCTGCGGACGAGCAGTTATCGGCTGCGCATTTCCGGACGCATCAAGGAAGGTCGCCAGCAATTGCTTGCTGTACCCACCAGAGCCGAGTGTGAAACGCCAGAGGTTACCCAGCAAGTCGCCGCCATAGACACGTGTAGTCACGTAATCGGCATCGACCTGGGCAATGATTTTTGATAAACCACTGGGCGCAGTAACCGAACCCACTGCTGTAGAAATAGCCGTAGTTAGCTGAGATCCATCACCGGCATTGAGGACATACAGACGACCCAGTCCGTCACCAACCCCACTTTTCACGCAATTTTGCTGGGCAGTCGTCGCCAGACGGGGGCAATTGTTGTACCCGGAGGTCACCAATACAACCCAGGCACCGGTATCCAGTTTCGTGATCTGCGGATTACCAAAGGTGTAGCCCATGTTGTTGTCGGTGAACTCCCACAAGTACACCGGGTTCAACGGATCAGTAATATCCAGTGCGTAATACCCGTTGCCGCCACCATTCAGACCACCCACCAGAATAGTTTTCCAGACACCACTCACATAAACATCGCCAATAGAAGGCGTACCCTCGACGAAATATTGGTGTTTGTCGGCGTAACTCTTATCGGCCAGCGTATACATCCGCGGCAAAACCAGTGACGGAATATAAGCCCACTCCTCATTGCCGTTAGTCGCATTAAATGCGTGGAGCATGCCATCGTTGCCGGACACGTAGACCATATCCTGACGATTGGCATGAGCCGTCTTAAACGCCGAATATCCGGTGTCAACATAGGCTTTATCGGGCGCACCCACATACTGCGGCTGAGCGGTCACGATATCTCCGAGTACATGCGCGCGATGCCTGAAGAACTTCGTCGGATCGGGCGTTGTTGACTCTTCATTACTGCGATCACCGCGCAGGAAGTTCACCAGCGCCTCACCCGCTGCCCCATTTGAAGCAATGGTGTTATTGCTTTGGGCCGTGGAAGTAAGACAATTCGTACCCGTTGCGCAGAACTGCGACAAGCCAGTCAACTGGACAGGGAACGCCGGCGGGGAAGTCGAGATGGCTGGCGTGGTGAAATAGCCTTGCTTGCCAACAGTGCCAAGGTTTGTCCAGTTGAAGTCCACAAGACCCGAGGTACCTTTAATGAATATTCTCCGGTCGGTATAGGCCTTGGTATCAAGAAGTTCCATGGCACCCCAGTCATAGGTGCCAAGCACAGGGTTATTCGGGTTATAGGTCGGTGCGCTCTGCGTAGTCAGATCGATTGTCTGCCGAATCAACTGCCCCGACCACTCCACGGTCTTGAAATAGGTGGCGAACTGGAAGTTATTGGCTGCCGTAATGTTCGGATTGGTCGTCGCCGCCGCTGCTGCCGCACCCACCTTGGGCGCATTGATAATAACGTTGAGCGAAGCACTCAGTGCCAGCGCCAGATCCGACGGGTTGGTCGCACTAAAGTAATTACCGTGCCCATTCACTGCTGCATGCCAGAGGTCATCGATATTCTCGATCTGGTCGGTACCGGGTGCCGGCCAGTTACAGGGACCGCCGGCCACAGTCAGTGTGTCACGCCACAGGCACGAGGTTGAGTTGGCCGTACTACCTTGCTTGACAAAGTAAAAGTCCGAAGCCGCCGATGTCAGATAGTCAGGCGTGAATACCATCCGGCCTCGCGCCCCCAGGCCCAGCGTAAAGGTGGTCATGTGCTGCCAGGTTGCTGTATCGACCGATGTCGTCGGCACCTTGTTGGCCAGACACAAATTGGAGTTCGTGGTCGCTGGCGCAATGATCGGCCCAGTGCAATTATTGAGTGCGGCAGTTCTGAGATTGGTGTTGTAGTAATACGCAGCCACATCCGCCAACGTATTCGAGGTACCACCAGAGCCAGATGTTGTTGTTGTGGGCGTTCCAGCTGTTGGGCCAGTTGCCGTATTAGCCACATCGGTGGTCGTCGAGGCCCCTGGGGCCGTCGAAATCACCGGCCCCGTGGTATTGGTTCCGGGCGTTGGCAATAGAGCAGTGGCCGTACACGCTGTGCTTGACACCGGCGTAGTCCAAGGAGCAAGGACGTCAGATGTCGTCGAAGTTGTCGAACTGATGTTCGACGTCATTGTATATACGGGCGGCGTAGGTGTCAGCGGACCAACCACCCCGGCCACACCATTGGTCGTCGTCTGCGTGGTCGTCTGCGTCGCTGTATAGCGATCAACCCTGGTTGTAGCCGACGTGATGGTCTGCGTCTGGGTTGACGTCGTCGTCGTAACCTGACTACCAGTTACACCGGGGCATACGCCAGCGGTCGAACTATAGCTATTTCCAAAGGCAGTACTCGCGCTGACACAACCCGAGTTGCTGCCAATATTGGAAACAAGATACCAAGTAGTCCCTGCCGCACCAAGCGCTGAAGACAGACTAACCACTGGGCTTGAGTTTGAGCCGCCACGACAGAACCATGCGTTTCCATCTAAGGGATAACACCGATTTGTGTTATTGCTATCAGGATTGGAACCGGAACTCCCAAGAGCACCTTCTCGATTACCATTGCCGACATTGAGATACGCCGAAGTCGTATTTGTTGGCGTAGATCCACATGCACTCCCAATAGCCTTTGTCGTCTGCGTCCAAACCTTGGTTGAGGTTGCCCCGGTAGTAACGGTCTGACGGTCAACAGTACTTGTATAGGGTGTCACCGTCGTCGAAATGGCGAGGGTTCCATCATTGTAGGGTCTCGGCAAACCACCATCCTGGTTGTCCATCGTCGTGGTGCCGTTGATTTTTTTCACATCCCCGTCGGTGCCGTTCCAGAAACCATCGGTCGACAGAATCGTGAAGTTCTGCTGGCAGGCATACTGAACCGGGTCTGTCACGGTGACGCCATTGAGGGACGTAAGTTTGCCGGCATAAATACGACCAGCATTTGCCAGCGCCTCGCGCAGGGGGGTATTGCTATTGGGATTAGCCGAATAGAGCCGGTCGTACCAACGTGCTTTTTGCGTACCGTCAAAATCAGAAATGTTAATGAACTTCTGCGATGAACTCCCACTAAGCAGATTGCCATGCAGACTCATGAAGCCAACGCGGAAATGCGAATTCAGGGTCTTGAAAGCCTGGCCAGATGCCGTTTTCATCATCATCATGCGCGTCCGGTAGTAGCTGTACCAGTTGGCGAAATTCTGCTGTTCACTGGCACCCACTGTAACTTTGGTAAATGGCGCTGTCGTTGAGGTTGTCGAAGAACGGCATTCGGTATAAAAAGTACTACTGGAGTTGTAATAGTCTTTTTGAGCCGCAGCTGTTTGGCTGCCAGTGTATCTGTAGTAATAAGCAGCAACGCCCGTCGATGTTCCGCCGCTTCCATCGCCAATTGACGCATAGGCGCGGAAGTTGTTGCTCAGATCGGTAGTCGTAGTGACGGTGCCATAACCATCATCCCAGGCAGCCGTAAAGGTCGAGTTTGCAAAACTGTTTCCGGCAGCATCGACCGGAGGCGTGTAAGTGATCGCTGGATTGTAGTAAACCCCATTGCACTGGCTGCTGGCAAAACCCATTCGCCCAGAAAAATTGGCCGCGTTATCAGGCATGTAGTTCCAGTCCATACTACCCGAGTCATCCAAAACAAACATGACATTGGGCTTAACCTCTGTCGTCGCAGTGGATGCAGTAAATATGGGTGCCGCGGCAATATCGGTAGCCGCTGCCAACGCATAATCCGATGCGCCCCAGGCCGACACAACAAGCAAAAGCAGCGACATAAAATCTCTGCCGAAATGACTCTCGTACCGATTGATTCGCATGGCGCTCTCCTGCATGACTCAAATTCGGCTCTTGCGCCCTACAGGGACACAAGCGCCTGGACGTAACTCGTTGTATTGCGTGGCCCATCGACCCGCACCGTGATTCGATATAAAACCGAAGTAATTCTAGTAATTGTGGGGTCTCCTGCGCCTTCGTTGTTTCCGGAACCACCCGCCGACACTTGCGGGACAGCACAGACCGTCGATGACGAACTTCCTGCACCATCGCACAAACGCTGGATCATGTAACTGACGGCATTGCCGCCCTTGTTGGGATCGTAATAATCCGACGCCACACAGGCACTCGACGACCCCAGTCGGCAAACGCCAGAAGCCGACAAAGCTGACCAAAATGCCCCACCAACCTGACTCGCTGTCATATTGACCGTCGAAGCCGAATAGCCCAATGACGGCTGGTTGCTGTTCAAGCCGCCGCTGGTATTGTTTGTTTCAAGCCAGGCGACAGCAGCCTCAACGCCTGTATCCGCAGCCTGGGTAGCCGCTTGTTGAAAAGCCATGTTACCGGCGATCAGGTTCGACGTATCCATCGAGCGCATCAAGGCGAGACCACCCAGCGTCATGGCCAGGAGCACGATCAGGACGAGAAGAATCACTACACCGCCTTGGCGGCGCGGATTCGTCATCGACAGTACGGGGGAGTTTGAATTGGTTAGCATCCTGTAATCTTCCCCATCCAGGCAATATTCCGTAGCGGAATTGCCGTCTCGAATACTTTATAGCGGTAGTTCTGCCAGGACGCATTGGAACTGACATCAATGGCCGCTCCGGCACTACCGCTCCAGGTCGGTTCAGCGAGTGTAACGGCAGTCTTTTCGAATTCAGCACTCCGTGCCACCAGGGCAACCCGAACGGCAGAAATTCGCGCCAGATTGCAGTTGTTGTTTCCCGATACCGTTGGCACAGCCTGCTGATAGCCATCGACATAGCCATCCATGGGTGCGGATGTATCGACGCCATATTGAGCACGCATGCTTACTATGTTGCTCTCGATAGCCACCCAATTGGCCGCATTCTGGCAATTGGTCACGGTGAAGTCGCAGGTTGTCAGATTCCCGCCGCGCACCGCATAACCGACGATAGTAGGCGCCTTCCCCAGATTGAAAAGCCGGTCACCCACGCCCATAAGACTTCCGGCCGTGACAGTCACGGTTGGTGCCGCAACACCCGTAACCTTGCCCATCACCAGGGTCGATCCGCAGGCGTTGCGGGCTGTATTGTTCAGGATATTGGGGTCCGAGGGTGCCGCAACCACCCAGTCATTGACCACAAACTCGGTGGGGGTCTGCATCGGATACGTCGTTGCCGTCGGGACATTTGCAATCAAATCGCCCTGCGTAGTTCCGTTCGTGCTTCCCGACACCACAAGCAGGGTATCGGTATTCGCATCATGTCCCGAAATACTGGCGCTATTGATAGTTGCAGCAGTCAGTGGATTGAGCGTTATGCCGGTCGGCAAGGTTAAGCGGCAGCCAAGAAGTTGCGTGTCGGCAATACCGAAGCCACTCATACGCACATCACGCTGAATGGCATACAGCGCCATCACACCACCGGTAAGCGCATCACCGCTACCTGTCGAGGTGCGCTTGCGACTTTCGGATAGGGCAAAAACCTGCATCATGATAATGACAGCGAGCATGCCAATAACGACGCCGACCATTATTTCAACGAGGCTGAAACCCTTGGATCGATTCATGCCAGGATGCACATCAACCTCCGATCTGAGCAACGGTAACGTACTTGTGCTGATCAGGATCATTTGGCGGTTGCCAAAATATGGTGATCGTCACAAGACTCGTCGGCACTGCGGTAGCTGTCACTGGCGCAATAACCACGGTTGGCGGCGTCGCTTGCGCCCCGGGAAGCGCCTGCATCACAGTTCCGGAAGCGGGCGTACTGCCACTCCCCGCCCATGCCTGATAGCCAACGCCGGACGGACTGGAGAAATTGGTCTGCAATGTTGCCTGAGTTCGATTACTCGTCCACATCTGGCCGATTAATTGGTTGGCCAATAGCGCCGCATCACTGCGGTATTTCGCATCGCTGGTGACCTTGACCGCGACAGCCTGCAGGCCGACCAGCGCCAGAACACCGAAGGAAAATATAACAATGGCAACCAATGCTTCAAGAAGCATAAAGCCGGAATTTTTACGCACCGATGGATTCGACCTAAGCATTTTGGTTTCCTCAGCAGCCTCTGGGGTCGGAAGATGACAATGCAGGATCACACATACGAACTTGCCCTCCGGTAGACACCACAACTCGCAGGTTTCTCATGCCCGAGCCGCCTGTCGGGTTGGTCACACCGAAATCTGTTTCCACAATTTGCGTAACACGGCCCACTCCGTTAAAAATAACAGTCACTGGGAACGACACGCCACCGCCGTTCTCCGTAACTGCAATAACGGCATTGGCGCTACCCTCTGACGCTGGTCGCGACTGAATAACAGCGGGGCATGCTGCACTTGCTGTGACACATCCGACCGACCAGCCATAAGCCGAATCCATGACGAATTGGACCTGTGCGTTTTGCCTCACGGCCTCGGCACGAGCCAACTGCAATCCATTTTGAATCGACTCTGCGGCAACACGAATCTGGCTACTCTGAATCCATGCCGTGAAGCTTGGAGCAGCCATTGCGGCCAAAACCGCAAAAATCGCCACACCGACACACAACTCGATGAGCGACATACCTCGCTGAAGGCGAAAGGCTTTCAACACCCGCCCCCCTTCTTCGAGACCCAACAGCCCGTCGTGGCGCCGCCCCAATCACTCGGGAGGCTCGAAGCTTTGGCATTGGTTTCGTCTACCGTGTAGGTAAAGCCGGCCATCGGCCCCTTGCCAACAGCCTGAAGCGTATAGGTAGTGGCAGAAACATTATTGCAGGAGAAATCGAAGAACTGGCTGGCAACGGAATCCGCTGCGCAGCCGGTCCCATTGACATAAGTACGGTTATCCTGAAAGAACTGCTCCTGCTGCACACGCTTGGAGGCCAGATTCGATGTCGCATCAGGAATCCTGCTCTTCATGACATAGTAGCTGTATGCGGGAAGCGCAATGGACGCAAGAATGGAAACAATCGCCACCACCACCATCAGTTCGACAAGGGTAAATCCACGTTCTCTTTGCACAGACATCTCCCGAAAATTCTTTTCCTATGGTCACTATAACCAGAGAAAAATCGTTAGTACGGCGGCACTGACGTATGGAGCAATTTCACTGACAAGCGGTAATGGATGCAAGCCGATTTACATGGATCCGCAGCATAAATGATCAACGGTTAAACGTCAGCGACAAGCGGACTGAGAGATTGTCACAACTTTGCTAATCTTGAATACAGGAAAACAAGGGTATAAACGCGCTTCGTGAATGCAATCGATCCAATCGGCAACTTCAGATTGCCTAGTCCGTGGCAAGTGGCCACTTTACGGAGGCTGGCGGTTGGCGTTGCCCTTTCAATAGGTGCACATATCTGGATGGGATGGTGGCTGATCCAACCGATAACACACCGGTCGGCCAGCCCACACCGACTAGAAGTCATCCTTGCGGGACAGCATTCAACAACAACCCTCAAACCAAAGTCGGACCAGGCTCCCATACAAAGCACCAAGGCGTCGACCGAACCAGCTGCAGAAACAGCATCTTCGGAAATGCCACAGTGGATACCCGTACCAAACGCTCCGGACGAAACGTATCTGGCACCAGAACATGTCGAAAAACTGGCTTACGTGATCGACGTAGAAGAACTGCCATTGCCGGCCACTACGAACATACCCGGGGGGGCGGTTTATCTCAAGGTATTGATCAACGAGTCAGGGCGTGCTGACAAGGTTGACGTGCTGACGTCGACACTGCCAGAACCCTATGCAGCAACGCTGGTCAGCGCTTTCTCCCAAGCCAGATTCAGCCCCGCCCTCGTCGCTGGCTTACCAGTTAAAAGCTGGCGAATCATCGAAATCCGCTTCGACCTGCCGGAACCCGCTGCAGGCTAACTGGCTTATTGCGCCAGTTCTTTCGGCAGGGGAAAAGAAACCCCTTCGACAACACCATCGAGCTGAGCGACGGAGGCGCCGGAGAGCGACTTGATTCGCTCTACCACGCGCAGAACAAGCACCTCAGGCGCCGAAGCGCCGGCGCTTACGCCAATTTTGTGCTTACCCGCCAGCCAAGCCGGATCAATCTCGTCCGCCCCATCAATCAGATAAGCATCCAGCCCCCGCCCCACGGCTACCTCCCGAAGACGCCGTGAATTCGAGCTATTCGGGCTCCCCACCACGATCACCAGATCACACTGCTCGGCCAGTGCCTTGACGGCATCCTGACGATTTTGCGTGGCGTAGCAGATGTCGTCCTTCTTCGGCCCCTGGATATTGGGGAAGCGCGCCCGCAGGGCATCGATGACGATACTGGCATCGTCGACGGAAAGGGTGGTCTGCGTGACAAAGGAAAGGTTTTCCGGGTCAATGACCTGCAGGCCGGCGACTTCGTCGGCGGTTTCAACCAGATACATGCCGCCATTGCTCTGCCCCATCGTCCCTTCGACTTCCGGGTGGCCCTTGTGGCCGATCATGACGACTTCGCGGGTCTGGGTGCGCATTTTGCCGACTTCGACGTGCACCTTGGTGACCAGTGGGCAGGTCGCGTCGAAGACTTTCAAGCCGCGTTCTTCGGCTTCGCTGCGCACGGCTTTGGAGACCCCGTGAGCGCTGAAGATAACCGTGCTGCCGGCTGGGACTTCGCTCAATTCCTCGATGAACACCGCGCCCTTGGCACGCAGGTCGTCGCAGACGAACTTGTTGTGCACCACTTCGTGGCGAACGTAGATCGGCGCACCGAACTTTTCCAGCGCCCGCTCAACGATGCTGATGGCACGTTCGACGCCGGCGCAGAAGCCGCGTGGGTTGGCGAGGATGATTTGCATTACATGATTCCGATGATTTCCACCTCGAAGCGGATCGTTTTTCCGGCCATCGGGTGGTTGAAGTCGAACAAGGCGTGCGTGGCATCAAGTTCACGCAGGAAGCCGGCGAAGGTGCCGCCATTCGGGGCGGTGAATTCGACGACAGAATTGGCCTTGAGTTCCATGTCGGCCGGCAGACCGGCGCGGGCGATGCGCTCGACGAGGCGTTCGTTGTGCATGCCGAAAGCTTGCGCCGGTTCGAGTTCGAAAACGAAGCGTTCGTGCGCCGGCAGGCCGATGAGCACGGATTCGAGGTTTTCGGCCAACTGGCCGCTGCCCATCTGCAGGGTGGCCGGGCTCATGTCGAAGGTGGACAGGAACTCTTCGCCATCCAGTGCATTGATGCGGTAATGCAGGGTCAGGAAGCTGTCGGAGCGGACGGTAGCGGTCATCAGGAAATCTCTTTTTTGTGGGCTGCGGTCAGTTGCTCAATGATGAGCAAAACGGCACCGAGCGTGATGGCAGAATCGGCCACATTGAAGGCGGGCCAGTAATAGCCGGCGACATGCCACTGGACAAAATCGACGACGGCACCGAAGCGCACGCGGTCGATCACGTTGCCCAGCGCACCGCCCATGACCATTGCCAGGGCCAGCGACAGCAGCTTTTGCTGCGGATGCTGACGGAGCATGATGGCGATCCAGCCGGAAACGCCAAGCGCCAGTACCGTGAAAAACCAGCGTTGCCAGCCGGGTTGATCGGCCAGCAGGCTGAAGGCAGCGCCGGGGTTGAAGGTCAGCACCCAGTTCCAGAACGGTGCAACGTAGATCGTTTCGCCGAAACCGATGTTCTCCAGCACCAGCCACTTGCTGAGCTGGTCGAGCACAATGACCAGCCCGGCCAGCGCATACCAGCGACCTGCGTTAGGCATGCGCCCTCGCCTCGCCGTCGCCATGAAGATTGCTGACGCAGCGGCCGCACAAGCCCGGATGCTCGGCATGCGCCCCGACATCGTCGCGGACATGCCAGCAACGTTCGCACTTGGCATGTTCGAGCGGAATGGCAATGACCTGTTCGTTGTCATCGCGGATGGCGACCGTCGACGAGCAGATCAGGACAAACTTGAGATCGTCGCCAAGCGAGGCCAGTGCATCGTACTTCTCGCCGGCACAATGGATTTCAACGGCAGCCTGAAGCGCCGAGCCAATCTTGCCGGCTTCACGTTGTGCTTCTAGGGCCTTGGTCACATCGGCCCGCACCGTACGGATCAATGCCCACTTGGCAAGCAGATCGCCATCACCGGCCTGCGCCGGCAGGGTGTGCCATTGCTGCAACATCACCGAATCGTCAGCCTTGCCGCTCAGCACCTGCCAGACCTCTTCGGCCGTGAAGGCGGTAATCGGCGCCAGCAGGCGAACGAAGGCTTGCGTGATGTGCCACAGCGCGGACTGGGCAGAACGCCGTGCCACCGACTTGGGGGCAGTGGTGTAGAGACGGTCCTTGAGGATGTCGAGGTAGAAGCCGCCGAGGTCTTCCGAGCAGAACGTCTGCAGGGCCTGGACGACGCGGTGGAATTCGTAGCGGTTGTAGTCGGCGCGGCAGCCATCCTGCAACTGGCGGGTCAGGGCCAGGGCGTAGCGGTCGATTTCCAGCCACTCGCCGACCGGCAGCATGTCGGCCGCCGCATCAAAATCGGAGACATTGGCGAGCAGGAAGCGCAGCGTGTTGCGGATGCGGCGATAGCCTTCGACGACGCGCTTGAGGATTTCGTCGGAAATGGTCAGTTCGCCCGAGTAATCGGTCGACGCCGTCCACAGGCGCAGGATGTCGGCCCCCATCTTGTCGGAGACCTGCTGCGGGGCGATGACATTGCCCTTGGACTTCGACATCTTGTGGCCCTTGCCGTCGACGACGAAACCGTGCGTCAGCAGCGCCTTATACGGGGCGCGGCCATCGATCGCGCAACCGGAGAGCAGCGAGGACTGGAACCAGCCGCGATGCTGGTCGGAGCCTTCGAGATAGAGGTCAGCCGGGTAGCTGTGCTGCGCAGCGTGCGAGCCGCGCATGACATGCCAGTGCGTCGTCCCGGAGTCGAACCAGACGTCCAGAGTATCCTTCATTTTGACGTACTGATCGGCCTCGGCACCGAGCAGTTCGGCCGCATCGAGGCTGAACCAGGCTTCGATACCGGCCTTTTCGACACGCAGTGCCACCTGTTCGATCAGTTCGGCCGTGCGCGGATGCGGCTTGCCGGTTTCCTTGTGCAGGAAGAAGGGAATCGGCACCCCCCAATTGCGCTGGCGCGAGACGCACCAGTCCGGGCGGGTCTTCATCATGCCTTCGAGACGGGCACGGCCCCAGGCCGGGAAGAATTGCGTTTCATCGACGGCACGCTCGGCGATCCAGCGCAGGGTCGAGGCATCTTCGCTGGTCTTGTTTTCCATACCGATGAACCACTGCGTCGTCGCCCGGAAGATGATCGGCGTCTTGTGACGCCAGCAGTGCGGGTAGCTGTGCTGGATGCGTTCGCTCTTGAGCAGGCGGGCACAGGCTTCGAGTTCCTGAAGAACGAGCGGATTAGCTTCCCACACCGTCTTGCCAGCCAGTTCGCCGACTGACAGGGCCGGGGTCGTGCTGATGAAGCGACCATCGTTGCCCACCGGGTTATTGACCGGCAGGCCGTATTTCTTGCCGATGTTGTAGTCGTCCACGCCATGCGCCGGGGCGGTATGAACCAAACCAGTACCAGCCTCGGTGGTGACATGCGTGCCGCAGATGATGGCGACGTCACGCTTCTGGAAAGGATGCTTGAGGAGTATCTGGTCGAGCTTGTCGCCGGTGCACGAGCCAACGACCGCGCCTTCCAGTCCGTAGCGCTTGAGGGCAGCTTCGGCCAGTTCGCGAACGAGGATCAGGCCACCCTTTTCGGTTTCGACCAGGTCGTAGGTCAGTTCCGGATGCACGCTGACCGCCTCGTTGGCCGGCAGGGTCCACGGCGTTGTCGTCCAGATCACGGCAAAGGCAGGGCCATTCAAGTGCGACAGGCCGAAGGCATGAGCCAGCTTGGCGGCGTGGTTTTCGTGCACTTCAAAGGCAACGTCGATGGCCGGGGAATTCTTGTCCTCGTACTCGACTTCGGCTTCAGCCAGAGCGGAACCACAATCGAGACACCAGTTGACCGGCTTGAGACCCTGGTAGAGATAGCCCTGCTCCAGAATCTTGCCAAGGGCGCGGATTTCACCGGCCTCGGCCGAGAAATTCATGGTCAGGTAGGGGTTGTCCCACTCGCCTAATACGCCAAGGCGGATGAAATCCTTCTTCTGGCGCTCGACCTGCTCAGCCGCATAGGCGCGGGAGAGTTCGCGCACCTTGTCGCCGGGGATGTTCTTGCCGTGCAGTTTCTCAATCTGGTGCTCGATCGGCAGGCCGTGACAGTCCCAGCCCGGCACGTAGGGCGCATCAAAACCGGAGAGCGTTTTCGAGCGGACGATGATGTCCTTCAAGACCTTGTTGACCGCATGGCCGATGTGGATGTCGCCGTTGGCATAGGGCGGGCCGTCGTGCAGCACGAAACGCGGCCGTCCGGCGCAGGCTTCACGAATACGCTGGTAGAGCTTTTTCTCCTGCCACTGGGCGACCCATTGCGGCTCGCGCTTGGGCAGGTCGCCCCGCATCGGAAAAGCCGTATCCGGCAGGTTCAGGGTGTCTTTGTAATCAGCCATTTTGCGTGCTCACAGCTTGAAAAATGCCCGGGCGGCCACGGCGTCTGCCGCGATCTGCGCCTTGAGGGCGTCAATATTGGGAAACCGTTGTTCATCACGCAACTTATGGGCAAAACGCACGGAAATATGCGCGCCGTAAATATCGCGATTGAAATCGAAAAGATGCACTTCCAGTAGCGGCCGCGTGCCATTGACGGTCGGCCGGATACCCAGATTGGCCACGCCCGGCAAGGGCTGGTCATCCAGACCACTGACCTCGACGGCGAAGACGCCGGTCATCGGCAGGGGGTTGTGCTTGATGCGCAGATTGGCCGTGGCAAAGCCGATCTGACGACCGAGCTTCTGACCATGCAGGACCTGGCCATCAATGATGTAGGGACGACCGAGGAGACGCACCGCGTGTTCCATGTCGCCGGCCTGCAGGGCGCGACGGACAGCCGAACTGGATACCCGTTCGCCATCGACCAGGACGCTGCCCATCGCTTCGACAGTGAAACCGAAGCGCTGCCCGGCCGCCTGGAGCAGGGCAAAATCACCGGTCCGGCCACGCCCGAAGCGAAAATCGTCGCCGATGATCAGGTGTTGCACCAGGCAACCACGGACCAGCACCTGCTCGATGAACTGGTCAGCCGACAAGCCGGCAAAGCCAGCATTGAAGGGGCAGATCATGGCCTGACGGGCACCACAATCACCGAGCAGTTCCAGCTTTTCACGCAATGTCGTGAGGCGGGCCGGGGCCGAGGCCGGGGCAAAGAATTCACGCGGGTGCGGCTCGAAGGTCAGCACCATCGGCGTCAACTGGCGCTGCCCAGCCACCTCGGCCAGGCGTTTGACCAGTGCCGCATGCCCGAGGTGCACGCCATCGAAATTGCCGATGGCGAGGACAACCGGAGCAGGAACGGGACGCGAATGACCGCGAAAGACGCGCATAAGAAAATTGGCAGGAAAAACATTTAATTATAACGATTCAAGGCACCCCGCGGATACCGGTAGATTGCTTTGCATCGACCCACGGCTGACGCATTGCAAAACACCCTGACACACTTATGGATATAATTATCAAGTTTATCAAAATCCCGTCGGCCAAATTCAATGCTCGAACTGATCAGCCATGTCGTACAAATCTCGGCGCGTCGCGACCGCACGGAGATCAACTCGGCCATGGTGGATACGCTGCTCGACCTTTTCCATCCGCAAAGCCTGACCATTTACCGCTGTTATTCCGGCAACAAGAAGGCGATGGTTTTTGCCTGTGCCGGCTACGGCCCCAACGGTCAGTTCCTGCGCAACGCCTATCTGCCGGACCATCGCTTCTGTCAGCCAATTGAACGCGATCCGTTGCTTAATCGCTGCCGCAAGGAACTATCGGCGGTCATCGACTTTCTCGATGACGGCATGCATCGCATCGTCTTTCCGGTCATTCGCCTCAATGAACCGATCTACCTGATCGAGCTGCTACTCTCCGACGAGTTCTCGGCCGACCACCGGGTCACGCTGATGGGACTCATCGAGTATTTCGGCAATCACATTTCGCTGCTTGATTATGGCGAAGCCGACACCCTGACCGGCCTGGCCAGCCGCAAGACCTTCGACAAGCACCTTTTCGAATTGCTCGGCAAGGCAGCCAGCGACGAGATGCTGAGCGGCCCAGAAAGCCGTCGGCGCGGCGCCCCCTGCAGCAGCCACTGGCTGGCTGTTTGCGACATCGACCATTTCAAGAATGTGAATGACAGTTTCGGCCATCTGATTGGCGATGAAGTCCTCATCATGCTCAGCCAGGAAATGCGCCGCTCCTTCCGTTTCGACGACCAGTTGTTCCGTTTTGGCGGCGAGGAATTCATCGCCCTGCTCCAGCCCACCGACGAAACGTTCGCCCTGGCCACCCTCGAACGCTTCCGGAGCAATGTCGAGAACCAGCTTTTCAGTCGGGTTGGCCGAATTACCGTGAGTATCGGTTTCAGTATGCTGAAACCGCACGACACCCCGACCGATGTCATCGACCGCGCCGATGAGGCCCTGTATTACGCCAAACGGCACGGCCGCAATCGCGTCGATTGCTACGAAAAGCTGATCGCCTCTGGCGATATCGCAGCCAAGGAAATCGCCAAGGGCGAAATCGAGTTGTTCTAGCCGGCAAGGCAAAGATACACTCGTCATCCTTTTTGCTGATTCCCACTCGCCCCGTCGGGCAAAGACGAAGCGGCGAGCGCGCCTGATTGCGGCGCAGGACAATCACCCGGACCGACCCTGTCGGCAAACATTAGCAACTGTTCTTGATGACATTGACCCCGCACGAAAATTTCCGACAAGATATCAATGGCCTGAGGGCCCTGGCGGTCATGGCCGTTGTCTTGTTCCACTTCCATATTGCCGGCTTCCAGGGCGGTTACGTCGGCGTCGACATATTTTTCGTCATCTCGGGCTACTTGATGACACGCATCATCCTGTCGGCATCCGAAGCGGGAAATTTCTCGATCAGTGCCTTTTATCTGGCGCGGGCCAAACGTATCGTACCGGCACTGCTAGTCATGTGCGCCGCCCTGCTGGCTGTCGGGTGGTTTTTGCCGCTCACCGCTCACGAGTACCAGCAACTCGCCAAACACGTGCGCGATAGCGCGTTATTCGTTTCCAACCACACCTATGCCCGTGAGTCTGGCTATTTCGATACGGCAGCCCATGAAAAATGGCTGCTGCATACCTGGTCGCTATCGGTGGAATGGCAATTCTACCTGCTCTTGCCACTGTTTGTGGTGGCCTTCAGAAAAATTCACCGAGTCGCCAGGCCGGCTTTATTCCTGCCCGTTCTTCTGCTTGCCTCGCTGATTGCTTGTCTCCTCATCACCACCCTGAAGCCGGAAAAGGCATTTTTCCTGCTTCCCTTCCGGGCATGGGAACTGTTGGCTGGGGGCTTGGTATACCTATTCGCTGAACGGCGTTCAGTATCGCCACGCCTGGCCCAGATTATCGCGATCACGAGCGTCACGCTGCTTATCGCAACGACACTGTTGTTGTCATCCGCCGATCCCTGGCCGGGTTGGCGGGCCATCGCCCCGGTCGCCCTGGCCTGTCTGGTCATTGCCGTCCGCCATGAAAACAATGTCATTCTGGCCAACCCGGCCGCACAATGGATCGGCCTGCGCTCCTACTCGATCTATCTCTGGCACTGGCCACTGGTCGTTGAACTTGGCCTCTACGGACTGCAGGACAACGCCGGTGCGATTGCGGCGGCCCTTGTCGCCACGCTGATTGCCGGGGCGCTCTCCTATCGCCACATCGAAATCCCGACCAGACAGCATTTTAGCCGCCGTCATTCGCGCTACGCCTGGATGGCATTCGCCGCGATCACCCTCGGACTCGCAGTTCCCGCCTCCTGGCTGAGCGAGCAACAGTCGCTCGCCCTGCGCCCGCAGGCCGAACGGGTAAGCGCCCTATTAGCCGACGAAGCCCCTCTTGAAAACACCTGGCGGCCGGAATGCTTCAACGGCTCGCAAAAAGACGGCTGCCTATACGGCAAGACGCCCATCGGCGCCATGATGGTCGGCGACAGTCACGCCGGCGTCACGGTGACAGCCCTGCTGCGCACCGCCGCTGAATTTGGACAGGGGGTTCAGTTGTGGAGCAAGGGTGCCTGCATGACCGTACTCGACATCCAGAGCGTAGACCAGGCCGAAGGCGAACGCTGCAAGGCATTCAACCAAGCAGTGTTTGCCACAACGATGGCAGCCGAAGCTAGTCGGCCCATCGTTATCGTCAATCGTGCATCGCTCTATCCATTCGGACTTTTCCGCATCGAAACCCATTTGACCGGCCGACCGCAAGCCGTACTCCCCGGCATTTCTGCCGAGCAGCAGGTCGACTATCTGGCAGATTATCGGCGGCGACTGATCGAAACGGCCTGCGCCTATGCCCGCAACCAACGCCCGGTCTACTACATGCTGCCAATACCGGAATTTGCCGTGAACGTCCCGAACGCGCTAGCCAGAATTCTCATGCGGCATACCGGTGACGCGCCCGACATCACAACCAGTCTGGCCGATTACCATCAGCGCAATGACTTTGTTATAGGCGCTCTCAACGAGGCACGCGACAGGTGTGGCGTCCACCTCCTTGACCCCGTGCCTTACCTTTGCGAGAAGGAAAAGTGCTACGGCTCGCGTGATGGTCGGCCACTTTTTTCCGACAACAACCACCTCAACGAGCGCGGACGGCGTGCCCTGGCCCCGATGTTCAGGACCGTCTTCACGGAAAAATAGGTAGTTAAAGCAAGCCAGGGCTGACTTGCAGGCCGACTAACCGAGCAAAGCCAATCTGGACTTCGGCCCGGGCGGATGCTTGATGAAATATTGACGGATACCGCGGACGATCGCGCCGGCCAGTTTCTCCTGATAGGCATCGTCGTTGAGCCGGGCTTCTTCTTCCGGGTTGGAGATGAATGCTGTTTCGATCAGGGCTGAGGGAATGTCTGGTGCCTTGAGCACGGCAAAGCCGGCTTGTTCGACACTGGCCTTGTGCAGGGTGTTGATGGTGCCCAGTTCGCCGAGCAGATATTTACCCAGTTTCAGGCTGTCATTGATGGTGCCAGTCTGCGACAGGTCGAGCAGGGTACGGGCGAGAAACATGTCCTTGCTGCCAAGATTGACGCCGCCAATCAGATCAGCCTGGTTTTCCTTCTGGGCAAGCAGGCGGGCCTGCGTACTCGATGCGCCCTTTTCCGACAGCACGAACACCGATGAACCACGGGCGTCCGGCCGAATCCAGCCATCGGCATGAATGGACAGAAAGAGATCAGACTGGATGCGGCGGGCCTTCTGCACACGCATCTGCAAGGGCACAAAGAAATCAGAATCGCGGGTGAGCACGGCACGCATGTTCGGCTCGGCGTCAATACGCGCCTTCAGACGGCGGGCGACTTCGAGCGTGACATTCTTTTCGTAAGTGCCGGCCTTGCCGATGGCCCCGGGGTCTTCGCCACCGTGGCCGGGATCCAGGGTGATGGTAACCAGACGGTCTACAATCGGCTTGCCGGATTTCTTGCTGGTCTGCACCTCTGGCGCTTCGATGGTCTTGTCGGGCCTTTTGCCCGCTGACTCATCGGCATGCTTGTCGGCGACCTGGAAATCCTGCTCGTTCTTGAGCGGCTCGACCGCGTCCTTTCGACCCTCGAGCAAGGCCATCATCGGATCGGGCGGATTGACCGGGTAGACGTCAAGGACCAGCCGGCGACCATATTCACCTGCGGGCTCAAGTGTAAACACCTGCGGATTGACCTTGCCCTTGAGTTCCATGACCAAACGCACCACGCCCGGCTTGAAGCGGCCGGCACGTAGCAGCTTGATGTTCGGATCGTCCGTCGCCACCTTGCGGGCGAGGCTATCGAGGACACTGTTGAATTCGACGCCTTCGATATCGACGACAAGGCGGTCAGGATTCTCAACAGTGAAATGGGTGAACTTGAAGGGTGCGTCGTGTTCGAGGGTAACCCGGGTGTAATCCGCGGCCGGCCAGATGCGCACGGCGAGGATCGATGGCAGCCTGGCGGCGGCCCCGGCCAGCGGCGTCACCGAAAGGATCAGCGAGGCGCCGGCGTATCTGAGGAGTTGTCGGCGCCCATGGCTGGGATGAGCGCGTTCAGACATGCCTGCCCTTGCGGTGTATCTGCCACGGCTTCGAGGATACGCCCGAGACCTGCATGATGAAGGCGCAGCCGCAGGTCTGGCGGCGGCAGGCAGCCTTGAGCACGTTCCGGCCACTCAACCAGACAGATTGCAGAGTCATTAAAGTATTCATCAAAGCCCGCATCGAAAAACTCCTCTGGGGACTCGAAACGATAAAAATCAAAGTGATATAAGTATAAGCTCGAAATTACGTAAACTTCAACCAGTGAATAGGTCGGACTTTTCACCGAACCGCGATGGCCGAGCGCCCGGATCATCGCCCGCGACAGGGTCGTTTTGCCCGCGCCGAGGTCGCCTTCGAGAAAAATAACCAGCCCCGGCTGCAGCAAGGGGGCCAGCGTTTCACCGAGAAGCTGGGTAGCAGCCTCGTCAGGGAGAGAGAAAACGGCGGTAACATCGGGGCTATGCACGATCAGGACTCCATGGTGGATTACGCGGCACTCAAGGAAAAAATCCGCGCGGCCGGCCAAAAATTCGGCTTTGCTGCGGTCGGCGTAGCGCGGGCCAAGCCCGGCCACGCCGCCGAAAAAATGCGCGAATGGCTGGCGGCGGGCTGCCACGGCGAGATGGATTATATGGCCCGCCATGCCGATTTGCGCGCCGACCCACAGCAACTGCACCCGGGAACGATCACGGTGATCAGTGCCGCCATCGACTATCTGCCCCACCTCGGAACGACGGATGAACCAGGACAAGCCGCGATTTCACGCTACGCCCAAGGGCGCGACTACCACAAGCTGATCCGCTCCCGCCTGCAAAAACTGGCCGATGCGATCAGCGAATTGACGGGGCCATTCGGCTACCGGGTCTTTTCCGACTCGGCCCCGGTCATGGAAGTCGAATTCGCCCGGCAAGCCGGCCTTGGCTGGCGGGGCAAGCACACGCTGCTGCTCTCGAAGCAAGGCTCCTGGCGCTTTCTCGGCGACATCTACACCGACCTGCCACTTCCCCCCGACGAGCCCATAGATGAACATTGCGGCAGTTGCACCGCCTGTCTCGATGCCTGCCCGACCCGGGCCATTGTCGCTCCGTACAAAGTCGATGCCCGACGCTGCATCAGTTACCTGACCATCGAACTCGCCGGTCCCATTCCCGAAGAATTCCGCCCCCTGATCGGCAACCGTATCTATGGCTGCGACGACTGCCAGCTGTGCTGCCCCTGGAACCGCTTTGCCCAGCTTGGAGACCCGGAATTTTCACCGCGCCACGGGCTCGATACAGCGAGTTTGATCAACCTGTTCGCCTGGACGGCGCCGGAATTCGATTACCGACTGGCCGGTAACCCGATTCGTCGCATTGGCCACGAGCGATGGCTCCGAAACATCGCCGTGGCGCTCGGCAATGGTCCCGCTTCGACCGAGGCGAGAAATGCGCTCACCGCAAAATTGGATAATCCATCGCCCCTGGTGCGCGAGCACGTTGCCTGGGCCCTTACTCGCCTTGCCCCTTGAGCCGCGCCGGCACTTTGTCCTGATCGGCCGACGTCGACGTTTCGACTGTCTTTTCGCTGGCTGTAGCGAGTGGAACTTGCGCACTGCCGTTGGCCTCAGCCGGCGTAGCCAGTCCGGGTCTTTCGGCGGGCAACTGTTGCGGCCGAAGTGTCCAGCCAAGAAACGCGCCGACTAGCGTGGTCAGGCCAACCAGCGCGAGCAGAAAAATACCGGCACGAGGACTTTCAGGGGTTGGTTTCACGACATCTGGAGAGGATTACCGGGTAACCGGACGCCCGGGATCGGCGCACCACTCGCTCCATGAGCCGGCGTACAGGCGTGACCCGGTCAGCCCGGCGATCTCCATCGCCACCATGTTGAGGCAGGCCGATACGCCAGAACCACATTGATGGACAACCACATCAGGCGGCGAACCGGCAAGGATGGCCAGCCATTCAGCACGCAACTCGGCAGCCGGCTTAAAACGGCCGTCCGGCAACAGGTTGTCCTTGAAGAAGCGGTTAACCGCACCAGGAATATGACCGCCGACCGGATCTATGGTCTCGTTTTCGCCACGGAAACGATCCGGCCCACGGGCATCGACCAGATGCATGTGGGACGTTTCGATGCGCTCGAGGACAAAAGCCGCATCGACCAGCATCTCGCGCGGCCGGGCCACAAAGACTTGCGCCGCCAAGGTCGGCAACACGTCGGTCAGCGCGCCACCCGCCGCCACCCAGACTTGCAGACCGCCATCGAGCAGCGCCACCCGATCATGGCCAAGCCAGCGCAGCAACCACCACAGACGACCGGCAATCATGCCCTGCGCATCATCGTAGACCACCACCTGCGTCGTCGCGCCGATGCCAATTTCACCCAGCCGCTGAGCCAAGTTTTGCTGATCGGGCAGCGGGTGACGGCCATTGCAGCCGGTCATTGCACCGGACAGGTCGCGATCGCAGTGCAGAAAAGCGGCACCGGGAACGTGGCCTTCGCCATACACCCGCTCACCGTAGGCCGTATCCGCCAACTGGTGGCGAACATCAATCACCAGCCAGTCAGGGTCATGAAGATGCGACCGCACAGTGGCCGCATCAACCAGCGTCGTATAGCTCATGCCGGTTCAGGCCAGCCAGGCCTTGGCTTCGTCGGCGTTGGCGAAGACTTCAACATCGGCATTGACGAATGTCTGCGACAACCACGCACTCCACGTTACCCACTGGCTGTCGGTGACCACCGCGACACGCTTGAAATCATTGGCATGGGCCCGCGAAAACTTGATTTCCTCCCAGGCCACATCCAGAGTCAGGCCAGCCATCTGGCTGAGATCGAAACAGAGGTCAACGGGGCCTTCGAACTTGACCTTGAAATTGACGACTTCTTCGAACTCCTTGTAATCGGCCAAAGTGAACTCCCCGAACACGGCAACGCTGACTCGGTTCGGTTGGTGGTCGATGACGATCATGGTTTGCTCCCGATAGTTAGTTATTGGTTGTTAGTCACCAGACACTGGCAATACGCTCAAAAGGTCCGCCCTGACTGGCTAACAGCTACCGACTAACAACTAGCGACTAGTCTAATCCTGTTCGACCGGGCTGGCGCGGGAAAAGTGCGTAGCCGCGATGCCGGATAGGATGATCAGGGCAATCGCTGCCCAGGCCGAGGCATCCAGAACCTCGCCCCAGAAGGCCATGCCGAAGAGGCTGGAAAAAATCACCGTACTGTAGGCCAGCGCCGCCGACATCAGGGTTTTGCCACGGGTATAGGCGCGCGTCATGGCCAGTTGGGCGACCGTGGCGAAGCAGGCAACGCCCAGTAAGAGCAGGCCGCTTTTGAGGTCGACCGTATGTACCTCACTGAACAGCAACCAGCTACCGGCGCCCATCGACGACACCAGCGAAAAATAGAAAACCGTGCGCATTTCGGGTTCACCACGCGCCCCCAGTTCGCGCACGCTGAAATAGGCCATACCGGCCATCACCCCGGAGCCGAGGCCGATCAGGCCCCCGACCAGTTGATCGGCATGCAGGGTGGGCTTGAGGAGCATGACGACACCGACCAGCCCTAGCACCAGCGCCCCCATCATGCCTTTGCGCAGTTGCATACCGGCAAAGCCAAGATAAAGAGCGAGAAAAATGGCCGAGGTGTAGTTGAGCGTCACCGCCGTCGCCAGCGGCAACAGGGTGATGGCGTAAAAATAGGCGAACAGCGCCATGAAGCCGACGGCACCCCGGGTGATCTGCCAGCGCAGATGCGGTGTCGCCAGCGGCACGCCGCGCAGGCGAACGAGGCCGTACATCAGGATCAAGGAGATGAAGCTGCGGTAGAAAGTGATCTCCACCGCCGAATGGGTCTGCGCGGCAAATTTGACGCAGACGCCCATGCAGGCGAAGAGAAAACTGGCGGCGATCATCCACAGGGATTGCATCTACAGCTTTACCAAAACGAGTTAAACGCGGAGACGGTTAATCGCAGAGACGAAGAGAAAATCAAATACTGCCGAACGCTACTTCTCTGCGTCAAAAAACGAATCACCGCGTTTCGATCGCCGACTGCATGATCCGCCGGTAGAACTCGTGGAAATGCTGCATGCCATCTTCCATCGGGCTCTGGTACGGCCCGACCTCGTTGCGCCCTTCCTTCATCAACGCGTAGCGGCCGCGGTCCATGCGTTCGCCGATGTCGTCGTCCTCGATGGCGGTTTCCATGTAGGCGGCGCGTTCGGCTTCGATGAAATCGCGCTCGAAATCGACGATGTCTTCCGGGTAGTAGAACTCGACAACGTTGAGCGTCTTGTTCACACCTTGCGGAATCAGGGTCGACACGACCAGCACATGCGGATACCACTCGACCATGATGTTGGGAAAGTAGGTCAGCCAGATGGCACCATGTTCCGGCGTCTTGCCTTCGGCCCCGTAGATGTCGCGGACCGCCTTCTGCCAGCGTTCATACGCCTTGGAGCCGGATTTCTGCAATGAAGTAATGCCGACGCGCTGCACCGAATACCAGTCACCGAACTGCCAGGTCAGGTCGTCGCAGGTGACAAAATTGCCGAGGCCGGGGTGGTAGGGTGCGACGTGGTAATCCTCAAGATAGACCTCAATGAAAGTCTTCCAGTTGTAGTTGCACTTGTGCATCTCGACGTGATCGAGCTTGTAGCCGGTGAAATCGAGTTCCGGCGCGACCTTCATGCCGGCCAGGTCGGCATTGGCCGAACGCGGACCCTTGAAGAGCAGACCGTTCCAGTTTTCCAGCTTGGCCTTGTTCAGGTTGAGGCAGGGATTCTGGGGAAAATGCGGGGCGCCGATCAACTCGCCACCGGTATCGTAGGTCCACCGATGGATGGGGCAGACAATCGGCCCGTTGAGCGTACCCGAGCCCTGCAACATGATGGCCTGACGGTGACGACAGACGTTCGACATCTGCCAGTTACCGGCATTCGGCCCCTCGCTGCCGCCATTGAGCAGCATCTGGCCGTGGTCTTTCCATTCGAGCGAACGATAATCTCCCGCTGCGGGCACCATCAACTGGTGGCCAACATAGCTCGGACCGGCATCGAAGATGAGCTTTTTCTCCAGCTCAAAAATATTTTCGTCGAAATACCAGTCCACCGGCAGTTGGGAAACTGCGGGGGCCAACCGGGACAGAGTCGCCATGTCGGACATTCCAAAGCTCCAGCGGGGGGTTAAAAAAGGGGTTGTATTTTACCCCGATATTTGACCTCGCGCCCCTTGATGGGGTATTTTCGCGTGTTTCCTTGATCGCCCCAGACATGGCTCAAACACCCATTGCCGACATGAAATTCGAGACGGCACTCGCCGAACTCGAAAACATCGTCTCCAGCATGGAAGGCGGCAAGCTCGAACTTGAAGCCTCGATCGCCGCGTACCGGCGCGGCATGGAACTCATGAAACACTGTCAGGCCCAGCTCACCGATGCCGAGGAACAGATCCGCGTGCTCGAAAACGGCGAGTTCCGGGATGTCGACCAAAAGACATTGGGTACCTTGTGAGCACCGCCCCCTTTTCTGCCTGGATGGCCGCAACCCAGGACCGCGCCGAAGCAGCCCTTGCCCGATTTCTACCGGGTAGTGACAGCATTCCCGCCCGCCTGCACGAAGCCATGCGCTATGCCACGCTCGGTGGCGGCAAGCGTGTCCGCCCCCTGCTCGCCCATGCCGCAGGCGAACTGACCGGCGCAGCTCCTGACCAGCTTGATATCGTTGCCAGTGCGGTGGAAATGATCCATGCCTACTCGCTGGTCCACGATGATCTGCCGTGCATGGACGACGACGTGCTGCGCCGTGGCCGGCCGACCTGTCACGTCGAATTTGACGAGCCGACCGCCCTGCTTGTTGGCGACAGCCTGCAAACACTGGCTTTTGAACTGCTGGCCAGCCAATCCATCGGTGAGCCGAAACAGCAACTCGAAATGATCGCCCTGCTTGCCCACGCTAGCGGTTCGCGCGGCATGGCTGGCGGCCAGGCCATTGATCTTGCTTCGGTTGGCAAACCATTGAACCAGCCCGAACTGGAACTGATGCACGCCCTCAAGACCGGGGCGCTGATCCGTGCCGCAGTCATGCTCGGCGCCCTCGCCGGCCGGCCACTGTCGGCTGAAGAACGCAGCCATCTCGACCGCTTCGCCAAGCGCGCCGGCCTCCTCTTTCAGGTCGTCGACGACATTCTCGACTGCACGGCGAGCACCGCCACGCTCGGCAAGACGGCCGGCAAGGACGAAGCGGCTGACAAGCCGACCTACGTCAGCCTGCTTGGCCTCGATGCCGCCCGCGCCTACGCCGACGAACTGCGCAGTGACGCGCTCGACGCCCTCTCAATTTTCGGCGAGCGGGCAGCCCGCCTGACCCAACTGGCCGATTTCATCTGCCATCGGCAATTCTAATGACCGCATCCCGTCTGCTTGAAAGCATCAACAGTCCGGCCGATTTGCGCCGACTGGACCGCAAGCAATTGCCGCAGCTGGCGACCGAACTGCGCGCCTTCCTCATCGACTCGGTGTCGAAAACGGGCGGCCATCTGTCGTCAAACCTCGGCACGGTCGAGCTGACCATTGCCCTGCATGCAGTCTTCAACACCCCGGACGACCGCCTGGTCTGGGACGTCGGCCACCAGTGCTACGCCCACAAGGTGCTCACTGGCCGCCGTGAGGGCATGGACCGACTGCGCATGCACGGCGGCGTTTCCGGCTTTCCGAAACGCAGTGAAAGCCCCTACGACACCTTCGGCGTCGGCCATTCGTCTACCTCGATCTCGGCTGCCCTCGGCATGGCACTGGCTGCCAAACACAAGGGCGAGGACCGCAAGGCCATCGCCATCATCGGCGACGGCGCGATGTCGGCCGGCATGGCCTTCGAGGCGATGAACAACGCCGGCGTCGCCGATGCAGACATGCTGGTCATCCTCAACGACAACGAAATGTCGATCTCGCCGCCGGTCGGCGCGCTCAACAACATCCTCACCCGCCTGACATCAAGCAAGACCTTCAACGTCGCCCGCGAAGCCGGCCGCCACATGCTCGGCTTTGCCCCGCCCCTGCTCGAACTGGCGCGCCGGGCCGAGGAACACGTCAAGGGCATGATTGCGCCGGGCACCCTGTTCGAAGAATTCGGCTTTCATTACTACGGCCCGATCGACGGCCATGACCTCGACGCCCTGATCCCGACGCTGGAAAACCTCAAGAAACTCAAGGGACCGAAGTTTCTCCACGTCATCACCAAGAAGGGGCAGGGCTACAAGCTGGCCGAGAACGATCCCATCCTCTATCACGGCGTTGGCAAGTTTGCCGCCTGCGATGGCATCCAGTCGGCCAAGGGCACGGCCAAACTGACGTATACGCAGGTCTTCGGCGACTGGCTGTGCGACATGGCCAAGGCTGACTCCCGCCTCGTCGGCATTACCCCGGCCATGCGTGAAGGTTCAGGCATGGTGCGCTTCTCGGCCGAGCATGCCGACCGTTATTTCGATGTCGGCATCGCCGAGCAGCACGCCGTGACGTTTGCCGCCGGCCTCGCCTGCGAAGGGCTGAAACCGGTTGTCGCCATCTATTCGACCTTCCTGCAACGCGGCTACGACCAGTTGGTGCACGACGTCGCCCTTCAGAACCTGCCGGTCATTTTCGCAGTCGACCGCGGCGGTCTGGTGGGTGCCGATGGCCCGACCCATCACGGCACCTTCGACCTGTCCTTCGTCACCTGCATCCCCAACATGGTGGTCATGGCACCGGCCGACGAAGCAGAATGTCGCCAGATGTTGTCCACCGCCTACGCCCTGGACTGCCCGAGCATGGTGCGCTACCCGCGCGGCAGCGGCACGGGCAAGGTACCCACGGCCGATCTCGAGACTCTGCCCGTCGGCAAGGGTGAAATTCGCCGGAGGGGCAAGGATGTCGCACTGCTCGCCTTCGGCAGTCTGGTCCCCGCTGCGCTGGCCGCTGGCGAGGAAATCGACGCCACTGTGGTCAATATGCGCTTCATCAAGCCGCTCGACATCGAACTGATTGTCGAACTAGCCGGGAACCATTCCTTGCTCGTCAGCGTCGAAGAAAACGCTGTGATCGGCGGTGCTGGCTCGGAAATCGAGCGCGTGCTGGCGGAACGGGGTTTGTCGGTGCCGGTTTTGCGCCTCGGCCTGCCCGACCGCTTCATCGACCACGGCGAACAAGGCCAGTTACTGGCCGAACTTGGCCTCGACAAGGACGGTATTGTGCGCAGCGTGCGTCGCCGGACCAACCCATAATAATTTACTGAAGAACAGCTCATGAACACCCCGAACAGCCCTATCGCCGACGTCCAGAACACCGTCGACACCCGCCACATCGCCATCAACAAGGTTGGTATCAAGTCGATCCGCCACCCGATCAAGGTTCAGGATAAATCGACCGGCGTCCAGCACACCATCGCCATGTTCAACATGTATGTCGGCCTGCCGCACAATTTCAAGGGCACCCACATGTCGCGCTTCGTGGAGATTCTCAACAGCCACGAACGCGAGATTTCGGTCGAAAATTTCCCGGTCATGCTGCGCGACATGGTCGCCAAGCTCGAAGCCGAAACCGGCCATATCGAGATGAATTTCCCCTACTTCATCAACAAGACGGCACCGATTTCGGGCGTCCAGAGCCTGATGGACTACGATGTCACCTTCATCGGCGACATCTGCCACGGCGAAATCGCCACCTCGGTCAAGGTCGTCGTACCGGTCACCAGCCTGTGCCCCTGCTCCAAGAAAATTTCCGAATACGGCGCGCACAATCAGCGCTCGCATGTCACCGTCACCGCGCGCACCAATGATTTCGTGTGGATCGAGGAAATCGTCCAGCTCGTCGAACAGGAAGCCTCCTGCGAACTGTTCGGCCTGTTGAAGCGCCCGGACGAGAAATATGTCACCGAGCGCGCCTACGACAATCCCAAGTTCGTCGAAGACATGGTCCGCGACGTCGCTGCCCGCCTCAACGCCGAAACCCGCATCGACGCCTATGTCGTCGAGTCGGAGAACTTCGAGTCGATCCACAATCACTCGGCCTACGCCCTGATCGAAAACGACAAGACGCGCCCGCCGGCTCACCCGTAAATCGAGGCCACTGGCAAATCAAGAATGGGGATTTGATCGCCCATTCTTGCTGTCGCCAACCGTATTAGTGACCTAAGTCGGCCAGTGAGATTGGCTTGATCGATTTCCGCCAAATTAAGAAATGTGCTTGTTTTTCAGACTCGACTGAAAGACGGAGACCCACTGTCTTTAACAGAGCTAGCAAGGTTTTCAGGGTTAGATTGCCCGTGGGCAATAGCGTTCGATAGAGGACTTCCCGGCTAATGCCTGCTGCGGCAGCTACGGCAGCTAGGCCGCCATAGGCTTCTGCAACTTTCCGTAACGCAAGCAGACCAGCGGAGCGGTTATCCGGATTGTCTAGCTACTCCATGGCTGCCTTGAGATATTCAACAGCTAGATGGCGATCAGCACGCAGTTCAGAAACCTCCCCCTCGCCCGAGACAAACGTCATAATTCGACCGTCAGCCAGATGAATAATGCCCAGCCCACCATCGCTGCTGACGACCGACTCACCTTCGTAGATGGCATCTCCAGCATTGAGGCTACCTAACATGCCATCAGCGTTACTGGCGTAGACTTTACCGAAAATATTAGAAACCGTTGCAACGACCTTATTGCTGGCAATTTTAATGCTAATGACATGAATAATAAAAACCAAATCATATCTTTGGCGAACACATATGCATATTGCACAAAGGTACAGTTTCCAAATTCAAGTGACCCGTCCTGATCCAGGTTGACACCTGTTTCGACGGATAGGCCAGCCTAATTACTGGCCTGCAAAGATGCCCGATGAACCTCATCGGGCGTTTTTAATTGTAGCGACAAATGCGGCCTCTCCTGGTTGTAGATGGCGATGGATTGACTGACCATGTGCCGTGCTTGATTTAGGTCGCTGGGCTGCTGAAGTAGGAACTCGTGCTTCAAAATGCCATTGACCCTTTCCGCGAGAGCATTCTGATAACAGTCGTAGCCGTCCGTCATTGAGCAAATCAGGCCGTTTTTGCGATGAATGGCCTGATACTCATTCGAGCAGTATTGAATACCCCTGTCCGAATGATGGATCAGCGCCTGATTTCCCCTGCGTCCTTTCAGTGCCATCTTCAAGGCCTGGCTTACCTCGGCTGTGTGCAGGCTGTCATGGACGTGGTAACCGACGATCTTGCGGGAATAGGCATCGGTGATCAGGCTCAAATAGGCGCAGCGTTCTCGGGTGGGCAGATAGGTAATGTCGGCGACCCAAACCTGCTCACTCGCTTCGGGACAAATTTGCTCCGGACCGGCTTTGAGCAAGTTGGGATGTCGCCGGAAACGATGGTGGCTGTCGGTCGTCTTGTGATATGCCCGCTTGGTTGGCACCAACAGGCGATTCCAACGCAACAGATCGAACAAGGCATCGCGCCCAAGGCCACGGCCTTCCGCCGCCAGCGTCGGGCCAAGTAAGTGATGCAGCTTGCGCGTTCCCAAACGGGGCTGACGCAAGCGCTTGGTCTTCACCTGTTCCAGAACTCGTTCGTACTTGACCTCATCTTGCGCCCGACGGTGCTGCCACTGGTAATGCGCCTGCCGACTGATTCCCATATAGCGGCAAGCCCTCGATACACTCAGCCCTTCAACGGACTTTTGCGTGAGGACTTGCCCACAGGCTTTTTTACGACGCGGACTCCGTAGTCTTTCTTCAAAACGTCGATAACCGCCTCGAAGAATTGGGATTTCTCCCGCGCTTCCTTGAGCTGGACTTCCAGTTCCTTGATCCGCTGTTCCGGAGTCAGGCTCGTCACTGATTGGGTTGGGTCACTCATGCGACCGTAGTGTGCCATCGCATCCCAGTTCTGGCGACCGTGTTTTCGCAACCAGGCCAAGACCGTCGATTTCCCTTGAATGCCATAGCGATCTTGCGCCTGTCTGCAGCTAAGTTCGCCTTTTTCTACCTGCTCAACTACCGCCCGTTTAAAAGTCAGCGTGTAGTCTC
Organism: Dechloromonas sp. HYN0024; assembly: GCF_003441615.1. Lineage (NCBI taxonomy): Bacteria > Pseudomonadati > Pseudomonadota > Betaproteobacteria > Rhodocyclales > Azonexaceae > Dechloromonas > Dechloromonas sp. HYN0024. The sequence goes on along the minus strand of NZ_CP031842.1, from coordinate 978,312 downwards.
GCTGCGTCCGCTTAATCCCTGATTCCATCTGACTTCCCCTTTTCTACAAAAAAAGGTGTCAACTTCATTCAGGACGGGTCATGTAAAATAAAAAAGGCAGCCGAGGCTGCCTTTTTTTGGGTCCGGAAAAATCGCTTATGCAGCGGCGACCGGCTTTTCCTTGCGGACCAGCTTTTCCTTGATACGTGCCGACTTGCCAGAACGCTCGCGCAGGTAGTACAGCTTGGCGCGGCGGACATCACCACGACGCTTCACTTCGATGGAAGCGACCAGCGGCGAATAGGACTGGAAAGTACGCTCGACGCCTTCACCGGAAGAGATCTTGCGAACGGTGAAAGCAGAGTTCAGGCCGCGGTTACGCTTGGCGATAACGACGCCTTCGTAAGCCTGCAGACGCTCGCGGTTACCTTCCTTGACCTTGACCTGAACGACAACGGTGTCGCCCGGTGCGAAGTCGGGAATGGTCTTGCCCAGACGGGCGATTTCTTCTTGTTCCAGCTGTTGAATCAGGTTCATGTGAGATCCTTAAATTTTATAAACACTTACTCACCGCATTGCTCCTCTCCGACGATTTCCGTGAGGAGTTGCGCTTCTTCCGCAGTCAGACTGCGGTGCGCCAGTAAATCCGGCCGGCGCTTCCGGGTTCGGGCCAGCGACTGTTTGAGCCGCCAGCGACGAATTCTTTTGTGGTCGCCCGACATTAAAACTTCCGGCACTGCCGCGCCCTCGTAAACTTCCGGGCGGGTGTAGTGGGGACAATCGAGCAAACCACCGACAAACGAATCTTCCACCGCCGAAGCGGCATCTCCAAGTACCCCCGGCAACTGGCGGACAACGGCGTCAATCAACGCCATGGCCGGCAACTCGCCACCGGAAAGCACAAAATCTCCGATCGAAATTTCTTCATCAACACAGCGTTCGATCAGACGCTCGTCAATTCCTTCATAGCGGCCACAAAGAAGGATCAGCCCTTCATCGCCAGTCGCCAGTTGCATCACCCTTTCATGGGTGAGCGGTGCGCCCTGCGGCGAAAGGTAGATGACCCGGCTTTTGGCCAGCCCTGCCTCGCGCTGCTGCGCCTTGGCTGCAGCAATCGCCTTTTCGAGCGGCCCTGGCTGCATGAGCATGCCTGGCCCACCACCAAAAGGGCGATCATCGATCCGCCGCCAGGTGTTCTCGGCGAAATCACGAGGATTCCAGCCTTGCCACCCCCAGCGCTGTTCTTCCAGCGCCCGACGGGTAATGCCACTCTCCGTTACTGCCGCAAACATCTCCGGAAAGAGGGTGATGCAATCGAACCGGATCACCAGTCGCTGCCCCACTCCACTCGAATCTGCCCGGCTTCCTTCTCTACCGCCAGCACCACGGCCGAAACAAACGGCAGCAGACGCTCGACCTGGTCATCGCCGAGCACGCGCAACACGGCATTGGCACCGGTTTCGATCAAACCGACCACCTTGCCGAGCCGCTCATCAGCCGAATTGACAACCTCCAGACCTATCAGATCAGTCCAGTAAAACTCATTCTTGTCGGTCGTCGGCAACGCTTCACGCGGCGCCCCGACCAGAACACCCTTCATCGATTCGGCGGTGGAACGATCGGCGACACCATCCAACAGCACGACCAGACCGTTGCCGTGGGCTTTCAGGCTTTTCAGCCTGCATTCGCGCCACGGCTCGCCTTCTCGGGAAATCCACCAGACAGGCATTTCTGCCCAGGCCAGCGGATCGTCACCAAAGGGGTACAACCAAAGCCTGCCCTGAATCCCGTAGGGGTCGGCCAGCCGACCCAATACGACGATATCGTTGCCGGTCAAAACAATAACTTAGGCAGCTTGTTGAGCGGCGTGCTGCTTGACCAGACGGGCAACGGTCGGCGACAGCTGGGCGCCATTGCTCTGCCAGTAGGCCAGACGGTCGACGGCAACACGCAGGGATTCTGCATTGCCGGAAGCAACCGGGTTGTAGAAGCCGATACGCTCAACGAAACGGCCATCACGACGATTGCGGGAATCGGTAACAACCATGTTGTAGAACGGGCGCTTCTTGGCGCCACCACGGGCAAGACGGATAACAACCATTGGAATACTTTCGTTAGCTGGAAAAAAGACCCGGAATTATAGCGCTTTATCAAGGAAAAACAAGCCACTTAGGAATCGGGAAATCCACGTGCGGCACAAAACTACCCGAGATGCATGCGCTGGACCAATGGCGAAAGTGTAAATTTTTGTTATTCTGCGTGGATGACGATTAGCGCATCCGAGCACAACTCCCCTTCCGCTGCCGAAGCCAGCGTCAAGCGCATTCTTGAATGGCTAGCCTTGACGCATGGCCGAACCGGCTCCGGCGATGCCGATCAACTGCATCGTCAGCTTCTGCTGTTGCGCGACACGCCTATTCCCAATTTCCAGCGTCTCAAACTACTTGATCTGCTTTTTGGTCAGGCAGAACGTATCGCCAATGCCGAATTGCCGCGCCTGCAAGAAATTTCCTTACCGATTTCGCGCAAGCAGCGTCAGCATGTCCGCATCCTGCTCGACGTTCTGGAAACACTCACTCAGGATTATTTCAACACGCTGGCTGAGCTTTTCGACCCGGAAATCGAAGTATCGCCGCGCACCCCCCATACCTCTTTGCGTCGCGCCATGGACACCATCGCGTGGCAAGTACGCATCTCCCATTTAATCGCCGCGCCGCCGCCCTCTGGTCTCTGGCAACAGTTGCACTCGGCATTTTCAACAGCCCGCCGACTCGGCCTTGAAGACACACCCGGACCGCAAGACTCGGGGAGCATCCGACAAATCTACACGGCCATCCTGCTGGCTGCGACCGCGCAACCGGCCGCCTTCTCGGCCATGGAGCTGGAGTTTATCGGTAGCTTCATAGAGTGCACCACCCCCGACATTGCCTTTCTGGAAGCCCCGCCACTCAACCGCGACGGGATTTTCTGGATTGATCCGGACCGGGACTTTCCTGCCAATGCCTTGATCCGGCGCACGCCGCCCCCCGATGCCAAGGTGCTCTATTTTGCCTGCGACAGCATCGCCGAAGCCGCACTCAAGCTACGTACCGAGCTCCTCCAGGGGGTTCCGGCGGAAACACTCGGCCTGCCACCATTCGCCGACACGCCCATTGGTCCGAGTACTTTGCTGCGCCTCAATCGTCTCTGGGGCCACCCGAGCAAACGGCGTTTCTCGCGGCGCCGCCAGTCCTATCGCGCTAACCTCTGCTCCGGCCTGGGCAATCTCTGGCATCTGATGAAATCGCTGGAGACGCCAAAGGAACTCAGCGAATGGATGGTCATCAACGAAAGCCCTGACGGCTACTCGATGATGCATATGTCAGGCAACACCAGCCACCTCCGGGTGGGTGACATCGTTGCACTGCAAGCACTGGGGGACCACGCCGAAGCAACGCCGACCTGGCATGTCTGCATCATTCGCTGGGCCGTCTCGGAAAATCCTGAGCACATTGAACTGGGCTTGCAAATACTCGCCCCCAAGGCCATGGCCGTTGAGGTCGCGCATGCTTACGCCCTCGATTCAGGCAACGTCGCCGCCCTGATGCTGCCCTCGGCCCCCCCCCTTCGCCCAACCCAATCGCTGGTATTACCGGCCGGTCTGCTGCGGGAAAACACACGGCGCATCGTTGTCGTGATTGAGGCCGATAACCTGGAAATCCGAGAGGTTCAATCAACCAGTCTGGACGAACAAACCAGCGCCATCGAAATCTTCAACGTTTTGCCGGACGCTTGATACTGGCGGCAATCAGCCCGCCAAACAAGACTACCGCCCACGACAGGTGAAGCCAGACGAGAAATACCGGAAAGGCGGCAAAGGCACCATAGATGCTTTTGAGCATGGCCGAGCTAACCAGAAAACTCTCGAAAAACTTCTGCATGAGCGAAAATGCCAGCGTTGCGAAAACACCACCGGCCAGCGCTGCACGCCGCGTCACCTGGGCATTCGGTACGGCGTAATAGAGAAACGAGAAGAACAGACCTAGGATCAGCACGGCCACGGCTTTCAGGGCAAAGCGACGAAACCAGATCGGCTCGTCGAACCAGCCCAGCGAGGTCGTCACGGCAAAGGACATGGCACCGGCCACCGCCCCCAGCACAAATGGCCAGACAGCCATAACAAATGCATAGAGACGCAGGCGATCGAGCAAGGGACGCGGCTCGACATGCCAGAGGTGGTTAAAGGCCCGCTCGATGGTATGCATGAGCAAGAATGCCGTGACGCTGAGCACGGCGATACCGGCCAGCGTCAGGTTCTGCGCCTTATGAGAGAATTTTCCGATGTTGCCGGCAATAGCCCCGGCGGCACCTGGCGGCAGCAAGGCCTCGCGAATCAACAGATCGAGGCGGGCAACCAGCAGATCGAGATAGGGCACCGCACCCGCCACTGACAACACAACGGCGACCAGAGGCACCAGTGCCATCAGGGTCGTGAACGCCAGCGCAGCACTGGTCTGCATCATGTTCTCGCTGAGAAAGCGGCGAAAGATACCGACGGTCCGTGGCTGCGGCGCATGGCCGCGACGAGTTCGGGAGGGGTTTGGCATGGGGCAGTATAATAGCCGACCATGCAAGATATACTCGTCCTCTATTACAGCCACCGTGGCTCGGTTCGCGCCCTGGCCGAACGGATTGCCGCCGGCATCGAGTCAGTCCCCGGCATGCAGGCCCGCCTGCGCACCGTTCCCCGTGTCTCGACCACCTGCGAAGCCACCACCCCGGAAGTGCCGGAGTCTGGTGCGCCCTATGTCGAACTGGCCGACCTTGATGAATGCGTCGGTCTGGCCCTGGGCAGCCCGGTTCGCTTCGGTAACATGGCGGCACCGATGAAATATTTCTGGGATGGCACCATTGCCGACTGGCAGAACGGCACGCTGGTCGACAAGCCGGCCTGTGTCTTTACCTCCAGCGGTAGCCAGCACGGCGGCAATGAAAGCACCCTGCTGTCGATGATGCTTCCGCTCCTGCACCACGGCATGGTGATCACCGGCCTGCCCTTTACCGAAGCCGAACTTTCTTCGACCAGCGCTGGCGGCACGCCCTATGGGCCGAGCCATGTAGCCGGACCAACCGGAAGCCCGGCCTTGACCGAAGCAGAGAGTCGCCTGGCTTTTGTCCAGGGCCAGCGGCTAGCCAACCTCGCCAAAAAACTGAGCCAACCTTGACATCCGCCACCCGCTACCAGATTTCCGCCAGTGCCTGCCTGATCGCGCTGATTTTCCTCTGCCTGGCCTGGGAAGGCTGGCTGGCACCGCTCCGGCCGGGCGGCTCGTGGATGGTATTGAAAGGGGCGTTTCTGCTTGTCCCGCTGTTCGGCATCCTGCGCGGCAAGCGCTACACCTACAAGTGGCTGTCACTATTCATCCAGTTTTACCTGATGGAAGGTTTGCTCCGCGCCACCAGCGACCAAGGATTGAGCCAGCAACTGGCCATCGGTGAAACCATCCTCGCGACGCTCCTCTTCGTCCTGACCATCCTCTTCGTCCGCGCCACCCGCGGCAGCCCCCCCAAAGAAAAAGCCGCCTAGCAAAACTGAGGCGGCTTTTGGCGGGAGTGCCGACAGGATCAGACGTCGCCCTGTGCCTTCACCTTATCGAGGGCCGAATGCAGCTTGTTCAGGGCATTCAGATAGGAACGCGCGGAAGCGATGACGATATCCGTATCCGCTCCATTGCCGTTGACCACACGCTCGCCCTTGGTCAGACGGGTCGTCACCTCACCCTGAGCATCGGTGCCGGTAGTAATCGCGTTGACTGAATACAGCATCAGCTGCGCGCCACTATTGACGATGCTTTCGATGGCCTTGAAGGTAGCATCAACTGGCCCGCCGCCCCCCGCTTCACCCTTTTGTTCAACACCGCCGACACTCAGGATGACCTTGGCGTGGGGCATCTCCCCGGTTTCCGAACAGACATGCGAATAGAGGAGCTTGTAGTGCTCCTGGTCTGGCGTGACGACCTCATCGGAGACCAGCGCATGCAAGTCTTCATCAAAAATCTCGTGTTTGCGGTCAGCCAGTTCCTTGAAGCGGGCAAAGGCGGCATTGACGGCCTCGTCGCTTTCCAGCTCGATACCCAGTTCCTGCAGGCGACTCTTGAAGGCGTTGCGGCCGGAATGCTTGCCGAGCACCAGCTTGTTCTGCGACCAGCCGACATCCTGAGCGCGCATGATTTCGTAGGTTTCGCGATGCTTGAGCACGCCGTCCTGGTGGATGCCCGACTCGTGCGCGAAGGCATTGGCGCCGACCACGGCCTTGTTGGGCTGCACCGGGTAGCCGGTAATCTGCGAAATCAGCTTGGAAGCGGGAACGATCTGCGTTGTATCGATACGGGTTTCGAGCGAAAAAACATCGGGGCGGGTACGCACCGCCATGACGATTTCCTCGAGGGCAGCATTGCCAGCCCGTTCACCCAGCCCATTGATCGTGCATTCGACCTGCCGAGCGCCGGCCAGCACGGCGGCGAGCGAATTGGAGACAGCCAGCCCGAGATCGTTATGGCAATGCACCGACCACACCACCTTGTCCGCATTCGGCACACGCTCGATCAGCTGGCGGATGGTGTCGGCGTACTGGAAGGGAATGGCATAGCCCACGGTATCCGGCACATTGATGGTGGTCGCCCCGGCTTTGATCACAGCCTCGAAAATTCGGCAGAGGAAATCGATTTCCGAACGACCGGCATCCTCGGCCGAAAACTCGATATCGTCGGTGTACTGGCGAGCCCAGCCAATCGACTTGACGGCCTGCTCCACCACCTGGTCGGGCGACATGCGCAGCTTCTTCTCCATGTGAATCGGCGACGTGGCGATGAAGGTATGGATACGCCCCGACTTGGCCGGCTTGATGGCCTCGCCGGCGCGCAGGATGTCGTTTTCGTTGGCGCGGGCCAGCGAGCAGATGGTCGAATCCTTGATGGCATGGGCGATCGCCTGGATCGATTCAAAATCACCGGGGGATGCGGCGGCAAAACCGGCCTCGATGACATCGACGCGCATTTTTTCGAGCTGACGGGCAACGCGAATCTTCTCTTCCCGCGTCATCGAGGCGCCGGGACTTTGCTCGCCGTCACGCAGGGTGGTGTCGAAAATAACCAGATGCTGTTTCATAAATACTCCGAACTACGAGGCTTTGCGCTTGAGCAAGCCAATCGCGGCCTGAACATAACCCGACAGACCATAAATGACGAAGAAGCCGAACATGGCAATTTCCGGACTATAGGCGACCAGGGCAAAACCCAGGGCAATGGCGGCAATCACGAAGAAAGGCACGCTCTTTTTAAGATTGACGTCCTTGAAACTGTAAAAGCGAATATTCGAAACCATGGTCAGGCCGGCAAACAAGGTCAGCCCGCAGGCAAACCAGCGCACATCATTACCAGCCACGCCAGTCTCGATCATCACCCAGACCAGCCCGGCCACCAGCGCGGCTGCCGCCGGCGACGGCAGACCCTGAAAATAGCGCTTGTCCATGACTTCCAGGGTCGTGTTGAAGCGGGCCAGACGCAACGCTGCGCAGGCACAATAGATGAAGGCAGCGATCCAGCCCAGGCGCCCCATGTCGCGCAAGGCCCATTCATACATGACAAGCGCCGGTGCGGCACCGAAACTGACCATGTCCGACAGCGAATCGTATTCGGCCCCGAAAGCCGACTGGGTATTGGTCAGGCGGGCCACACGACCATCGAGTCCGTCAAGGACCATGGCCACGAAAATAGCCATCGCGGCCCGGGCAAAGTCACCCTGCATCGCCTGCACGATGGCGAAGAAGCCGGCAAACAGGGCTGCCGTGGTGAACAGGTTGGGCAGCACGTAAATACCGCGCCGCTTGATTTCCGGATTGAACAGCGATTTACGGGGTTTGAGTTCGGTCATTGGCTTATAGAGTCATCCAGAATGGTGCAAGGATACACCTATCCCTCAAACAACTTGGGCGGTGAGGGATAAACCCACACCGCCCAAAGCGAAGGTAGCGCTAGGCGCGCATGCGCAGACAGTACGTTAGTACGGAAAGCGTAAGCAACGACGCGCTACCGAGCCCGCGACAACCTTAGTTCTTGGTTTGGTCGACGAGCTTGTTCTTCTTGATCCACGGCATCATGTCGCGCAGCTTCGAACCGACGGTCTCGATCGGATGCTCGGCATTGAGGCGACGGCGAGCCGTCATGGCCGGGTAGTTGGTACGGCCTTCGAGGATGAACATCTTGGCGTAGTCACCGTTCTGGATGCGCTTCAGGGCATTGCGCATGGCAGCACGCGACTGCTCGTTGATGACTTCCGTACCGGTCACGTACTCGCCGAACTCCGCGTTGTTGGAGATCGAGTAGTTCATGTTGGCGATGCCGCCTTCGTACATCAGGTCGACGATCAGCTTGAGTTCGTGCAGGCACTCGAAGTAGGCCATTTCCGGCGCGTAGCCGGCTTCAGTCAGGGTTTCGAAGCCCATCTTGACGAGTTCGACGGCGCCGCCGCACAGAACAGCCTGTTCGCCGAAGAGGTCGGTCTCGGTTTCTTCGCGGAAGTTGGTTTCAATGACGCCACCCTTGGTGCCGCCGTTGGCAGCAGCGTAGGACAGGGCGATGTCCTTGGCCTTCTTGGTGACGTCCTGGTACACCGCGATCAGGGACGGCACGCCGCCACCCTTGAGGTACTCGGAACGCACGGTGTGGCCAGGGCCCTTGGGGGCGACCATGATGACGTCCACATCGGCGCGCGGCACGACCTGGTTGTAATGCACGTTGAAACCGTGTGCGAAGGCCAAGGCAGCGCCCTTCTTGAGGTTCGGGGCGACTTCTTCGTTGTACACCTGCGGAATGTTTTCGTCCGGCAGGAGGATCATGACCACGTCGGCGCCCTTGACGGCCTTGGCGATTTCTTCAACCTTGAGACCGGCCGCTTCGGCCTTCTTCCAGGAAGCGCCATCCTTGCGCAGGCCAACCGTGACCTTGACGCCGGAATCCTTGAGGTTCTGGGCGTGAGCATGGCCCTGCGAGCCGTAACCAACGATGGTGACCTTCTTGCCCTTGATGAGGGAGAGATCGGCGTCCTTGTCGTAATAAACTTTCATGAAATCCTCTTTATGTACAGATAGTTAAACTTTTAGAATACGATCGCCGCGACCGATGCCACAGACACCAGTACGGACGGTTTCGAGAATCAGGCCGGCATCAAGCGCGGCGATGAAGGAGTCGAGCTTGGAGCTTGCGCCGGTCAACTCGATGACATAGGTCGATTCCGTGACGTCGATGATACGACCACGGAAAATATCGGCCATCCGCTTCATCTCTTCACGGTCCTTGCCGGTGGCGCGAACCTTGATCAGCATCAGTTCACGCTCGACATGAGCAGCTTCGGAGAGATCGACCACCTTGACCACGTCGATCAGCTTGTTGAGCTGTTTCGTGATCTGTTCAAGCACCTCGTCGGAGCCGGAAGTCAGGATGGTCATCCGGGACAGCGAGGGATCTTCCGTCGGTGCCACGGTGAGCGATTCAATGTTGTAGCCACGCGCCGAGAAGAGCCCGGCCACGCGGGAAAGTGCACCCGATTCGTTTTCGATCAGGATGGAAATGATGTGTCGCTGCATAGTTTTTCCTCTCCCCGCTTACAGATCTTCAGCGAGGATCATTTCGGTCAATCCCTTGCCGGCCGCCACCATCGGGAAGACGTTGGCACCCGGATCAATGATGAAGTCCATGAACACCAGATCATCCTTGTGCTCGGTGAAGGCCTTGCGCAAGGCGGGTTCGACGTCTTCCGGCTTTTCGATCTTCATGCCGACGTGACCGTAGGCTTCGGCCAGCTTGACGAAATCGGGCAGCGAGGTCACGTAGGACTGCGAGTAGCGCTTGGAATAGAACATTTCCTGCCACTGGCGGACCATGCCGAGCATGCCGTTGTTGAGGTTGATGATCTTGATCGGGAAGCCGTACTGCTTGCAGGTCGACAGTTCCTGGATACACATCTGGATCGAGCCTTCGCCGGTGACGCAGGCAACCTGCGCATCCGGATTGGCCATGAGCACGCCCATGCCGTACGGCAGGCCGACACCCATGGTGCCCAGACCACCGGAATTGATCCAGCGACGGGGCTTGTCGAACTTGTAGTACTGGGCAGCGAACATCTGGTGCTGGCCGACGTCCGAAGTCACGAAGGCATTGCCGCCGGTGACTTCGTAGAGCTTTTCCATGACGAACTGCGGCATGATGTGTTCGGCCTGCTTGTAGCGCAGCGACTCGCGGCCGCGCCACTCGTCGATCTGCTTCCACCAGTTGGCGACATCCGGATCGGTCTTGAACCCGCCATCCATCAGCTTCATGATTTCTTCGAGCACGTCCGGCACATTGCCGACGATAGGCACATCGACTTTGACCCGCTTGGAAATCGACGACGGATCGATATCGATATGGATAACCCGGCGCTTCTCTTCGCCAAAATGCTCGGGGTTGCCGATGACGCGGTCGTCGAAGCGGGCACCGATGGCCAGAATCACATCGGCGTAGTGCATGGCGTTATTGGCTTCGAAGGTGCCGTGCATGCCGAGCATGCCGACGAACTGCTTGTCGGTCGCCGGATAGCCGCCCAGGCCCATCAGGGTATTGGTCACCGGGAAATTCAGCTTGTGGGCCAGACGGGTCAGTTGCTCGGCGGCATCGGAAAGAATAACCCCACCCCCGGTATAGATGATCGGGCGCTTGGCTTCCTGCAGAATCTGCACGGCCTTCTTGATCTGTCCAAGATGCCCCTTGACCACCGGGTTGTACGAACGCATCTGGATCGTCTTCGGGTAATCGAATTCGCACATCTGGGCCGTGATGTCCTTGGGGATATCAACGACCACCGGGCCGGGACGACCGGTCGAAGCGATGTGGAAGGCCTTCTTGATGGTGACGGCCAGATCCTTGACATCCTTGACCAGGAAGTTGTGCTTGACGCAGGGCCGGGTGATACCGACCGCATCACACTCCTGGAAAGCATCCTGGCCGATGTAGAACGACGGCACCTGGCCGGTCAGCACGACCATCGGAATGGAGTCCATGTAGGCCGTGGCAATACCGGTCACCGTGTTGGTCACGCCAGGACCGGAGGTCACGAGGGCGACGCCGACGCGCTGCGAAGAGCGCGAGTAGGCATCAGCCGCGTGCACAGCTGCCTGTTCATGGCGAACAAGAATGTGTTTGACCTGATCCTGCTTGAAAAGCGCGTCGTAAATGTGCAAAACGGAACCACCGGGGTAACCGAATACACAATCGACCTTTTCTTCTTGCAGGCACCTGATTACAATTTCTGCACCGCTGATCATCATTCTTGAGCCCAAAAAAGCTATTGCTTAAAAGGGCGTAACCTTAATCGACCGACCATTTTCGGTCAAGGTTTCCCGGTATTTCCCTATAATGCTCAAGAACTTTCGGAAGAGACGACCCTGTCATCCCCCCAACAACTTTCCAGTTTTCTTGAATCTGTCGAACGCCGCGCCTTCAAACAGGCGATGTTCGCCGTGCACGATGAAGACGCCGCCCTGGATATCGTTCAGGATGCCATGCTCAAGTTGGCGGAAAAGTACGGCGACCGCCCCGACGAAGAGTACCCGATGCTCTTCCAGCGCATCCTGCAGAACACCATCCGCGACTACTACCGGCGGAGCAAGGTTCGCTCGATGTGGACCACCCTGCTCTCGGCCTTCTCGCCGGATGACGACGATGATCACGACCCGCTGGAAACCCTCGCCGCGGACGAAGACGATGCCGGGCCACGAACACCGGAAAGCCAGCTGCAACAGGCGCAAACACTCAATCTGATCGAAGACGAAATAAAAAAGCTGCCAGCACGTCAACGGGAAGCCTTCCTCATGCGTTATTGGGAAGACATGGACGTCGCCGAAACCGCAGCGGCGATGGGCTGCTCAGAAGGCAGCGTAAAAACCCATTGCTCGCGCGCCACTCACGCGCTGGCAGCCGCCCTGTCGGCAAGAGGCATAAAACTATGAACGAAGAACGTTACGCATATCGTATTCGGCAAGCGCTGAATTATGGATTGAAAGATATCCAGCCTGCTGCCTCGCGGCGACTGGAGGCTGCCCGCCATCTGGCGCTGGCCAAGCAAAAGCAGGCCGTGCCGCAAATGGCGCTGGCTAGCGCAGGCACCCTATCTTTCCGGATGGGCCCCTACGTTCCCTATCTCAAGCAAGTTCTTGCCGTGGCAGCCCTGCTATTTGGCATGTGGATCTCCTTTTACTGGCATAGTGTCCAGTACGTGACCGAACTGCAAGATGTAGATAGCGCCCTGCTCACTGATGACCTTCCTCCCGATGCTTTCCTGGATAACGACTTCTTCGAATGGTTAAAAGACGACTCCTCGGAGGAGTAATCCTCTGTTTTGCCCTGACTGCCGCCATTGCCGCCGAACCTCCGACTACGGTAATAATTGGAACGCCGCCGCAACCCGGCTGGAGTCAGCTTAATCCGCAGCAGCAAGGCATCCTTTCCCCACTCGCCAGCGACTGGGACAAGATGGAGAACATCCGTCGAAAAAAATGGTTGGGCATTGCCGAACGTTATCCGACCATGAAGCAGGACGAGCAGCAACGCATGCAGGAACGCATGCGCGAATGGGCCAATCTGACGCCCGAGCAACGCGCCAAGGTGAGAAGTTCATACAAGGACTTCAACCAGTTGCCGGCCGATCAGAAGCAGGTTGTCAAACAAAAGTGGGATGCCTACACCAATCTGCCCCCGGAACAGCAGCAGCGGCTTCGTGAAGGCGGAAAATCCTCCAAACTGCTGACCCCATCTGTCGATTCAGCCCACCCCGGAGAGTCAGCCGCAACCGCGGAAGGCGTATCAAGCCCGATCTCTGCTTCCTCCGACACCAACAAGCGCTGATGGCGACCCCACTCACCGGCATCAGGCGTCGCCTGATCTGCCTGCTTTACGAAGGTCTGGTCGTTTTTTCGATCCTGTTGATCGGCTTTCTGCTACCGCAAATCGTCCTCTCGGGATTCCATTTCGAGCTAGCGCCACGGATGCTTTGGCTGCATGTAGTCCTGTTACTGCTGGCCTATTTTGTCTGGTGCTGGCTCAATGGTGGACAAACCCTGCCGATGAAAACCTGGAAACTTCGCCTGATCTCAGCCGAGGGCACTGCGCTGCGCCCTTTGCAGGCGGTTCTGCGCTATCTGGCCGCGTGGCCGAGCATCCTGCTCTTCGGGATCGGTATTTTCTGGGCGCTTTTCGACAAGGACGGCCAGTTCCTGCATGACCGCATCGCCGGGACCCGGATCATCAGCGTCAGCAATTAACGCCGCTCGACCCACCACAACATCGACATTGCCGCCAACAAAAACAGGGCCGCAGGTGCCGTTGCACTGGCGAATGGCGGCCACGAATTGATCACCCCAAGATTCGAGAAAAGGCCATTGAGGGCGTAGAAAAGTATGCCCATCATGACCCCGGCAAAAATCTTCAGGCTGACACCGCCCACCCGGTCGTGCGAATAGCCGAAAGGCAGCGCCAGGGCGACCATGACCAGCGCGGTCAGCGGATAGACCAGTTTCTTCCACAGGGCAATCTGATAGCGTTCGGCTTTCTGCCTGTTTTCCACCAGATGGCGGTTGTAGTTATACAGACCGTAAAGCGACATGCGCTCCGGCGCCACCGTCAAAATCGACAGAAGATCCGGGTTGACTGCCGACTGCCAGGCCATCTCATCACTCGATTCGACATGCGACCTATCGGCCGCCAGAACGGTTTTCTGGACGCCCTTGAGCAGCCACTGGTCGGGCAACTGAAAGCGCCCCGCTGCCGCCTCCGTTACCGACTCCAGGGCATTTTCTGCAGTAAAACGGTAAATTCTTACGCCCTCAAGCGAAGCATCCGGATTGACCTTGCGAATATTGATGAAGCTGCGCCCATCCTTGATCCACAAGCCACTTTCCAGCCCCCCGCGTGCCACCACCTTACTGAGTGCCTTGGCCTTGATATCCTGGGCAAGTCGCTCGCTAAAGGGGACCAGTACCTCGCCAAAGACAAAGGTCAGCAAGGCCAGCAGCGCTGCCGCCCGAAACAGGGTGATCAAAAGATCGGAAGTCGCCAGGCCAGAAGCCCGCAGAACTGTGAGTTCCGAATGGCGGGCCAGGGTCGACAGCGCGTACAGCGTACCGATCAGCGCGGCAATCGGAATCAGTTCATAGACTAACCCTGGCAGGCCGAGCGCCACGAACAGTGCCGCCCGCCCGGCCGTGTAGTCCGCCCGGCCAACGTTACGCAGTTCGTCGACAAAATTGAAGAAACTGAACAAGGCCAAAAAGGCCAGAAGGACAAGCAGCACTGCCGCGAGAACCTCCCGCATCAGATAGCGCTGATAGGTATTGAGCTTAAACACCGGACCTCCACTGCCACGGCATGCGCACGGCAATGCGGCGATAAAACAGCAACACCAGCGGCACCAGCATGATGGCGTGAATGGCCCAAACGCCAATCCAGAACGACAGCTTGCCCTGAGCGACCCAAGCCTGCGCCACCCATAACAGATTGCTGTAGATGGCGTAAATCAGGACGGCAATCAACATATTGGCCGAACGGCCAGCCCGTGGATTGACATAGGAAAGAGGAATGGCCAGCAGGGCCAGAATCAGGGCCGAGACCGGTATGCCGATACGCCAGAGCAGTTCGCCACGCGCCCTGTCGCTGTCCTCCTTGAGCAGATCAGACATCGACAGGCGATTGGGCAAGGCCTCGGCAGGCTTGGCCTCACCATCCTCGGTACGCACCCGGTAGCGCTCGAACTCCATCACCCTGTATTTTGCCGATCCGGGCTCGACCTCGTAACGACGGCCATTCTCGAGAACCACGAAGCGGTCGCCGTTGGCGGCAAACTCCTGATATCCCTGATCGGACACCACGACGCCCAGCTTGCCATCCTGAAAACTGGCAACGAAGATATTGCCGAGCGCAGCCTCCCCTTCGGCCATCGCTTCGACAAAGAAAACCCGCTTGCCCGCCTTGGATTCCTGGAAAACACCGGGCGAAACCTGGGAAACATCGCTACGCACCGACAGCAACTGTCGATACTCGGCCGTGTTCATATTGGCCCAGGGTGACAGGAAACCCGCCAGTGCAGCAATGACCAGAACAAACGGCAGGGCAAAAACAAGCACCGGCCGCAACCAGGCAGTGAGTGGCAAGCCGCAGGAGAACCAGACCACCATTTCGGAATCGCGGTAGGCTCGCGACAAAGTCAGCAGAATCGACACGAAGAGCATCAGGCTGAGAACAAGCGGCATCATGTTCAACAAGGCGAAACCCAGCAGCGAAGCAACTGCTTCGGGCACAATGCGTCCGCCGACTGCCTCTTTCAAGAGCCGGATCAACAGGATGGAAGCCAGGATGGCCAGCAGTGCAACACTAATGCCGGCGGCTGCCTGAGCAAATTCGCGCCGGGCGGCACGTTCGAATATCATGCTTTGACGAAACCGAAAAAATGCGAGGATAATCCCTCGGAAACTGATATTTCCCTGATCAGGAGCAGCTTGTGGAATTTAGCATAAAAAGTGGCAGCCCGGAAAAGCAACGCAGCGCCTGCGTCGTTGTCGGCATATTCGAATCGAGGAAACTCACCCTGTCGGCTGAACTTCTCGACAAGGCATCCGGAGGCTACATCACCGACCTCATCAGGCGTGGCGACATGGAAGGAAAATCGGCCACCACCCTGCTCCTGCACAACGTTCCCGGCACGCTCTGCGACCGCATCCTGCTCGTCGGTCTCGGCAAGGAAAAAGACTTCCGCGAGAAAGAATTCAACACGGCAATCAGCACGACGGTCAAAGTCCTCAATGAAACCGGCGCCTTTGATGCATCCATCTTTCTCACCGAACTTTCCGTCAAGAAACGCAGTATTGGCTGGCGAATCCGCCAGGCAACGCTGGCCGCACTGGATTCAACCTACAAATTCGAGCAGTTCAAGAGCAAGAAGGAAGACGTTCGGCGCCCCTTGCGCAAACTGACGTTCTGCGTCGAGCGGCGCAATGAGCTGACGCCCGCCGAGGAAGCACTGAATCAGGGCCTGGCCATTGGCGAAGGGGTCGCTATGACCAAGACCCTGGGCAACCTGCCACCCAATATCTGCCACCCGACCTACCTGGCCGAACAGGCGCAGGCGATGGCCAAGGAGTTCAAACTTGGCTGCGACATTCTCGACCGCGCCGACATGGAAAAGCTCGGCATGCACTCCCTGCTTGCCGTGGCGCATGGCTCGCACCAGCCACCCAAACTCATCGTGCTCAGCCACAAGGGCGGCAAGGCATCCGAAAAGCCTGTGGTTCTAGTCGGCAAGGGTGTCACTTTCGACACCGGCGGCATTTCGCTCAAGCCGGGCGCCGAAATGGATGAAATGAAATACGACATGTGCGGTGCCGCCAGCGTTCTTGGCACCATGCAGGCGGTGGCCCGGATGGCCTTGCCAATCAATCTGACCGTAATCATTCCAGCTACCGAAAACATGCCCGATGGCAAGGCAACCCGGCCGGGCGACATCGTCACTTCAATGTCGGGCCAGACCATCGAAATCCTCAATACCGATGCTGAAGGCCGTCTCATCCTGTGCGACGCGCTGACTTATGCCGAACGTTTTGATCCGGATACGGTGATCGATGTCGCCACCCTGACCGGGGCCTGTGTCGTCGCCCTCGGCAACGTCGCCAGCGGCCTCTTTTCCAACAAGGATGGCCTGGCCCGCGAACTCCTCGATGCCGGTGACGAGTCGCATGACCGGGCTTGGCACATGCCCCTCTGGGATGACTACCAGGAACTCCTGAAAAGTCCGTTTGCCGACATGGCGAACATCGGGGGGCGCTGGGGCGGTGCCATTTCTGCCGCCTGCTTCCTATCCCGGTTCACCAAGAAATACGACTGGGCACATCTCGACATCGCCGGCACCGCCTGGAAATCCGGTGCCAGCAAAGGTGCTACCGGCCGGCCTGTTCCCCTGCTGATGCATTACCTGCTGCAACGGGCAGGCAAGCTCAATTGACCCAGGTTTTCTTCTACCATGGCGCGGCAGACAAGATCGCCGCCGCCTGCGCCTTGCTCAGCGGGGCCTATGCCAAGAAAAAGCCAATGCTGGTCTACGCGCTCGATAACGCCGTCGCCAGCGGTGTCGACCGCACGCTATGGACGCATTCTGCACTGAGTTTTGTACCGCACTGCCGGGCCGATTCACCACTCGCTGCCGAAACGCCAATCTTGATCACCGACAATCTCGAGTCAATCCCACAAGACGAGCGACTGATGAACCTGAGCCAGGAAATCCCGCCCGGCTTTTCACGCTTCGAGAGCCTGATCGAAGTCGTCGGTCAGGAAGAAAATGACCGCGCCGCCGCCAGGGACCGCGTCAAGTTCTACAAGGATCGCGGTTACGAAGTCCGCTACTTCGATCTCAGCGACCGCTAAGGAACCCCAGTGCCCAGCACCATCATTGCCCGCGCCGACGCCCTGATGCACCGTCGTCGCCAGAGCGACCAGGATGTCGACGATATTCCGGTACTCACTGACAGCATCGATGATTTCGACGACATTCCGGTACTCACCGAGGTCGAAATTGCGCTAGAAAACGCGCTATCCCAGTTAGAAGACACCGCAACAGCGGTTGAGGCGGTTGAGGCGGTTGAGGCGGTTGAGGCGGTTGAAGCCGTTGAAGCCGTTGAAGCCGTTGAAGCCGTCGAAGCCGTTCTCCCTCTGCCGCAGGCTCTGTTCGAGCCAAGCCTGATCGACCCAGCCAATCGCGAACATCTGATCCATGAATTGACCTGCCGTATCGAGGAGCGCATCAAGGCGGCCCTGCCCGAGATTATCAGTTCGACGGTCCGCGACTTTCTCGCCGACCAGGACATGATCGCGAACAATTAGCCGGCAAGGCGTCGCGGCCTGAAGGCCATCACCCAGAATCCCCATGAATCCGAGCAACGCATCCACCTCCGCCTTGACGGCGTCTCCCCGCTTTCCATTCACGCTGCCCGGCATCACCCTCCTCGTCGCCATTTACGCGACGATTCACGCCCTGACCCGTCTGTTTTCTTCGGGCAATCTTGGCGAGGACGATCCACTCGACAACCTGCTTGTCCAGACCCTGGCCCCCGGTTACAGCGTTGAACAAGGTCCCCTCTACGACTGGGCCTTGTGGTTGGTGCAACAGGTGCTGGGGAGCGGTCTGGCTGGCTTTCTCCTGCTCAAGTACGCCCTCCTCGTCGGCATGGCGGGCTGCATCTTTCAAATCACCCTGAAAATTACGCAAAGCGCCCTGTGGTCATTCATTGCCGTCGAATCAATGGCGACGGTGTATCAGATTTTCTGGCGCTTCCACGAAGGCTTCACCCATCGTGTCGGCGCCATGGCCCTGGCCGTGGCCACCACCTGGGCGCTTTTTCGCCTGATTGATCGACCGAGTCGCGGCAACTACCTGTTGTTTGCCACTCTTGTTGGACTCGGTCTACTGACCGAGCACATCTATGTCTTCGTCCTGGTTGCGACGCTATTCGCCGCCTGGTTGCAGCCCTCGATCCGGCGCATCGTGTTCTCGTCATCCATGCTGGCGGCACTCCCGCTCACCCTGCTCATCATCTGGCCCTACGCCAACTGGCTGCTGACCGATACCCAGCGGCTATCGGCCCTGAGCACGAGCCTCTTGCCGGCCCTACCTACTTATTCGCTGCCCGGCATTATCGGTGGGCTGCGCGAAGCACTGACCTTCCCATTTTTGGTGTTGTCACCCTACGTCGTGGTCCTGCCTATGGTTTTTCCGGCCATATTCGGGCGCATTTTCGGGTCATCCCTCCGGGTGACAAACAGCGGCACATTTGACCCTGAGTTGTTCCTGCTACATCTGCTGCTCGTTGAAATGACCGGATTAATGCTCTTCAACGGACTGCTCTACGCACGCTCCAGCTATGCCGTACACAGCATCCTGCCGATGCTCGTTGTGGCCATCCCCTGGCTAACCGAGAAAGCCCGACAAACCAAACCAACGCCCCGCCGGGTCCGTGCTTTCATGGCCGTTCTTCTCGGCTTCACGATTACCGCCTACGCCGTGCGCAGCGGCAACCTCTTTCTCTATGAACCATTCTGCTCGCGCTGCCGCTGGGGTGTTCCCTACGCCGAGCTTGCCGAGAAATTACGCGACCAGGGATTTCGCCAGGGGACCATCGTCGTCAATGACGTTCATCTTGGTGGCAATCTCCGGCGTTTTTTCCCCGACTCCTCCATCGTCATGTCGGATACCGCCGTCACCTTTGACGGCATCACCGGTAAAACTGCCATCGTCTGGCCGGTTGCCGGCGACAGCACCGAGATGCCACATAATCTGCGTAACGCGGTGGCCAGTAACCCGCCTTCCCTGCCGCCCGCCATCATCACCTTGCCTTGGCAGAACCGGTGGAAGCCAGCCGGATACCGGACATCCTCGTGGGGTGCCACGATCATCGACAGGACACCTTAGCAAGTCAAGGAACGCTACCAATCGCGGGTATAATTGCCGGTTTTCCCCTTTTCCGACAAGCTCATGGAACTCGCCAAAGCCTTTGAACCCGCCGATATCGAACGCCGCTGGTACCCCGAATGGGAATCGCGCAATTACTTCGCTGCCGGCGTAGACAGTAACAAGGCGGCCGACGAGAACTTCTGCATCCTGCTGCCGCCGCCCAACGTCACCGGCACGCTGCACATGGGACACGGCTTCAACCAGACCCTGATGGACGCGCTCACCCGCTATTACCGGATGCGCGGGCACAATACCCTGTGGCAGCCGGGCACCGACCATGCCGGTATTGCGACGCAGATTGTCGTTGAACGCCAGCTTGATGGCCAGGGCATTTCCCGCCACGACCTCGGCCGCGAGAAGTTCCTCGAAAAAGTCTGGGAATGGAAGGAATACTCGGGCGGTACGATCACGCGCCAGATGCGCCGCATGGGCACCAGCCCGGACTGGACGCGCGAACGTTTCACGATGGATGCAGGCCTCAACAAAGTCGTCACCGAAACCTTCGTCCGCCTCTTCAAGGAAGGCCTGATCTACCGCGGCAAGCGCCTGGTGAACTGGGACCCGAAACTACACACCGCCGTCTCCGACCTCGAAGTCGTGCAGGAAGAAGAAGACGGCTTCATGTGGCATATCCGCTACCCGCTGGCCGATGGCAGCGATAGTCTGGTGGTCGCCACGACGCGGCCGGAAACCATGCTCGGCGATACGGCCGTGATGGTTCATCCGGAAGACGAGCGCTACAAGCACATGATCGGCAAGATGGTGAAGCTGCCGCTGACCGATCGTGAAATCCCGATCATCGCCGACAGCTACGTTGATCTCGACTTTGGCACCGGTTGCGTCAAGGTTACCCCGGCGCACGACTTCAACGACTATGCAGTCGGCCAGCGCCATAGCCTGCCGATGATTTCCATCCTGACCCTGGATGCGAAGATCAACGAGAACGCCCCGGAAAAATATCGCGGCCTCGACCGCTTCGACGCCCGAAAAGCTGTCGTCGCCGACCTCGAAGCCCTCGGCATCCTGGAAAAGACCGACAAGCACAAGCTCAAGGTGCCGCGCGGCGACCGGACCAATGTCGTCATCGAGCCAATGCTTACCGACCAGTGGTTCGTCGCCATGAGCAAGCCGGGCGAAGACGGCAAGTCGATCACCGAAAAGGCGCTCGACGTCGTCCATTCCGGCGAAATCAAGTTTTACCCGGAAAATTGGGTCAATACCTACAACCAGTGGCTCAACAACATCCAGGACTGGTGTATTTCCCGCCAGTTGTGGTGGGGCCATCAGATTCCGGCCTGGTACGGCGACAACGGCGAGGTCTTTGTTGCCCACAACCTCGACGAAGCCAAGACCGAAGCCGCGAAACAAGGTTATACCGGCTCCCTGAACCGTGACGAGGACGTCCTCGATACCTGGTTCTCCTCCGCCTTGTGGCCGTTCTCGACGCTGGACTGGACCGGCGACGAGGCCCTCGACGCAGCCAACCCGCTGCTCAAGCAATACCTGCCCTCCTCGGTGCTGGTCACTGGTTTCGACATCATCTTCTTCTGGGTCGCCCGCATGGTCATGATGACCAAGCAGATCACCGGCCAGATCCCCTTCAAGCACGTCTATGTGCACGGCCTGATCCGCGACGGCGAAGGCCAGAAGATGTCCAAATCGAAGGGCAATGTGCTCGACCCGATCGACCTCATCGACGGCATCGGCCTTGAAGCGCTGATCGAAAAACGCACGACCGGCCTGATGAACCCGAAACAGGCCGAGAGCATCACCAAGAAGACGAAGAAGGAATTCCCGGAAGGTATCGCCTCTTTTGGCACCGACGCCCTGCGCTTCACCTTTGCCAGCCTGGCTTCGCCCGGTCGCGACATCAAGTTTGACCTCAACCGCTGCGATGGCTACCGCAATTTCTGCAACAAGCTGTGGAATGCCACCCGTTTCGTCCTGATGAACCTCGAAGGCCACGACCTAGCCCTCGAACACCAGCAGAACGGCCCGGCCTGCGGCGGCTCCGCACCGCTCGAATTCAGCTTCGCTGACCGCTGGATCGTCAGCCAGTTGCAGCGTGTCGAACAGGAAGTCGAACAGCACTTTACCGACTACCGCTTCGACCTGATTGCCCAGACCATCTACAAGTTCATCTGGGACGAGTTCTGCGACTGGTATCTGGAAATTGCCAAGGTCGAGATCCAGACCGGCAACGATGCCCAGCAACGCGGCGCACGCCGGACCCTGGTGCGCACGCTGGAAGCCATCCTCCGCCTCGCCCATCCGCTCATCCCCTTCATCACCGAAGAACTGTGGCAGACGGTGGCGCCGATTGCCGGGCGCAAGACGCACGACTCGATCATGCTCGCCGCCTACCCGCGTGCCGAGGCGTACAAGATCGACCCGGCCAGCGAAGCCAAGGTCGAACGCCTCAAAGCCCTGGCTTACGCCTGTCGCAACCTGCGCGGCGAGATGAACGTTTCCCCGGCCCTGCGCATGCCTTTGCTGGTCGCCGGTGGCGGCGCTGAAATTTCCGAGTTCGCGGCGATCCTGCAAGCTCTGGGTAAGCTCTCCGAGGTACAAATCGTCGACGACATGCCGGCCGATGCGATGGCACCTGTGGCAGTGGTCGGTGAAACCCGTCTGATGCTCAAGGTCGAAATCGATGTAGCCGCTGAGCGCGTGCGCCTGGCCAAGGAAATCGAAAAACTGGAAAAGCAGATTTCGATTGCCCAGGGCAAGCTCGCCAACGAGGGATTTGTCGCCCGCGCCCCGGCCGCCGTGATCGATCAGGAAAAGCAGCGGGTGGCCGACTTCACGGCGACGCTGGAACAACTCAAACCCCAGCTTGCCAAGCTGGGTAACTAAAGGAATCACATGGTTCAGGACAAACGTGGCTTTCTCGCCCAGATATTCATTGCACTGATGATCTTTTCCGCCCTGGTCGGGGCCTGGAGCATCGCCTTCATGATCGCCTGGCCGAAGGACAAGACCGACGTCTGGAAACCCGAATTTCGCGTCATCGCCCTCTGCGCCAACAAAGAGCCTTGTGGTCTCGCCCACAAGGACCTGGCCGAAGCCAAGGAAAAAGGAATCTACACCTCACTGACGCCGAGCGAGCCGGCCGGTGACATCCAGGAAGAAAACAACTGGCTGAAGTGGAAGATCGAAAAAGGAATTTTCGAGGTTAAATCGTCGTCGTGGTACTTCCAGACGACTATCCGCTACACCGTCGAAAATGATGTACCGATCCTGCTCGACTACCAGGATGTCGATGTCCCCCGGGCCTTCTATTACGGCATTGCCGCCGGCCTGTTCTCGCTAATGGGTATCTACCTGCGCCGCCTGCGCGGCTGATCGCCAGGGGTTCGGCTTTTAGCCGACTACGTAACGGCCTGGCCGCAATTCAACGCGAACCAGGCCGCGCAGGGCATTGCCCAGCCAAAAACCGCCGGCCAGATCATCCGGCGACAAAACAGCCTCACGCGCACGCCCAGCCGCCAGCAATTCAGCGCGCAAAACCCCAGGCAAAGCCCCGCTGGCCAGCGGCGGCGTCAACAGCATTCCATCACGCTCAACAAAGACGTTGCTCCGCGCCCCTTCGGCCACTTCACCCCGTTCATTCAGAAATACCAGGTCAAAGAGCAACGGATCATCGCTGAGCACCTTGAGAGCACCGTCGTAGAAGACGCGGTCGGTAGTCTTGTGACGACGCAGCGGATACGTTGAATCAATCGGCTGGCTGGCCAAGGCAGCGTAGCGGGGCCCAACCGGCTCTCCACCCAGGGAAAAGGCCCCGACATCAAGACTGCCATCCTTGGCCAGGGTCAGGCGTACCCGCCAAGCGCCGATCGCTGGCTGAGCATCCAGCAGTTTGGTGACCCGCCCTTCATCGAAGGCAAATCCGAGCCACTCGGCAGAACGTTGCAGGCGCTGAAGATGCCCAGCCAGACGCGGATACCGCCCATCTTCACGGCGCAGCGTTTCGATCAATAACAGGCCGGGATCGCAGTCCCTGAGAAAGCGTGACTTGAGCAGGCACTCCTGCCATTCAGCCGCCGCCAGGGAATCAGCGACAATGCCGCTGCCGACGCCAAGCTTGCCATGCCCATCGGCACCCAGTTCGAGGGTGCGAATCGCCACATTCAGGCGAAAATCGCCATCCGGTGCCAACCAGCCAAGTGCCCCCGTATATAAGCCGCGTGGGGCAATCTCCAGTTCGGCGGCAATCTGCATGGCGCGTATCTTCGGTGCCCCGGTAATCGAACCGCACGGAAACAGCGCCTGCAAAATATCGCCGAAGCTTCGTCCCCGGACATCGGCGGAAACCTCGGAGACCATCTGCCAGAGCGTCGGATAGGCTTCAATATCGAACAGTCGGTCGACCCGGACGCTACCATTTTCGGCGATGCGACCGAGATCATTGCGCAGGAGGTCGACAATCATCAGGTTCTCGGCGCAGTCCTTGGCCGAATTGCGTAGTTCATCGGGTGCCACACTACGTGGTGCCGTTCCCTTCATGGGCCGGGTAAGCAACCGGTCGCCAGTGCGCTCGACAAACAGCTCAGGCGACAGCGAAACAAAACCCTGCCGGGAATCACCGACAAAGCCCCCGTAGCGGACAGGCTGTTGCTCGCGCAGGCGGGCATAGAGGGCAAGCGGCGAGCCGAACCAGTCGAACGCGATGGGAAAGGTGAAATTGACCTGGTAGCAGTCGCCATCACAAATAAACTGTTTGATCGCATTGACCGCCCCCGCGTAGGCCACTTGATCAATCGCCGCCTGCCAGCCGCCGACCCCGGCCACACCCTGGTCGCGTTGTGCCAGCCAGGCCTGCGCCGCATCTGCCGTCAGCGAAATACGCCGGGCAAACCGCCAGAAACAGGCCACCGGGCGCTCGCCCGGGTGCCAGCCGGGCGGTGCCGACCGGGGCTCAAGCAGATATCCCAGTTCATAGTCGAGACGGACGACTGTCCATTGCGGATCATCCTGCAAAAGCTGCAAGGCAGCACCCAGTGATACAGCGTCGTTGACCTCAAGACAATCGATCAGCCCGGCAAAAAGCCAAGCGGCGGGCTCGCCTAGCGGCGCCCGCCGGTCTTCGAAAAAAGCGGTGAACTCGGAGCTTATTTGCGCTTCAGGTAATACTCGAAAACGCGATTTTCTTCCTTTTGCGCCAGCAGTTCATTACCGGTCTGCTTGGCAAAAGCAGGAAAATCCTTAAGGGAGCCGGGATCGGTCGCCAGCACACGCAGAACCTTTCCGGACTCCATTTCGGCCAGCGTCTTCTTGGTACGCAGGATGGGCAGTGGGCAATTCAGCCCCTTGACGTCGAGATCGCGATCAAATTCCATGATTTTCGGCTTAATGGATTGGAAGCCCTATTTTACCTCTACCAACTGCGCTTTTCCTTGAGTTCATCAGCCAGGCGTTGTTTCATTTCGCGCAGACGTGCTTCGATCGACGATGCCTCGAAGAAATTGGCATCACCGGCCTTCTGCGCCAACTGAAGTTGTTCGACCGCCCCGGCCGTTTGCCCCTGGAGGATGAACACCTCGGCCAGCGCCCGATGTTGCATCGCCTTGTTGCCCAGTCCGGCGTAGCTTTCAGCACGTAATTTGTGGAAACGCACGTCGTCCGGAGCCTTGCCCAATTGCACCTCGGCAAAGCGGAGCGACTCGTCGTAGCGACGTGCCGCCGTCAAGGCACTGCCATAACCGTAGAGCAGGCCCTGATTGAGCGGGTAGCGAACCATCCCATCACGATAGACCTTCAAGCCCCCGCCACATCGCCCTGGGCAATGCGAAGGTCGGCCCGCAGATGCTCGAGCATTGGGGCGGAAACCTTGAGGCGCCGAATCGTGTCGATTTCCCGCTCGGCTGCAGCCCAATCGCGATTGCGATAGAGGGCGAATGCAAGGCCATAGCGAATAGCTGGCTCGGAGGCGAACTTCCGTTCCTGCAAGAGCTTGTCCAGATCCTTGACCGCCTCACCAGGCGTCCCCTGCATGGCCCGAACCTTGGCCCGGACCAACTGGAAATCGACACTATCTGCCACCTGACGATAAGGCACGGCCGACTCGCGGTTTTGCATGTCGGTGAGGCGCTCGCCGGTCAGCGGGTGGGTCCGCAGGTAAGCCGTGGCGTTGTTTTCGTAGAGGCGAACAGCTTTTTGCAGACGCTCGAAGAACACCGCCATGCCGCGCACATCGAATCCCGACCGACGCAGGATGTCGAAGCCCTGACGATCGGCCTCGCGTTCGAAATCGCGGGAAAACGCCAACTGGGCCGAAATCGCCCCGGCCTGGGTCGTCGCAATTGCGGCCCCGGCCATCTGCCCGCTCGAGCGTGCAGCGAGCAGGGCCAACCCCATGGCCACCATCGAGGCCATTCCGATCTGCTTCGACTGGAAGACCTGACGTGCGATATGGCGCTGGGTCACATGCGAAATTTCGTGACCAAGCACACCGGCCAGCTCCGACTCGGTCTGGGCCGAAACGATGAGCCCGGTATGTACCCCGATGTAGCCGCCAGGCATGGCAAAGGCGTTGATATTGGGATCATTGATGGTGAAAAAGTAAAAACCGAATCCCGGGTCGCTGCTGACCGCCGCCAGACGATTACCCAACTGGTTGAGATAGGCCTCGACATCGGCATCATCGAGATAAGAGGGCTCGCGCCAGCGGATTTCATGCATGATCTGCAGGCCGATTTTCTTCTCGGTCGCCAGCGACAGGTCATTGCTGGCGACATCGCCCAGTTCCGGCAACTCTTCGGCGACGACGGGCGGCAAGGCCAGCGAAAAAGCAAGCAGGATGGCGATGAAGCGTTGGCTCAGATGCATGGTGCTATGATACCGCAGCCATGAAAACCGCTCCTCCGGCAGAGCGTAACCAATCGTAAATTCCGTGACCCAGCAAACTCTGACTCATTTCGACAGTGCCGGCCAGGCCCATATGGTCGATGTCGGCAGCAAGACCGAAACCGCCCGTGTAGCCCGCGCCGCCGGCAGCATTTTCATGAAGCCAGAAACCCTGGCGCTGATTCGCTCCGGCTCGGCCAAGAAGGGTGATGTACTGGGCATTGCGCGGATCGCTGCGATTCAGGCGGCGAAGCGCACCGGCGACCTGATTCCGCTCTGTCATCCGATTGCCCTGACCGGTGTGACGGCTGATTTTTCCATCGACGAAAACGAAAATGCCGTGCACTGCGAAGTCGTCGCCGAATGTTTTGGCCGCACCGGTGTCGAAATGGAAGCACTGACCGCCACCTCGACCGGCCTGTTGACCATCTACGACATGTGCAAGGCCGTGGATCGCGGCATGCGGATCGACAACATCCGCCTGCTCGAAAAAGCCGGGGGCAAATCCGGTCATTGGGTCGCCGTATAAATCTCTCACCAAAAATATGTCCGAACTTCGCAGAAAATTTCTCAAGGGGGGCGTCTCAGCCGCCCTCCTATCGCCTCTCCTCGGCACCGGCCTGCTCATGCCCGGCCGCGTACTTGCTGCGGAGTGGAACAAGAACGCGTTCACCGCCCGCACCATCAATGAGGCCCTGAAAGCCCATGGCAGCGCCACCGCCAGCGAATCGCGGGACATCGTCATCATCGCCCCCGAGATCGCCGAAAACGGTGCCAAAGTGGACGTCGAGATCACCTCCAATGTAGCCGGAACACGCAGCCTGGCGATCTTTGCCGACAAGAATCCGATGCCGCTGTGTTCGGCCATCGAGTTCTCCGGCCCCGTTCTGCCTTATCTCAAAGCCCAGCTCAAGATGGCAGAAACCATGCGCATCCGGGCTGTGGCCAAGACAGCTGATGGAAAATCCTACGTCGCCTTTCGTGAGATCAAGGTGACACTCGGCGGCTGCGGAGGTTAAGCATGGCTGAGCAGATCAAGATGCGCACGCAGACCCAGGGCGATGTCACCGACATTCGGATTCTCATGCAACACCCCATGGAAACCGGTCAGCGCAAGGATGACAAAGGTCAATCACTGCCCATGCAATTCATTCAGACCTTCACGGTTAGCCTGAACGGGAAGGTGATCATCGATGGGCAGCTCAACACGTCGATATCGAAAAACCCGCTGTTCACCTTTAGGGCGCGCGGCATCAAGGCGGGCGACAAATTATTGGTGGCCTGGACGGACAATCTCGGCGACCGGCGTCAGGATGAAATAGTCGTCGCCTGAGAATTTCGCACCACCAAAGAAAAAGCCCGTCTGAAACCAGACGGGCTTTTTTGTTCTGTTATCCGAAGCTTAGGTGCCCTGGATATTGGAAGCCTGCTTGCCCTTGGGGCCTTGCACGACATCGAAGGAAACTTTTTGACCTTCCTTGAGAGTCTTGAAACCATTCATGTTGATGGCGGAGAAGTGAGCGAAGAGATCTTCGCTGCCATCATCAGGAGTGATAAAACCAAAACCCTTGGAATCATTGAACCACTTGACAGTACCGAGTGCCATGTTTGCAACTTTCTTACAAAAAACGAACAAATTTACGGGTCTCCCCGACTCCCTGTTTGAACTCAGTGACCCGGTGCATTGCAGCAACCTCGATACATCTAGAAGCCAAACACGATTGCTTTCTACGCCACTTGAAATATGTCGTCAACAAGTTTCGATGCCGCAGCGCAGCAAATATTTACCCGGCCAATCCCGCGCCTGATCTGGAAATCAGAAAATCTATCCCCATGTTTTATATTGCGGATTAAGACGGACTGTATAAAATCGAACGCATGGCGACAAAGGCTCAAGAAGGCGGACAACTGGCGACACAGCGCAGCAGGCTGGGGCCGCCAAAGATGTTCAAGGTGCTGCTGCTGAACGACGATTACACCCCGATGGATTTCGTCATCACCGTTCTGCAGCGGTTTTTTTCTCTGGATACTGAACAAGCAACGCAAATCATGCTCAAAGTTCATAACGAGGGTCGTGGCGTCTGCGGGATTTTCCCCAAGGATATCGCTGCGACCAAAGTTGAACAGGTCATTGCCTACGCACGCCAGCATCAGCACCCGCTTGCCTGCATCATGGAGGAAAACTGATGATTGCCCAGGAACTCGAAGTCAGCCTGCACATGGCCTTCGTCGAGGCGCGTCAAAAACGCCACGAGTTCATCACTGTCGAACATCTGCTGCTGGCGCTGATCGACAATCCCTCCGCTGCCGAAGCCCTGCGCTCCTGTGGCGCCAAGACCGACGCATTGCGCAAGGACCTGACCAATTTCATCGATGAGCACACGCCGACCGTTTCCGGCGAGGACGACATCGACACCCAGCCGACACTCGGTTTTCAGCGCGTCATCCAGCGCGCCATCCTGCATGTCCAGTCGTCGGGCAAGAAGGAAGTGAATGGGGCCAACGTACTGGTCGCCATTTATGGCGAGAAGGACTCGCACGCCGTCTATTTCCTGCAGAAGCAGGGCGTCACCCGCCTTGACGTGGTCAATTACATTTCGCACGGCATCAGCAAGGTGCCACAGCAAGCCAAGGCGACGCCCGAGGGCGAGGTTGAAACCGACGGTGAAAAAGGCGAAGCCGGACCGCTTGAGCAATACACCATCAACCTCAACGCACTGGCGCTGCAGGGCAAGATCGACCCGCTGATCGGTCGCGACAAGGAACTTGAGCGCGTCATTCAGACCCTCTGCCGGCGGCGCAAGAACAACCCCCTGCTGGTCGGCGAGGCCGGCGTTGGCAAGACGGCAATTGCCGAAGGCCTGGCGCGCAAGGTGGTCGAGGGCGACGTGCCGGAAATCCTGGCCAAGGCCAATGTCTATTCACTTGACATGGGGTCGCTGCTGGCCGGCACCAAGTACCGCGGCGATTTCGAGCAGCGCCTGAAGGGCGTCCTCAAGGCTTTGCAGGACAACCCGCATGCCATCCTGTTCATCGACGAAATCCACACCCTGATCGGCGCCGGCTCGGCGTCCGGCGGTACGCTGGATGCGTCCAACCTGCTCAAACCGGCGCTCTCCTCGGGCCAGTTGAAGTGCATCGGGGCAACCACCTATACCGAGTTCCGTGGCATTTTCGAGAAGGACAGCGCCCTCTCCCGCCGTTTCCAGAAAATCGATGTCAATGAGCCGTCGGTCGCCGAAACGGTGGAAATCCTCAAGGGCCTCAAAGCCCGGTTCGAGGCTCACCACGGCATCAAATATTCAGCCACGGCGATCAGTTCAGCCGCTGAATTGTCGGCCCGCTACATCACCGATCGTCACCTCCCGGACAAGGCCATCGACGTCATCGACGAGGCTGGTGCAGCGCAGCGTATTCTGCCCAAATCAAAGCAGAAAAAAGTCATCAACAAAACCGACATCGAGGAGATTGTCGCCAAGATCGCCCGCATTCCGTCGCAGCATGTCACGCTCGATGATCGCGGCGCGCTCAAGAATCTCGACCGCGACCTCAAGGCCGTCGTCTTCGGTCAGGACAAGGCCATCGACGCACTGGCCAAGGCGATCAAGATGGCGCGCTCGGGCCTGGGCAATCCGGGCAAGCCGATTGGCTCCTTCCTGTTCAGCGGCCCGACCGGGGTCGGCAAGACCGAAGTCGCCAAGCAACTGGCCTATTGCCTCGGGGTCGAGTTGCTCCGCTTCGACATGAGCGAGTACATGGAACGCCATGCCGTCTCCCGCCTGATCGGCGCGCCGCCGGGCTATGTCGGCTTCGAGCAGGGCGGCCTGCTGACCGAGAGCGTCACCAAGAAGCCGTACTGCGTTCTGCTCCTCGACGAAATCGAAAAGGCCCACCCGGACATCTTCAACATCCTGCTCCAGGTCATGGATCACGGCACGCTGACTGACAACAACGGGCGCAAGTCCGATTTCCGCAACGTCGTCATCATCATGACGACCAACGCCGGCGCCGCCGACCTGCAGAAGTCGAGCATGGGTTTCACCAGTTCGAAGCAGACCGGCGACGAAATGATCGAGATCAAGCGGCTGTTCACGCCCGAGTTCCGCAATCGCCTGGATGCCACCATCTCCTTCGGCCCGCTCGACCACGAGGTCATCCTGCGCGTCGTCGACAAGTTCCTCATGCAGCTTGAGGAGCAATTGCACGAGAAGAAGGTGGAAGCCCATTTCACCGATGCCGTGAAGGAACTGCTGGCCGAGAAGGGCTTCGATCCGCTCATGGGCGCCCGCCCGATGGCCCGCCTGATCCAGGACACCATCCGCTCGGCGCTGGCCGACGAATTGCTGTTCGGCAAGCTGGCCAACGGCGGCCGGGTCACCGTCGATCTCGACAAGGATGGCAAGATCAAGCTCAACTTCGAGGAAGAAAAAGCCGAAGCCACCGTCTGAACGATTGCCATCCACCCCAAAAGCCGTGCAACATTGCACGGCTTTTTTATTGAGAGGATTCCAGCATGACCTTCAAGACCCCCGACTTTTGCGATCAATTCGAAGCCGAACTGGGCAAGACCGTCCGCGTTGTCGCCCCGATGTTCCAGCGCTACGGCGCCCGCACCAGCTTTTCCGGCGAAATCGTCACGCTCAAGATCTTCGAGGACAACTCGCTGGTCCGCGAAGCCTTTGCCGAAGACGGCAGGGGCAAGGTTCTCGTCATCGACGGCGGCGGTTCGCTGCGTTGCGCTCTGGTTGGCGACCAGTTGGCCATCCTGGCCCAGAAAAATGGCTGGGCCGGCGCGGTGGTCTATGGCTGCATCCGCGACTCGGGTGACATCAATGGCATCGATATCGGCGTTCGCGCCCTCAACACCCATCCCCAGAAGACCCTCAAGAAGGGCGTAGGGGACAAAAATATTGCCGTCACCTTCGGCGGCGTCACCTTCAACCCCGGCGAAATGCTCTATGCCGATGAAGATGGCGTTCTGGTTAGCAGCAAATCATTGTGCTGACGCAGCGCAATTTCATTTCATAAAAACAAACAGCGTTTTGCATCGTGAAATATTGATTGCAACACGCTGTTTTTATTTAACAATATTTTGTCTTATGTCTTATATAAGACTGTTGCTGCCCCGCAAAAAAATCACTATACTTTCTTCCATCGGCACTGCACCATAGGCACTCGGTTCTTCGCCGAAACCCCCAAACCAAATTATCTGAGGAATTCACATGAGCACTCGCGAACAGCAAATCGCCGCCCTCGAAAAAGACTGGGCTGAAAACCCCCGCTGGAAGGGCATCAAGCGCGGTTACTCCGCTGCTGACGTCGTCCGCCTGCGCGGTTCTTTCCAGGTCGAGCACACCCTGGCCCGCCGCGGCGCCGAGAAGCTCTGGGATCTGGTCAACAACACCCCCTACGTCAACTGTCTGGGCGCCCTGACCGGCGGCCAAGCCGTTCAGCAAGCCAAGGCTGGCATCAAGGCCATCTACCTGTCTGGCTGGCAAGTTGCTGCTGACAACAACGAATACGCCGCCATGTACCCGGACCAGTCCCTGTACCCGGTTGACTCCGTGCCGAAGGTTGTTGAGCGCATCAACAACGCCTTCAACCGCGCCGACGAAATCCAGTGGTCGAAAAACATCAACGCCGGCGATGCTGGTCACGTTGAATACCACCTGCCGATCGTGGCTGACGCTGAAGCCGGTTTCGGCGGCGTGCTGAACGCCTACGAACTGATGAAGGCCATGATCCGCGCTGGCGCAGCTGGCGTGCATTGGGAAGACCAGCTGGCCTCCGTCAAGAAGTGCGGCCACATGGGCGGCAAGGTTCTGGTTCCGACCACCGAAGCCATCCAGAAGCTGATCGCTGCCCGTATGGCTGCCGACGTCTATGGCGTGCCGACCCTGGTTATCGCCCGTACCGATGCCGAAGCCGCTGACCTGCTGACCTCTGACTACGACGAAAACGACAAGCCCTTCCTGACCGGCGAGCGTACCGCCGAAGGCTTCTACAAGACCAAGAAGGGTCTTGACCAGGCCATCTCCCGCGCCATCGCTTACGCTGACTACGCCGACCTGGTGTGGTGCGAAACCGGCACGCCGGATCTGGAATTCGCCCGCAAGTTCGCCGAAGCCGTTCATAAGGTCCACCCGGGCAAGATGCTGGCCTACAACTGCTCGCCTTCCTTCAACTGGAAGAAGAACCTCGACGATGCCACCATTGCCAAATTCCAGAAGGAACTCGGCGCCATGGGCTACAAGTACCAGTTCATCACCCTGGCTGGCATTCACAACATGTGGTACCACATGTTCGACCTGGCCCAGGACTACGCCAAGCGCGGCATGTCGGCCTACGTCGAGAAGGTTCAGGAGCCGGAATTCGCCGCTCGCGACCGTGGCTACACGTTCGTTTCGCACCAGCAGGAAGTCGGTACCGGTTACTTCGACGACGTCACCACCGTGATCCAGGGTGGCAAGTCCAGCGTTACCGCGCTGACCGGCTCGACCGAAGAAGAACAGTTCCACTAAGAAGCACACCGCTTTGAATTGCCGCCCGACCGGGCGGCAAACGAAGGCCGACACTCACGAGGTGTCGGCCTTTTTCGTTTAATGCAGGCAAAGCCACTGCTGGGCAACGACCCTCGATGCAATTCAAATCACCAATGGTCACGGGCTGGCAGCTGGCTTTAACAATCCCGCGAACCGAAGCTTCCGACTTCCGGCAACAAGTACTCGGCCAATGGTGTTTAGCAACTCATCGCAAGCCGCGCAGTCTCTCTCGACGGTCGAATTCAAACGGTTTGGCAGCGCTGCCTTAAGCGGCTTTTACCCACACCCGCAACGTATCGAACAATATGTCAGGCATCACTGGCTTGATCAGGAAATCATTCATGCCAGCATCGAAACATGCTTCTCTATCCTCAACGAATGCATTCGCCGTCATGGCCAGAATCGGTATGTCTTTGCAGTCGGGCAACTGACGGATCAGGCGGGTCGCCTCCAAGCCACTCATGATGGGCATTTGCATATCCATCAGGATAAGATCGTAGCGATGCTGACTGACAAGTTCTACGGCTTCACGACCATTGTTGGCAACGTCTATCTTCCAGCCGAGTTCTGCGAGAATTTCTCGGGCGACTTCCTGATTGATAGGCTCATCTTCAACGAGCAACAGGCGCATATCCGGGAAGCTTCGTTTAAGGAATTCAAATGATATTTCGGCATGATCTGTTAGCAAGGGCATCACTTTTTCAGATTGATGAAGCAACGTATGTAGATGCTTCATCAATGCCTGATGGAGGATGCTTATTGAAAGTGGTTTGAGGAGCGTCTCCGAAAAACCGGCCAGAGGCGCATCGTCGAGGATTGCAGTGTCCCCGGAAGCAGTCACCAGCCAAGCCATGGGTATCTGAGTTTGCTGGCGGTGCAGCATTGACAGCATTTCAAAGCCATCGACGCCGGGCATCAGCATGTCGATTAGCAATAGATCGAACGGTGTGCCATCTTGATTGGCCCGGATGACCATATTGACCGCCTCTTCGCCGGAGGAAGCCACTTCCGCATCGATGCCGACCATACGTAATAACTGTGCATGAACCACACAGGTCATCGGCGTGTCATCAACGACCAGTGCGCGCATCCCTTTCAATTCGGGAATCTGGTGCCTTCCAGCATCGACACTGACGAGACCAAACCGAGCAGTCATCCAGAAGGTGCTGCCAACGTTGATCGTGCTTTCAACACCAGCGTCTCCGCCCATGAGATTGGCCAAACGCCTGGTAATAGACAAGCCGAGTCCGGTGCCGCCATACTTACGCGTCGTCGAACTGTCAGCCTGCTCAAACGATTGAAACAGCCTGCCTAAAGCTTCTGGCGCTATGCCGATACCAGTATCCTGAACCTCAAAGCACAACAATATGTCGGTTTCAGATTTTTCTACGGCACGTGCCCGTAGGGTAATAGTTCCACACTCGGTGAACTTTATGGCGTTGACCAGATAATTGAGCAAGGCCTGGCTGAGGCGACTGGCGTCGCCATTCAGAATACGAACAACCGGTTCAATATCAACAATCAGTTCTAGCTGTTTTGCGTGGGCACGGTCAATAACGATCCTGCAGGTGCGCGTCAGCACCGATTCAAGATCAAAGTTCATCTTCTCTAGAACAATCTTGTCGGCCTCGATTTTTGAGAGGTCGAGGATATCGTTGATGATGCCTAGCAGGTGCTCGGCAGCCGCGGCAATTTTTCCCAGTTTGTCCAACTGGTCTGGCGTCGTTATGCTCCGACGCAGGATATGGGTCATGCCGATGATGGCATTCATCGGGGTTCTTATTTCGTGACTCATGTTAGCCAGAAACCGACTCTTTGCCAGACTCGCAGCTTCCGAGGCTTCCTTGGCGGAAATCAGCGCCTGCGCCTGGGCTATGCGCTGAGAGATGTCAGTGAGAAACGTAATAAATCGGCGTGGGTGACCTTCCTGCTCTGGAAATACATAGCCGACCAGTTCTACCGGCACCAGCGAGCCATCCTTGTGCATCAAGGTGCTCTCAAAGCGCGCGGTTCCATTGGCAAACATGGTTCCGGTAATCTGCTTGAAGTCCCCGGCAGGAAAGTTTGGGTCAAGATCCGGGATTTTTAGCGCCAGCATCTCTTCAACTGTATATCCGAGCATCTCGGCTGCACTTTGGTTCACGTAGAGAAGTTGCCCTGTCTCGGCACTAACCCAGTGAATTGCAATACCCGCCCGATCCAGAGCAAACTGGGTTTCGGACAAATCTTTCAGATTCTGCCGCTGGAGCGCCCATGCCGCGCTGCTGGAGCGCGCCAACCAAAAGTAGCCGGCGACAAATAATGAAAGCAGGACGATGATCGTAGCCGCCTGCCTATTCCATTCCTCCATTGCGACAGCCTTGGGAATGCCGACAAGAACGGTAAAGCCATACTTCGGGTTGCGATGATATGAATAGATGCGCCGCACCCCATCCGCTGCACCATTGCCACTGTCATATGTGCCTTCGGCCATATTTTTTTCGAAGGCTGCACGAAACGCTGGCGATATATTTTTGTCGCCGATAGGCAAAGGCTTGGATGCGTCAAATGTTGTACGCGCAACGACAGACAGGCTCTGATCACGGAGTGACACGGCACTCCCAGGAGGAAGACTCAAGGCGTCAAACATCTTGACGATATCGTCAATAAAGATTGAGCCATAGACGACCCCGGCAAAACTGCCATCGGGATTTTGCAGGCGTCTGGCCATCAGCCAGATCCATTTCTGAGAAATTTTGCCAATAATCGGCTCTGAGATCACCAATCCCAAGCTGGGATCATCATGCAGCCGTTTGAAATAATCACGTTCGGCCAGACTGGCCTTTTTCGCCGGATCAACGCCATTGCCATAGATCGCTTCGCCCGCTGAATTGGTGGCGCGCAGCAAGTCTATATGGGCTACCCGTTCTTGATGGCGGGCAAGAAACTGATTGACTTGTTCTGCATCAGGGGCACCGCTGGACAACTGGTGATTGATTTCGTCGGATGAGCTTTGCAGCGCGTAATCAACGGCGTCAATTGCGCCCTCGATGGTCTGCTCGACCGATTTTGCAAGATTCTGTGTAGTTATTTCAGCCTGAGCCAATGCCAGTTTTTGCAGATGCCACAGGACCAACAAGGCGAAAACAACGACGCCAAAGACCAAAAATACCGAGCCATTGTTCTGAGCGACACTCTTGCCACGAAAATGATTGGACGATCGGAGAGCTAGCATGAGGCACCTTACAAGCACCACAACAACAAAGAAGTGACAACTGTATCAAACACCACCAAACAACAAGCCAGCGAGGGGCCAATCAACCTGAATCGCCCCGGAATATCTAGGCACTCCCTAAGCTTTCAGTTAGGTAAAAGTAGAGATTATGAGCCGAAAACCGAAAAATTCACCCGAAAATATATTTTTTATGTTTTTCATATTTCAATATTTTTTGCATTTCTTCCGACCTCTTGCTCACTCGCACTCGTACTATCACAAATGATTTTGTCAGAGCATCTTCGAAAAAATCCTGAGCGCAGGACGCCAAAGAATCTATTAGACAAGGTCAAAAATACACCAAATTGCCGATCTCCCACTAAGAATCATACAGATACCAGTAGAGAAAACAGTGGCAGCGTGAAAAATCAATAGCCACCACTGTCGCTCCTGTCGATGCCTCGGCCAACTTAAATTTCTAGTGACTGGCACTTCATTGACCTATATCAACCCATCCACGGCATGAAATTGTATAAACAACATATTCGATTTTAAATATCATTAGTGACATCTCTGCACCATGAAAACAATATTCTTGGTCGATGACTCGGCCACAATCCTCCTCAGCATCTCTAATATCCTGACCAAAGCCGGCTATGCCGCAGAGAAGGCGTCAAATGCCGAAGAGGCTCTGCGAAAGCTGCAGTCGGGTCTCAAGATTGATCTGCTGATAACAGATCTCAACATGCCAGGCATGAACGGCATTGAGCTAATCAAGGAAGTCCGCAAGCTACCCGCCTACAAGTTTGTCCCGATCCTCTTTCTGACCACAGAATCCCAGCAATCAAGAAAGCTGGAAGCCAAGGCTGCCGGCGCGTCCGGATGGATCGTCAAGCCGGCAACGGCAGACGAGCTGCTCAATACCATCAAATTGGTCGTTCGCTAATTCCATGGACTTTTCAAAGCTTTTGCAGCGAGCATTGATCGTAGCCAGTCTGGTTGCTATCGGCGCGGCGAGCGCCGTGTATTTTCTTCACGACTGGTTCCACGAGACATTTACGCCAGCACCTTTTGCTGATGCGATTGGCACAATCGTTATTGTCTTTGTGGCCTTTCTGGCACAGCGACTGGTTTCAAAAGCCTTCTTCAAGGACTACATGCTGGGCCTGAGCCAGATTGCCGAGAAAGGCGAAGACAAACAGAGCACCTTCCAATCGGTGGCCAACGAAGTATCCGGCGAGCTGACCCAGGTTCACGATTTCAACGAAGTCGTGCGCGGACAGTTGAAGCGGGTGATTGATGACACCGAGGCGGCAGCCTTCGACATCGTCGGACGACTGCAAACCATCGATGATGTGGTGACCAAGCTGGACCGCTTTGTGAACGCCACATCGGATGAAACAGCGCTGCTCGTCCGCGACTCGGAAAAACGCATTGCCCAGAACCAGGCCGTGGTTACTCAGATGGAAGGCTATGTTCAACAGCGCCTGCAAGAAGCCGATCAGGATCAGCTAAGGGTCACGCAGGTAGTCCAGGAAGCACGCTCTCTGGAGTCACTGGTCCAACTGATCAAGCATGTCGCAGGGCAGACCAATCTGCTCGCCCTCAATGCTGCCATCGAGGCCGCACGGGCTGGAGAAGCAGGACGGGGATTTGCCGTTGTCGCCGACGAGGTGCGCAAGCTATCCGGCGAAACGGAAGTTGCCGTGGTCAAGATTAGCCAGGGTATCTGTGGCGTCGCCGAGCATATTGAAGCCCAGTTCCGCGACAAGCTGTCGAACGTCAATCTAGCCAAAGAACGGGAAATGCTCGAGTTCTTCTCCGGTCAGCTTAACGAACTTGGCAGTAGTTACGAAGAGCTGATGCGCCATGAAGCCGGTGTCGTTGCACAAGTCATGGAAAGCAGCAGCCAGCTCGCAAACATGTTCATGGAGGCGCAGGCCAGCGTTCAATTCCAGGATGTAAGCCGGCAGCAAATTGAACAGGTGATACAGGCCCTGTCGCAACTTGACGAGCATGCAGGCCTGCTGTCTGAACGGTTGCGTGCTTATGAAGACGCCAATTTTGTATTTACACCGATCGCCCAGCATCTCGAAACGCTGTACGGGCGCTACGTCATGGAAAGTCAGCGCACAGCGCACCAGAGTTCCCTCAAACGGGAATCTGCATCCTCTGCCCCTGCCCAATCACGCATTGAACTGTTTTAAGGACATGCATCATGCCGTCCAGCACGCCACTTGTTATCACCGAAGATCTGACCATCTACCACGCACTTGAGCAGAAGCAGCTGCTGCTCGACACGCTCACTTCAAGCAGTGAACTTGAACTGAATCTCGCCCAAGTCTCTGAAATGGACACCGCCGGCCTCCAGTTACTGGTGCTTCTGAAAATGGAAGCCCAACGGGCCGGAAAATGTGTGCGCATCGTAGCGCATAGCCAGGCGGTCAGTTCGGTCATCGATTTTTGCAACATGGCGGCTGAATTTGGCGACCCACTGGTCATCCCGGCCCACGAAGCCTCCTGAACGAGTAGAGAAAAACCATGGACGAAATCACCAGCGTCTTCATTCAGGAAAGTCGCGAGCAGCTTGCCGAGATGGAATCCGGGCTCTTGCAACTGGAACAGAATCCGGACGATCACGACAACATCAACAGCATCTTCCGCGCCGCGCACACCATCAAGGGCGGGTCCGGCGTCATTGAATGTCACTTCATCGAAGCCTTCACGCACCGCGTGGAAAATCTGCTCGATGCACTGCGCAACAATGAATTGGCGGTTAGCCCGCCGCTCGCCACGCTGTTGCTCGAATGCTGCGACCACATGGTCAGCCTGATCGACGTGCTGGCAGCCGAAGGTGAAAACCCGGATGCCGGTCTACAGGCCAGCGGCGACGTTTTGACCCAACGCCTCAAGGAATTCCTCGACAGTATCGGCACCCCCGACATCGCAACGACCAATATCACCCTGCAGGACAACACGGTTGAAGTCGAAACCTCCGGCGGCGGCATTGTAGTGAACGATAGCTGGCACATTTCTGTGCGATTTGGTGAAAACGTGCTGCGTGGCGGCATGGATCCGCTCTCCTTCATCCGCTACCTGGCCACCCTGGGCGAAATACTGGGCATCGAAACGATTACCGATGCCATGCCTGCCGCAGCCGAGATGGACCCAGAATCCTGCTACATCGGGTTCGAGATTCAGCTCCAGACCCGCAGTTCCAAGGCCGATATCGAACGCGTCTTCGACTTCGTCCGCGAGGATTGCGACCTGCGTATCCTGGCGCCGAACAGCAAGTTGTCGGAATACATCAAACACATCCAGGAACTGCCCGAAGACACCATGCGCCTCGGGGAAATACTGGTCCGCTGCGGCGCCCTGACCCAGGCTGAAGTGGAGCAAGGCCTGAGCGCCCAGAAAGTGTCGACCGACGGTGTCGATGGCGACGAGGAAAAACCCCAGCCGCAACTCGGCGAAATCCTGGTCGACAACAAGGTGGTGCACAAGGAAATCGTCGACGCCGCCGTCAGCAAGCAAGCCCAGGTCAGCGACAAGAAGGCCAAGGAAGCCCGCCTCGTGCGCGTCCAGGCTGACAAGCTGGACCAGTTGATCGACCTCGTCGGCGAACTGGTCATTGCCGGTGCCTCAGCCAACCTGCTGGCCCAGAAGAGCAAGCAGGGGGATCTCGTCGAAGCCACCTCGGTGCTCTCCCGTCTCGTTGAAAATATCCGCGACTCGGCCCTGCAACTGCGCATGGTCCAGATCGGCGAGACCTTTACCCGCTTCAACCGCGTTGTTCGCGATGTCTCGAAAGAACTGGGCAAGGAAATCGAGCTGGTGATCAGCGGCGCGGAAACCGAACTCGACAAGACCGTAGTTGAAAAGATTGGCGACCCGTTGATGCATCTGGTCAGAAACTCGCTGGACCACGGCATCGAACCCACCGCCGTCCGGCTCGAACGCGGCAAACCAGCCTGCGGTACGGTGACACTGAACGCCTATCACGACTCGGGGAGTATCGTGATTCAAATATCGGATGACGGCGGCGGCCTGAACAAGGAGAAGATCACCGCCAAGGCACTCGAGCGGAGCATTATCCAGCCAGGCGAGACACTCAGCGACAGCGAAATCGTCAATCTCATCTTCGAACCCGGATTCTCGACGGTAGACAAGGTCTCCAACCTCTCGGGTCGTGGTGTCGGCATGGATGTCGTGCGCCGCAACATCCAGTCCCTGCGCGGCACCGTAGATGTCGCATCAAGTGAGGGCGAAGGCGCCACCTTCACCATTCGCTTGCCGCTGACCCTGGCGATCATCGACGGTTTCCTGGTGGGTGTCGGCAAGGCTGCCTACGTGATCCCGCTCGATACGGTGGTCGAATGCATCGAACTCAAGAACCAGCTCACCGAGCGCAATTTCCTCAATCTGCGCGGCGAAGCCCTGCCCTTCATCCGGCTACGCGAACTGTTCGATGTGCCGGGCGAGCCACCGCTGCGCGAAAGCATCGTCGTTGTCCAATTCGGTGGACAACGGGCCGGCATCGTCGTCGATCAGTTGATGGGCGAGTTCCAGACCGTTATCAAGCCACTGGGCGTGCTGTTCCCCCATCTGCGCGGTATCGGCGGCTCAACCATTCTGGGCAGCGGCGAGGTAGCGCTCATTCTCGATGTCGCCGCGCTGGTCCATAACGTCAGCCAGACGGAGGAGCGCACCCTGCGCCCGATGTTGACGCATCAGTCCGAATAGGCGCCGGCAACCACGTCACGAACAAAATTCAAGAGACTGCTTCACTTTCATAGATGGGAATCAACATGTTCAAGAATCTGAAAATCGGTGTCCGACTGGGCATAGGCTTTGGCATAGCGCTGACTTTCCTGATCGCTGT
Organism: Dechloromonas sp. HYN0024; assembly: GCF_003441615.1. Lineage (NCBI taxonomy): Bacteria > Pseudomonadati > Pseudomonadota > Betaproteobacteria > Rhodocyclales > Azonexaceae > Dechloromonas > Dechloromonas sp. HYN0024. The sequence continues at coordinate 937,304 of NZ_CP031842.1, read as the reverse complement.
CGCATCCGTCTCGCTGATGCGCATGGCCGACATCACCGCAGCCACCACCAACATCGTCGACGACCGGATGCCCAAGATCGAGATGTCCACCGAACTCCAGATCAATACGCTGATTATGGCCCGCTCGGTACGCAATCTGATCATGGCCGAAGACAAGGCGTTTGAGAAAGCCCAGATTGAGATCGTGATGAAGGCACGCAAGCGGAACGCGGAAATACTGGAAAAGCTGACCCCGATGATCAACACGCCCAAGGGCAAGGATATGCTGAGTGCCATGGTGAATGCGCGTACCAAATATGGTGCCGCAGTCGACGAAATGCTGCCGATTGCTGACTCCAGCTCACCCAAGTACAACCAGAAGAAGGCGATTGAATACCTGTTTGGCGAATACACCCGTGTCGCGAACGATTACATTGAAGCCACCAAGGTTTTCTCGGATTTCCAGAAGGAAATGGCCGCCAAGTCCGGCAAGAATGCCGAGGAGACATCCGCTTCAGCTAAGACTACGGTTCTAATACTCGCTGTCATTGCTACCGTGCTGGCGATTGTCTTTGCCTGGTGGGTGACAATCAGCATCACCCGCCCGATCAACGAAGCGGTGAAGGCGGCGACGGCTCTTTCCGAAGGCGATCTGACCGTCAAGCTCGAGTCTGACAGCAAGGACGAAGTCGGCCATCTGATGAACGCCATGCAGAACATGATCGGCAAGCTCACCCAGATCATCGGCGAAGTCCGTACCGCCGCCGATAATCTGACCAATGCCGCCGGACAGGTCTCAGCCACCGCCCAGTCCCTGTCGCAGTCTTCCAGCGAACAGGCCGCTTCGGTCGAGGAAACCACCTCGTCCATGGAGCAGATGACCGCTTCCATTTCGCAGAACACCGAGAATGCCAAGGTTACTGACAGCATGGCTTCCAAGGCCGCCGCCGAGGCTGCCGATGGCGGTCAGGCCGTAATGCAGACGGTCGATGCCATGAAGAGCATCGCCGACAAGATCGGCATCATCGATGACATCGCTTACCAGACCAATCTGCTGGCGCTCAATGCCGCCATTGAAGCCGCTCGTGCCGGCGATCACGGCAAGGGTTTCGCCGTCGTTGCCGCCGAAGTGCGCAAGCTGGCCGAACGCTCCCAGGTAGCCGCCCAGGAAATTGGCGGCCTGGCATCGTCCTCCGTCAAGCAGGCCGAGCGGGCTGGCAACCTGTTGAATGAAATGGTCCCGTCCATCCGCAAGACGTCCGATCTGGTGCAGGAAATCGCCGCTGCCTCCAGCGAACAATCCTCCGGTGTCGCCCAGATCAACGGTGCCATGGGGCAGCTCAACCAGGCTACCCAGCAGAATGCTTCCGCCTCCGAGGAGCTCGCTGCCACCGCCGAAGAACTCGGCTCGCAGGCCGAACAACTGCAACAGACCATGACCTTCTTCCATCTCGAGGATGGCGCACGCCGCAGCACCCAGAGCTTTACCCCGCCCAGCCGCAGTTCAGCCGGGACCAGCAAGCCACGCGTCGCAGCTCGGACAGCCGCGGTTCAGATCAACGAGGGTGACTTCGAACGCTACTGAGGAGTCATCATGGGACAAGTCGTAAAAGCCAACCCAAAAGCAAACGCCGTGGCGGTTGCCGAGGCGCCGGCGCAGTACCTGACCTTCTCTTTGAGCGGCGAGATGTTTGGTCTCGGCATCCTCAACGTCAAGGAAATCATCGAATACGGCAATCTGACGGAAATCCCGATGATGCCGAACTTCATTCGTGGTGTGATCAACCTGCGCGGCAGTGTCGTGCCAGTGATCGACCTGGCCGCCCGCTTCGGTGGCCAGCCGACCGCAGTCGGCCGGCGCACCTGCATCGTGATTGTCGAAGTGCCGGATGAGGACAACCGTCACGATATCGGCATCATTGTCGATGCCGTTTCCGAAGTACTGGAAATTCCGGGCAGCGAAATCGAGCCACCCCCTTCCTTCGGCGCCAGGATCCGGGCCGACTTCATCTTCGGCATGGGCAAGGTGGCCGGCAAGTTCGTCATCCTCCTCAACATCGACAAGGTCCTCTCCGTCGAGGAAATCGCCATGCTGACCGGCACTCAAATGTCGGCCGACGCTCAATCCTGAATCCAATAACCAGAGACGCTCCGGGGGGTGAGACAACCATGTTCAAAAACTTGAAAATCGGTATCCGGCTGAGCATCGGTTTCTGTGTGGTGATCATTCTCTCGATCACCATGTCGGTCATTGCCTACCGCTCACTCAACCAGATCACGCACAGTCTCGACGTCGTGGTCAATGACCGGCTTGAAAAGGCCATCCTTTCCCAGCAGACGGTCGACCAGATCAACATCAATGCGCGTGCCATGCGCAATGCCCTGCTGGTCAAGACCCCCGAGGAAGCGCAGAAGGAAATGGCACGCATTGCCGAAGCGCGCAAGACCATTGGCGAAAAGTTCGAGTTGCTCGACAAACTGAACCGATCCGAAGCCGGACGAAAAGTTCTGGCTGAGGCACAGGAAGCCCGGAAATTGTTCATCGTCGACCTTGATAAGTTCACTGAGCTTCAGAAAGCTGGAAAGAAGGAAGAAGCCACCGAGTTGTTGGTCAGCAAGATCCGGAAGTCACAGGGTGACTACATCAAGGCTGTTGGCCAGATGGTCGACTACCAGACCACGAACATGAAAAAGGCCGGCAAGGAAGCCGAACAGTTTGCCCAAAATGCCGAAAACCTGATCATTTTTCTAGCCCTCGGATCGACCCTGATCGCGATTGCTTTTTCCTGGTGGGTGACAATCAGCATCACCCGCCCGATCAACGAAGCGGTGAAGGCGGCGACGGCTCTTTCCGAAGGCGATCTGACCGTCAAGCTCGAGTCTGACAGCAAGGACGAAGTCGGCCATCTGATGAACGCCATGCAGAACATGATCGGCAAGCTCACCCAGATCATCGGCGAAGTCCGTACCGCCGCCGATAATCTGACCAATGCCGCCGGACAGGTCTCAGCCACCGCCCAGTCCCTGTCGCAGTCTTCCAGCGAACAGGCCGCTTCGGTCGAGGAAACCACCTCGTCCATGGAGCAGATGACCGCTTCCATTTCGCAGAACACCGAGAATGCCAAGGTTACTGACAGCATGGCTTCCAAGGCCGCCGCCGAGGCTGCCGATGGCGGTCAGGCCGTAATGCAGACGGTCGATGCCATGAAGAGCATCGCCGACAAGATCGGCATCATCGATGACATCGCTTACCAGACCAATCTGCTGGCGCTCAATGCCGCCATTGAAGCCGCTCGTGCCGGCGATCACGGCAAGGGTTTCGCCGTCGTTGCCGCCGAAGTGCGCAAGCTGGCCGAACGCTCCCAGGTAGCCGCCCAGGAAATTGGCGGCCTGGCATCGTCCTCCGTCAAGCAGGCCGAGCGGGCTGGCAACCTGTTGAATGAAATGGTCCCGTCCATCCGCAAGACGTCCGATCTGGTGCAGGAAATCGCCGCTGCCTCCAGCGAACAATCCTCCGGTGTCGCCCAGATCAACGGTGCCATGGGGCAGCTCAACCAGGCTACCCAGCAGAATGCTTCCGCCTCCGAGGAGCTCGCTGCCACCGCCGAAGAACTCGGCTCGCAGGCCGAACAACTGCAACAGACCATGACCTTCTTCCATCTCGAGGATGGCGCACGCCGCAGCACCCAGAGCTTTACCCCGCCCAGCCGCAGTTCAGCCGGGACCAGCAAGCCACGCGTCGCAGCTCGGACAGCCGCGGTTCAGATCAACGAGGGTGACTTCGAACGCTACTGAGGAGTCATCATGGGACAAGTCGTAAAAGCCAACCCAAAAGCAAACGCCGTGGCGGTTGCCGAGGCGCCGGCGCAGTACCTGACCTTCTCTTTGAGCGGCGAGATGTTTGGTCTCGGCATCCTCAACGTCAAGGAAATCATCGAATACGGCAATCTGACGGAAATCCCGATGATGCCGAACTTCATTCGTGGTGTGATCAACCTGCGCGGCAGTGTCGTGCCAGTGATCGACCTGGCCGCCCGCTTCGGTGGCCAGCCGACCGCAGTCGGCCGGCGCACCTGCATCGTGATTGTCGAAGTGCCGGATGAGGACAACCGTCACGATATCGGCATCATTGTCGATGCCGTTTCCGAAGTACTGGAAATTCCGGGCAGCGAAATCGAGCCACCCCCTTCCTTCGGCGCCAGGATCCGGGCCGACTTCATCTTCGGCATGGGCAAGGTGGCCGGCAAGTTCGTCATCCTCCTCAACATCGACAAGGTCCTCTCCGTCGAGGAAATCGCCATGCTGACCGGCAAGGACCCTGCCGGGACAACCGACCCGAACTCGCTCACCCACTAACGCCTCAGCATTCAATAGAGAGAACCCCATGTTTAAAAATCTCAAAATCGGCGTTCGACTGGCCATCGGCTTTGGCTTCGTACTCGCCCTGCTGACAGCAATCGCGACCATTTCCTACACCCGCCTTGGGGCGCTGAACGAATCCGTTAATGACATGGTCTCCGACAAGTTCCCGAAGACGGTGATTGCCAACGACATCATTGGCCATATCAATACGGTTGCCCGTGCCCTGCGCAATGCCGCACTGCTCAAGAATCCAGACGACATTGCCAAGGAGCTCGAGCGTATTGCTGACTCCCGCAAGAAGGTCGGCGAAGGTTTTGCCAAGCTGGACAAGAGCATCACCAGTGATGATGGAAAAAAGGCGCTCGCCAAAGCCATCGAGGCCCGCCAAGCCTATCTGGTCGACCAAACCCGATTCCTCGAATTGCTGAATGGTGGAAAAAGGGACGACGCGGTGGAAATACTGGTCACCAAGTTGCGGAAGTCACAAGGGGCCTATATCGCTGCCGTTAGTGACCTGATCACATTTCAGTCGGCCCTGATGGAAAAGGGTGGTAAAGCGGCTGAAGACATGGCGACATCGGCCAAGCAATTGATGCTGGCCATGGCGGCCAGCGCAATTATTATCGCCTTGCTCTTTGCCTGGTGGGTGACAATCAGCATCACCCGCCCGATCAACGAAGCGGTGAAGGCGGCGACGGCTCTTTCCGAAGGCGATCTGACCGTCAAGCTCGAGTCTGACAGCAAGGACGAAGTCGGCCATCTGATGAACGCCATGCAGAACATGATCGGCAAGCTCACCCAGATCATCGGCGAAGTCCGTACCGCCGCCGATAATCTGACCAATGCCGCCGGACAGGTCTCAGCCACCGCCCAGTCCCTGTCGCAGTCTTCCAGCGAACAGGCCGCTTCGGTCGAGGAAACCACCTCGTCCATGGAGCAGATGACCGCTTCCATTTCGCAGAACACCGAGAATGCCAAGGTAACCGACGGCATGGCCTCGAAGGCAGCCAAGGAAGCTGCCGAAGGTGGTGACGCGGTTGGAAAAACCGTTGAAGACATGAAGAGCATTGCCAGCAAGATCGGCATCATTGATGACATCGCTTACCAGACCAACCTGCTGGCCCTCAATGCCGCCATTGAAGCCGCTCGTGCCGGCGATCATGGCAAGGGTTTCGCCGTCGTTGCCGCCGAAGTGCGCAAGCTGGCCGAACGCTCCCAGGTAGCCGCCCAGGAAATTGGTGGCCTGGCATCGTCCTCGGTCAAGCAGGCCGAGCGGGCTGGCACACTCTTGACCGAAATGGTTCCCACCATCCGAAAGACCTCGGATCTGGTTCAGGAAATCGCATCGGCCTCCAGCGAGCAGTCTTCCGGTGTCGCCCAGATCAACGGCGCCATGGGGCAACTCAACCAAGCCACCCAGCAGAATGCCTCGGCCTCGGAAGAACTGGCGGCAACGGCAGAAGAGCTAGGCTCACAAGCTGAACAACTGCAACAAACCATGATGTTCTTTCGGCTTGACGATAGTCAGCGAGGTCGAGCCGGCTGGTAATGCTGAGGCCAGTCTTGGCCGCAACACCTGAGGACACCATCGCTAGCCAGACGGGGGCAAACTGCCAGTAAACCAGAGTCAGGCGGCGACAACGAACTTGCAGGGCCTGCCGCACCCAGGAAGCATGGAAGCAAATGGATTACAGCAAACTTTCTACTCAGGAAATTGAGCGCCTCGCCCGGACCATTCATCCCGGGGCCTGGGCAATCGAACCTGATCGGCCGCTGGCCACGCTGCTTGGCTCCTGCGTTGCCGTTTGTCTGTTTGATCCGCAAGCTCGAGTCGGCGGACTCAATCATTTCATGCTGCCAAGCATCCGACGTAGCAGCAACGATGATATCGACTCGTTGCTGTCTGGCGCTTACGCCATGGAGTCGCTACTCAATGGACTGCTGCAAAAAGGGGCAAAGAAAGTGCGCTTACAGGCCAAGGCATTCGGGGGTGGAACCATCATTAACACGTCCGGACCATTGATGAGCATCGGTAGCCGAAACGCTGACTTCACCAAGGAATGGCTGAATCGCGAGGGTATCCCGCTACTCGCTTCGGATTTTCTCGGCCCTTGGTCGCGTAAAGTCCTTTTCGTTCCCACCACCGGCGATGCTTTCTGCCGGCGCATGGTCACGAACATGGCAACAGCAGAAGTCATTGCCAGAGAAGAAAAGAGCTACGCGGAGACTCTGGTTCAGAAACCCAAAACCTCTGAAAAGAAAATCGAGTTGTTCTGATGGCCGAACCCAGTCCCATCACCGACCAGGAATTTGCCCTTTTCCAGCGGCTGATCTACAAGATTGCCGGCATAAGCCTGAGCGATGCCAAAAAGATATTGCTCGTCGGTCGTCTGACCCGACGCCTCAAGGTTTATGAGCTTGGCAGTTTCACGCAGTATTACCGGATGCTGGCTACCGGCGAGCACCCTGAAGAACTGCAGACGATGGTCGATCTGCTGACCACCAACGAAACGTATTTTTTCCGTGAGCCCAAGCATTTCGCTTTTCTGCGCGATGAAATCATCCGCAAGCGCAACAGCCCCGCCAGCTTCCGAGTGTGGAGCGCGGCCAGTTCGAGTGGCGAGGAAGTCTACACACTAGCCATGGTGCTTGCCGACAACCTGCCCAACACGCCGTGGGAAATCGTCGGTTCCGACATCAGCACCCAGGTGCTGGCCAAGGCGGCGACCGGTCACTACTCACTGGCCCGCACCGAAGGCATTCCGCCGGGGTACCTGACGAAATACTGTCTGAAGGGCGTCCGCTCCCATGCCGGAACTTTCCTGATTGCCCCCGAGTTGCGAAAAAAGACGCACTTCTATCAAATCAACCTGATGAACCCGATTGATGCAGAAATTGGCGAATTCGAAGTCATTTTCCTGCGCAACGTCATGATTTACTTCGATCCACAGACCAAGACCAGAGTGGTGCACAATCTTCTGCCACGCCTCAAATCCGGTGGCTACCTGATTATCGGACATTCGGAAACACTGAACGGCATCACTGATCGCGTCGAAGCGATTCTTCCAACCATCTATCGAAAGCCATGAGTCAGCAAGCTGTCGGGATAAAAACGGTATTTCTCAACCCTGGAGACTTTTACTTCGGTGGGAAAGACGCGCGCATCTCGACTTTGCTCGGTTCATGTGTATCGATCACCCTGTGGCACCCAAGACGGCACATTGGCGGTATGTGTCACTACATGCTGACAGAGCGCAAGCGTCCGGCCAATGCCAAGTTGGACGGCCGCTTCGCCAGTGAGGCATTCGAACTTTTCCTGCAACACGTGGAGGCAGCAGGAACGCGGCCCAGTGAATATCAGGCCAAATTGTTCGGCGGCGCCAACATGCTGGCCGATCCATCCGGCAAGCAAATGGATATCGGCCCGCGTAATGTGGCCCACGGGCGACAACTGCTGGCCGCGAACCATATCGCGCTAATGGCCGAACATGTAGGGGGCAGCGGACGCCGAAAATTGCATTTCGACATCTGGAGTGGCGATGTTTGGCTGGCCTTCCCGCAAGGCTCGAATGCCGAGATCAGGAGCCCCTATGGCTGACAAGATCAAAGTCATGATCGTCGACGATTCGGCCCTGGTCCGTCAGGTCGTTGCCCAGGCGCTGGCCAGCGACCCCGGCATCGAGGTCATTGCAACGGCGGCCGACCCGCTCTTTGCGCTGCAAAAGATGAAAGTCGCCTGGCCGGATGTTCTGGTCATCGACATCGAGATGCCGCGTATGGATGGCATTACTTTCCTGAAAAAAATCATGGCCGAGCGCCCAACGCCGGTCGTCGTCTGCTCATCCCTGGCCGAAAATGGCGCCCTGGCGACATTCGAGGCGCTTGCAGCAGGGGCTGTGTCGATCATCACCAAGCCCAAGGTCGGGCTGAAAAGCTTCCTCGAAGATGCTTCGAACGATATCGTGCAGGCGGTGCGCAGCGCGGCCCGGGCCAACATGCGGGCAGTTCGCGCCACGGCCATCGACCGTCCAAAGCTGACGGCCGATGTCATGCTCAGCGCGGGCAGCAACCGGACACTCGAACGCACGACCGATCAGGTGGTTGCCATCGGTACCTCGACGGGTGGCACGCAGGCCCTGGAAGCAGTCCTGACCAAACTGCCAGCCACTTCGCTGGGCATTGTGATCGTCCAGCACATGCCGGAAAAATTCACGGCGATGTTCGCCGAGCGTCTGAACAGCCTCTGCCAGATCGAGGTGCGCGAAGCAAAAAATGGCGATCGGGTCATCCCCGGCCTGGCGCTGATTGCACCCGGCGGACGGCACATGATGCTCAAACGCAATGGCGCGCAATACGTCGTCGATGTCGCCGACGGGCCGCTGGTCAATCGCCACAAGCCCTCGGTCGATGTACTTTTTCGTTCCGTCGCCAAATTCGCCGGCGCCAATGCCCTTGGCATCATCATGACCGGAATGGGCGACGATGGCGCTCGCGGCATGAAGGAGATGCATGATGCAGGCGCCAGGACGATTGCCCAGGACGAAGCCAGCTGTGTCGTTTTCGGCATGCCCAAGGAGGCCATCAAACTGGGGGCCACGGATCAAACCATTCCGATCGACAACATCCCGGCTGCAATCATCAGCTACGGCGTGGGGCACTGAGAGAAAAGACATGGACAATCAGGTAGCGTTAGACGCACTGGTAGCGAAAGCTGCTCTCGGCGACATGGTGTTTCCCACCCATGCCGACATTGCATTGCGAGTTCGGCGCGCACTGGACAATCCGGATTGCGCCATCAGCGAATTGAGCAAGCTTATTTCGGCAGAGCCGATACTTTCCACGAAGGTGGTCAGTATCGCCAATTCGGTGGCCTACAACCCCTCCGGGCGTGCCGTCAGTGATGTGCGCAGTGCCGTGTCACGGCTTGGCTTCACGACCTTGCGCTCGATGGCTACGGCGGTCATCGTGCGCCAGATGGAGGGAATGGCGCACTCTTCCGAGCACCTTGCTCTGGCTCATCGACTGTGGGAACACTCGGCTAATGTTGCTGCACTGGCCAGGGTGATCGCACGCTATGTAACCAAGCAAGACCCTGAGGCGGCCTTTTTTGCCGGGATCGTGCATGAGGTCGGTGGCTTCTACCTGATCTCTAGAGCTGCGGAGTTTCCCGGACTGCTGGAGAACGGCCTTGAGGCCTGGCATAACGATACCGAAGCAAAACTGGGTCATATCGTATTGCGCGCACTGGATGTGCCTGAAAACATCCTCGGCGCAATCGAATCGCTCTGGGGTGGCTATCTTGCCATGCCCGCCACATCGCTCGGCGATACCCTGCTTCTGGCGGACCAGCTTTCACCAGTCGAGTCGCCATTGGCCCAACTCTCTGGAATGGGCAAGCAGGGAATGCTGGCTGACATTGAACTATTGGTCGATGGAGAAACACTGACAAGCATATTGGCAGATTCAGCTGAAGAGCTTGCATCGCTTACGGCCACCTTGAATAGCTAGTATACGATGGGTCGATTTCGCTAGATCGAAACGCCCAAATGGACCATTAATCTCGTCATAATCCATCTTTCCACCCGTCATCTCATGGCTTTGCCGAATTTCCTTTGAAGATGTTAGCTGAACGCAAAAAATTGATTCAGTCGCTGTTTGACGAATACATTGAGATGTACGCGTCACGGGATCAAAGGCTGGCGGCCCGTTTTAGCCAAAACTTTAGCGGCTACGCAGGAAGTAGTGACCAACTCATCACCGACACGGATGAGTGGATAAAGGTGACCCTGCTGGATTTTGAACAAATACCCCAGCGTATAGAAATTGAAATGCTCGACCTCTCGCTTCAGGATCTCAGCGACGATGTCGTATCGGCAACTGCCTTTTTTCACATTCATTTGCCAGTTCCCGAGTCGTTTTTGGCGCGGGAAACCGCCCGTCTGGTCCTTATTTTCAGGCGTGAAGATGGCAATTGGATGATCACGCATAGTGGCATTTCGATCCCGTTCGGTCTCGCTGAGCGTGGCGAGGTCTATCCGATGCAGCGCTTGAATGAACGGAATAGCGAACTTGAAGCGTTGATTGAGGAGCGCACCCACGAACTGAAAATAGCAATCGACGAGCTGGCTCAATCACATGAGCAATTACTTCAGTCGGAGAAGCTTGCCTCGATTGGCCTTCTGGCTGCTGGCGTGGCCCACGAAATCAATAACCCGATCGGCTATGTAACTTCCAATTTGGGAACATTGAATGCTTACACCAGGTTGCTCCTGGATATCGCTGTTGAGCTCGAATCGTGGATTGGGGCCGGTGCGCCACAGGGAGAAGCCCTTTTCGCGCTGAAACAGCGACTTGATGATGCCGAGCTTGACTACCTCAGTAATGATCTCGATTCCTTGATCAAGGAATCCCGCGATGGGCTAGAGCGCGTGCGGAAAATTGTTGCTGACCTTAAAAGTTTTGCGCGTCTTGATGGTACCGAACTGCAACTGGCTGATATCAACGTTGGGCTGGACACCACCCTTAATATTGTCTCGAACGAACTCAAGCAAAAGGCCAAGGTCGTATGCAATCTGGGCAAGCTTCCGCAGGTACGTTGCAATCCTGGCAAGATCAACCAGATATTTATGCACTTGCTGCTAAATGCAGCTCAATCGATTAGCCAGTTCGGGACAATAACCATCACGACGAAACATCAGAGTGACTGGGTCACGATCGCAGTTAGCGATACGGGAGTCGGCATACCCGACAAAAATATCAAACGAATTTTTGACCCGTTTTTTACAACCAAGCCGGTCGGCAAGGGGACTGGCCTTGGGTTGTCCATATCCTGGGGGATTGCGTGTGACCATGGCGGTCGCATTGAAGTGGATAGCACGCCAGGCGTTGGCAGCACCTTCACCCTTTATCTCCCAATATCTGGCCCGGATGTGGCTCCGGGTGAAGCCCTTAAGGACTCTCGTCAGTGAGTGTTTGGCGGTGGCAACATAGCCACGTGCTGCTCAATTCCGGGGGACATCAAAGCCGCTACGGCGCGGTGCCCAGAGTTCCCCGACCATCTCCCGGCAAGCCTTTCTGCAGCGTCATCTCGCCAGTTCAGCGCAACTCCCAATAGCTCGGCCGACTATAGGTTTCCTTGAGCAAATCAATGAATAGCCGTACCCGCAGCGGCAAATGCCGGCGCTGGGGAAAGACGGCGTAAATACCCATGGGCGGGGCTTGCCAGGCGTCGAGCACCGAGGTCAGTCGGCCTTCCTTCAAGTCCTGGCCGACTTCCCACAGCGAACGCCAGGCCAGACCTCGGCCGGCCAGCGCCCATTCGTGAAGGACGGCGCCATCATTGCATTCAAAACTGCCACCCACCTTGATGGTGTCGACCTGCTCACTGGCTGGATCGCGAAAGACCCAGCCGCGCTGCTGGCCGAGTGACAGGCATTCGTGCCCGACCAGATCGGCTGGCTCACGCGGCACGCCGTGAGTAACCAGATAGGCCGGGCTGGCGACGACCATGCGGCGCATTTCGCCGAGACGGACGCTGATCAGGCTGGAGTCGGTCAGCTCACCGATGCGGATGGCGCAGTCGATGTTTTCATTGACCAGATCGACCAGCCGGTCGCTCAGGTTGAGATTGACCCGGACTTCCGGGTTGGCCAGCATGAAATCGCCAACCAGCGGCGCCACGTGCTGCCGCCCGAAGCCGGATGGCGCCGAGATGCGCAGCTGGCCGCTGGCCTTGACGCTGCCAAGCGACACGGCCGCTTCGGCATTGGCCAGATCGTTGAGGGTCTTCTGGCAATCTTCCAGGAAGGCCTGGCCCTCGAAGGTAATGGTCAGCTTGCGCGTGGTGCGCAGCAATAATTTGACGCCGAGCCGCGCCTCCAGAGCATCGAGACGGCGACCGATAATCGCCGGGGTGACGCCCTCGACCCGGGCCGCCGCCGATAGACTGCCCCGAGTAGCGGCCGAAACGAAGGCTTCGATCTGTTTTAGGCGGTCCATTTCATACTTTAAGTAAAAGATGAATTGATTCTATCCGCCTTTCAAGTCTTATAGAAGAGTCTTAGAATTCGCTGCAGCGCAACATCCATTCATCACTCACTCAGGAGTTCTTCATGGCCCTCAACCTGCCCCAAGGCGTGCAAATCACCGGCCCGATCAAGCCGGGTTACGAATCGGTCCTCACTTTCGAAGCCCTCGAACTGGTCGCCAAGCTGCACCGCGCCTTCGAAGCCCGTCGCCAGGAACTCCTGAAAGCCCGCGTTGCCCGCCAGGCCCGCATTGACGCCGGCGAAATGCCTGACTTCCTGCCGGAAACCAAGGCCATCCGCGAAGGCGACTGGAAGATCGCCCCGCTGCCCAAGGCCCTGGAGCGCCGCCGCACTGAAATCACCGGCCCGGTCGAAGCCAAGATGATCATCAACGCCTTCAACTCCGGTGCTGATTCCTACATGACCGACTTCGAAGACTCGAATTCGCCCAACTGGGACAACCAGATCGTCGGCCAGATGAACCTGTACAAGGCCATCCGGCGCGAACTGTCGTTCAAGAACGAGAACGGCAAGGAATACAAGCTCAACGACCAGATCGCCACCCTGCAGATTCGTCCGCGCGGCTGGCACCTCGATGAAAAGCATGTGCTGGTCGACGGTCAGCGCGTCGGCGGCGGTATTTTCGACTTCGCCGTCGTCTTCTTCCACAACGCCAAGGAGCAGATCGCCCGCGGCGCCGGTCCCTTCTACTATCTGCCGAAGATGGAAAGCCACCTCGAAGCCCGTCTGTGGAACGACATCTTCGTCATGGCCCAGGACCATATCGGTCTGCCCCAGGGCACCATCAAGGCCACCGTGCTGATCGAAACCATCCTCGCCACCTTCGAGATGGAAGAAATCCTCTACGAACTGCGCAACCACTCGGCCGGCCTCAACGCCGGTCGCTGGGACTACATCTTCTCGTGCATCAAGAAGTTCAAGAAGAACAAGGACTTCTGCCTCGCCCAGCGCAGCGCCATCACGATGGAAGTGCCCTTCATGCGCGGCTACGCCCTCGCCCTCGTCCAGGCCTGCCACAAGCGCGGCGCCCCGGCCATGGGCGGCATGTCGGCCCTGATCCCGATCAAGAACGACCCGGTGGCCAACGAAAAGGCGCTGGCCGGCATCCGCCACGACAAGACCCGCGACGCCAACGACGGCTTCGACGGCGGCTGGGTTGCCCACCCGGGCCTCGTGCCGATCGCCATGGAAGAATTCGTCAAGGTGCTGGGCGACAAGCCGAACCAGTGGGAAAAGCAGGTCAGCGGCAACTTCGGCCCGGCCCAGTGGCTCGACTTCCAGCCGGAAACCCCGATCACCGAAGCCGGCCTGCGCAACAACATCAACGTCGGCATCCATTACCTCGGCTCCTGGCTGGCTGGTAACGGCTGCGTGCCCATCCACAACCTGATGGAAGATGCGGCTACCGCCGAAATCTCCCGCTCGCAGGTCTGGCAGTGGGTGGTTTCGCCCAAGGGCATCCTCGACGACGGCCGCAAGGTCACCGTTGAGATGGTTCGTCCGATGATCGCCGAGGAACTGGCCAAGGTGAAGGCCTTCGTCGCTGCCCAGGGCGAAGACACCGCCAGCTACGAACAGGCTGCCGTGATTTTCGACGACATGTCGCTGACCCCGGAATACCCGGAGTTCCTGACCCTGCCGCTGTACGAAGCGATGGCCTAAGCTGTCCGACAGGCACAATCGACCGCAAAGCCGGTCAACATCGAGAAAACGCCGGGACTCCCCGGCGTTTTTTTATGGCCGCAATTTTCTGCGCGGGACACGCCAATCGGCGGCGCCCCTGAGACGCTATCGATGCGCCCGTTCTGAGACCGGCAAGGGTTGTTAAGCCCTCTATCCAATACCAGCTGTACAAGATCAATCGACTTTTTGATCCATTATCAAAACATAAATTGAGCAATACACTGAACGCCTTCTGAAACATCGTGAAGGCTGCCCGTGATTTCCGCCCTCTCTGCCCTGCTCGTCTTTCAGCTCGCTGGCGAAGTACTGGCCCGCTCGCTCAACCTGCCCATTCCCGGCCCGGTCATCGGCATGCTCTTGCTGTTTCTGGCTCTGGTGCTGCGTGGCGGCCCGACGGAAGGACTGCAGACAACCAGCCAGAACCTCCTGCAACATTTGTCGCTGCTCTTCGTGCCGGCCGGCACCGGGATCATGGTGCATCTCCACCGGGTATCCGACGAATGGCTGCCACTATTGGCGTCTCTCGTTATCAGCACCCTTGCCACCCTGATTGTCACGGCACTGGTCATGAAGCTATGTCAACGCACACCAGCCACCGGAGAGCCGTCATGACCGACGAGATCAGCCAGATCTGGGTCTATCTCTCAGCCTCGCCACTGCTCGGCTTGACCATCACCCTGCTCGCCTATCAGGGTGCCTTCGCGATCTACCAACGTACCGGCAACAATCCGCTGGCCAATCCCGTGCTGATCGCCGTTTCCGCTTTGGTGATTTTTTGACCATCACCGGAACCAGCTACGAGACCTACTTCGCCGGCGCCCAGTTCGTTCATTTCCTGCTCGGCCCAGCCACCGTTGCCCTGGCTATCCCGTTGTACCTGCAATTCCGGCGGGTTCGTTCGATGCTGCTGCCGGTCCTCGCCGGCCTTCTCGTCGGCAGCCTGACCGCCATTATTTCAGCCGTCCTGGTTGCCCGCCTTCTCGGCGCCAGCACGTCCACCCAGCTTTCGCTCGCTCCCAAGTCAGTGACGACACCAATCGCCATGGGCATCGCCGAACGGATTGGCGGCATTCCGTCGCTGACGGCCGTGCTCGTCATCATCACAGGCATCCTTGGCGCTGTCGGCGCACGCTATATATTCGATGCCATCAAGGTGCGCGACCCGGCGATTCGCGGCTTTGCCATCGGCATCGCCTCGCATGGCATCGGCACCGCGCGAGCTTTTCAGGTCAATGAGCAAAGCGGTGCCTTTGCCGCGCTGGCCATGGGCATGAATGGGGCGCTCACCGCCTTGCTGGTGCCGTGGATCGCCAGCTGGCTCATATGAATGCGCCAAACCTAGGGTAAGTACCTATGGCCGATGCACGCCGGGGAGCGAAGAATTTGAGCATGCTCTTGCGCCCTCCTTCTCCGCAGCCGAAAAACACCCGGCTCTGGCTCGCCCCCTATGTCGCGATCGGCGTTTTTGCCCTGGCCATGCTCGTGCTCACCGCTCTCCTCCAATGGCGAGAGCTGGATACCGCCCGTTCTGCCCTCGAAGGTGACATGCACTGGGCAGAACGGACCATCGAAAACCGCCTGCGGGCGCATCAGGACTTCCTCGCCGAACTGGGACGTGATCAGGAGTTCAAGCAACTCACCTACGAGTCCTTCCAGGTCCGGGCCGGGCGCTATACCCGCGAAGCGCCTGAAATCCAGGCGATCATCTGGGTCGATACGGATGGCAAGGTGGAATGGGTCGCTCCCAACGAATCAACCGCTGTTTTCGTCGGCGAACAACTGACCGGCGAGCGCCTGGCCGCCCTTCAGGAAGCCATGCGCATCCGCCGACAGGTCGTTTCGGCCGACTATCGCGACGCCACCCAGCGCCCGGCGCACGACATTGTCCACCCGGTACAGCGTGGCAGCGGCGATCTCGGTGCCTTCATCGCCCTGCAATCGCTGGAAACCTTGCTGCGCACGACCTTGCCCACCGTCTTCACGACCCGCTACAACCTGACCGTGGTTGACGCACAAAACCGCGAGGTTTTGAGCAACACCTCGGTCAAGCCAACCGACCGACAGATTTCCGGCCAGATCAGTCTTGAACTGCCGAACAACCGCCTCGGCCTGAATATTGTTGCCTACCGCGCCGGCGGTGCCTGGTTGCCCTATGTTCCGGTGACGCTGATTCTCGTCCTGACGCTGATCGCCACCGTGACGCTGATCCAGCTCCGCCGGCATGCCAAGCGCCGGGCTGCTACCGAAGAGGAACTGCGCGCTGCCTACGCCTTTCGCCAGGCCATGTCGCAATCGCTCATCACCGGCCTGCGCGCCATTGACCTGGAGGGCCGGATCACCTTCGTCAATTCGGCCTTTTGCCGGATGACCGGCTATGAAGAAAGTGAGCTGGTCGGCATCAAGCCCCCCTATCCCTACTGGCCGCCGGAGGAGTTCGACCATCTGCAGCACAACATCGATACTGCCCTCGCCGGGCTGGCGCCGGCCAGCGGCTTCGAGATGCGCATCATGCGCCGGAACGGTGAGCGCTTCGACGTCCGCCTTTACTTCTCGCCCCTGATTGGCACCGATGGCCAGCAAATCGGCTGGATGGCCTCGATGAACGACATCACCGAGCCAAAGCGGGTTCGTGTTGAGCTGGAGCGCGCCCACGAACGCTTTGTCACGGTCATCGACGGCCTAGATTCCGCGGTACATGTCGCCGATGTGCAGAGCGGCGAAATCCTCTTCGCCAACCGTGCCTTCCAGAATATTTTCGGCTTCGACAGCGTCGGCCTCGACTCGGCCGAGGTCACTGCTGCCTGCCGCCCATCAGCCGATATGCTGGTTCGCGATCCGAATGAGCTGGTAGTCGACGAACTACCCTGCGAGATCTACGACGGAGAGCTCCAGCATGCTCTTTCTGGCCACTGGTACCATCTCCACGAACGCGCCATCCGTTGGGTGGACGGCCGCATTGTGCGGGTCCAGATCGGGGCCGACATTACCGACCGCAAGCACATTGACGAG
The DNA here is from genome assembly GCF_003441615.1 of Dechloromonas sp. HYN0024. Taxonomy (NCBI): domain Bacteria; kingdom Pseudomonadati; phylum Pseudomonadota; class Betaproteobacteria; order Rhodocyclales; family Azonexaceae; genus Dechloromonas; species Dechloromonas sp. HYN0024. The sequence continues at coordinate 920,223 of NZ_CP031842.1, read as the reverse complement.
GTCAACCTGCAACAGCAAAAACGCCTCGAACAGACCTCGCGGCTGATTACCATGGGTGAAATGGCCTCCTCGCTGGCCCATGAACTGAACCAGCCGTTATCGGCCATTGCCAATTACTGCGCCGGCTGCGTCAAACGCATGCAGGCCGGCAACTACAAGCTCGAAGATCTGCTGGCCGCCATGCAGAAGGCTTCAGACCAGGCCGAGCGGGCCGGCAAGATCATTCGCCGGATGCGCGACATGGTCAAAAAAGGCGACCCCAACCGGCAACCCATTGCCCTCGAAGAACTGGTCGATGAAACCCGTGCCTTCGCTGACATTGACGCCCAGCGAACCGGAACACAAATCGTCGTCGACCTGCCGGAAAATTTGCCGAAAATTGTCGTCGACCGCATCATGATCGAACAGGTACTGCTCAATCTCTTCAAAAACGGCATTGAGGCCATGAGCGATGTGCCGGTCGAACGCCGGCAGCTGACCTTGCAGGCGCATCGCCTGGACGAACGCCTACTGGAGATCACCGTGGCTGACCATGGGCATGGGTTGGATGAGGCGGACTGTGAAAAGATTTTCGCCCCCTTCTACACCACCAAGGCGGAAGGCATGGGCATTGGACTGGCGATCTGCCGTTCGATCATCGAGTTTCATCAAGGCCGACTGTGGGTAGAACCTCGTCGCGAAGGAGGCTCCATATTCCATTTCACCGTCCCGATCGAGGAAGAAAACGAGGATAACGATGAGTGAACTGAAGCAAACGATTTACGTCGTCGATGACGACGAGGCCATGCGCGACTCGATGACCTGGCTGCTGGAAGGCGAAGGCTACGTCGTGGCCTGTTTCGACTCGGCCGAGAGTTTTCTCGGTGCCCGACATGACGGGATGCGTGGCTGCCTGATCCTCGATGTCCGGATGCCGGAAATGAGCGGCCTCGAACTGCACGAAAAACTGGATGCCCTCGGCTCGCAACTACCGGTCATCTTCGTGACCGGACATGGCGATGTGCCGATGGCCGTCTCCGCCCTGCAGCGGGGGGCCTGCGATTTCATTGAAAAACCCTTCCACAACGAAGACCTGCTGTCACGCATCGTCCGGGCGCTCGAACTCGACCGCCAGCTATCCGCCCGCCGTCAGCGCGACGGGGCGATCAGCCACCGCCTCGATCAGCTGACCCAGCGCGAACGTGAGGTCATGAAACTGGTCGTCGCCGGCAAGCTCAACAAGCAGATCGCCGATGAACTCAACATCAGCATGAAAACGGTCGAGGCCCACCGGGCGAGGGTCATGGAAAAAATGGGGGTGCGGACCCTGGCCGAACTGGTCAAGTCCGTGATGACCATCAACTAGTCGGGCAAAAGGGCGAAGAAATCAGAGGGGAATGATGTCGTCGCCGCCAGCGCCGAAATTACCCTCGAACTGCTTCAACTGACGCACTTCCTTGCGACGCATCAGCTTGTCCTGGACCTTGGGCGGCAGATCGGTAAACAGGATGAGATCCTTGGCGATGAGCAGTTCGATGGTGTCCTCGATGACCCGGACGAAATCCCGGTCCAGCACATCGAGTTCATTCTGTCGCCAGCGCTCGTGAATGAATTGCAAGACCTCGGGATTATCGGCCGACATGGCTTCTCTGGCCTCACCCAGCGGCATGGGATGCAATTCACAGACTTTGCCTCTACCATCTCGCGCCACGTAAAGCATGCCGACTCCCCTCTCTGTTATTCGACCAAGTCTGCATGAGCTGATCGCAATTTGCAATTAAACCCAGCTGGCGCGACAAAAACTCAATAATTTTTGACCGGCACTTTGGCTGGCATTTTTGGTGTCCCGAAATAGGTCGCAGGCGGCGCTTTGAAACCCGCCGGCTTGCCACTGTCATCATACACGATGGTCGCCGATTGCTCCTGCGGCTTCTTGCGGCTGGCGGTAATTTCCATCGTCGCAGCCCGCGCCGGCTTGGCGCGATCCATTTCAGCGCGCACGATACGCATCCGCTCGGTGGCGATACGCTTGTCGATGGCGGTCGGCGACATACCGCGTTCAACCAGTTTCTCGCGCATGCTCAGCAATTCCTCCAATTCCTTCGAGCTGCGCATTGAACGGACTGGCTCCCCCCATTTTTCCTTGGGCTGGCTCACCGCAATATTGAACTCCTCGGGATTGCTGACCATGCGGGCGATTTCCAGACGATCATGGCGCATCGCCCACTCCAGTGCGCCATCACCCCAGTCGTTCCGGGGCGTGCGATCAGCCCCTTTTTCGATCAGTTTGCGGGCGAGTGCTGTCTTGCCTTCATAGACCGCCATCATCAGCACCGACGAACCATTGGTGCTCTGGGCATTGATGTCAGCCCCCTGGGCGATGAGAAAATCGGACACCTCGGCATGCCCGGCAAATACCGCGTAATGCAGGGCCGACCATTTCCGGCGCGGTGCATTGATGCGGGCACCATTGTCGAGCAACCACTTGACCACCTCGAGATTGCCGCGCCAGGCAGCCAGCGCAATGGCCGATTCGCCATTGGCGTTCAACTTGTTGATATCAGCGCCACGTGCCAAGAACAGGCGCATCAGATCGAGTTTGCCTTCCCAGGCACCGATCATCAGACCCGTGCCGATTCGGCTACCCATGAAATCAGGCGACATACCCTCATCGAGCCAGCGTTCCGCCTGCCTGACATCGCCAAGTTCCATGTTGATGGTAAAAGCCACCGGGTCCGGCAAGGCTGAAAAAACCGGTAGCGAAGCCGTCAGCAGCAGCCCCATCGCGCTTATCATTGCAAACCGTCTTTTTACAGTTAGTCTCATTGCGAGTCTCATTGCTTTTCCATTGCCTCTGGCCAGCCCTCATTTTCTCATGACCCGGATCGATTACCGGCTTTTTGCGGCGCTGGCGTTGTCGCTGCTCCTGCATATATTGCCCCTGTTGCCAGCCATTGACTTTGGTCCGAAGCCGCCACCCTCGCCCCCCCCGATGAACGCCGAGCTACGGACGCCCGCTGCAACCCCACCGCTGAGCCTGCCGGAGCAACCCAAACCAAACAGCGAAGCGCCGACCAGAGAAGCCAAACCGCCTGCCAAATCAAGTAACAAAGCGGCCAACCTGCCGGCAAAGACGTGGCCCCAAGCCGTCCGTGAACATCTCAAGAAACTCGACCAGGCCGGCCAGTTCTATCCACCCGAAGCCATCGCCCGAGGACTGGAAGGCGAAGTGCAGATCCTGCTCATCATCGATGAAGCCGGCAAGGTCAGTGCCGCCCGGGTTGAACAGGGTAGCGGCCACCCCCTGCTCGATGAGGCCGCGTTGCGCGCCGTCCGTTCGCTCCAGTCCCTGCCGGCCGACGCGCCGCGTCAGGTCGTCCTGCCCGTCCGTTTCCGGCTGCGCTAGGGGCGGCTAAACCGCACCGACGGCCCGCAAGGTGACAATGCTTTCCGGCGAATAGCCGAGACTGCCCAGCACTTCATCGGTATGTGCGCCGAGCGCAGCCCCCAGCCATTCGGTACTACCCGGCGTTTCCGACAGTTTCGGCACGATGCCGGGAATCCTGAACTCCTTGCCGTCCGGCAGGCTGGCCGATTCAAACATCTGACGGGCGATGAATTGGGGATCGGCAAACATGTCCACTGCCGAATAAACGCGGGACGAAGGCACTTCCGCCGCCGCCAGGATGGTCAGCACCTCGGCTTCGTCGTGCTCGGCAGCCCAGCTGTCGATCAGTGCGTAAATCTCGTCGCGCCGAGCATCGCGCCCGGCATTGTCAGCCAGTGCCGAATCATCGGCCAGATCAGCGCGACCGATGGCCCGCATGAAACGCCGGAAGATAGCGTCGCCATTGGCCCCAATCGTCACATGCTTGCCATCCCTGGTGGTATGGGTACTTGATGGGGTGATGCCCGGCATGATGTTGCCGGTTCGCTCGCGCACGAAGCCGAAGACGTCGAACTCCGGGACCATCGACTCCATCATGGCGAAAACCGCCTCGTAGAGGGCCACATCAACCACCTGCCCGGCCCCGCCATTGACTTCGCGATGACGGAGCGCCATCAATGCGCCAATCGCCCCCCACAGCGCAGCAATCGAATCACCGATGGAAATCCCGGTGCGCACCGGCGGACGGTCGGGAAAGCCGGTGATGTAGCGCAGACCGCCCATCGACTCGCCAACCGCACCGAAACCCGGCTGATCCTTGTACGGCCCGGTCTGCCCGAAGCCGGAAAGACGGACCATGACCAGCCCCGGATTGTCGGCTTTCAGGGCCTCCCAGCTAAGACCGAGCTTTTCCAGCACGCCTGGTCGAAAATTTTCGACCAGGATATCGGCCCCGGCGATGAGTTGGCGGACAAATTCACGCCCCTCGGGATGTTTGAGATTGGCCGTCACCGATTTCTTGTTGCGTCCCTGCACCGCCCACCACAAGGACGTACCTTCGTAGAGCTTGCGCCACTTGCGCAGCGGGTCGCCACCATCGGGAGACTCGACCTTGATCACCTCGGCACCAAACTCGCCCATGATGCGGGTACAGAACGGCCCGGCAATCAGCGTCCCGAGTTCGACCACCTTGAGGCCGGCCAGCGGCTTTTGCCCCCCATCTCCTTGCGCCCCTGTCATCTCAAGGCTCCCAGTGTTCTATGTTCAGTTTGTGCCCGAACAGGCGGTCGACCGTGGCGATCACCGTGGCCGGCGCACCGCTCGTCGCCACCGTCATGCGGCCTTCGCCGCCGCCGAGCAGGCTGCCCGCTGCCAGCAGGCGTTCAAGCTGACGCGCCACTGGCTCGCCGGTATCAAGCAAGGTCGTCCCGACCGGCATGCGCTGGGCAATCGCCGCTGCCACCCACGGGTAATGCGTGCAGCCGAGCACCACGACATCCGCCGCCGCAGCGGCCAGCGGTGCCACAAATGTATCGAGCAAGCTGGCTACCCGCGGGCTGTCCGGCCCCTCGGCCTCAATCGCTTCGGCCAGCCCCGGACAAGCCTGGGCAATCACCCGATGCTGGTTGGCATGGTTGCCGACCAGCCGCTGAAACCGCTCGCTCTCCAGTGTCCGCGTCGTCGCCAGCACCCCGATGACCCCACTTCGGGTCAGCGCCACCGCCGGCTTGACGCCCGGCTCCAGGGCCACGACAGGCAAATCGACGGCCGCCCGAATCGCCTCAGCGGCAGCTGCCGTCGCCGTATTGCAGGCAATCACCAGCGCCTTGGCCCCGCGCCGTACCAGCGCCCTGGCGATCAGCACACCACGGTCGCGCAGGAAGGCCTCGGGGCGGTCACCGTAGGGCAAAAACCGGGTATCGGCAAAATAGAAGAAATCTTCCTGCGGCAGCCGCTCGCGCAAGGCGCTTAGTACCGTCAGGCCGCCGAGACCGGAATCGAAAACGGCGATGGGATGGGAAGTCAAATGGGCATCCAGAAGTTGAACCAATGCCTGTTCATCAATATTGTCCGCTGACCATTCGAGGCAGACACTTGGGCTGGCGAAACCGCCCCATACCAGGGGCGATCATCGCCAGACACCGGCTTAGTAGGTCAACACCTTGACGTTGCCCTGCAGCATGTAAGCAGCCACTTCGGGCGGCTTGGCAACACTGATCCCCTCCAGCAGGTCAGTCGGCTTGAGATCAGCATTGGGCAGGAACAGGGCGCAGACTTCAACCTTGGCTCCGGCTTTCATCAAAGCCTGGAGCATCTGGTTGGGGGTAACGTTCCTCGGCTTGAGAACGGTGCCTTCCTTCCCCTTGACGGCGAGTTGCCCGCCTTCGCTGCAGAGCAATACGCGGACGCCAGATTTCTGCTCCTGTGCCTGGGTGGCCAAAACGAACGCCATGCCCTGGGTTTGCGCATTCCCCGAATTGACCATCACCAGCAAATCAGAAGGCGCATCGGCCAATACCGGCTGAGCAAAGGCAAACCCGACGGCCAGCGTGACAAACAGTTTTTTCATGGTGCACTCCCGTTGACTGAGAAAAAGATAAATGCCGTCGCCGATCATATGACATTTACCGGCAGAAATAGGCCGCGCTTCGACATTTTACGCCCCCCCGGATTCGGCTGTGAAGCGACGGCCAGCCGCCTTCAGCATGCGGTCATAAAGCACCACATTGACTGTCGCAGCGAGATTCATGCAGCCGTGCGTCGGAATGTACACAATATCGCGACACCACGAGGTAACGTTCTTTTTGAGGCTGCCATCCTCCGGGCCGAAGATGTAAAAGGCGCGTTCGGGGTGCTGATATTCGGTGAGCGGTTTGGCATCCGGATGCACTTCGATGGCGACCGGGACACAACCAAAGGGGATGACCTGCTGCAGGTCATCGACACCGATCAGCGGCAGTTGCAGGTGAACCTGCTTGGTGTCGGTACGAAACTCGACGGCGCGCTCATACCGTTTGCCGGTATAGAAAACACTATTGACGCCGTAGCAACCGGCGGCGCGCATGATCGAGCCGACGTTTTCCGGGCCTTTTGGGTTGTAAAGGCCGATGCATGAATAGCCGGTGTAGCTCTGCACGGCCTGTTTTCGGGTGATGGTTTCCATGTGCTTATTCGGGCTGGCGAAATTCGTCGGCAATCCAGGCTGTAGCGCTGGCAGAACTGAGCTTGAAGTTCGGCCCGACACGCACCGCAGCCAGTGGTTCACCATCGGCATCTTCGGCCGACAGCGTGGCGTAGGGATCATCTTCGTCGGGAACAATGTCAAGGCTGACCAGAATCGGCCGGCCGTCGGCCTCGATGGTAAGTTTTCGGTGCAGCTGCGCATAGAGCTGATGTTCGTGCCGGCGCAGGACCTCCGAGGCGGTCTTGATCAGGGTCTGAAAAGCCGAAACATCGAGCGGCTTGGGGTTTTTCTTGTCGCGCCCCATGGTCCACGGACCGACCAGGGCCGGTTCGGCCTCGCCGTCCTTGATCATTTCAACGGCCCAACCCTCGTCCTCTTCATTCTTGATGACGCGGGCCGTCCAGCCGTTGTTGCGCCACAGGCGCGGCTCATTGATGACGTCGGATGCTTCGGCGTCGACAGTTTCGATTGTTGCGATGTGAGTCATGCCCGAATTGTACGTCCCGACCGGGCGTCAACGCCCAACTACAGCGCGCGTGAAGCCTGACTCGCTTCGATTTCAAGATGACAGGGGGCCAGCAGCAGATGCGCCAGATGCTCCGGATCGTTGGAGCCCATGCGTTCGGCAAAAGCGCTCAGCCGTACATCGTTGGCCTCAGCCAGGGCGACCAGCAGCAATCGTGCAGCTTCGCGCGGATTCGCCCCACCCGGCAGGTAGCCCGGCCAGTCCTTGTAATGAGCCAGCAACTGGGCCTTGTGATCGAGATAGAGCGGAGAAGTCAGCGTGTAGTCGAATTCGGCCTGCCGGGCTGCGATCTCGGCATCGATTTCGGCATCGGTCTGCTGATAGCGGGCCTTTTCGGCGTCTGTCCAGTGTGGTTTTTCGCCGTGCTTTTCGCGCAGGGTGGCGAAAGTGCTGTCGAGGACGATCTGCGAATGGGTGGACGCATCCCGAAAGACATGCACCATGTCCTTGCCGTGTCCTTCCTTGCCCACATAGCGCATACCGGCCGTGATGCGCCGGGGATTGAAACGGAACTGACGGGCGCAGGCAGCCCGCAAGAGGTCGAACAGTTCGTTGATTTTGGCCGGATTCACGGATATTCCCCTGTATTTATTGACGACGGCAAGATACCGCCTGGTGGGCAAGCTGACCGGCCCATTGTCTGCCGACAGCATACGCTTCCGATCAGCCGCCCCGGACGCCAAGCCAAAAAAAAGCGAAGACCGGTCGGGTCTTCGCTTTTTCTGGTCCGGCGCGCCAGCGCCGGGAAAGTCTGCTCGCTTAGCCGCGAGCCGCCTTCAGTGCGGCATTCAGCGTCGGGCTCGGACGCATCACGGCCTTGCACTTCTCGGCATCAGCCTTGTAGTAGCCACCGATATCGACCGGCTTGCCCTGCACCGACTTCATCTCGGCAACGATCTGGCCTTCGTTGTCGGACAGCGTCTTGGCCAGCGTCGCAAACTTGGCGGCCAGTTCCTTGTCCTCGGTCTGAGCAGCCAGTTCCTGCGACCAGTACATGGCGAGGTAGAACTGCGAACCACGATTGTCCAGTTCGCCAGTCTTCGGCGACGGCGACTTGTTGTTGTCGAGCAGCTTGCCGGTAGCGGCGTCGAGGGTCTTGGCGAGAAGGACGGCGCGCTTGTTACCTTCCTTGATGCCGAGTTCTTCGAGCGAAACGGCGAGGGCCAGGAATTCGCCCAGCGAATCCCAACGCAGGTGGTTTTCCTGGGTCAGCTGCTGGACGTGCTTCGGAGCCGAACCGCCAGCACCGGTTTCGTACATGCCGCCGCCGTTCATCAGCGGAACGATGGAGAGCATCTTGGCCGAGGTGCCCAGTTCCATGATCGGGAACAGGTCGGTTAGGTAATCACGCAGGATGTTGCCGGTCACCGAGATGGTGTCAAGGCCACGGGCGACGCGCTCGAGGGTGTAACGCATGGCGCGAACCTGCGACATGATCTGAATGTCGAGACCGCTGGTGTCGTGATCCTTGAGGTACTTCTGGACCTTCTTGATCAGCTCGTTTTCGTGCGGACGATAGCTGTCCAGCCAGAAAATGGCCGGCATGCCGGACTGGCGGGCACGGGTCACGGCGAGCTTGACCCAATCGCGGATCGGCGCATCCTTGACCTGACACATACGCCAGATGTCGCCCTGTTCAACGTTTTGCGTCAGCAGCACTTCGCCGGTAGCGTTATCGACGATGTTGGCGATGCCGTCTTCAGCAATTTCGAAGGTCTTGTCGTGCGAGCCGTATTCTTCGGCCTGCTGGGCCATCAGGCCGACGTTGGGGACGGTGCCCATGGTCTTCGGATCGAAGTTGCCATGCCATTTGACGAAATTGATCATCTCCTGGTAAATGCGGGCAAAGGTCGATTCCGGCATGACGCACTTGCTGTCGTACTGCTTGCCGTCAGCGCCCCACATCTTGCCGCCCTGGCGGATCATGGCCGGCATCGAGGCGTCGACGATGATGTCGTTGGGCGAATGGAAGTTGGTGATGCCCTTGGCCGAATCGACCATGGCCAGACGCGGACGGTGTTCCTGACAGGCGTGCAGGTCGCGGATGATCTCGTCGCGCTTGGATTCCGGCAGGTTCTTGATCTTGTCGTACAGATCGACCATGCCGTTATTGACGTTGATGCCCAGCTCGGCAAAGGTCTTGCCATGCTTTTCGAAGGCTTCCTTGTAGTAAATCTTGACGCAATGGCCGAAAACGATGGGGTGCGAGACCTTCATCATCGTCGCCTTGACGTGCAGCGAGAAGAGGATGCCGGACTGGCGGCAGTCTTCCAGTTGGGCTTCGTAGAAGTCGCAGAGTGCCTTCTTGCTCATGAACATCGAGTCAATGATCTCGCCTTCAAGCAGGGAGAGCTTCGGCTTCAACACGGTGGTCTTGCCACCCTTGGCGATGATTTCCATGCGGACTTCACGGGCCTTGTCGAGGGTCATCGACTTTTCACCGTGGTAGAAGTCGCCGTGTTCCATGTGCGAAACGTGGGTCTGCGACCATTGTTTCCATTCGCCCATGGAGTGCGGACGCTTCTTGGCGTAATTCTTGACGGCGCCCGGAGCACGGCGGTCGGAGTTGCCTTCGCGCAGCACCGGATTGACTGCGGAGCCGAGACACTTGCCGAAGCGGGCCTTGAGGGCCTTTTCTTCGTCCGTATTGGCGCTTTCCGGGTAATCGGGGATCTTGTAGCCCTTTTCCTGCAGTTCCTTGACGCAGGCCTTGAGCTGCGCCACCGAAGCCGAGATGTTGGGCAGCTTGATGATGTTGGTTTCCGGCAGCAGGCAGCGCTTGCCCAACTCGCCAAGGGTATTCGGGACTTTCTGATCGTCCGGCAGGAACTCGGAGAATTCGGAGAGAACACGTGCCGACACGGAGATGTCAGCCTTCTCGATTTCGATGCCAGCCGGGGCTGTGAAACTGCGCACGATGGGCAGGAATGCACAGGTTGCCAGCAGCGGTGCCTCGTCCGTCAGCGTGTAAATGATCTTTGATTTTCCACCAGCCATGTATATCCCCTTGCAATGGATTGAGTTATTGGCGCCAGTCTTGCCGGCCCCTTATAAAAACCGAAGTACAGCAGGAAAACTTCAAGTATCGTCGCCCTGCGATTCTCAGTCAACGAAACGACATTTCACGTTGCGGTGCGGGCCTTTTTTGGCCGGCTCCATGCCCACTTATTCGGCACAGAGAACCCCATCGCCGGTGGGCGATGTCGGCGATTTTTCTTCTATTCACAGCACCTGCATTTATGTAATATTTTGTGCACTGCAAAACAGGCACAAATAAAAATATCATTATAGAATGTGCGGGATATTTTCCCGCACCAACAGGAGTAACAGCATGCCGTTAACCATAGCGGTCGTCAGCGAACGGGCACCAGGCGAAAGCCGGGTTGCTCTGGTTCCCGAGACGGCCAAGAAATTCGCCGCTTTAGGCGCCAAGCTCCTGATGGAACAAAGCGCTGGCACGGAAAGCCACTTCCTCGACTCGGCCTATCCGGAAGTCACCATGGTGGACGGCATTGCCCAAGCCTACGGCGCGGCTCAACTCATCTTGCGCGTGACGCCGCCGTCGCCTGAAGAGATTGCTGCATTGCCGGAGGGCTCGGTCCTCATCGGCTTGCTCAAACCCTTCGAAGACAAGGCCCGTCTGGCGGCGCTGAATGCCCGCAAGATCACCGCCTTTGCCCTTGAACTGCTGCCGCGCATCTCGCGCGCCCAGAGCATGGACGCCCTGTCCAGCCAGGGCGCCTGCGCCGGCTACCAGTGCGGCCTGATTGCGGCCGCCCGCTGTACCAAGTTCTTCCCGATGCTGACCACCGCTGCCGGCACCATCCGCCCGGCCCGCGTTCTTGTTATCGGTGCCGGCGTCGCCGGCCTCCAGGCGATTGCCACCTGCAAGCGCCTCGGTGCCATGGTCGAAGCCTACGACGTGCGCTCCGCCGCCCGTGAGCAGATCGAATCGCTCGGCGCCAAGTTCGTCGATACCGGCGTTGCTGCCGACGGTACGGGTGGTTACGCCCGCGAACTGACCGCCGAAGAGAAGGCCCAGCAGACCGAGAAGCTGGCCAAGGCCGTGGCCATGTCGGACGTGGTGATCACCACCGCCGCCATTCCCGGCAAGAAGGCGCCGATCATCATCACCACCGACATGATCGCCCGCATGAAGTACGGCGCCATCATTGTCGACATGGCGGCTGAATCGGGTGGCAACTGCGCCCTGACCCAGCCGGGCGAACACGTCGTCGCCAACGACGTGAACATCCACGGCCCGTTGAACCTGCCGTCGCGCATGCCGACCCACGCTTCCGAGCTGTACGCCAAGAACATCTACAACTTCATTTCGCCGTGGATCAAGGATGGCGAACTCAATTTCGACTGGAGCGATGACGTCGTCGCCGGCACCTTGCTCTGCAAGGATGGTGTCACTGTCCACAGCGTGGTCAAACAAGTGATGGGAGAAGCGTAATGGACGGCTTGCTCGCGCTGTATATCTTCATGCTCGCCGCCTTCACCGGCTACGAGATCATCGCCAAGGTGCCGGTCATCCTGCACACGCCGCTGATGTCCGGTTCCAACTTCGTCCATGGTGTCGTTGTCGTCGGCGCCATGATCATGCTCGGTTCGGCCGACACGCCCGTCCAGCAAGCCATCGGCTTCTTCGCCGTGGCCCTCGGCGCAGCCAATGCCGCCGGTGGTTACGTCGTGACCGAACGCATGCTCGCCATGTTCAAGAAAAAGGAAGGCTGATCATGACGATGCCTGTTTACGTTCAAGGTGCCTGGTTCCTCGGCGCGCTGCTCTTCATCTTCGGTCTCAAGGGCATGAGCTCGCCGGCCAGCGCCCGCAAGGGCATCATCATCGCCGGTTACGGCATGCTGATCGCCATTGCCGGCACCTTCTTCATTCCCGGCCTGCAGAACCTCGGCCTGATGGCCCTGGCCCTGGTCTTGGGCGGTGCCGCCGCCTGGATCTCCGGCCAGAAGGTCAAGATGACCGACATGCCGCAGATGGTCGCCATCTATAACGGCATGGGCGGCGGTGCTGCCGCCGCGATTGCCGCCATCGAGTTCGCCAAGGGCGACGCCCACAGCATGGCGACGACGATCCTCGCGGTCGTCGGTGCCCTGATCGGTGCCGTGTCCTTCACCGGCTCCTGCGTTGCCTGGGCCAAACTGCAAGGCGTGCTCAAGAAGGCCCATCGCCTGCCCGCCCAGAATGCGGTCAATGTCATCCTGGCCCTGATCGCCATCGGTCTCGGCGGCGCCATGGTCGTCATGGCCCCGGCCCAGCCCGAACTGATCTTCGGCTTCTTCATCGTCGCCCTGGTCCTCGGTCTGATCGTCACGCTGCCCATCGGCGGTGCCGACATGCCGGTCGTCATTTCGCTGTTCAATGCCTTCACGGGTCTGGCCGTGGGTTTCGAAGGCTATGTCCTGGGCAATCCGGCGCTGATCATTGCCGGTATCGTCGTCGGTGCGGCCGGTACGCTGCTTACCCAACTCATGGCCAAGGCAATGAACCGTCCGATCTCCAACATCCTGTTCACGCCGATGGTCGCCAGCGGCCCGGGTGAGGCCATCACCGGCAGCATGAAGGAACTCTCCGGTCTCGATGCGGCAGCCATGATGCGCTACGCCTCCAAGGTCATCATCGTGCCGGGTTACGGCATGGCCGTGGCGCATGCCCAGCACAAGGTATGGGAAATGACCTCGATCCTAGAAGAAGCCGGGGTCGAGGTGAAATTTGCCATCCACCCGGTGGCCGGGCGCATGCCGGGTCACATGAACGTGCTGCTGGCTGAAGCCGGTGTGCCGTACGACAAGATCATGGACCTGGAAGAAATCAACGGTGAATTCGCCCAGACCGACGTCGCACTGATCATCGGGGCAAATGACGTGGTCAACCCGAGCGCACGAACCGACAAGTCCAGTCCGATCTACGGCATGCCCATCCTCGATGCCGACAAGGCGCAGAACGTCATCGTCATCAAACGCGGCAAAGGCACGGGTTATTCCGGCGTCGAAAATGCGCTGTTTTACACCGACAATTGCCGCATGCTCTATGGCGATGCGCAACCGATGGCCGGCGAGATCATTCAGCATCTCAAGGCCATGGGCTAAAACCACCAAAAGTGATATTCAGCTCAAGAAACAGTATCAGATTTTTGTAACGGCCGGGCTCGCCCGGCCGTACAATATCGGGACATGACCTCCCCGAAAGCGTTGAATGAAGCGCATTGATGATCTTCTGGTCTGGCTTGCAGCAACCGTGTGCCTCGGACTCTGGCTGTGGTCGCTAATAGCCGGTCCGGTGTCGCCACACTTCCTCATGTTCCTTGCCATCCTGCTGGCCGGAACCATGATCTTTTCTCATGGCGAGCGACGCCGCTGGAAAGATAATCAGCAATCCTACGTTACCGAACTGAAGGATGTGATGTCCGAGTATCAGGTGCTCTCGGATGAAGCCATGTCGCATGCCGAACTGCAATTCACGGCACTTGAGAACGAGATGCGTGACGCTCAGGAAATCATCCGCGCGTCGGCCAACAAGATTTCCGGCAGCCTGAACGGCCTTCAGTCGCAGTCCTCCGACCAGCGACAAATCCTTCGGTCGCTGATCAGCGAAATGCTGAGCATGACCGGCGCCAGCGACAGCAGAACGCTTGAACAGGCCAGCCTGCAGCACTTCTTCGACGAAACGAACCGGCTGATTGCCGAATTCGTCAGCAAGATGTCGCAAGTGAAGGAAACCAGCCAGGGCATTTCTGCCAGCTTTGACGAAATGCAGGAACGCGTTTCCCGCATTTCCGGATCACTCAACGATATTGCCGCCATCACCAAGCAAACCGACCTGCTGGCGCTCAATGCGGCGATCGAAGCTGCGCGCGCCGGCGAAGCCGGGCGGGGCTTCGCTGTGGTCGCCGACGAAGTCCGCAATCTGGCAGCCCGCACTGGCGAATTCAATGTCGATATCCGCCAGTCGCTGACCAACATCATGAATTCGCTGCAGGAAGTCGGGACCCGCGTCAGCGATGCAACCAACATCGACATGACGCTGGCCGAGAAATCGCATGCCACCCTGCAGGAGCTTGGTGGCGAATTGCTCCAGCTGACCGGCAAGGCTCGCCAGCACTCCGACCACATCACGGCAATCACCGAACAGATGCAGGAGCTGACAGAGGAAAGCGTCATGGCCATGCAGTTCGAGGATATCGTCACCGAGATGATGTCGCGCATCAGCCAGCGCACCACCAACGTCGGGGAATACATGCATGCCTTCCTCGCCCTGCAGCACGACAACGAATCCGATGGAGTCCAGCGCTTCCGCTCGCGTAGCCAGAAACTCGTGGCCCTGTTGGTCAACTCGCAGGTCAAGGGTGATGCCATGAAGTCAGTCCAGGACAGCGCACAAGGCTGAGCCATCTTGTTTGCACTTTTCACCCTGCCGCCCGACGGTTCAGTTTGAGGCAACACTGATGGACCTGAATAGCCTGATTGAAGCGCTCGGCGAAAAAACCACGGTCACCCTGGCGGGACTGAGTATCGGCATACTCTTCGGCATTTTTGCCCAGCGCTCGCGCTTCTGCCTGCGCTCCGCCGTCGTCGAATTCTGGAACCGCGATGGCTGCAGCAAGCTGGCGGTCTGGCTGTTTGCCTTTTCATCGGCGGTTATCGCCACCCAGTTTTTCATTACCCAGGGCTGGCTCGATGTCTCACAAGCACGCCAGCTGGCAGCCCGAGGCAGCCTCTCGGGTGCCCTAATCGGGGGGCTCCTGTTCGGCGTTGGCATGATCCTGGCGCGCGGCTGCTCGTCGCGCATGCTGGTCCTCGCCGCCAACGGCAACCTGCGCGCCCTGCTTGCCGGGCTGATTTTCGCCGTGGCCTCCCAGGCCTCGCTGACCGGACTACTCTCCCCGCTGCGCACGGCAATTTCGGGCTGGCTGACGGTCGACGGCGGCACCACCCGCGACCTTCTGGCCGCCCTTCATCTCGGCAATCTTGGCGGGCTGGTCTTCGGCCTCGCCTGGCTGGCTGCCGCGATCCACTTCGCCCGTCGCAGCAAACTCACCCGCCGTGAATGGATCGGTGCCAGCGGCGTCGGTCTGATGGTCGCCCTGGCCTGGCTGATCACTTACCGGATCGGCACCCAGTCCTTCGAAATCATACCGGTACAGAGCCTGAGCTTTACCGGGCCATCGGCCGACGTGCTCATGCTCGTCCTCTCCCCGCCCGGCCAACCCTGGGATTTCAATATTGGTCTGGTTCCCGGCGTTGTCCTCGGTTCCTTCCTGGCCGCCCTGTGGGGCCGCGAACTGAAGCTGGAAGGCTTCAAGGACGGACATGGCATGCGGCGCTATATGGCTGGCGCTGTCCTGATGGGTTTCGGCGGCATGCTGGCCGGTGGCTGCGCGGTCGGCGCCGGCGTCTCGGGAGCGGCGATCTTCGCCCTGACCGCGTGGATTTCGCTGATCGGCATGTGGGCCGGAGCCGGATTGACCAATGCCCTCATCGACCGCCCGGCCCCACAAAAAAATTCGGCAACGCCTGAAATGAACGTTGCCGATCCGGCGATTCAACCCTGAAGCAAAAATTACTTCGGGAAATACATCTTTTCCTTGTCGAGCTTGTAGGTCCACGGCAGATTGGCATTTTTCCAGCCATTGACTGCCCGCTGTCCGGCTTTTGAACCCTCCTTGGCCATATCGCCCTCGAAACCCTCGGCAATGCTGTAAACCTTGGCGTAGCCTGACATCTGCAGGCGGTCAGCCGCCTTGGCGCTACGGTCGCCCGAGCGGCAGATCAGGATGATCGTCGCTGCCTTGCCCAAGCCTTTTTCGGCCAGACGGCGCTCCAGTTCGGCGACAAAATCAACGTTCGGCTCGACCTTGTACATGGTCCGCTTATCATCCCATTCGGTCATGATTTCGGCGTGCTCGACGTAGGGGACCAGCGCATCGGCATCACCTGGCCAGCCGACATACATGGCTTCGGCACGGGTGCGAATATCAAACAGCGCCACCGACTTCGGGTCGCGCTTCTTGAGGTCGTAGGCCTGCTGGGGCGTCAGGTAGAGTCCGAGCTTGCTCTGCTTGATCTCGGGCAGCTTGCTCCAGTCAGCACTACCCGACACCCAGTCAGCCGCAAAGCCCAGCGACGAAATGGCCAGCAAGCTGACCAACAGCGTACTTTTTAGCGCAAACGCAACTTTCATGCGATCCCCGGATTATTTGCTGCCCCCTTGAGCGTCGGCAGATTGAGGTTGACCGGTTTGACCGTCTTGATGTCGCGCAGATATTTGGCCACGACATCCCAGATCGGCTCGCCGGCGTTTTTCGCCTCTTCCGAGACGGGTGCCCAGCCAGCCACCTTGTAGGTCTTGGCGGGATCGATCAGTTGGCCCTTGAGCATCATGTTCTGGATGCGGCTACCCATTTTGGCGGTCGGGTCACAGGTCCATTGCAGGCCACCGACACGCACCATGTCGCCGCCCTGCTGATAGTAAGGATCGGGGTTGAACAGGTTGTCGCAGACATCTTCTAGCACCGTCTTGATCATCTCGCCGCTCATGTTGGTCACCGTCGTCCATGGGTAGGTGATCGCCGTCTGGTCGAGCACGTGCTCCATCAGGATGGACTGCCCCGGCAACAGGGAAGTACCCCAGCGAAAACCCGGCGAGAAGGCGATTTCGGCATCCTTGACCTTGAGCAGGGCATCAAGGATGACCTGATCGAAGGTGCCGTTGAAGTTGCCACGGCGATACAGCGTGCCTTCCGAAACAGCCAGCTTTTCGTTGAGTTTGGAAAGATACGGGGCACGAGCCTTGTCGATCAGCGCCTGCATATCCTTGTCGGCCGGCAGCAGGTTGGCGAAGACCGGCAACAGCTTGTAGCGGTAGTCGGCAATCTTGCCGTTCTTGACATCGAAATCGAGCACACCAAGGTATTTGCCATTGGAGCCGGCATTGGTCACCAGCGTCTGGCCGCCGGCATTCTTGACGACCACCGGGGCCGGCATGCCGTCATGGGTATGGCCACCGAGAATGGCATCAATGCCCTTGACCCGCGAAGCCATCTTCAGGTCAACGTCCATGCCGTTGTGCGACAGAACGACAACGACCTGCGCGCCGGCTGCGCGGGCGGCATCGACCGTTTTCTGCATGTTCTCTTCCTGAATGCCGAAGCTCCAGTTCGGCGTCTGCCAGCGCGGGTTGGCAATCGGCGTGTAGGGGAAGGCCTGACCGATGATGGCGACCGGCACGCCGTTCATGTTCTTCATGACAAAGGGCTTGAAGACGGCGTCGCCGAAATCGGTGGTCTTGACGTTCTGGGCGACGATGTCGATGTGGCCGGCGAAATCCTTTTCCTCGATTTCCTTGACCCGCTCCTCGCCGTAGGTCGATTCCCAGTGCAGGGTCATCACATTGACACCGAGGGCCTTGCAGGCGTCGACCATATCCTGGGCGTTGCTCCACAGGGCCGTGCCGGAACCCTGCCAGGTGTCGCCGCCATCAAGCAGCAGAGAGCCGGGGCGGGTCGCCTTCATACGCTTAACGAGCGTAGCCAGATGGGCAAAACCACCCACCTTGCCGTAGGTCTCGGCGGCCTTTTCAAAATTCAGATAGGTGTAGGCGTGCGCCTCGATGCTGTTCGGCTTGAAACCGAAGTGCTTGAGCAGATTGGCGCCCACCAGATGGGGCACCTTGCCGTACTGGTCACCAAAACCGAGATTGACATTCGGCTCGCGGAAATAGATGGGCAACAACTGGGCATGACAGTCGGTGATATGCAACAGGCTGACGTTGCCGAACTTGGGCAGGTCGTACAGCTTGGCGGCGCCCTTTTCAGCCAGGGCCAATTCGCTGTGCAAGGACATGCCACCGGCCGCCGCAACGGCCATGACCTGAAGAAATTCCCGACGATTCATGCTCATGTTTATTCCTTGAATGAAATTCAACTTATTAGTCGCTAGCTGCTGGTCGCTAGCAAGAAACTGCCAACGACCAGGGACTATGGACTAGTCCTTGTTGACCGGCGATGCCGGATCGATCAGGAAGGCCACGATATGGGTGATCTGCTCCGGCGTCAGCCAGCTGTGCAGGCCAAAACGCGGCATGTTGGTACAGGCCGTAAAGGCATTGGAGTTGTAGATCTTGTCGTAGGCGTACTTGATGATGTCATCGGAATTGCCGCGGATCTTGCCGAAATTCTGCAGGCTCGGGCCGATCGTGCCGTAAGCCAGTTCCTTCTTGGCCAACTGGTGACAGGCATAGCAGTTGCCACCGCGCACACGCCCGGCCGGATCCGGCTGGATAAATCCGATGTGGCCACCAGTGCCGACTGCGGCAAGCTTTTCGCCTTCCTTCCAGTCACCGATCAGCTTGCCATCCACCGGATAGCGGATGGTTGCAGCGTTCAGCTTTTCGAACTTTTCGCCGAGTTTACGCGGCGGATTATCGCGGAACTGGGCGCACATCTTCATCGTCTCGTCCTGCTCCAGGCGCTTCATCCAGTAGCTCGGATTATCGGCGCGGAAAGACGACAGGAACATCTGCTCGGCTTCCTTGGCGAACTTGCCGCCCGGTGCTTCTACGGCTTTCTCGGCAAAAGCCGGGGCAGCGATGGCGATGGTCACCCCGAAAAAGAGGGCAAATTTGAAATTCATGGTCGTCCCCTTGTTCAGCGTTTGATGCCCGGCGTTTCCATGACGGTGCCGGTCGCATTCTTTTGCAGGTAGGTTTCCAGCGCGATCACCGAATCGGCCAGATAGTTCGGCTCAGGCCAGCGGGCCTGGCGCATGCAGTCGATCAGACGACGCTGCATGGTCCACACCGTACCTTGCGAAACCCGATAGGACGGCCAGGTCTTCATGGCCACGCCGGCACCTTCCTTGGTCGTCAGGTTGCCGAGTTCCTGCAGGCGAATCCGCTTGCCGTCCTGGCCATGACAGATCGAGCAGGAGAAATCCTGCGGACCAGCCCGACGATAGAAAATGTATTCGCCCATCTTGGCCATTTTTGCCTCGGCCGGATGCGTCGCCGGCACGTTGATCGGCTTGCCGTTCGATTTGCCACCAATATAGGTGATCAGCGCCTCGATATCGGAATCATTACCGGGGGTCGAATACCAGTTTTTCAAGTCACTTGCCTTGAAACCCTGCAGGGTAATCATGCAATGAATAAGGCGGGACTCGGCGTCCATCACCTTGTTGGTGTCCTTGAAATACTTTGGCAACTGGGCATAGGCGCCATCCAGCTTGCCGGGGCCGAGGCCCATGTCGCACTGTTCAAGCGAGGCATTCTTCGGACCGCGCTTTTCCGTCCACAGGCCTTCACCCTTTACTTCGAACAGGTCGGCCGGATTGCCGTCAGCCAGAGCCTCGCGGTACTTGGCCAGTTCGTCGGCGACCTTGCTGTCCTGAGCCAGGACGGGGCCGGCGAATGCCGCGATAAAGACCGCGCCAACCAGCGTTTTAGTCAAACGTTGGATCATTGATTACTCCTCCACGGGGTAAAGACGACGGCAGCGGCGTTCTGCGCCGCCTGACTGCCGTCTTGAATGCTGTCGACGATCAGTTGATGGCTGCTTCGTCGGTACGGGTATCGCCCTTGTTGTCCTTCCAGCTGACGGTGATCTTGTCACCCTTCGCACCACCCTTAAACTTGAAAGCGAGGTAGGGGTTCTTCGAGATCGAAGTCCCGAAATCGCTGGTCAGAACCACCTTGTCGTTGTGCTTGGCGACCAGTTCGGTAATAAACCAGGCCGGCACGACGGCGCCAGCAGCATCCTTGCGCTGGCCGGTTTCCATTTCGTGGCTAACCAGAACCTTCACTTCAGTAACGCCGTCCTTGTTGGCGGCGCGGATTTTCATTGGATTGCCCATGTTTCTTTCTCCTTAATTCAATGTATACAAACGGGGAATGAAGCGTCGCAAGCGATGACAGGACAAGGCGCGTTTGCGAGACAGTGCAATTTGCACGGCGAGCAAGCGCAACGAAGTCATGTCGAGCGCAGTAGCTTCGAACCCGTTTTAGCCGCCGCAGCCACCCAGGGTGACCTTGATTTCCTTGGTCGCCATGAAGAACTTGCCATCCGACTTGACGATGGCGTAGATGTTGGAGGTCTGACCCATCTTGACGCGCGTCTGGACGTTGGCTTCGGTGCCTTCCGGCAACACGAAGGAGGCGGCCAGCGCATTCGGATTTTTCTCGATCAGGATGGCAACCATGCTGATATTGGGCAGGCTGGAAGCGACGCCGACCGGGACGACAGCGCCGTTTTCGGCGATATCCGGACCGGTGACCTGAACATCCTTGCTGTCGGTCGAGCCGGCAATACCGAGCGCCTTCAGCGTGTCTGCCATGCTCTTGGCCTCAAAGGCAGCCTTGTTCCAGTCAGCCAGGGCCATACCCGGGGTGATGATGCCGGCAGAAGCGAGCACGCCCAGCAGGGCGGCCCCGGAGCCGGATTTCAGTACGGTGCGTCGTTGATTGTTCATGACTTCTCCTCTGTAGAAATTGGGATTACTTGGAACCATTAAGAATCCACTGAACCAGTGTCTTCAGGTCTTCGTCCTTGACGTGCGTATTTGGCGGCATCGGGATCGAGCCCCAGACGCCCTGACCACCGGCCTTGACCTTGGCAATCAGGCGCGACTCGGCATCGGTCTGATCCTTGTAGCGGGCCAGCACTTCGCTATAGCCGGGACCAACGATCTTGCTCTTCATGCCGTGACAGGCCATGCAGCCGCTCTTCGTCGCCAGTTCCAGCGTACCGGCATCGGCCGCTTTTTTGGCGGCTTCCGGGCCGAGCGTGCGCGTACCGCGCACCGGGCCGAAACTGCGATTCTGGTCGGCCAGCTCACCGTGCGCGGTGCGGGCGTATTCGGGCAAGGTCGAACCGATCAGCACTTCCGGCTTGCAGTTCTTCATGCATGCCTTGTTGGCCGTATCCGGCTTGCCGCCGTTGCCGATGCCACCCTTCTTGGCCGGCGCACCCGGCCACATGCCGTGCTCGGTGGTCATGCCGTTACGGTTAGGCAGCAGCTTCTGCACATCGGCAATATTCTTGTCGGACAGCACGAAGTCAGCCGGCACGATTTCCTGCAGATTAAGCAGATAGGCGAGGATGGCAAACACATCATCCGGCTTGAGCGACTTCGGCGCCGTCCACGGCATGGCGCGCTGGATGTAGTCAAAGACCGTCGAGATCGTCGCCACCTTGGTGAAGGTCGTACGCTGTGGCAGCTCACCGGAAGACAGGCCCCTGACGCGCCCGTTCTTGACGTCGTCCTTGGTGGTGCCGCCGGCCAGCGGGGTGAACACCTCGTTCGACTCACCGAAGGAGCCGTGACACGAGGCGCACTTTTCCTCAAACAGTTCATTACCGCGGTCGACACTGCCCGATCCCTTGGGCAGACCCTTGAAGTCGGGACGGACGTCAATATCCCAGGCTTTCACTTCGGCAGTGGTCGCCGGACGGCCGACACCCTGATAGTTCTCGAAGGCGACGGCGGCTGTGGCCGCAGAGGCAAGCGCCAGAACGAGAATGGTCTTAGAGAACCTGAACATTGCTGACCTCCCCGCTTTCGATGACTTTCCACGACTGGATGGCATTGTTGTGATAGATCGACTTGGTGCCCCGCACGGCGCGCAACTGGCCATAGCTCGGCTGGACAAAGCCGGTTTCGTCGATGGCCCGCGACTGGAGGATGGCCGGACTGCCGTCCCACACCCAGTTGATGTTGAAGCGGGTCAGCGCCTTGTTCTGGATCGGCCCTTCGAGACGTGCCGTCTGCCAGTTGATGCCACCATCGAAGGAGACATCGACCTGCTTGATCTTGCCGCGCCCCGACCAGGCGAGGCCGGAGACGTTGTAGAAACCCTTGTCGAGCAAGGTCTGGCCGCCGGACGGCGTGGTGATGACCGACTTGGCTTCCTGAATCGAGCTGTACTGGCGATGCAAGCCGCTCGGCAGGAGGTCGATGTAGTGCACTGCCTCATCCTTGGTGGCGTAGGGCTTGTCGCCGACTTCGATGCGACGCAGCCACTTGACCCAGGAAACGCCCTGGACGCCAGGCACGACGAGACGCAGTGGGTAGCCGTTTTCCGGACGCAGCATTTCTCCGTTCTGGCCGTAGGCGACAAAGACTTCACCCGACTCGACCATTTCCATCGGAATGGTGCGTGTCATCGAGGAGCCGTCAGCCCCCTCGGCCAGCACGTAACGGGCCTTCTTGTAATCGACGCCGCAATCCTCGAGCAGCACCTTGAGCGGCACGCCAGTAAATTCGGAACAGGACAGCATGCCGTGCGTGTATTGCACGGTGGGCACGGCCACATTGCCCCATTCGAGGCCGGTGTTGGCCCCGCACTCAATGAAGTGGATGCGTGACACCGACGGCAGACGCATCAGTTCGTCGAGGGTATAGACCTTGGCCTTCTTGAGCAGCGAATCGTCTGATCCATTGACCATCAGGCGATGCTTGGAGGGATCAATATCGTGCCAGCCCTGGTGGTGGCGCTCGAAATGCAGGCCGGACGGCGTGATGATGCCGAACAGGCCCTGCAACGGCGCGAATGATACCGAGGCGCCGCCGACGCGGGCCAGGCCCGGCGACTCACGGCGCAGCAATTGGCTCTCGTACTTGGACGGCAGACCGTACGGATTGGTCGCCACCGGCTGGCCGAGCGAGGTCGTCCAGGCAGGGTTTTCAAGAATATTCGGGTCGCCTTCGCTGGCCCGTACCATCTTCGGCACGGCCAGTGCAGCGCCTGCGGCAAACAGGCTCTTGCGCAGAAAATCGCGGCGTCCGGCACCAACGGCCTGAACCTGCTCTTCCGTCAGGAAGTTTTCCGGTGCGGGCCGCAGACGCCCCGGTTGTTTGACGATGTCACCCATATGGATCAACCCCTCTGATTATTTGACGTCAGTACTGCAATTCACCGTCTTCACCCCCAACTCGTCACCCAGGTCACGGCTGGCTACCGTGATGCTGACCGTGCGGCAGATGTCGACAAAATTTGGATCCACGACCCGGTACATGACCGAGGTGCCCTCGCGCCGCCGGTCGACAACCCCGGCCCGGTAAAGAATGTTGAGATGGCGCGAGATGTTGGCCTGCGTCAGGCCAATTTTTTCCACCACCTCATGGACCGGGCGCTCTTCAGCGCACAGACAGGAAAGAATGCGCAAACGCGTCGGATCGGCCAGCAATCCGAAGTAATGCGCGACCTGCTCGAAAACCTGTAGTGTCTCGTCCATGGTTTTTTAATTTCGATCAATAGCCAATGTATAACTGGTCGTTTATATAGTCAACCCCTAATATTGGTGCGGCGCAGCATGCAATTTTTCGCAAAGGCTTATAACCTAGGCACCACGCTGATCCGGGCAAATCAACAGCAATCTTGGTGAGTTGGCGTACCGACAACATTTGAGGAGATGTCCCGATGAAACTGTTTGCTCCCTTCGCAGCCTTGTGTCTTTTGGCTGCCGCTGGCACCGCGCAGGCTGCCGACCCCTACCTGGCCCGCAATCTGGCCGCTACCTGCGCCAACTGCCACGGCACCAACGGCAACACCGTCAAGGGCTCCGGCATGGATGCCCTGGCCGGCATGGACAAGGCCAAGATCCTGCAGAAACTGGCCGACTACAAGAGCGGCGACAAGCCCGCGTCGATCATGCATCAGATTTCCAAGGGCTACACGGAAGCCCAGCTTGATCTGATCGCCGGCTATTTCGCCGCACAAAAATAAGGGGAGACCAGCATGATGCTCATGAAAAGACGTGATTTCCTGAAAGTCGGTGCCGCGGCGGGCGCCATGGCTTCTCTGTACGGCTGTGCCGCTGGTGCCAAGAAGGCCGGCGGCCATGTCGTGGTCGTCGGCGGTGGCTACGGTGGTGCCACCATCGCCAAATACCTGCGCATGTGGAGCGAAGGCGGTGTCCAGGTAACACTGATCGAACGCAATCCGACCTTCATTTCCTGCCCGATCTCCAATCTGGTCATCGGCGGCATGAAGACCATGGAAGACATCACCATCAGCTATGACGGCCTGAAGAGCACCTGGGGCGTGCGCGTCGTCCAGGATGACGTGATCGCCGTCGATGCGGCGAAGAAGACGATTTCCCTGAAGGCTGGTGGCGCCATGAGTTACGACCGCCTGGTCCTGTCACCGGGTGTCGATTTCATGTTCGACCAGATCCCCGGCCTCAACAATGGCGATGCCCAGTCAAAGATTCTCCATGCCTGGAAGGCCGGCCCCCAGACCGTCGCCCTGCGCAAGCAACTTGAGTCGATGAAAGATGGCGGCACCTACGCCATTTCCATCCCCAAAGCCCCCTACCGCTGCCCGCCCGGACCCTACGAGCGCGCCTGTCTGGTCGCCGACTATTTCAAGAAGCACAAGCCCAAGTCAAAGGTCGTCATCCTCGACGCCAACGAGGACGTGATGTCCAAGAAGGCCCTGTTCACGAAGGCCTGGGCCGATCTCTACAAAGGCATCATTGACTATCGCAACAACAGCGAAGTGAAGGATGTCGAAGCCGGCACCAACACGGCCGTCCTCGAGTTCGACAAGTTCAAGGCCGATGTGCTCAACATCATTCCGCCGCACCGGGCCGGCGACATTGCGGCCAAATCCGGCATCAAGCTGATCAACAACCGCTGGGTGGATGTTAACTGGCTGACCATGGAATCTACCAACACCCCGGGCATCCATATCCTTGGCGACGCTGTTTTCCCGGCACCGACCATGCCGAAGTCCGGCCACATGGCCAACCAGCATGGCAAACTCGCCACGGCAGCCATCCTCAACATGCTCGCCGGGCAGGAAGCCAACCCGGAACCGGTGGTCATGAACACCTGCTACAGCTTCGTTGATAGCAAGAGTGCCATCCACGTTTCATCGGTTCACCAGTACGACCTTGCAACCAAGACCATGCAACCGGTCAAGGGCGCTGGCGGCGTGTCGGTGGCACGCAATGAACCGGAAGGCAAGATCGCTCTGGGCTGGGCCAAGAATATCTGGGCCGACATGCTGGTCTGATTTTTCTTCGCGCAAATAAACAAAGGCCGCATTAGCGGCCTTTGTTCATGGTGCAGCCAATCTCTGATCAATCGAGCGTTGCGATGAACTCCGCCACAGCATGGGTTTCCAGCTCGGACAGTTTGGAGGCAATGGTATGCATGATGGCATTGTCATTAGTCCGCTCGCGCTTGTTGAACTGCTTGATCTGATCCTCGATATAGCGTGGATGCTGCCCGGCCAGACGCGGCAACTGGGGAGTCCCCAGTCCCTTGGCTCCATGGCAGGTGGAACAGGCAGGCAGGCCGGAGAACTGGTTGCCGCGCATGAAGACAAACTTGCCGACGGCGAGCAACTCGGGATCCTTGGCCGGACGAGCACCAACCACCTTGGCCTGGAAGAACGCGCCAAGCGCCTTCATTTCGGCCGGCGTCAGCTCTTCCGCCTGCGGCTTCATGGTGTCGCTGTTACGCTTGCCGGACTTGAAATCACCCAGTTGCTTGGCAATGTAGTCCGCATGCTGCCCGGCCAGACGCGGAAAAACCGGGCTCGCCGATTCACCTTCCATGCCATGACAGAGAAAGCAGCGGCCGGAAACAATCTCTTCGGCACGGGCCAGATCGACCGCTTCGGCAGCCCCGATGGGCAGAGCGAAGGTGGCCGCCAACATGACCCCAGCCAGTTGCATTCCGATGCTCCTCATTTCCCAACCCTCCCGGCTCAAAGTAAATAATTAAATCGTAATTTTCTTACACAGCGCTTTCAAGGCTCAGGCGTGACCGGTACTGCCAAAACCGCCTTCACCACGATGGCTGGCATCGAAGTCATCGACGATGTTGAAGCCGACTTGCAACACCGGCACGACAACAAGTTGCGCGATACGGTCGAGCGGATTCAGGGTAAAAGCAGCATGACCGCGATTCCACACCGAGACCATCAATTCGCCTTGATAGTCGCTATCAATCAGCCCGACCAGATTGCCAAGCACGATACCGTGTTTGTGGCCGAGACCGGAGCGCGGCAGGATCATCGCGGCCAGACCCGGATCGGCGAGATGGATAGCCATGCCGGTCGGCACCAGCGTCGTCTGGCCCGGTGCGACATGCAGCGGCGTTTCGATGCAGGCACGCAAATCGAGCCCGGCCGAACCGGGCGTGGCGTATTCCGGCGGGCTGTCGCGCAGGCGGTTGTCGAGAATTTTTACGTCAATTCGATGCATCAGTCTTTCCTCGTCAAAGTTGCAATGTGTTCTATCAACTGCCGGGCCAAAACAGATTTTGCCGCCGGCGTCAGCGGATGGACCCCGGCATCGTCGAACAGCACCAGCCGGTTATCGTCACCGCCAAAACCGTCCTGAATCAGATTGCCGGCAATCAGCGGTATATTCTTCTTGCGCCGCTTGGTCTGGGCGTACTCCTCCAGATTGCGGCTCTCGGCGGCAAAACCGACGCAGAACGGGGCATTGGCCAGCGCCGCGACCTCGGCCAGGATGTCCGGATTCTCGATCAGCTCGATCGGCGGAATCCCCCCCGTGTCCTTTTTGAGCTTGTGTTCAGCCGCATTGGCGACGCGGTAATCGGCTACCGCTGCCACACCGATGAATACATCGCTGATGGCGGCCCGCGACATCACCGCCTCGTGCATATCTAGGGCGCTGTGCACATTGATGCGCTCGACACCCTGTGGCGCTGCCAAGCCGACCGGCCCCGACACCAGCGTCACCTCAGCCCCGGCCTGCCTTGCCGCGCGGGCCACGGCGTAACCCATTCGCCCGGAAGACAGATTGGTTATGCCGCGCACCGGATCGATGGCTTCGAAGGTTGGCCCCGCAGTGATCAGCACCTTGCGGCCGGCCAGCACCTTGGGTGCGAAGAAGGAAATGACCTCTTCGAGAATTTCCTCCGGTTCCAGCATGCGACCGGCACCGATCTCGCCACAGGCCTGCTCGCCACTGGCCGGACCAAGAATCCGTACCCCGTCCGCATCCAATTGCGAAACGTTGCGTTGCGTCGCGGGGTTTTCCCACATCTGGCGATTCATCGCCGGCGCCACCAGCAAGGGGCAATCGCGCGCCAGCACCATGGTCGCCAGCAGGTCGTCGGCCATTCCATGGGCGATGCGCGCCAGAAAGTCGGCCGAAGCTGGCGCCACAACGATGAGATCGGCCTGACGCGACAGGTCTATATGAGCCATCGCGTTGGGCATCCGGCTATCCCACTGATCAAGATAGACCGGCTGCCCGGACAGCGCCTGAAAGGTGGTCGCCGTGACGAAATGGGTCGCCCCCTCGGTCATCGCCACTTGCACCTCGGCGCCCTGCTTGCCGAGCAGGCGGACCAGTTCGGCTGCCTTATAGGCGGCAATACCGCCAGTCACGCCAAGAACGATGCGTTTTCCCTGTAATTCCATTGTCATACCATTAGAATTGGACTTGGCTCATTCTAACGGAAAAGAATATGGCGATTACTGACAGGCCCGAAGGCGAGCGTCCGCGCGAGCGATTGCTGGCGCACGGCCCCGCCGCCCTGTCTGATGCCGAACTGCTGGCCATCTACTTGCGGGTTGGCGTGCGCGGCAAAAGCGCCGTCGATCTGGCGCGCGATCTCCTGAAGCGCTTCGATAGCCAGCTCGGCATCCTGGCCGAAGCTTCGCTTGATGAACTGGCCAGCGTTTCCGGCATCGGCCTGGCCAAGGCGGCGCAGCTTAAAGCCAGTTTTGAGCTGGCCCGCCGGGCGCTGCTGCAAGACATGAGCAGCCGCGACAGCTTCACTTCACCCGGCAAGGTCCGCGACTGGCTACGCCTCAAACTGGCCAGGCGGGGCAACGAAGTATTCATGGCGCTGTGGCTGGATGCCCAGAATCGTCTACTGAAGGACGACGAACTGTTCGTCGGCACGCTGAACCAGACTTCGGTCTACCCGCGTGAAGTGGTCAAGGCCGCCCTCGCCCACAACGCTGCCGCCGTCATCCTGGCGCACAACCACCCATCAGGCATTGCCGAACCCTCACGGGCCGACGAAATGCTTACCCGATCACTGAAGGAGGCCCTTAGTCTGGTCGATGTGAGGGTACTGGACCACTTCATCGTGGCCGGAAATTCCCCGCCACTTTCTTTCGCTGAACGCGGTTTACTATAAAGTTCAACAAACCTCTTGAAACAAATAAGGACTTTTGGTTATACTTGCGGGCTCTCTTCTAGCGAATTCTGGAGCACCATCATGGCGCGAGTCTGCCAAGTAACGGGTAAAGGCCCGATGGTTGGGAACAAGGTTTCCCATGCCAACAATAGAACCAAACGCCGCTTCCTGCCGAACTTGCAGTACCGTCGTTTCTGGGTCGAATCTGAAAACCGCTTCCTGCGCCTGCGTGTTTCCAACGCCGGTCTGCGCCTGATCGACAAGAACGGCATCGACGCCGTCCTGGCTGACCTGCGCGCTCGCGGCGAAGTCTGATAAAGAAGGAAAAATAAAATGGCTAAAGGCGGTCGCGAAAAAATCAAGCTGGAATCCACAGCTGGCACCGGTCACTTCTATACCACCTCCAAGAACAAGCGCACGACGCCTGAAAAACTGGAGTTCATGAAGTACGACCCGAAGGCTCGTAAGCACGTTGCTTACAAGGAAGTTAAGCTGAAGTAATTCAGCTTTCTCCGGCATTCGACAAACCCGCCTTTCGGCGGGTTTTGTTTTTTCCGGCTAGTGCTTTTGCCGGAACAGCAGTGCGGCATAGACCACGATACCGGCAAAGATCAGCACCGACCAGTTGGCCATCGACAGGCCGAACAACTCCCAGTCACGACTGGCGCAAAAGCCAGTCGCCAGGAACATCGATGACCAGGCCATGCCCAGCCAGTCGACCAGTCGTTCGATGGCATTCGGATTGGTGAAACTGCACTCCGGCGCAAGATGCGGAAAAGCCTGCATCCAGGTCTGGTAGCCGGCAACACCCGTGCCGAGCAGACCGAGACCACCAGCGAGCACCGCCCACAGCATGCGTCCAGCCGGCCAAATGAAGCCAGCCAGGCCGATCAGACCGATCACGATGTAGAGCAGTCGCTGAAAGATGCAGAGCGGACAGGGTGCCAGGCGCAACAGGGTCTGCAATTCCATGCCGACAGCGACGAGACCCAGGCAGCCCAGGCTCAATGTCGCGAAGCAGGCCCGCAGGGGTACTTTTGACCAATTCATCAAGACCATTCCTCAAAAGACGATGAGCCGGGATTCTATGCCATCACTCCCGACTGTTGAAATTTGCGCGGAGGCCTGTCCGCAGGAAAGTGGACCGCCGCCCGGCAGGTGGTTAAGATTGGCGGATGAATACACGCATCCTGCTCGTCGAAGACGATGAACGCCTGGCCGAACTGACGGCCGAATACCTGACCAAGAACGATCTGCAAGTCAGCATCGAACCCCGCGGTGACACTGCCGAGGCGCGTATCCTGGCCGAACAGCCCGACCTGGTCATTCTCGATGTCATGCTGCCCGGCAAGGACGGCTTCGAAGTCTGCCGCGCCGTGCGTTCCCAGTATCGCGGCGTGATCCTCATGCTGACGGCGCGGGACGAGGACTTCGACCAGATTCTCGGTCTCGAGATGGGGGCCGACGACTACATCGCCAAACCCGTCCAGCCGCGCGTCCTGCTCGCCCGAATCAAGGCCCTGCTGCGCCGGCTGCCGACAGCCGCCGATGCCAGCAACGGCGAATCGGAGAGCATGGTGTTCGGCCAGTTCCGGATCAGTCAGGCGACGCGGACGGCCTCGCTGAATGGCCAGACCATCGACCTGACCACGGCCGAGTTCGACCTCCTCTGGTTGCTCGCCACGCATGCCGGCAATGTGCTGTCACGCGACGACCTGCTGCAGGAACTGCGTGGCATCGGCTTCGATGGCCTGGATCGCTCGATCGATGCGCGTATTTCCCGCCTGCGCAAGAAGCTCAACGACGATCCCGAGAATCCGACACGGATCAAGACGGTGCGTGGCAAGGGCTACCTGTTCAGCAAGCATGACTGGAACTGAAACACCTGGCGGCGAAGCCAGGCCGAAGGAACACAACCAGGGCCTCGCCCGCTCACTGATCCGGGTTGCCCTGCCGCGTTGGCGGGGCGGGCGCTACAGCCTGTCCAAGCTGTTCTTCAATTTCTACCTGCTGGCGATGGGCTCCTTCGTCGCCATCGCCTTTACCGCCGACTTTGTCATTTCGACCGCCCAGCGCGGCATTACTGACGACTATGCCCGTCGTTTCATGCGCGGCACGATTACCCTGATCGAGGATGAACTGTTCCGGCAACCGCGCCGCGACTGGCAAAAGCGGGTCAAGGAACTCGACGAAAAGTTTTCGTACGACCTCGATATTGTCGAGCGCATCACCCTCGACCGGACGCTCACGCCCAGCCAGGTCATCAAGCTTGATGCCGGCGACATTGCCATCGACCACGATGGCGACATCATGTACCACCGCCTGGGCACATCCAATCAGGTGCTGGTGGTTGGCCCGCTGGCCTCGAACCGCAACCCGGAACTGAAAGACCGCCTGCCGCTCGAACTACGTCTGCGCCTGCTGACCTGGAGCCTGATCGGGCTTATTTTTGCAGTCGCCCTGTGGTTCTGGATACGCCCCGTCTGGCGCGACCTTGAAGGCCTTCGTCAAACTGCACTCGATCTCGGCGACGGCCATTTCGAGGCAATTTCGCCGCCCGTCCGCACCCAGCTTTTTGCCCCGCTCTCGGACACCATGAACAGCATGGCGGAACGCATCCGCCAACTGCTGGCCACCCACCGCGAACTGTCCTGTGGCATTTCCCATGAGTTGCGCACACCGATCGCCCGCATGCGCTTCGCCCTCGAAATGCTCTCCGAAACGACTGAACCCGACGAGCGTGACCGCCTGTGGGCAATGATGGAAGCCGATCTCGACGAACTCGACCAACTCATCGACACCAGCCTGACCTATGCCCGCTTCGAGCGCGAAGCCCCGCAAGCGCACTTTTCCAGCGTCAAAGCCGCCGAATGGTTAAGTGACGAGGTTGATGCGGTCCGTCTGCTCGGTCGCCAGCTTGAGGTCAACGTCGACACCGCCAGGCTGCCCGAAAACCTCTGCATTGACCTCGACCGCAAAGCCATGCCCTACGCCCTGCGCAACCTGCTGCGCAACGCCTTCAAGTACGCCAGCAAGCGAATCACGGTCAACGCCGAACTGGTTGGCGACAACATGCTGATCCACGTAGACGACGACGGTATCGGCATTCCGCCTGAAGAGCGCGAACACATCTTCTCGGCCTTCACCCGCCTCGACCGGTCACGCGACCGGTCAACCGGCGGCTACGGCCTCGGCCTGGCCATTGCCCGCCGGGTCCTTGAGCTGCATGGCGGCACCGCCACGGCGGACGCCTCGCCACTCGGCGGCGCCCGCTTTACGCTGACCTGGAAAGCCCACCAATAGGGATTTCTGGCGCCGTTACAAAGCGTCACACAAGATCAATACCTGTTACTACCCGGCCACGCTTGCGCCACAGACGGCAACCCCGGTCGTCCCTACAATGCGAGGCATGGAAGAAAAGCAATCCCGCCAAGAGGACAACGAGGAAATGATCAAAATGAACATCAAACAATTTATCGAAGCCACCCGCCAGTATCTGTTCGACATGGCAGCCACCCAACCTGCACTGGCCAACATGCCGGTCAGCGGGAATCATTAATGGCCTTTGCCGACAACCTGCCGATCAGCGAATCACTCGGTGTCTTCATCGGCATCACCGGATTCGACTGGCTTGCTGAAGGCCAGGCTGAGCCGTTCAAGGCTGCCGCCACCGCCCTCGCTGCCGGCGCAGCCATTACCCTCGCCCGCCTGTGGCTGAAGAAGCGGCAAAAGGACTGAACCAGTTTACCCTCCTCTCGAAATCCCCCGATTCGAGAACTCCCTGTTACCCCGCCCATGTGGCGGGGTTTTTTTTGTCCCTGCTACACTATCCTTGGCAGAAACCGGATAATCCCCGGATAACCATCTGGCCGCACTGTAAAGCTGCCATCATTTCGCAAAAACCCATTCCCAATCCCAGAGCACAAACCGCATGAAGCCAGCCCCCCTCCCGGCCACCCCATTACTGACCGGCACCGATACCGAACAGAAGCGGCGGGAGATCCTCGATTACTTTCACGCCACCTTTGATCGCTACGAACAGTTGTTCGAAGTCCTCAGCTGCCCCGAAGCCTATTACATCAAGCCGATCGCCTTGCGCCATCCGCTGATTTTCTACTTTGGGCACACCGCCACCTTTTTCATTAACAAACTTCTCCTCGCCGGCCTGATCGAAGAACGCGTCAATCCTGGCTTCGAGTCGATGTTCGCCATCGGCGTCGACGAAATGAGCTGGGATGACCTCAGCGATGTCCGTTACGACTGGCCGGGCGTCGATGACGTACGCGCCTATCGTCGACAGGTGCGAGCCGTGGTCGACCACCTCATTCGCAGCCGCCCCCTGACCCTGCCCATCGGCTGGGAGGATCCGTTCTGGATCATACTGATGGGCATCGAGCACGAGCGCATCCATCTCGAAACCTCGTCGGTACTGATTCGCCAACACGCCCTCAACTTTGTACGGCCACACCCGGCCTGGCCCCCCTGTGACGACCGAGGCGAGGCACCGGACAACGAACTGGTCAGCATTCCACCCTGCCAACTGCGTATTGGACGCGACCGGAGTGCCCCGACCATCTACGGATGGGACAACGAATTCGGTTGCCACGAGACATCGACCGCGGCCTTTCAGGCCAGCCGAAGCCTCGTCTCCAATCGGGAGTTCCTGGCCTTTGTCGAAGCTGGCGGCTATGCCGACGAATCGCTGTGGCAGGAAGAAGGCGCTGCCTGGAAGAAATTCTCCCGGGCCGAGTATCCGACCTTCTGGGTCAGGCAGTCGGGGCAGTGGCATCTGCGCCTGATGCTCGAAGAGATTGCCATGCCCTGGAACTGGCCGGTCGAAACCAATTACCACGAAGCGGCCGCCTTCTGCCGCTGGAAAGCCCGCAGCACCGGCCAACCGGTACGCCTGCCGAGCGAAGACGAGTGGCAGTCGCTGCGCCATTTTGCGGGCGTCGATGATCTGCCCGGCGAGTCGACCGCCAACATTGGCCTTGGCTATGCCGCCTCCAGTTGCCCGGTCAACCGCTACGCCCACGGCCCACTTTTCGACGTCATCGGCAATGTCTGGCAGTGGCTGGAAACGCCGATCTATCCCTTCCCCGGCTTTGCAGTTCATCCCATCTACGACGACTTTACGACACCGACCTTTGACCAGCGACATAACCTGATCAAGGGAGGATCGTGGATTTCCTGCGGCAACGAAGCCGCACCGGTCTCACGCTACGCCTTCCGCCGCCACTTCTTCCAGCATGCCGGCTTCCGTTATGTCGTCGCCGACCAGCCGATCACCCAACCCGCCTCGCACTACGAAAGCGACCGGCTGATCTCGGAATACATCGAATTTCATTACGGCGATGAATATTTCGGCGTCGCCAATTTCCCGCTCCGCCTGACCGAACTCGCCATCGAGGCCATGGGCCAACGACCGGCCGGCAAGGCTCTCGATCTCGGCTGTGCCACCGGGCGGGCAACTTTTGAGCTGGCCCGCCATTTCGACCATGTTACCGGCCTCGACTTCTCGGCCCGCTTCATCGGCGTCGGCACCCAGCTGGCGGAACGCGGCCACCTGCGCTACACCCTGACCGAAGAAGGTGAACTGGTCAGTTACAAGGAATGCTCACTGACCGCCCTGGGCCTCGCCGAGGTTGCCCCCAAGGTCGAATTCTTCCAGGGCGATGCCTGCAATCTGAAGGCTGTTTTCTCGGGCTACGACCTGATACTTGCCGCCAATCTGATCGACCGCCTGTACAGCCCGGCCGTCTTCCTCGACAGCGTTCACCAGCGTCTTAATCCGGGTGGCCTGCTGATGCTGACCTCGCCCTACACCTGGTTGCCGGAACATACTAAACGCGAGGAATGGATCGGCGGTTTCAAGAAGGATGGCGAAAATTTCACCACGCTCGATGGCTTGAAAGCCATACTCGGCAAGCACTTCCGCCTGCTCAAAGGCCCCCTGGCTGTCCCCTTCGTCATCCGGGAAACCAAGCGAAAATTCCAGCACACGCTATCGGAAGTCACTATCTGGGAAAAAATGTAGCGCCCTGATACGGGCTTGCCATGACTCGTCGCTGACTGGCCTCAGGCGGCTTCGCCGAACCAGTTGGCTCCGAGGCAGGCACGCAGCGCGAGGCGGGCCCGGTGCAACTGGACAAAGCAGTTGTTGCTGGTGATCGCCAGGGTCTGGCAGATTTCGTCGGTATCAAAGCCAAGCACCTCACGCATGGTGAAGATGCGGCCGGTGGCCTCGGGCAGGCGATAGAGACAGGCTTCGAAGACTTCCCAGAACTGCTTGTTTTCCATCGACTGCTGGGGCGTTTGCCATTCCGATGGACGCGTATCCTCGGCCCAATGCTGGCGGTCATCGAAGAAAGCGTTCAAGTCGTCGTCGTTGTCGCTGGTGACCACAGCGTTCTCCCGAACCTTGCGGCGCAGGACATCGATAATCTTGTTTTCAGAATGGCCAGCACCCAGGTACGCAGCGAGGCACGCGAGGAAAACTTCTCCTTCCCCATCAGGGCACCGGTCAACGCCTCCTGCACCGCGTCCTCGGCCTGCGCCCGGTCGCGCAACTGCATTTCGGCAAAGCGCAACATGTCGCGCCGTAATCCTGTGAGAAACTCCGGGTCGTGCAGGGGGTCTATAGCCATAGCAATTTTTCGTAGGTATGGCGCAGAATCATACTGTAAAAAATTTTGTAAGATTTAAATGACACGACCGACTAATGCATCAGGCCCCCAAGCCGAAGACGCAAAACAGGAATTGACATGATCAGTTGCAAGGAAGCCACCCGCCTCGCCTCGCTACAAATGGAACGCAAGCTCAGCTGGCTCGAGCGTCTGCAGTTTCGTTTGCATCTGGTGATTTGTGTCGGCTGCCGTCGGACTGAAAAGCAGTTTGCCTTCATGCGTCAGGCGATGGGAACCTGGATGAATCAGACAGACTGATCGCAGCACCTCAATCTCAACGGAGAAAATCATGAAAAAGCAAAATTTCGTATCCCTGGCCGTCGGTTCTGCCTTTGCCGCTGCCGCCCTGAGCCCGCTCGCCCACGCCGGCGAAAACCCGTTTGGTGCGACCAAACTGCAAGCCGGCTACCAGCTTGCCGAGGCCGACACCAAGATGAAGGATGGCAGTTGCGGTGGCGACAAGAAGATGGAAGGAAAATGCGGCGGCGACAAGAAGGCGGCCGAAGCAAAATGCGGTGCTGACAAGAAAATGGATGCCAAGTGCGGCGCCAAGAAGAAAGCTGCAGAAGGCAAGTGCGGCGGCGACAAGAAGATGGATGCAGCCTGCGGCGCCAAGAAATAACCACGCCCTCGAAAATGGCGGCGCACGGTTCGCCCTGCCCGCCCTGCTTCCCCGACCAGACCTGACCCCATGCTGCCTCGCCATGCTCAGGGTGCCGGCCTCGGTTTTCGCCGCGAGCTGATTGCCGCACTGAAAGCCGGCGTACCCGACGCCATCCGATTTTTTGAACTGGCCCCGGAAAACTGGGCTGGCATGGGTGGGCGTTCGGCCAGGGATCTGCATCACTTCACTGAACGTTATCCTTTCGTCTGTCACGGCCTGTCGCTGTCGCTCGGCGGCCCGGGCCGGCTCGACGAGGCGCTCCTCCGACGCATCAAGCGTTTCATGACCGAACATGGCATGACGCTCTATACCGAACACCTGTCATGGTCTGCCGACGACCACCACCTCTATGACCTGCTACCCATCCCGCTGACCGAACAGGCCGTCAAGTGGACGGTCGAGCGCATCCGCCGGACACAGGATATTCTCGGCATGCGCATCGGCCTGGAGAACGCCTCGTACTATGTCGCGCCGCCGGGGGCCGAGATGACCGAGGCCGAATTCATCACGCGCATCGTGCGTGAGGCCGACTGTCTGCTCCATCTCGACGTCAACAACATCTACGTCAATAGTCAGAATTTTGCCTTCGACCCGTTCGCCTTCATGGCCGCGCTGCCCCTCGAACGTACCTGCTACGTCCATGTCGCCGGCCACTATGTCGAAGCGGACGGCCTGCTCATCGACACCCACGGGTCCGAGGTCATCGACCCGGTATGGTCGCTGCTTGAAGCTGCCTACACGCAGATCGGGGGCAACGTACCAACTTGCCTGGAGCGCGACTTCAATATTCCCGACCTGGCCCGCCTGACAGTCGAAATCGAACAAATCGCGCGCCTCCAGGCTGCAGGCCACAGGAAAGCTGCTTGATGACGAGCGACTTCCAGGCCTTTCAGCAGGCCTTCGCCAGACACCTGCGCGACCCACGGCATGCCCCCGCCCGGCCGGGGTACCAGCCCGGCGCATGGCGGTATACACCGAGTTGCTCTTCAACAACATTTGCGGCTTTGTCGACACCTGTTTCCCGGTCTGCCGGGCCATTCTGGGTGAAGTGCGCTGGCGCCGCCTGATCCGGCGCTTTTACCGCGACTGGCCGCTGGATACCCCGTGGTTCCGGGAAATTCCGCATCAATTGGTCGACTACCTGACGACCGCCCAGATCCGCCAGCCGCTCCCGGCCTGGCTGGCCGACCTCGCCCATTACGAATGGGCAGAACTGGCCGTCGATGTCATGGCTACGTCTAGTCCGGCTCATGATCCGGATGGCGACCTGCTGCACCATCCCGTCGCCCTCAATCCGGCACTGCTCAATCTCGCCTACACCTGGCCGGTGCATCGCATCGGTCCGGACTACCGGCCCCGCAAGGCGCAGCCGACTTACCTCGCCGTCTACCGCGATGCCAATGATGCCGTGCAGTTCACCCAGATCAACGCCGTCACCGGACGGCTGCTCGACCTGCTCACCGCCATGCCGACTTCCGGCGACGCGGCCATCCGGCAGATTGCCGCCGAACTGCAGCACCCCGCACCAGAACAGCTGCTGGGCTACGGCCGCGCGCTACTCGAGGACCTGCGCCGGCAAGGCATCATTCTGGGCACACTGGCCTGAAGCGAACGCGATCAAGTCTCTCCCCCCCGACTCGTTCGCCTGGTTCATCCACGACTGCACGTAAGAAGCCCCGATAAAGGGGGTCAGCGTGACATGCTGCGACGCCAGGATAGGACGGGATAATTTCAGCGCGGCGTACGCACCATTCGACTGGTACTGGCTTTTCGCCGTGCCGCCTGTGAAATTGCCGATATCCGGATTGGCGCGCGCGGCGGTTGAATCGCTATAGACGTAACCGGCTGCCCCTAAGAGCTTGAAGTCATTCGACAGGTACTTGCCGCCATAGAGACCGAGGTAATAATTGGTTGACGAGAAACTTTGCACCACCTGGTCCATTTGCGTCATCGTCGTATAGCCAACGCCACCGAATACGCCAAACCCACCCGACGGGTCACGCAAGAGATCGCGCCCCAGAACAATGCTGGAGAGTTGGTAGCCGAACCCGGCCAGATTGTCGTAGCTATCGACGCCCCCTTTCATCGTGCTGGCGTCTATCCAGAAATAGCGCCCCTGATCAACTTCATAGGCGGCTGAAGTGGCCGTCTTTCCGGAAACCGGGGCATGGATGCGGTCCATCACCGTATTGGTAACATGCCCCAACTGCTCAAGATTGATCGTCATGTTCGACGAATAGCCTTCGGCATGAACACTTGAAAACGAATTCACTTGCGCCGGCGTTAGCGCCTGGACAGCCCCGATGAAACTGGTGCCGCTCACCACGATGGTTGAGCTTGGCGCAAAGCTGTAAGCATAGGAAATGGCACCGCCAAGCTTGTTGCCAGAATTAGAACCTGTGCTGGGGGCAACAGTTGCCGAAGTTGCCACCAGATCCCATTGGGTGCCGGATCTATTGGTCAGTTGCCAGTTGTTCCGGTAATGCTGTTGGTAATGCCGTGAGCCGAATTGCCGGCATTACCACTGGTCAGGTTGCCCTGATTGGTAATCGTGCCGATGCTGCCGCCAGTATTACTGATGGCAGCGTAGCAGGTTCCACCGGCATCACAAACACTATGGTCGATCGTGCCACTGTTAATGATCGTGCCAATCGAATTGCCCGGCCCCAGTTCAATGGCACTGGCAAACGTTGATAATCCACTACCGTTAATACCGCCTTGAATTGTTCCCGAATTAATCAGGGTGTCTATTCTGGCGTTAAAACCCGGCTGGAAATAGATCGCCGCATTTTGGGCGGAAATAGTGCCTGAGTTGGCAAGCCTTTGCTCTAAAAAACGCGGCAGCCCAATTCCTGGCAATGCCGTCCCAGAGGTGTTCATCCGAAAAATTTCTGTTGAACGGTAAGTTTCCCGCCATAGCGGCGACTAATGATTACCCAACCCCAACGGAGACTATTCATGAAAATCGCCCACATCCTCATCGGTCTGGCCCTGTCGGCAACGACCAGCCTCGGGCTGGCACTGGACATCCAGCCCTACTCGGCAGAAGCGCTGAGCACCCGGCAGAAGGCGGGCGAATCGGTGGCCCTGCACTTCCACGCCGACTGGTGTCCGACCTGCCGAGCCCAGGAAAAAGTGTTCAAGGGCTGGCAGGGCGACGCTGCCGTTGCCGGAACACTACTCGTCGTCAATTACGACAAGGAGCGCGAACTTAAACGCCAGCTTGGGGTGCGCACCCAATCGACCCTTATCGTCTACAAGGGCAGCAAGGAAACCGGACGACTGGCCGGAGACACCGACCCGATAGCCCTGCGTAGCGTCCTCGGCAGCGCAAAGTAGACATCATGGATATCCCTCTCTCCCACCTTGGGCTTAGCCTGGTTGCCGGCAGCCTGACCACGCTGTCTCCGTGTGTCTTTCCCATTCTGCCTCTGGTCATCGGGGGCGCCGTCCAGGCCAACCGTATGGCGCCGGTTGCCATGGGCACCGGCATGGCACTTTCTTTCGCCCTGATCGGCATTATCCTCGGTGCGCTCGGCCCGGCGCTCGGCATCGATTCGGACAGCGTCCGCCTGTTCGGTGCCGGGATGCTGATCGTCTTTGGCCTGGTCATGCTGGTGCCGATACTCAACCGCCGCTTCACCGAATGGATGCTGCCTATCGCTTCAAGCGCCAACCATGCATCAGCCAAGCTGGATGCTGGCTCGCTAAGCGGCGCCCTGCTTCTCGGTGGCGTACTCGGCCTGGTGTGGAGCCCATGCTCCGGCCCCTTGCTTGCGTCAGCCCTGAGTCTGGTCGCCAGCGAAGGGGGAGCGCTGCGCGGCGGCACCATCCTCGGTCTGTTCGGCATCGGTGCAGCCATTCCGCTGGTGGCCGTCGCCTATGCCTCACGCCGGGGATTCAACGCGGCGCGGGGCTGGGTCATGCAGCGTATCGATGCGATCAAGAAAGGCTTTGGCGTAATTATCCTGCTCACAGGGTTGGCCATTCTGTCGGGTGCCGACAAATGGCTGGAAGCACAGGTGGTCAGCCTGTTACCCGACGCCTGGATTCAGGCGACGACCCTGTTTTAAATCGGCGTATTGAGCAGCCGAACATCCCGCTGCGGGAACGGGATGTTCACGCCGCGCGCCTTGAACGCACGCCAGACAGCGAAATTGACGTCAGAAACAATATTGCCCCGGCCCTCTTCCGGGTCGGCGATCCAGAAACCAAGTTCGAGATTGATGCTGCTATCGCCAAACTGGGTCAGGAAAACCTTAGGCGCCGGCTCGGCGAGAACGCGCGAATGGGCGGCAGCGGCATCGGTCATCAGGCGGCAGGCCAGTTCGAGATCGCTATCGTAGGCGACGCCTACCAGGGTCGTCAGGCGAATGCGCGTATCCGAATAAGTCTGGTTCTGTACCGTCGTCCCGATCAGCGTTTCGTTGGGCACGATGAACTCGCTGCCGCCGGGATGCTTGAGCACGGTGTAGCGCGTCGTGATCTGCGTCACTTCGCCGCTGTCGCTCCCCACCTGAATAATGTTGCCGATGCGGATCGAGCGGTCAAGAAGGATGATGAAGCCGGAAACATAGTTGCTGGCAATTTTCTGCAGGCCAAAACCGAGGCCAACGCCGAGCGCGCCGGTAAACACCGAGAGCGCCGTCATGTCGATGCCGACCAGCGCCAGACTGGCCAAAATCGCGATCACCGTCAGACCGGCCTTGGCGACACGAACACCGACGATGCGCAGATTGGCATCGAGGGTATGGAGGCGCATCAGGTGCACCTCGATGACACCGGCGACCCACAGCGCAAAGACAACCGTCAGAAAAATGGTGGCAAGGCCACGCAAAACCGTCCACAAGTCGACGTGCTGCTTGCCAACATGGAACTCAACCTGCTCCATCGTATCGATCACATACGGCGCCAGATCGGTGATGTAGAGCGCCAGCCAGCCCCAGACAGTGGCCGCGATGATGCGCTCCCAGGTGGTCAGCCAGGTGGCCCGCGGAAAAGCCTGGCGGAGAACAAAAACCACCCCGCGCACCAAGGCCATCGAGCCGAACAGCGGCATCGCCAGCTTGAGCAGGTTGACGTGGATGAGCGAATCGAGCGAAGCAATGGTGAGTCCGGTCAATAGCACGCCAATCAGCGGAAAGGCCAGGCGGGCACTGGCATCGGACAGACGGCCGGTACCTTCGGTGCGGCTCCGCCGCCACCAGCCGGCGATCAGCACAGCCAGGCCGATACAGGTGACGAGCGCCACCACCTGCCAGATAAAGCCCGGATCGCTGAAATCCGCCAGCAGGTCGTTGATCAGGCGCAGGGCCGGGCTTTTTTCCCTCATGCCTTGCGTTCCATCGCAGCGGCAAAGAAACCGTCGGTGTTGTGCTGGTTCGGCAGCAGGCGCAGCAGGTCGCCATCGAAGGCAATGCCCTGTTTGGCCAGAATGGCCGAGGCCGGGAGCAGGGTGAATTCGGGATGGCTGGCGAGGAAAGCAGAGACGATCTCGTCGTTTTCTGCCGTCAGCAGGCTGCACGTGGCATAGACCAGACGACCGCCAGGACGGACCATGGTCGCGGCGGCAGAAAGAATCGACGCCTGCTTGACGGTCAATTCGGCCACCGAGGCTTCATCCTGGCGCCACTTGAGATCGGGATTACGGCGCAGGGTGCCAAGACCAGAACAGGGGGCGTCGACCAGCACCCGGTCGGCCTTGCCGGACAGACGCTTGATCTTGGTGTCACGCTCGTGTTCGATGCGGGCCGGATGGACGTTGGACAGCCCGGAACGGGCGAGGCGTGGCTTGAGATTGGCCAGACGCTTGTCGGAAACATCATAGGCATAGAGTCGGCCGGTATTGCGCATCAGCGCGCCGAGCAGGAGCGTCTTGCCGCCCGCCCCGGCGCAGAAATCAACGACCATTTCGCCGCGTTTCGGCTCAAGCAGGAAGCCGAGCAACTGACTGCCTTCATCCTGCACCTCGACCGCCCCTTCAATGAACAGCGGATGCTTGGCCAGTGCCGGCTTGTCGCGCAGGCGGATGGCGATGGGCGAGAGCGGACCGGGGATGGCAGCGATGTCGTCGGCAGCCAGTCGGGCCAGCACATCGTCACGGTTGGCCTTCAGCGTATTGACGCGCAGATCAAGCGGCGCCGGCTGGTTGAGCGCCTGCGACAGGGCCAAGGTTTGCTCGGCTCCGAATTGTGTTTCGAGGCGGGAATACAGCCAGTCCGGCAAGTCGCAGCGCACAGCCGGCGAAAACTCGGCTTCCGGCATGGCCTTGGCCGCAGCCAGCCATTCTTCTTCGCTGGCCTTCAGCACCGGCGCCAGTTCGCGCTGGCTCCAGCCGCGCGTCACGGCGAGCGCGGCAAGCAGGCGGCGACGGTCCGATAGTTTGCCAGCGCACCGCGCCTCAAGGCTACGTCCGCGCCGCAGCACGGCAAAGACCGTTTCGGCAACAAAGGCGCGGTCAGCGTGGCCGAGCTGGCGATTTTCCCGGAAATAGCGAGACACCACGGCATCGGCCGGGTAGTCGAAACGCAGCAGGAGGCCGAGAACGGCTTCGGCGTGGGCAAACAGGGCGGGTGTGAAGCGGGCTTTCATGGTGATCCTATTTCAGTAGCGACTTGCTCGAAGATGTCGCCTTTTTTATCGGTGTAGCGGATTTTAACCGGCAAGCGGTGTCGATCGAGGGCAATCCAGATTTCAGTGACGGTATCGCCCATGGCGCGCAAATGCAGCGTACGGAAATGACCGGCGGCAATGTCGATTTCTTCCTCGCCCAGCGCATCAAGGGCAAAGCGGTCGTATTTCTTGCCGGTGACCACACCGACCGTCGCTCCCGCCTCCGGCTGGCGCAGGTAGCCAAGCTGGTAATTGAGCGACAGGATGTCTTGCGCCCCGAGGCTGATGGCCTGGGTAGCACCACTACGCGACAGGCAGACTTCGCCGGCGGCCCAGTCGAAATCGGCATTTTCGTTGGCGTCCTTGCCGTTCTTGCGCGTCCGGTAGGTTTCCGGCTGCAGGCCACCCGCAACCAGGCGGCCGCTGCTCTCGGTCTCGAACACGAGCGGCTTGATCAGCGCCGCCAGGCCGCTTGTTTTAGTCATGCCGCTCAGGTGGTAGCGGCCGTCTTCAGTGAATTCCCAGGTGTGCTCGGCCCGACCGATCTGGAAGCCCTGGGCACCATAGAAAATGGCGAAACGAATCGTCCCCCTGGCCGGCAGCAAAGGCTTGGCAGCAGGCATGTCAGGTAATTCCCTGACCGCCGGATTGCTGGTCGGTAGCGACTCCGGAACGTTATCCGCCACTGACGCATCGGGAATGACCGGCGGTGCCGGCCGCGCGACGGCCAAAGGTGATGGTTTGACCGGCTTCGGGCGCGGCTTGACCGCCGCTGGCTTGTCGGCAGGCTTGGCGACGACAGGCGTTGGCGGCTGCAATTCGGCCAGCAAGGGTACCGGTTCATCAACCCCGCCAAAAAGTTCGACATCGGTGCCGAACAGCGCAGCGGCATGAATGCCGAGCGATGCGGCGAGCGCGATGACGAAGGCAATCGGCATGGCCGCCTCAGCGTATCCCGGGTGAGATCAGCGTCGCGCTGTCGGCCTGCTCGGCAGCGAGGCGGACGCAGCCATTGTCCAGCCGCAGTTTACCTTCGGCAAACCAGCGCACTGCCTGCGGATAAATCAGATGTTCCTGACGCAGGACGCGGGCCGACAGGCTGGCTTCGTCGTCGCCATCAAGTACGGGCACAGCGGCCTGGATGATGACTGGCCCATGATCGAGCTCCGGCGTCACGAAATGCACCGTACAACCGTGGATACGTACGCCTTCCTCGAGTGCCCGCTGGTGGGTGTGCAGGCCAGGAAAGGACGGCAACAACGAGGGATGAATATTGATCAGCCGGCCTTCATAGTGGCGGACAAAACCCTCCGACAGGATGCGCATGAAGCCGGCCAGCACGACCAGATCAGGGGCGAATTCGTCGATACATTCGGCCAACCGGGAATCGAACGCCTCGCGCCCGGGAAAGGCCTTGTGGTTGATGAAATGCGTCGGAATGCTCGCCTTGGCAGCCGTTTCCAGCCCGGCGGCCTCGGGACGATTGCTGATCACGGCAGCGATTTCAACAGGCAACGTGCCGGCATCGCGGGCGTCAATAAGCGCCTCCATGTTGCTGCCACGACCGGAA
Source organism: Dechloromonas sp. HYN0024 (assembly GCF_003441615.1). Taxonomy (NCBI): domain Bacteria; kingdom Pseudomonadati; phylum Pseudomonadota; class Betaproteobacteria; order Rhodocyclales; family Azonexaceae; genus Dechloromonas; species Dechloromonas sp. HYN0024. The sequence continues at coordinate 876,462 of NZ_CP031842.1, read as the reverse complement.
ATCAGGATGACGATCTTCTTCATTTCAAAAAACTCACAGGTAGAAAGACGGCGCTGACCACAGACTGGCTCAGCCGGGAAAAGGTGCGGCCGTTGCGGTCGGCAACGACCTTGGCCATGAAGTCGAGGAGGCCCATGACGCGGCCGAATTCGCGTTCGAAGGAGAGGTTGCGGTTGGCCGGATCGAGCTCGTTCGAGAGCAGGAACAGTTCGCCCGCCGCCGTACGGTCATGGCCGAGCTTCCAGACCGCAACATCCATGTTGCGGGCGGTGTTGTAGAGCTTGATTTCATTAAGGCTATCGAGAATGTAGAACTCTTCCCGGTGCTCAAAGGCCGCATCGACCATGCTCAACAACCCGAAAACCAGCGCCGCAACACGATCACCGGCATAGGCCTCGGAAAAGGCCAGCGAGGCGGCGCTCCCCTCGCGCAGACCGTTGAGCTCCGGCCAGTTGCGCTGGGTACGCATTTTGAGTCGGTCGAGGGCGGCTTCGCGGCTGACCGCCCCGCCTTTCTTCCATTCCTTCGGGTTCCGCTTGTAAAGCTTGTCGGCAATCGTCAGCAAGCTACTGACCACCTCGGCGCGATTGGTATCGGCAAAGCGGTCAACTTCCGACTTGAGCAAATACTTGGCGTTCACCGTCGATTCCGTCCGGCCATCCGGACCCAGCTTGGTCACACAGGCCGCCAGCACGAAAACGAGGATGACGGCGAGCCAGCGCATCAGGCTTCTTTGCTCTTGACGTAACCCCAGCCGATCGGGATCAGGGATGAGATAACGATGCCGACGATGATCACCGACAGATTGGCCTTGACCCAAGGAATATTACCCAGCCAGTAGCCAGCGAGGCAGAGCGAAACCACCCAGGCGACAGCGCCGATCACATTGAACAGGGTGAAGCGGGCCAGACTCATGGCGCCGATGCCGGCCACAAACGGTGCAAAAGTGCGGAACAGTGGCAGGAAACGGGACAGGATCAGGGTTTTTCCCCCGTGTTTTTCATAGAAGGCGTGCGTCTTGACCAGTGCGTCACGATTGAAAAAGCGTGAATTTTCCCAGTGAAAGACCTTCGGGCCGAGAAAACGGCCAATCTGGTAATTGACCGTGTTGCCAAGCACAGCAGCGGCAGCCAGCACCCCCATCAGCGTCAAAATATCCATGCCACCCTCGCCGATGGCGGCCAGCGCGCCGGCCACGAAGAGCAGCGAATCGCCGGGCAGGAAGGGAGTCACGACAAAACCGGTTTCGGCAAAGACGATGAAGAACAGGATGCCGTAGATCCACAGCCCGTAGTCAACCACCATGACCGCCAGATGCTTGTCGAGATGGAGGACGATATCAATGAATTGGGCGAGGAGATCCATGCGGCGTGCCGAGGGTTGAACGAGGCCGCATTATAATCCGGCCATGCCCACCATCGCCCGCCTACCCGACCTGCTGATCAGCCAGATTGCTGCCGGCGAAGTGGTCGAACGCCCCGCCTCCGTCCTCAAGGAACTCCTCGAAAACAGTCTCGATGCCGGCAGCAAGGCCATCCAGGTCCATCTCGAAGAAGGCGGGGTCAAGCTCATCCGCATCACCGACGATGGCTGCGGCATTGCCAAGGATGAACTGGCGCTGGCCCTGACCCGCCACGCCACCTCCAAGATTTCCAGCCTTGACGACCTCGAACGCGTCGGCACGCTGGGATTTCGCGGCGAGGCGCTGGCTTCAGTGGCCTCGGTGGCCCGACTGAGCATCACCAGTCGGGAGCGCGGCGCCAGCCACGCCTGGAAACTTCGCGGCGAACCGGGTGCAGAACCCGAGCCAGCGGCCCTGATGGCCGGTACGGTGGTCGAAATGCGCGACCTGTATTTCAACACCCCGGCCCGCCGAAAATTTCTCAAATCGGAAAGCACCGAGTTCGCCCACTGCGCCGACGCCGTCAAGCGCCTGGCCCTGACCCGACCCGATGTCGCGATCAGCCTGACCCACAACGGCCGCAACCTGTTCCAGCTCGCCCCCGCCGATGCTCAACGCCGTATTGCCGACATTCTCGGCGACGATTTCCTCGCTGCCGCCCGCCCCGTCGACGCTGGCGCCGGCACGCTGGTGATCGGTGGCTTCGCCATTGATCCAACCCGCGCCACCGATGCCAAGGATGGTCAGTACGTCTTCGTCAACGGCCGCTTCGTACGCGACAAGATCATCAGCCACGCCCTGCGCGAAGCCTATCGTGACGTCCTACACGGCAGCCGACAGCCTGCCGTCTGCCTCTTCGTCAACATCGATCCGGCCCTGGTCGACGTCAATGTGCATCCGGCCAAAACCGAAGTCCGCTTTCGTGATTCACGCGCCATGCACCAGTTCGTCTTCCATGCCATCCAGCGCACACTGGCCGCTCCGGTGCAGGCCGAAACCGCCCCGGCGCTGATCGAACGAGAACAAAGCCGGGGACAGAGCACTGTTTCGGCCGGCGAAAAGCCGTGGACTGCCCCCGGTATTTCCTATGCTCCGCCTCTGCGCCATCAGGGCAGCCTTGGCGTTGCCGAACCGGCCGCCGCTGCCTACCTCGCTTTCGCCCGCGCCGCGCAGGGCACCGGCCAATTACCCGTCACGCGCAGCGAAGTCACCCCGCAATTTCAGCCCACTGAAAGCAGTGATCGCGACGGCCCGCCCCTCGGCTATGCGCTGGCCCAGTTGCACGGCATCTACATCCTTGCCCAGAATGCCCGTGGCCTGATCCTCATCGACATGCACGCGGCGCACGAACGCATCCTCTACGAAAGGCTCAAGACTGCCTTCGACAATCGCCAGATCGCCACCCAGTCGCTGCTCATCCCGGCCGTTTTCTCGGCTGATCCGCTCGACATTGCAGCGGTCGAAGAACATACCGAGGCACTGGCCGACCTCGGCTTCGCCATCGCCCCCTCGGGCCACAGCAACTTGGCGTCCGCGCCGTACCTGCCCTGCTCCAGTCGGGCGATCCCGCCGCCCTGGCCAGGTCCCTGATCGCCGAACTGCGCGAACACGGCATCACCCAACTCGCCACCGCCCGCCGCAACGAACTCCTTGCCACCATGGCCTGCCACGGCGCCGTCCGCGCCCGCCGCCAGCTCACCCTCCCGGAAATGAACGCCCTGCTCCGCCAGATGGAAGAAACCGAACGTGCCGGCCAGTGCAACCACGGTCGGCCAACGTGGACGGAGCTGAACATGGAGCAGCTCGACAAGCTGTTCCTGCGTGGTCAGTAATCGACAGCCGCTCGTCAGCTTCGCCGCTTAAAATAGCGCCGATGTTCCTGCCCGATTTCTCGCCGGCGCGGCGTCTTCCCCTATTTGCCTTTGTCGCCTCGTTGCTGATTCACGCCCTGATCCTGCTGATTCCCCGGCATGATCCGAGCAACGCTTCAAGCCCGCCCCGGGTCGAGGCCCGCCTGCGCCAGCCGCCGGTACCCGAGACAGCGACACTACCCGAGACAAGCGCCAGACCATCGACGACGAAACCCGTGCGCCCCCGACTGCTGACCACCAACAAGCCCGGCAAGCCCTCAGTCGCCATTGCACCAACCTGGAGTGCCGCCGAGAAGGCGGACATGAACCACTTTCTCGACGAACTCGAGCACCAGGCCAAAGCCAGGCCAAAGCCGACACTGGCCCAGCGTTCGCTGGCACAGGCCCGCGAGGAGGCATGGCAGCAGGCGCGCGAGGAAGCGTCGGGCAGTGCGACGCTCGACCTGCGACCCAATGCGGCACCGCCCGACCCGTTCAGCCTCGACATGTATCTTGAAGGCCTGCTCAAGCGCCTCAACCGCAGCGCCCGCTTCGTCAAGAACGATCCGCGCGCCAAGGGCATGCAGCCAGCCTCCATCGAATTCAAGCTAAACCCCGACGGCACCATGAAATCCTTCCGGGTAGTCAATGCTGGCGACCAGGCCGAGGAGATTGCCTTCGTCAAAGCTGTTGTTGAACGCTCGGCACCGTTCTCCCCCTTCCCGGCCGATATCGACAAGGCGGCCCGCAGCCTGACCATGCGTATCTGCATCCTGCCTGCCCAGGCCGGCGAAGGCGGCTTCGGATTCTCGCGGGCCGGCGGACGGTCCTGCTGATCTGCTTGCCGCATTGGCCGGTTGGCTTGAAACTATCGACCCCCAAACCGAAACCTGCACACCATGGAACAGATTCTCCCGGCAGACCACCCGGACATGATCCGCATCATTCAGGCTGCCCATCGCGACGTTCCACCGCCGCCCCCGAAAGGTCAGGCCAACTCGCTGGCCAATGCACTGGCTTCAGCCCTTGGCAATGCACCGGGCAGCGGCGAGGATGGCGAAAACATCGATTTCCTGATCTATGTCCTGTCGGTCAATCGCGCCTCGGGCGATATCGACGACGAAAGCTTCGAGCGCCTGCTGCAGCGGATCGAGACCCGGGCTGGCCGGGCCGCACTGGCCGCCCAATTCACCCAGGAGCTGGAAGCGGAACACGGCTACGAGGACGAGGACTGACGCCTCGGAAACAGCCGGCGTCAAACAGCGTTACACGTTGCTACACAACCGTCGTCAGCGCAAACGTCGACAGGATCGTTAAGCAGGCATAGCACCACAAACCCTGCGGAGAAATCATGATCCACAACCCGAATACCGAATCCACCCTGTTCATCGAATCGCTCAAAAGTGCTGGCGTCGCCATCAGCAAGGAGCGCGAAGTGATTGAGCGTCTCGAGGAAGCTCGCGAATGGCACTATGCCTTCACGACGCTGGTCAAGCAGGGGCAGCGTATCGGCATCAGCTTCATCGCCAACCCTGGCCTGCGTTCAGCCGAACTGCAACGGGTCTTTGCCCAGTACCACTTTCCCGACCAGGCCGAATCGACTTTTGAAGCGAATCTGCTGCACTAGGCGATTACTCGGAGAGATGCACCGACTCTTCGGCCCAGCCCAGGGCTTCGAGCGAGGCCGCTTTAACGGTGTCGAGCGAATACCCAAGCTGTTCGGCCAGACGGGAGACATTCTCGACATGTCCCTTTTCGACGGCGACCGACAGCATCAGGTAACGCGCCAGCGGGCCGCCGCTGTTGAGCAAGGCATCGAGCAGAGCCGGTGACAGACTGATCTTGTCGACCACCGTGCGCATCGGCACTCCGAGCAGGATGTCGAGCAGGGAAAGAAGCCCGAGCAGGAAGAGTTCGTCGCATTCGGCCTTGTTGTATTTTTCCTGCCCCAATGCTTCAAGAAATCGGGCCCGCGCCAGGGCCAGTTCGAGCAGGACCTCGTCGCGCGGCGAGGCCGCACCGGCCCGGAACATCCCGATGGAGAGCCAGCGGTAGAGGCGTTCCCGACCGAGCACCATGATCGCCTGATCAATGCTCGCCACTTTCTGGGTCAGGCCCATTATCGGCGAATTGGCCATCGACATCAGTTTGACCAGAACTCCCGGATCGCGCTTGGCGACCTGGGCAATATCGGCCAGTTCGGCCTCCTTGCGCAACTGATTGAGCATTTCGATGAGGATCAGGCGGCTCTCGCCGATTTCCGTCACTTGCTGCTCTTCATCTTGCTCGGTGGTAAATGAGCCGAGGCAATAGGCCATGCCACGCGACACACAGTAGCGATACTCCGGCCACTTGCTGACCTTTTCGGCCATGAACTCAAGCGCCGGCTTTTCCTGACGCAGGGAGTTGATCAATTTCTCGAGGGTAGCGAGGGAGAAGGCCGAAAAATCGAGCAGCAGGCAATCGGCGTGTGCGAGGATCGCAGCGCGGTGAGTCAGGATATCGCCACCGGCCAATGCAATTTTCGCCCCCGCCTGATGGATCGCCGCGGCCACTTCGCCCCAGCCATCGGCCAGCGCCTCGTTATCGGGAAGGGCAAAAAGAAACGTGGTGTGGGGTCCGATCAGCGGGGTGTAATCCTGCCGCTGCCAATCGGCAACGCTCAGGGGAATCAGGGCCATACGCCGTTCGGCAAAGCCGGCCACGTTATTGGCTGCCAATACATCGAGGGTCGAGGCAGGATCGGGCTTTTCGGCCGCATCGGGACGACGGGCGGAAAAACGGTAGCCGGCAATACGCGTCTTGGCGTCGATGATTTCGTCGCGCTGCAAAACCACCGGTGGCGCGGAGCGGCCGGGAAAGGGTGGCGCCTTGGCCGGCACTGCGGCCGGCTGAACCAGCGCGGAAGGACGCTCTGCCGTTGCGGTGGAGGACTTGCCACCGCCAAGCCCCAGCATGCGTTTGATAAAACCGAACATGAAGCCAGCCCCTGATAGTTAGGTATCGGCCGATGGGCAGCCATGCCCGGCGTTGCCGATTCAACAGGAACATTATATTCGTCAAATTGACCAACGCGTCCGGGTCTTGCTGCTGCGTGATAGCATTCGCCGCCATGAATGCCCCTCGCCTGCCACCCGCCATCCTGATCATGGGCCCGACCGCCTCGGGCAAGACAGCGGTTGCCATGGCGCTGGCCGACCGCCTTCCGGTCGAGTTGATCAGCGTTGACTCAGCCCAGGTCTTTCGCGACATGGATGTCGGCACCGCCAAGCCGGACCGGGAAACCCTGGCCCGCTATCCGCACCGCCTGATCGACCTGATTTCGCCAGAAGAAAGCTATTCGGCCGCCCGCTTCCGCAGCGACGCGCTGGCCGCAATGGCCACCATCACGGCGGCCGGCAAAGTGCCTGTGCTGGTCGGCGGAACCATGCTTTATTTCCGGGCCTTGCTGCACGGCCTGGCCGATCTGCCGCAAGCCGATGCTGCCCTGCGTGCCGAGATCGATGCCGAAGCGGCCAGCCACGGCTGGCCGGCGATGCATGCCAAGCTAGCCCTGCTCGACCCGGCTACCGCCGCCCGCTTGCACACCACCGACAGCCAGCGCCTGCAACGGGCGCTGGAAATTTGCCGGTTGACCGGCCGACCGATGTCCGAGCTGCTGGCCGAGAGCGAAAAGCAGAAGCCACCCTACGATTTACTATCCGTTGGTCTGCTGCCGTCCGACCGCGCTGTCCTGCATGAGCGTATTGCGCGTCGTTTCGACGAAATGCTGCTGGCCGGGCTCGATGACGAGGTGCGCATGCTGCGCCAGAAATACACTCTCAGCCTCGATCTGCCCTCGATGCGTTGCGTTGGCTATCGCCAAACCTGGGAAGCGCAGGATGGCACCCTGCCCCGCAAGGAACTGCGCGACCGTGGCATCTTCGCCACGCGTCAACTGGCCAAGCGCCAGATCACCTGGCTGACCAACTCGTTTGAAGCCGAGAATTTCGACTGCCTCGACCCCCTGATGGGCGAAAAAATCGCCCGTCGGGTCGAGGCATTCATCGCCCCTTAGGCGGTCTCCGCAACCACCGCCTCCTTGCGGGCGGCAAGCAGCGAATAAACGGTGGGCACGACAAACAGGGTAAAGAAGGTACCGAGCAGCAGGCCGCCAACGATTACCCAGCCAATCTGCTGCCGTGACTCTGCCCCGGCCCCGCTCGCCAAAGCCAGCGGCACGGCACCGAGGACCATGGCCCCTGTGGTCATCAGGATGGGCCGCAGACGCAGGGTAGCCGACTCGATCACCGACTCTTTCAGGGCCACACCTTTTTCCTGCAACTGGTTGGCGAATTCGACAATCAGGATGCCGTGCTTGGTAATCAGGCCGACCAGGGTGACCAGGCCGATCTGGCTATAGACGTTCAGCGTACCGCCGCTCAACCACAGGGCGAGCAGGGCACCGGCCATCGACAGGGGCACGGTCAACATGATGATGAAAGGGTCGCGAAAACTCTCGAACTGGGCCGCCAGCACAAGATAGATGAAGGCCAGGGCGAGGCCGAAGGTGAAGGCCAGCGATGACGACGATTGGCGGAACTCACGCGACTGGCCGTTGTAATCGACGGCGTAGCCGGGCTTGAGAATCTGGTTGGCGACCCCGTCCATGTAGGTCAGCGCCTCACCCAGCGTGTAGCCCGGTGCGAGGTTGGCGGTAATGGTCACGGCACGGCGCTGGCCGAAGTGGTTGAGTTCGCGCGGGCTGATCGTTTCGCGGACCGAAACCAGATTCTCCAGCGAAATCATGCCGCCATCGCGGCCGCGCACGTAAATGTCGCGGATGTCGTTGGGGTTCCGCCGTTCGACATCGGCAACCTGGACGATCACATCGTATTGTTCGCCATCACGCTTGAAGCGGGTGACCTGGCGGCCGCCGAGGAAGGTTTCCAGAGTCCGGCCGATGGTCTCGATCGGCACGCCCATGTCGGCAGCCTTGTCACGATTGACGTCAACCGACAGCTCTGGCTTGTTGAGCTTGAGATCGGTGTCGATATTGGTCAGCGATGGATTCTTGGCCAGTTCGCCCAGGAACTGGTTGGTCACCTTCTGCAATTCCTGGTAGGGGGCAGCAGTGACGATGACAAAATTGACCGGCCGTTCACGCGGGCTCTGGCCAAGCGATGGCGGCGTCACCGGGAAGGCCATGACACCGGGGATACCGGCAAACTTGGGAAACAGTTCCTTGGCGATATCGGGCGAACGACGACTGCGCTCCTTCCAGTCGGTCAAACCAAGAATGGATACACCCTGGCTAACCGTCGGATTCCCGGCCACAACAAAGTAACGCTCGGCATCCTTGGTCTGGCTGTAGATCGATTCGATCTGGCGGGCGTATTTTTCGGTGTAATCGAGGGTTGCCCCCTCAGGTGCGATGAACATCCCGAAAATGATGCCGCGATCCTCGATGGGGGCCAGTTCCGACTTCAACGCCTTGAGCAGGATGCCGCAGGAGGCCGCGACAACAAGGAAACCGACGAGAACGATCCAGCGACGGTTGAGTGAGGCGGTCAGCACCTTCTTATAGCCATCGTTAAGCCAGTTGAGGAACCCTTCGACCAGCATGAAGGCCTTGCCATGTTTCTCTTCGTGCTTGAGCAGCACCGAGCACATCATCGGCGACAGGGTCAAGGCAACGAATCCGGAGACGAGTACAGCCCCGGCCAGGGTCAAGGCGAATTCGATGAACAGTTTGCCGATGCGGCCCGTCATGAAGGCGACCGGTGCGTACACGGCAGCCAGGGTTAGGGTCATGGCGACGACGGCAAAACCGATTTCCTTCGACCCCTGCAAGGCGGCCTGCATACGCGGCATGCCTTCCTCGATGTGGCGGTAGATATTTTCGAGAACGACAATGGCGTCATCGACGACGAGGCCAATAGCCAGCACCAGGGCAAGCAGGGTCAGGGTGTTGATGGTGAAGCCAAGCGCGAACATGATGCCGAAGGCACCGACCAGCGACACCGGGATGGTGACGAGCGGAATCAGCGTCGCCCGGAAATTGCGCAGGAAGAAGAAAATGATCGCCAGCACGAGCAGGATCGCCTCGCCGATGGTCTTGAACACCGATTCGATCGAACGGTCGATAAAGACCGAGGAATCGTAAGACAGGTCGGCACTCATGCCTTCCGGCAGTTCACTCTTGATCTTGGGCAAGTCTGCGCGCAAGGCCTTGGATAATTCAAGCGGATTGGCCGTCGCCTGCTTGATGACACCAAGCGCCACCGCCGATTTGCCCTTGAAACGTACCGAACTGCGTTCATCGGCGGCACCTATGGCAACCCGACCGAGATCACGGATGTGGACCGGATAGCCGTTGATGGTCTTGACCACGACAGCACCGAACTCCTCAGGCGTCTTCAAGTCGGTATTGGCGACGACCGAGAATTCCCGGTCACGGCTTTCGATACGACCGGCCGGCACTTCGATATTCTGTTTGCGCAGCGCATCCTCGACATCGGCCGGGGTCAGCTGATAAGCCGCCAGACGTTGTTTGTCGAGCCAGATGCGCATGGCGAACTTGCGATCGCCAAAGACCCGAACATCGGCCGCCCCGGGCAGGGTCTGCAGGCGCGGCTTGACGATGCGCGTGGCGAAATCGGTCACCTCCAGCGCTGAATGTTTGTCGGAGGAAAAGGCAATCCAGATCACCGGGTTGGCGTCGGCCTCAACCTTGGCGATGACCGGCTCGTCGACCGCATCCGGCAATTTGTTGCGGACTCGGGAAACCCGGTCACGAACATCCGAGGCGGCCGAATCCGGGGCGCGCTCCAGCTTGAAACGCACCGAAATCTGGCTGTTCTCGGCCCGCGAAATGGAAGTAATCACTTCCACACCTTCGATACCAGCCAGCGAATCCTCGAGCGGCTTGGTCACCTGCGACTCGATGATCTCGGCCGAAGCACCACGATACGTCGTGCCAACGGTAACCACCGGCTCGTCGATCTTCGGGTATTCGCGTACCGGCAAGCGGGTATAGGAGACGATGCCGAGCAGCATGATGACAAGCGACAGCACGGTCGCGAAGACCGGCCGCTTGATGCACAGGTCGGAAATCTTCATTTGCCGGCCGCCGTGCTGCTTGCCCCCGCCGGGGTTGCGTTGGTGGCCGGCGCTGCTGCGGTGGCCGGGGCCGCAGCCGGCGCACCCTCTCCAACCGGACGCACGGCGGCGCCTTCGCGCAGCTTCAACTGTCCAGCCGTAACCACAATGTCACCCTCGACCAACCCCTCAAGCACCTCGACCTGAGCGGCCCGACGGACCCCCAGCTTGACCTTGACCAGGTTTGCCTTACCCTCGGCCACCTTGAATACAGCTGGCTGCCCCCCCGTGACGATCGCCTGCTCGGGCACCATCAGCACCGCCTTACGCTCGCCAAACAGAACGCGAACCCGGACAAACATGCCGGGCCGCAATTTACCCTTGGCGTTATCGAGTCGGGCACGGGTGGAAATCGAACGGCCATTCTGGTCGACCATCGGATCAATGGCGTCGAGCACGGCCTTGAAACGTTCGCTGGGCAAGGCATCGGTCACCACCTCGACAGCCTGGCCCTTGCTGACGCGACCGAGATAATTTTCCGGCAGCTTGAAATCGACACGCAGGGTGGCGACATCCTCGATATTGATCAGATCCTGACCATCCTTCAGGTAATCGCCAACGCTCACATTGCGCAGACCGACCATGCCGGCAAACGGTGCCTTGATCCGCATCTTGGCAGCCTTCGCCTCGGCCAGCTGGACCGCCGCTTCCTGCACTTTCAAGGTGGCAGCGGAGCTGTCGAGCGCCTGCTGACTGAGGAACTTCTTGCCGACCAGTTCGACATTACGGTCATAACTGCTTTTGGCCTGCGCCAGTTCCGCCTCCTGGATCGCCGCATCAAGCACCACCAGAACGGTACCTTTGGCCACGATGGCGCCATCCTTGAAACCGATCACGGCCACACGGCCGGAAACTTCCGGCCGGAGAACGACCGACTCATTCGACTTCAGGGTACCAACGGCTGCCACGTCATCGACAAAATCGCTGGCCGTCACCCGAGCCACTTCCACCGACGTCGGGAAGCTGGCTGGCGCCCCGCTGGCAGCAGGGGCCGGTCCGGCAGCAGCCGGTGCCCGATTGGCCGTGTAGGCGTAGTAGCCTAGGCCGGCCATGCCGGCGATTGCGATGGCGATGATTCCGAAGCGGGTGTTTTTATTCATGGGTATCGGCAAATAGTCAGACTGACCACACAGTCAGTAAAGTCCCGAATTGTAACGAAGCGGCTGAAATTTCAGGAAAAAATCAGCCCCCGCTGGCTGGCCAGATCTCCCGAAGCACAGGCAGCTGACCACAGGACAGACATTCCGGCTCTGGTTCGAAAGCCGACTGGCAAGCCGCGGTATCGCGTTCCCGCTGACCGTCCTTTAAGGGGGCAACGCTAACGAAAACAACACCGGCACGAATCATCCCGAGGTATTCGGCGACGCTGCGCGACACATCGATGACGCGCTTGCGGTGCTTGGGATGCATCCGGTCGTTGACCTTGACGATGGCACAACGGTCATTGTCCATGCGCCTGACGGCGAGCATGGTACCCAGCGGGAATCGGTTGCTGGCGGCAGTGAACTGCCGGGCATCGAAACGCTCACCGGTAGACGTCTTGCGTCCCTGAAATTTTTTACCGTAGAAACTGGCATCGCCACGCAGACCGGGGACACCATCTTCAAGCAGGTCAGCCGGCCCGAACTCCGGCACTGGCGGCAGCTCGCGCGCGGCAGTCCGCGCCTGCTTTTTGCCATGTTTGGCATGCGCCGCCTTATGCGGCGGCTTCTTGCCGGCCGCCCAGACGGGCGACCAGACATTCAACAGGAACAGGCCGCAGACAATTGCCGCGACCCGCCACTGCCATTTAGACAACCAGCGTCTGCGCTTCGTCACCCGAACGCGCCCGGATCTTGCCGATGCGATAGACCGCTTCGCCCTGCGCCTTGAGTTCGGCCATGGCGGCATCGGCATCAGCGGCGGCAACGACGACAACCAAACCGATACCGCAGTTGAAGACACGGTGCATTTCGTTTTCCGCAACATTGCCTTCGGCCTGCATCCAGTCGAACAGCTTGGGACGCGGCCAGGCAGCCTTTTCCAGTTCGGCCACGGTATTTTCCGGCAACACGCGCGGCACGTTTTCAAGCAGGCCGCCGCCGGTGATATGGGCCATGCCCTTGATGTTCACCTTTTCCATGGTCGCCAGCACTTGCTTGACGTAGATGCGGGTCGGCGCCATGACGACATCGGCCAGGGTGCGCTCACCGTCAAACTTGGCGTTCATGTCAGGGTTGGAACGCTCGATGATCTTGCGGACCAGCGAGTAACCGTTGGAATGCGCGCCGGAAGAGGCCAGGCCAAGGACGACGTCACCCGGGGCAATCGACTTTCCGTCGATGGCTTTCGACTTCTCGACGACACCGACGGCAAAGCCGGCCAGATCGTATTCACCCGCCGGGTACATGCCCGGCATTTCAGCCGTCTCGCCACCGATCAGCGCACAGCCGGCCAGTTCGCAACCCTTGGCAATGCCGCCGACCACCGAAGCCGCGGTATCGACATCGAGCTTGCCGCAGGCAAAATAATCGAGGAAGAACAGCGATTCGGCACCGAGCACCAGAATGTCGTTGACGCTCATGGCGACCAGATCCTGGCCGACCGTGTCGTGACGGTTCAGATCAAAGGCCAGACGGAGCTTGGTGCCAACGCCATCGGTACCGGACACCAGCACCGGCTCCTTGTAACGCTTCGGCACTTCGAACAGCGCACCAAAACCGCCGATACCGCCGAGCACGCCTTCGCGCAGGGTCTTGCGGGCAAGCGGCTTGATACGTTCGACAAGGGCATCGCCCGCATCGATATCGACGCCGGCATCACGGTAGGAGAGGGAAGTGTTCTGGGTCATGGTCTTTAGCGCGCCAAGGAGCGGCGAATAGCCGCTGGAAAAAAACGGGATTTTACCCGAAACCGGCACGCTCCCCTAACCGGCCGGCCGGTCAGCGTATTCCCTAGGCCCACAGCCCCTTGACCCGGGACTCGGCAAAATCGCATGCAGGCTGCGGAGACAATCCCCCGCTCTGCTAAAATCGCGGGTTCGAATTCATGGTGTCGGCCAACGACTTAGCCGGCACCCGCCCCGTGGAGAAATTGCAATGTACCAGTCCCCCCTCATCCAGGATTTGCAGGATCGCGGCCTGATCGCCCAGATCACCGACGCCCAGGCGCTCGACAAGCTGCTGACCGAGGAGTCGGTGACCCTGTATTGCGGTTTCGACCCGACAGCAGACAGCCTGCACCTCGGCCACCTGGTGCCGGTGCTCATCCTCAAGCGCTTCCAGGAAGCCGGCCACAAGCCGATTGCGCTGGTCGGCGGCGCCACCGGCATGATCGGCGACCCGAGCTTCAAGGCGACCGAGCGCAAGCTCAATACGCCGGACGTGATCGCCACCTGGGTGGACAAGATTCGCGGCCAGGTTGCCCCTTTCCTGAACTTTGACGGCGCCAACGCGGCCATCATGGCCAACAATTACGACTGGTTCGGCGGCATGAACTGCCTGGAATTCCTGCGCGACATCGGCAAGCACTTTTCGGTCAATGCCATGATCAAGAAGGAATCCGTCCAGCAGCGCCTGACCCGTGAAGACCAGGGCATCTCCTACACCGAGTTTTCTTACAGCCTCCTTCAGGGCTATGACTTCGCAGAGCTTTACAAGCGTCACGGCTGCATCCTGCAGATTGGCGGTTCCGACCAGTGGGGCAACATTGTCGCCGGCACCGACCTGACGCGCCGCCTGCACCAGAAGCAGGTCTATGGCCTGACCCTGCCCCTGATCACCAAGGCGGATGGCACCAAGTTCGGCAAGACCGAGTCGGGTGCCATCTGGCTCGACCCTAAAAAGACCTCGCCCTACGCCTTCTACCAGTTCTGGCTCAACACCAGCGACGCCGATGTCTACAAGTTCCTGCGCTACTTCACCTTCCTCCCGGTCAGCCGTATCGCCGAGATCGAGGTAGCCGACCAAGCCAGCGGCGGCAAGCCGGAAGCCCAGCGCATCCTGGCCGAAGAGGCAACCCGCCTGGTGCACGGCGAAGTCGCCCTGATGGCCGCCCGACGCATCACCGAAGCCCTGTTCTCCGGTCAACTCGAGAACCTGACCGAAAACGACCTTGAACAACTGGCCCAGGACGGCATGCCCGGCGTCAGCCTGGAATCCGCCAACGGCAGCCTGATCGATGCCCTGGTCGCCGCCAGCCTGGCCAAGTCGAAATCGGAAGCCCGGACCTTCATCCAGAGTGGCAGCATCGCCATCAACGGCGCCAAGGCCGAGGCGCTCGATCATCAGATCGCCGATGGAGAGCGCCTCTATGGTCGCTTCACCATCCTGCGCCGGGGCAAGAAAAACTACGGGCTGATCAGCTGGCAGTAGGCCGCCTTTGTACGCGCTGTGTACATAAGTGTTACAGCGCGTTAAATCGCTCAACCTCAAGCATTTCCGGCCGTTAACTCACTTACGGAAGCAGAATTCCGCAGCGAGTCACCCAAGGAGATGCACCATGTCCTACTTAAGCCAAACCCAGATCAGTTCCCTTGCCACGACGGCTGCGACTGCGGCGGCCTACCTGGACACCTGCGACAGCGGCGCCCGCTTCGCCCGACTCGATCCCGCTTATTACCAGGCATGCGCCCGGCTCCTGACCACCATCTTTTCAGTCCTTGATGCAAAAGAAGCCTTTCCCGACCTGCTGAGCCAGTCCCCGGCCGCCCAAAACACCCTGGAATGCCTGCAGATGGAACGCCAGATCCGCAGCAGCTGCGCTGGCTATTACCCACAACTGGCCGTCATTCTCAAGCGCGCCGCCGTATAGGGCGCTGACGCGCTGGCCAGAAAAACTGGTCGGCGCCAGCCACCGACCGCGATACCGAGCGGCAGCGGAGCCTTAATGCCGCGTTGCCCCCGGGACAAATGCTAAAATCGCGGCCCCTGTTTCATTCCCGTCTCCCGATGCGCCAGCTGATTCTCGACCTGCTGCCCGAAAGCCCGCCTACGCTGGATAACTTCGTCACCGGCGGCAACGCGGAGACGCTGGCCCTGTTCACCGAATGGCTGGCCGGGACGCGCGCCGATACATCGTTCTGCCTTTGGGGCGAAGCCGGCTCCGGGTGCTCCCACCTGCTTCAGGCAAGCGGCTTTACCTATGTCGATGCCGGCCTCGATCCAGCGCTCAAAAGCGCCCCTCCAGCCGACCAACTGGCCATCGATCACGCTGAAAGACTCGACGACACCGGCCAGATCGCGCTGTTCAACCACTTCAACCGGCTGAAAATGGCGGGTGGCATGTTATTGACTGCAACCAGCCAGCCGCCGGCTCATCTGGCCCTGCGCGAAGACCTGCGCACTCGCCTCGGCTCCGGTCTGATCTGCCGCCTGCAACCGCTCTCCGATGACGAAAAGGCCGCCGCCCTCGCCGCCCACGCCAAAGAGCGCGCCCTCAAGCTGACGCCGGAACTGATCGACTACCTGATGCGCCACGCCCCACGCGACATGCGCACGCTGTCGTCGATCATCGTCGCTCTCGACCAATACACGCTGGAGCAGAAGCGCGCCGTCACCCTGCCGCTGCTGCGCGAACTGCTCAACCAGGAAGCCAACGCATGAATCTCGCCCTTTTTGACCTCGACAACACGCTACTCACCGGCGACTCCGACTTTGAATGGGCGCAATTCCTGATCAGCAAGGGCGTCGTCGACCGCGAAGTGCAGGAAGCGAAGAACATCCAGTTCTACGAGCAGTACAAGGCCGGCACCCTCGACATCCATGAATTTCTCGCCTTTCAGTTGGCCCCGCTGACCCGCCACCGGCGTGCCGAACTCGATGCCTGGCACCGCGAATACATGGCACATCACATTCTGCCGATCATCGGCCAAGCCGCACAGGCACTGGTCAAGCAGCACCTTGACACCGGCGATCTGTGCGCCATTGTCACCGCCACCAACAGCTTCGTCACCGGCCCAATCGCCCGCAACTTCGGCATTCCGCACCTGATCGGCACGGTCCCGGCGGTGGACGTCAAAACCGGCACCTTTTCTGGCGGCCCGCAGGGAACCCCGGCCTTCCGCGACGGCAAGATCGAGCGCGTCGAAGCCTGGCTCGAATCGCTCGGCCTGTGGTGGGGCAGCTTCGCCGACAGCTTTTTCTACAGCGACTCGCACAACGATCTGCCGCTGATGGGCAAGGTCAGGACACCCGTAGCAGTCGATCCGGACGATAAGCTGCGTGCCCACGCTAGTGAAATGGGCTGGAAAATCATTACTTTGCGGTAGAATCCACTCTTTACCGCACGAAGAAAACAGGGGACAGACCCCAATTTCCTGTAGTGCGGAAATTGGGGTCTGTCCCCTATTTTTCCTTTTCTATCGGTAATACGTGATCCGCAAATTCATTTCCCGCGTTTTCAGCGGCAAGAAGCCCCAGGCCAGCAAGCACGAACCGGCCGTCATTCCCGTCTCCAGCCACGGCATTACCCGCGACCGCATTAGCAGCGGCAGCCGGCGCGTCTGCGAAACCCTGCAGGGCCACGGCTTCAAGGCCTATGTCGTCGGCGGTGCCGTGCGCGACCTGCTGATCGGCGCCGAGCCCAAGGATTTCGATATCGCCACCGACGCCACGCCAGAAGAGGTTCGTCGTGCTTTCCGCCGCTCGCGCATCATCGGTCGCCGCTTCCAGATCGTGCATGTCATGATGGGCCAGGAAACGCTGGAGGTCACCACCTTCCGCGGCATGCTCGACGAGAAGACGAAGACCGACGAACACGGCCGCGTCCTCCACGACAATGTTTTTGGCAGCCATGCCGACGATGCGGCGCGCCGCGATTTCACGGCCAATGCCCTGTATTACGACCCGGCCACCGAAGCGGTCATCGACTATCACCACGGCGTCGGCGATCTCAAACAGAAAACCCTGCGCATGATCGGCGAACCGCGCACCCGCTATCGCGAAGATCCGGTGCGCATGCTGCGCGCCGTCCGCCTTGCCGCCAAGCTCGGCCTGATGATCGACCCGGAAGCGAAGAAACCGATCCGGGAAATGGCCGGCCTCCTCGAAAACGTGCCGGCCGCCCGCCTTTTCGACGAAATGCTCAAGCTGCTGACCTCCGGGCATTCCGTCAAGTGCATCACCCAGTTGCGCGACGAAGGCCTGCACCACGGCCTCCTGCCGCTGCTTGACGTCATCCTCGAGCAGCCGATGGGCGAGAAGTTCGTCATGCTCTCGCTCAAGAACACCGACGACCGCATCCGCCAGGAAAAAGGCGTCTCACCCGGCTTCCTCTTTGCCACCCTGCTCTGGCACGAAGTGCTGGCCCATTGGGAAAAACTCAAGGCCAAGGGCGAGGCAAAGATTCCGGCGCTCTATCAGGCGATGGATACGGTCATTGACGTACAGGGCGAAAAGCTCGCCATTACGCGCCGCATTGCCGGCGACATCAAGGACATCTGGGCCCTGCAGCCGCGCTTCGATGCACGCGCTGGCAAACGCCCCTACGCCCTGCTCGAACAGCCGCGCTTCCGCGCCGGTTACGATTTTCTCGTGCTCCGCGCCGAATCCGGCGAAATCGACATGGAACTGGCCGACTGGTGGACCCGCTTCCAGCGCGTCGATGGCGAGGAACGTGCCGAAATGCTGATGCCCGAGCAGGCAGGCGACAAAAAGCGCCGCCGCCGCAAGAAAAAGCCGGCCAATGCCGGCAACCAGGACAGCAGCCCGGAATGAACACCGCCTTTGTCGCGCTGGGTGCCAATCTGGGTGACCCGGCAGCCACCGTGCGCGCCGCCTTTGCGGCCCTGTCCAACCTGTCGGAAAGCCGCATCGTTCACAGCTCATCGCTGTACCGCACGGCTCCGGTCGGGATTACCGAACAGCCGGCCTTCATCAATGCCGTCGCCCAACTGGAAACGACGCTGGCGCCTGAAGCCTTGCTCGATGCCCTGTTTGACATCGAACTGCGCTTTGGCCGCATCCGCGCCGACAAGAACGGGCCGCGCACGCTCGATCTCGACCTGCTGCTCTACGACGACCAATTTCTCGAGCTGCCGCGCCTGACCCTGCCGCATCCCCGCCTGCATCTGCGCGCCTTCGTGCTCTGCCCGCTGGCTGAAATCGCCCCGCACCTGTCCATCCCGGGGCGCGGCACCGTCGCCGCCTGGCTGCCGGCCGTCGCCAATCAGGATTTTGTGAAGCTGTGACCGTCTTCGGCCTGCACATCTCCGTGATCTGGCAGACGGTGACGCTGCTCGCCCTGTCGAACGTTTTCATGACTTTCGCCTGGTATGCCCATCTCAAGAACCTCAGCGACAAGCCCTGGTGGATTGCCGCCCTTGTTTCATGGGGCATCGCCCTCTTCGAATATCTGCTGCAGGTTCCCGCCAACCGGATCGGCAATAGCGAGCTTGACCTCGGCCAGCTAAAGATCCTGCAGGAAGTCATCACGCTCGCCGTGTTTGTCCCTTTCGTTGTCTTTTACATGAACCAGCCGATGAAGCTTGACTACTTGTGGGCGGCTCTGTGTATCCTAGGCGCCGTCTATTTCGTCTTCAGGGCGTAAACCCACCATGTCAGCTCAAACCATTACCCGCCGCCTGACCCAGGCTGATCTCGCCAAGCTCTATGCCAGCAGCGAGAAGGTCGTCATGTTCACCTGCTACGACGCCAGCTTTGCCCGTCTGCTGGATGGCGCCGGCGTTGACTCGATCCTGATTGGCGACTCGCTGGGCAATGTCATCCAGGGCCACGACACGACCCTGCCGGTTACCGTTGCCGACATCGCTTATCACACCGCCTGCGTCAAGCGCGGCTGCGACCACCCCTTCATCATTGCCGACATGCCTTTCGGCAGCTATCAGGAATCGCCGGAACAAGCCTTCCGCAATGCCGTCACGCTGATGGCGGCGGGCGCCCAGATGGTCAAGCTCGAAGGCGGCAAGGAAATGGCCGCGACAGTGAGTTTCCTGGTCAGCCGTGGCATCCCGGTGTGCGGTCACGTCGGCCTGACGCCGCAGTCGGTGCACGCCCTCGGCGGTTACAAGGTGCAGGGCAAGGGCGACGCCGCCGCCCAGCGCCTCAAGGATGATGCCCTGGCCCTGCAGAATGCCGGGGCCACGATGATCGTCCTCGAAGCCATTCCCGCTGCCCTCGCTGCCGAAGTGACGGCTAGCCTGCACATCATCACCATCGGCATCGGCGCCGGCAAGGATTGCTCCGGCCAGGTCATGGTCCTGCACGATGCCTTCGACATCCCGCCAGGCAAGAAGGCCAAGTTCGTCAAGAATTTCATGGCCGGTGCCAGCAGCATTCACGATGCCGCCTGCCAGGCAGTTGCCGCCGTCAAGGATGGCAGCTATCCCGGCCCCGAACACACTTACTCCGCTTAAATCATCATGCAAATCCATTCTGCCATCGCCGATCTGCGCACGGCGCTGAAGAACCGTGGTCGCGTCGTTTTTGTGCCGACCATGGGTAACCTCCACGCCGGCCACATCAGCCTCATGGAACAGGCCCGCGCCCATGGGGATACGGTCGTTGCGTCAATTTTTGTCAATCGCCTGCAATTCGGCCCGAACGAGGACTTCGACAAATATCCGCGGACTTTCCAGGCCGACTGCGACAAGCTTGCCACGGCCGGCGTTGACGTGCTGTTCGCCCCGACCGAGGCCGATCTTTACCCGGAACCTCAGGAATACACAGTCGAGCCGCCAGCCATCCAGAACATTCTTGATGGCGAGTTCCGTCCCGGCCACTTCCGCGGGGTCGCCACGGTTGTCCTCAAGCTCTTCAACATCGTCCAGCCGCAAGCCGCCGTATTTGGCAAGAAGGACTATCAGCAGCTCATGGTCATCCGCAACATGACGCGCCAGCTGGCCTTGCCGATCACTATCGTCGGCGGCGAAACGGTGCGCGCCGAGGATGGCCTCGCCCTCTCCTCGCGCAACGGCTACCTGAGCACGGCAGACCGTGCCGAGGCGCCGCGCCTCTATCGCCTGCTTCAGGAAATCCGCACCCGCATCCAGGCTGGCGAAACGAAACATACCGATCTGGAAAAAATGGCCACCGCCGAGTTAAACCGTGCCGGCTGGCAGACCGATTATGTTGCGGTGCGACAACAGTCAGACCTGTCCCCTCCCTCCGGCGCAAATGCCCCGCTGGTGGTGCTTGCGGCCAGTCGCCTTGGTTCAACGCGGCTCATTGATAACATTGAGATTTGACGCAAGCGGGTCATCCATAATTACGGCGGTTGACAGCCGATAGATTGCGGCTACAATTCGCTTCCCCCAACCTTCTGGATGAGTGAAACCATGCAGAGAACAATGCTGAAATCCAAGTTGCACCGCGTCACGGCAACCCATGCCGACCTGCACTACGAGGGTTCCTGCGCCATCGATGAAGACCTGCTTGAAGCGGCAAACATCAAGGAATACGAACAGATCGACATCTGGAACGTTAACAATGGCGAGCGTTTCACCACTTACGCCATCCGCGCCGAACGCGGATCGGGCGTCATTTCCGTAAATGGCTCGGCTGCTCGCCGTGCGGCGCCGGGTGACATCCTGATCATCGCCACCTTCGCCGTCTATAACGAGGTCGAACTGGCCCGTCACGAACCCGATCTGATCTACGTCGATTCGCAGAACAGCATCGTCCGTCGCGGCCACAAGATTCCGGTCCAGGCTGCCGCCTGATAAGCCTTTTATCGGCCCCCATGAAAACCCGCCGCTCGGCGGGTTTTTCTTTGTGTAGAATGCCTGACAAATATTTGCACAATAATGGAGACAAACCATGGGCGCTGTTTTCGCCAAGACCCCCAAGGGCCACGACGAAATCACCACGAAGTCAGGCGGTCTGTCACCCCGCGTGCGGCGGGTGCTGATTTTCGTCGACGGGAAAAGAACCGTCGATGAATTGCGCGGCATGCTGCAATCGGACGATTTGCAACACACGCTGGGCATGCTGGAAGAAGAAGGCTATATCGAGCTGACCAGCATCATCAATGCGGCTGGCAAACCGGTTGCTGCCACGGTGCCGCTGGCGCCGGTTGCCGCCTTCGGCGAATTGCCAGCCGAGCACGACCCGATCCGCCTGCAAAAGGCACGCAACTTCATGACCAATACGCTCAATGCCTTTTGCGGTGCCCTTGGCAACAGTTCACTGCTCGACCGGCTCGAACAGGCGAAAAGTCACGCTGACCTGCGCGCCATGTACGACGAGTGGTATCACGCCATTGTCATGTCGCGTGAAGGCAAGCGCGAGGCTGAAGGCCTGCGCGAGAAACTGCTGGCGGTCATCTGAGGCAAACGGGGCCGGTTCCGGCCCCGTCATCATTTAGTCTTCCGACGCCTCGGACACCACTTTGGCCTTGCGCGGACGCGATGGGCGCTTGGGCTTGGCGGGCTTGGATTCAACCGCCACTTCTACCGGCTGTACCTCGACCACCAGCGGAGCAGCATCCTTTGCCGCTGCTGCCTGACGCGGACGACGAGCACCACGGCGCGGCTGGCCTTCGGACTTTTCAGCCGGCGTCACATTGCTCGCAACGGGTTCGACCGGGCTTTCGCTGACGACCAGCACCGGTTCGCTGGCAGCTACCGGCAACTGCTCAGGCGACTCGGTGGCCGAACGTTCCTTGCCGCTCCGCGAGCGACGCCCACCACGACGACGCGAGCCGCCAGACGCTTCCGTTTCACCGGGACGCGACTCGACTTTCGCCTCCTGATCAGCCTCGGGTCGGGCATCAGCCGTTGGCTCACTGGTCGTTTCCGCCAGGACAGTCGGCAACTCGGCAACCGACTCGATCTCGCCAGAAGTCGGTCGAACCTGCCCGCGGAAGACATAGGCTCCCTTGTCGTCCCGACCAAAGCCGAGCAGGCCACGGCTGGCCGCCTCTTCGAGCAGATTGCCGAAGGTCCGGAAGCCGTAATAGCTTTCATTGAAACCGGGGTTACGGCGCTTGACCACTTCCTTGAGGACCGAAGCCCAGATCCGCTCGCTCTCGCCACGATCGGCCATGAGGTCGACAAAGGTCGCCGCGACGATATCCACCGCCTTGCTCTTGCGCTCTTCCTGCTTCTGGCTGCGCTTGGCCTCTTCTTCCGGCGAACGCTTCGGCGCTTCGCGGTCACGCCGCGAGTTGCTGCGGGTTTCGCGGTCGCGGACAAGGTCGTCGTAATAGATGAATTCGTCGCAATTGGTCACCAGCAGGTCCGAACACGACTGCTTGACGCCAACGCCGATCACCTTCTTGGCGTTTTCACGCAGCTTGGAGACGAGCGGCGAAAAATCGGAGTCGCCGCTGATGATCACGAAGGTATCGACATGGGCCTTGGTGTAGCAGAGGTCGAGTGCATCGACGACCATGCGGATGTCGGCCGAGTTCTTGCCGGACTGGCGGACATGGGGGATTTCGATGAGTTCGAAATTGGCTTCGTGCATGGCCGCCTTGAAGGCCTTGTAACGATCCCAATCGCAATAGGCCTTCTTGACGACGATGCTGCCCTTGGCGAGCAGGCGCTCAAGCACCGGGCGGATGTCGAACTTGTCATACTGGGCATCACGGACGCCGAGGGCGACGTTTTCGAAGTCGCAGAAGAGCGCCATGCTGGCGTTGTCGCTGGATGAGGCCATGAAATGCTTTCAACTTGAGGAAGCCAGAGTATACCGCCGACGCCACCCTCGCCGTTGTTTCAGCTAATTCCCCTTTTTTAGCGGGCATCAAAGATTGCCCATGGAGGCGGGAACTACCATCCGTCGGCCAAACAATTTCCGAAAGGGGGAAAAACAATGAGTGGCGCTTTCACCAAATCGATGGCGCGGAACATATTTTACGGGGGGACGGTTTTCTTCTTCCTGTTGTTCCTTGCGCTGTCATTCGACACACTCTCGCAACTACCCAAACGCGACATGCGGGCCAATATGACGCCGCAGATCGCCGAGGGCAAGAAGCTCTGGGAAACCAACAACTGCATCGGCTGCCACACCCTGCTGGGTGAAGGTGCCTATTTTGCACCGGAACTGGGTAACGTCATCGTTCGCTACGGCGAAGAAGGCACCAAGGCGTTCATCCAGAGCCGTCCGAAAGAAGGCATCCCGGGTCGCCGCAGCATGCCGCAGTTCAACTTCAATGACGAGCAACTGAATGCCATCGTGGCCTTCCTTAAGCACGTCAATTCGATCAACACCAACAACTGGCCGCCTAACAGCCAGGGCTGATCGAGAGGAGAACTGAACATGCAATACAAATCCCAAGCGGTTGCAAAACCCTACTTCATCGCGGCTATCGGCCTGTTTGTCGGTCAGATCCTGTTCGGCCTGATTCTTGGCCTGCAGTATGTGCTCGGCGACTTCCTGTTCCCCGCCATACCCTTCAACGTGGCCCGCATGGTCCACACCAACCTGCTCATCGTGTGGCTGCTCTTCGGCTTCATGGGTGGCGCCTACTTCCTGATCCCGGAAGAATCCGAAACCGAACTGTTCAGCCCGAAACTGGCCCTGCTCATGTTCTGGATCTTCCTGGTTGCTGGCGCTGCCACGATCGTCGGCTATCTGGCGGTACCTTACGCCACGCTGGCTGAACTGACCGGTAACAACATCCTCGAAACAATGGGCCGCGAGTTCCTTGAACAGCCGCTGCCGACCAAGGTCGGTATCGTCATCGTGGCGCTCGTCTTTCTGTTCAACATCACCATGACGGTGCTGAAGGGCAAGAAGACCGCCATTTCGCTGGTGCTGCTGATTGGTCTGTGGGGCTTGGCCGTCTTCTTCCTGTTCTCTTTCTACAACCCGGCGAACGTCGTTCTCGACAAGTTCTTCTGGTGGTGGACGGTGCACCTCTGGGTGGAAGGCGTGTGGGAACTGATCCTCGGTTCCTTCCTGGCTTTCGTGCTGATCAAGACGACCGGTGTTGACCGTGAAGTCATCGAAAAGTGGCTGTACGTCATCGTCACCCTGACGCTGATCACCGGCATCATTGGTACGGGTCACCACTACTTCTGGATCGGCACGCCGGAATACTGGCAGTGGTGGGGTTCCATCTTCTCCGCACTGGAGCCGATTCCGTTCTTCGCCATGACCGTGTTTGCCTTCAATATGGTGAACCGTCGCCGCCGCGAGCATCCGAACAAGGCTGCCGTGCTGTGGGCGCTGGGCACCGGCGTGATGGCCTTCCTCGGCGCAGGCGTGTGGGGCTTCCTGCATACCCTGGCGCCGGTCAACTACTACACGCACGGTACGCAGATCACCGCCGCTCACGGCCACATGGCTTTCTATGGTGCCTACGCCATGGTCAACCTGATGATGATCTCCTACGCCATGCCCATCCTGCGCGGCCGTGCTGCCAACAGCAACAAGTCGCAAGTGCTGGAAATGTGGTCGTTCTGGCTGATGACCGTGGCCATCGTCTTCATCACCCTGTTCCTGACCGCTGCAGGCATCCTGCAAGTCTGGCTGCAACGCGTATCCGACACTCCGCTGCCCTTCATGGTGGCGCAGGAGAAGATCGCGCTGTTCTACTGGATGCGTGAATGGGCCGGCCTTGCCTTCCTGATCGGTCTCGTTGTCTACATCGTCAGTTTCTTTGTCGGTGGCGATGAAGAGAAAGCTGCCTGATCGGTAAGTCGCTTCATGAGCACACCAAGGCGCGGTTCGCACGAACCGCGCCTTTTTTACGTCAGCCTAGCGCGTCTCGTCGACAACCTGGATAAGCTTTTCCTCCAGCTCGTGGGCCAGACGTTCCACCCCGACCGCCGACGACAGCGCGGCCAGAACCGGCCCCGGCCGCGCCAACGCAATCTTCGTAATACCGTCCTCGGTATACACCGAAATCCGCCACGGCAGCGCCAGGCTCAAGCGCCGGTCGATGGCCAGCACTTTCTCGACCAACCGCGGATTCCCCACCTCGAAGACCTGACATTCGTCGTCGAATTCGATGTCCCTGCTATCGAGCATGCCGCCCAGATCATGAATGTGCAGCACATTGAGACCCAGGCGCTGAATGACCGGGACGAGATCCGTGGTGGCTTCGTAGAAAGATTTGTCGCTATCGACGATGTAGAACATGAGGCACCCTGTTTCTGGAGATAGAGCATTGATCGCCGGCCAGATAGCACCTCAAATATTTCTTTGAGAACCGCAGCCATGGGCCAGCTTCTTAGGGCAGATCAAGTTAGTCATGCCCGACGCTCGCTATTATCCAGCGCATGAACACGCTTGTCGTCCCGCCCGCCATCAAACGCCTGCCTGGCGACCTGGCCATCTGGTTCTTCATCCTCGCCGAGTTGCTCGCCTTTGCCGTGTTCTTTGCCGCCTATGCCTTTTCCCGGGCCAGAAACGTCGAGTTATTCAACCTCTATCAGCAGACGCTCGACCGCAATGCAGGGGCGCTCAATACAGTATTGCTGATCACCGGTTCGTGGTTCGTCGTCCGCGCGGTGCAAGCTGCGCATCGCGATGACATCAAGGCGGTGCCGCGCAACATCCTGTTTGGCTTTGTGTGCGGCGGCGGCTTCCTGATCGTCAAGGTATTCGAATATGCCGAAAAATTCGGTGCCGGCATTTCGATGTCGACCAACACCTTTTACATGTTCTATATCTCGCTGACCTTCTTCCACTTCATGCATGTCATCCTCGGCATGGTGATCCTCGCCATTCTCTGGTTCCAGGCCCGCAATGGCGCCTATGGCGCGCACAACGCACACGGACTGGAAAGCGGCGCCGCCTACTGGCACATGGTTGATCTGCTGTGGATCGTCCTCTTCCCCCTCGTGTATGTGATGCGCTGATGCTGGCTGCCCTGAAAAATGCCGCCCACCGCGCCTGGCTCGTTCTTCTCGTCGCCACCGGCATCACCTGGTATCTCGGCGAAGTCGGCGCGGCCGGCACCTGGGCCATCGTCGCCATGCTGACCATCGCCTTCGTCAAGGGCCGCCTGGTTATCCTCGACTTCATGGAATTGCGCACCGCGCCGCTGATCTGGCGGGTGCTGCTCGAAGGCTGGCTTATTCTCGTTTCGTCCCTGATTCTGCTTGCTTACTGGATGTCTCTCAAATGACCGAACTGCCTTTCTACGAACCCTCCGGCAACGAAATTGCACTCTTCGAACACGCTTTCCAGCAACGCCTGCCCTTGCTCATCAAAGGGCCAACCGGCTGCGGCAAGACGCGCTTCGTCTCGCACATGGCGGCACGCCTCAAGCTGCCGCTCTATACCGTCGCCTGCCACGACGACCTGACCGCCGCCGATCTGGTCGGCCGCCACCTGATTTCCGACAAGGGCACCTACTGGTCGGATGGACCGCTGACCCGCGCCGTGCGCGAAGGCGGCATATGCTACCTCGACGAAGTGGTCGAGGCCCGCAAGGACACCACGGTGGTCCTCCACCCGCTGGCCGACGACCGGCGCATCCTGCCCATCGACCGTACCGGCGAAATCCTCGAAGCACCACCGGGTTTCATGCTCGTCGTATCCTACAACCCCGGCTACCAGAACCTGCTCAAGGGTCTCAAGCCGTCAACCCGCCAGCGCTTCGTATCGATGCGCTTCGACTTTCCCGGGGCCGAACGCGAAATCTCCATCCTGCTTGGTGAAACCGGCTGCGACCTTGATCTCGCCAAGCGACTGGTCAGCATCGCCAAAGCATTCCGCGCCCTCAAGGACCGCGACCTGGAAGAAGTCGCCAGCACCCGCCTGCTGGTTTACGCCGCCACCCTGATCAAGTCCGGCTTCGATGTCTCTGCCGCCTGCCGCGCCGCCCTGGTCGAAAGTCTGACCGACGACGAAGAGACGGTCGAAGCCCTGATGGAAATCGTCAATGCCACTTTCGGACGATAATTTTGGCTTTGCGGAAGAAAAGGCCGGGCAAAATCTGGCCGTCCTCGCCGAAGCCATTTATCTGATCAACCTGCTGGTTTTGCCGGGGATCGGCTTTCTGCTCCTCGTCGGCCTGTGGTTCAAACACAAGGACAGCGCCCCACCACTCGCCCGTCAGCACCTCAGGCAAACCACCCTGGTCAGCCTGATCGGCGGCCTCCTCATTGTCACGCTGTCCGGCCTTATCATCGACCTCGGTGGTCTGGCCTGGGAATGGACCTGGGTAGCGCTGATCCTCTACTTCACCTGCATCCACTCGACGCTGGTGCTGCTGGGCATGTACGCGCTGATCAAGGCAATGAACGGGCAGATGTGGCGTTTCCCGCTAATCGGCCCGGCGCTCGACGCCCCACAAGCATGAACAAGCCCATCTTGCAGCGTTATCGCCTGTTCGCCCAGATGGGGTTTTTCACGCTGTTTGCCGTGACGCCCATCTTCGATCTCTTCCGTTACGACCTGACCGAACGCCACGCCTACTTCCTGACCTATCCGTGGCACCTCGGCATTGACGAACTGATGGCCGGAACCGGCGATGCCAGCACGGCCATCGCCAACCTCATTCTCTACCTCTTCCTGCCCGTCCTCGGAACCGGGGCACTGATCATCGGCATCGCCTGGAAATGGGGCCGCCTCTACTGCGGCTGGCTGTGTCCGCATTTTTCCGTGGTCGAGACGATCAACCGCCTGATGCTGATCGCCAGCGGCAAGCATTCGCTCTGGGACCAGAAGCAGACCCCGCCGTGGGAGCCGGACGGCACACCGGCCAAGCGCGACGGACGTTACTGGTTGCTCGTCGTTCCGGCTGCCATCGGTTTCGCCTTCGCCTGGGCGCTGGTCGGCCTGACCTACCTGATGCCACCGTTTCAGGTCTACCACGGCCTTGTCACCTTAACCATCTACCCCAAGGAAGTGATTTTCCTGGCCGCCGCAACAACGGTGCTCAGCCTCGAATTTCTCCTCGCCCGCCACCTCTTCTGCCGCTACGGCTGCGCCATCGGCATTTTCCAGAGCTTCGCCTGGATGGAGAACAAGAAGGCCATGGTTGTCGGCTTCGACCGCCAGCGCCTGACCGATTGCGCCAGGTGCCAGCAGGGTGCCAGCAGCGCCGGCCATACGGTGCTCGCCCGGCAGGCCCGGCGCGACAGCGGCAACGAATTTGCCTCACCGACCGGCAGTGCATGCGACGCCGTCTGTCCGATGCGCCTCAAACCGCGCAACGTCAAACGCTGGATGTTCGCCTGTACCCAGTGCGGCCAGTGCATTTCGGCCTGCGCCACGGTCAACCGCGCCAACCCGGACGGCCAGTTGCTGCGCTGGGTCAGTAACGACGACGCGCGGCGCAACGAATCAGGCTTCTCGGCACTCTCCAACATTGATGAAGATGCCGGAGCCCGGCAAGGTTAAGACACATGGAAGAATTCATCGGCAAACTCTGGCACAACTGGGTCACCAAAGCCGCCGCCGGCCATTATCCCGAGGCCGCAGTCAAACTGGCTGACGTCGAAAAAACGGCCGGCATTCTGTTTCGCGCCTTCGGTGGTGACCCCGGCCTCAAGGTCGCCGCAGCCACCTCGGCCGAACATGGTGCCCGCCGCCATTGGCTGCAGCGACTGGCCGGCAGCAACGAGCGCATCGCCCAGGGCCGGCGCGATGCCGAAACCCTGCGCCTGCCCGCGGAAATCGCCGTCTTTCCGGAAAAATCGCTGAACCGCGATCTCTACCTGTGGCTGGCGGCGCTGGCCGCCAGCGATATCGCCCCGGAACAGCCATGGTTCACGCGCAATCAGATCGCCAGTCGCACGGTGCTTGAACACTACCCCGGCCTCAATGACCGCTACCGCCGCCTGGTCGCAGCGCATCTAGCCGGCCGCATCGACCCCGGCCAAATGCAGGCCGACGAGGCCGCTCAGGAAAGCGCCATTCGCCAGGCGCTGGCCCAACCGGGTTCAGTTGATGGCCTGCCACCGCTCACTTCGCTCAAATCCAGGCCGCCACAACCCGTACTGCTCTGGCTGATTGGCGCCGACAAAATCGACATCACCGACCAAGTCGCCGACCCGAACGGCGATCTGACGCCCGAAGGCAGCGGCGGCAAGGCGGAAGCCACCAGGGAGGCGCACAAGGCCGAGCAAGTCGAGACGCCCGACAACAAGACGCCGATGATGGTCATGTTCCGCGCCGAAAGCCTGCCGACCTGGGCCGAGTACGTCCGCGTCAATCGCGCCTTCGACGATGACGAAGACCCGAATGCCAGCGATGCCGCCCGCGACCTCAACAAACTGTCGCTGACCCGCGATGGCGAATCGGCCAAGTCGCGCGTCAAGTTCGACCTCGACCTGCCCTCGGCGGCCGAAGACGACACGCCGATCGGCCCCGGCCTTGCCCTGCCCGAGTGGGACTATCGGAAAAGCCAGATGCTGCCGGCACACTGCCTGCTGCAACCGATGGTCGCTCACGACGCCGGCGAGGCTGCCCTGCCGCAGGAACTCGCCGCCACCGCCCGCAAATTGCGCGGCCAGTTCGCCGCCCTCGCCCCGCAGCGACGCTGGCTCAAGGGTCAACCCGACGGTCCCGAACTCGATGTCGATTCCTGCGTGCGCAATCATGCCGACCGCGCCTCCGGCCATACGCCGGAAGCCGGCGGCCACCTTGCGCAGGCGCGCTGCGAACGCGACCTGGCCTGCCTGCTGCTGGCCGACCTGTCGATGTCTACCGATGCGCCGATTTCTAATTCGCACCGCATCATCGACGTCATCCGCGATTCGCTCCTCCTCTTCTCGGAGGCACTGACCGCCACCGGCGACCGTTTCGGCATTTACGGTTTTTCCTCGCTGCGCCGCCAGAACATCCGCTTCCATCTGCTCAAGGACTTTGCCGGGCGCTACGACGCCGCCGCCCGTGGCCGCATCCTGACCATCAAGCCCGGTTACTACACGCGGATGGGGGCTGCCATCCGTCAGGCCGCGGCCATTCTCGCCGAGCAGCCGGCCAGTCGCCGCCTGCTGCTGATCATCACCGATGGCAAACCGAACGACCTCGACATCTACGACTCGCGCTACGGTATCGAGGACACCCGGATGGCCGTGCACGAAGCCCGTCGCCTCGGCCTGACGCCGTTTTGCGTGACCATCGACCACGAGGCCGGGGCCTACCTGCCCTACCTTTTCGGCCCGGCCGGCTTTTGCGTCATCCGCAAACCGGAGGAACTGCCGAGCCGCCTGCCCCTCCTCTATGTCCAGCTCACACGGCAGTGAGTAGTCACAAAGGCGTATTGCGACGGCTTCGTCCGGATGCCAAGATTACCTGTTACCGTTTTGGCACCTGAATCATGCAAGGCAATCACCCCATCAATATCGAAGCTCTCCTCACCCACGTCCCACTCTTCCAGGGGCTGGCCCCGGATGAACTTGGGCGGATTGCCCGTGGCACAAGGGAAGTACACGCCAGCAAGGGGGAAATCCTGTTCCACAAGGGTGACCCCTGCAATGGCTTTCACCTGCTGGTCTACGGCCAGATCAAGTTGGCCTTCACCTCGTCGCAAGGCAGCGAAAAGGTCGTCGAGATCATCAGCCAGGGCCAGAGTTTCGGCGAAGCCATCATGTTCATGGAGAAGCCGTACATCGTCTTCGCGCAGGCGCTGACCGACTGTCTGTTGCTGCATGTCACCAAGGGTGTCGTCTTCGAGGAATTGCAGCGCGACCACAACCTCTGCCGCAAGATGCTGGCCGGCATGGCCATGCGCCTGCATCAGCTGATGAACGACGTCGAATCGTATTCGCTGCACTCCGGCAAGCAGCGCATCATTGGCTACCTGCTACGCGAAATTCCAGAAACGGATAACGAAGGCCTCAACATCGCCGTCACCCTGCCGACCAATAAGGGCGTCATCGCCTCCCGTCTCAACCTTACGCAGGAACATTTCTCGCGCATCCTGCACGAACTGACCGACCTCGGCCTGATTGTCGTCGAAGGGCGCAAGATTCATATCCCCAGCGTCGCCAAGCTGCGTCAGCACGAGTAAACGGATCAAGACCAGATCGTCACGGACAAGCGAAAAAATCAGGGATTAAGCGGACGCAGCGAGACTACACGCTGACTTTTAAACGGGCGGTAGTTGAGCAGGTAGAAAAAGGCGAACTTAGCTGCAGACAGGCGCAAGATCGCTATGGCATTCAAGGGAAATCGACGGTCTTGGCCTGGTTGCGAAAACACGGTCGCCAGAACTGGGATGCGATGGCACACTACGGTCGCATGAGTGACCCAACCCAATCAGTGACGAGCCTGACTCCGGAACAGCGGATCAAGGAACTGGAAGTCCAGCTCAAGGAAGCGCGGGAGAAATCCCAATTCTTCGAGGCGGTTATCGACGTTTTGAAGAAAGACTACGGAGTCCGCGTCGTAAAAAAGCCTGTGGGCAAGTCCTCACGCAAAAGTCCGTTGAAGGGCTGAGTGTATCGACGGCTTGCCGCTATATGGGAATCAGTCGGCAGGCGCATTACCAGTGGCAGCACCGTCGGGCGCAAGATGAGGTCAAGTACGAACGAGTTCTGGAACTGGTGAAGACCAAGCGCTTGCGTCAGCCCCGTTTGGGAACGCGCAAGCTGCATCACTTACTTGGCCCGACGCTGGCGGCGGAAGGCCGTGGCCTTGGGCGTGATGCCTTGTTCGATCTGTTGCGTTGGAATCGCCTGTTGGTGCCAACCAAGCGGGCATATCACAAGACGACCGACAGCCACCATCGTTTCCGGCGACATCCCAACTTGCTCAAAGCCGGTCCGGAGCAAATTTGTCCCGAAGCGAGTGAGCAGGTTTGGGTCGCCGACATTACCTATCTGCCCACCCGAGAACGCTGCGCCTATTTGAGCCTGATCACCGATGCCTATTCCCGCAAGATCGTCGGTTACCACGTCCATGACAGCCTGCACACAGCCGAGGTAAGCCAGGCCTTGAAGATGGCACTGAAAGGACGCAGGGGAAATCAGGCGCTGATCCATCATTCGGACAGGGGTATTCAATACTGCTCGAATGAGTATCAGGCCATTCATCGCAAAAACGGCCTGATTTGCTCAATGACGGACGGCTACGACTGTTATCAGAATGCTCTCGCGGAAAGGGTCAATGGCATTTTGAAGCACGAGTTCCTACTTCAGCAGCCCAGCGACCTAAATCAAGCACGGCACATGGTCAGTCAATCCATCGCCATCTACAACCAGGAGAGGCCGCATTTGTCGCTACAATTAAAAACGCCCGATGAGGTTCATCGGGCATCTTTGCAGGCCAGTAATTAGGCTGGCCTATCCGTCGAAACAGGTGTCACCCTGGATCAGGACGGGTCTGGATGAAGTCACTTAGTCGGTAATCAGCTTCCCCTTGGACAGTAGATCCTGAATGATCGTAGCGTCATTGAAACCGGTCGCACCGAGATCGACGTTGGCCAGCACGATCTTCTGCGTCACGTTTACACCATCAGTCTTGACGTCGATGACCGTATCCAATCCTGACTTGCTGAAATTCAGATAGCTATCTAGCGTTGTCGTATTGGTCGCACCATTGGGCAGGAGATCACGCAGATCGAGCACATCGCCGCCTGATGCTTTGGACGCAACATCGAAGCCGAACACAGTATCAACCGCAGGTGTTCCGACCGTACCCTTATCGGAAAGACTCCAGGCAAAGGTGTCGGACCCCAGTCCGCCAGTCAGCGAATCGTCGCCAGCCCCGCCAATCAGAACGTCTGAGCCACTACCGCCAAGCAAGGTATCGCTACCTGCGCCGCCAGCCAGGACGTGTGCATTAGCATTTACCGACGCATCTAGCATATCGTTGCTGGAAGTTCCCGCATACATATCCGAGGCATTTGCCACTGATAGCAGTTGTGTAGTCGTGTTACCTACTGTATCTGCCCCGGAGATCGTAATGTGAAATGATCCTGATCCGTAATTGCTAAGGACTACTTCTGAAGCTCCCCAAGCCGAGATATCCAGTACCCCCCCAGCGCCAACCGTGCCGCTATGTCCACCTGCTCCATCGGTCACTACAGTACCTGAGACTAATCCGGACAGTATGACCGATGCGGCATCTGCCAGACCCAATGAGAACCGAAGTTCATGACCGTCGTTGGCAATGACGGAATGTTGATTTCCCCACAGTTCAGTCTCGTAAATAGCTTGAGCCTGAGAATTTGTTAAAACTCCATCATAAATTCGCGCATCTTCCAGAGCACCATTGAGGAAACGGTTTGAAGTAGCACCATCATCGGAGGTTACCCCAAAGCCAAGGAATTTGTTTGGCGCGACGGAGCCAGCGGCAAGTACCGTACCGTTAATCGTCTGAGCAACGCCATCGACCCACATGTAGGTTCTGCCCGTCACGAAATCATGAGACATCACAACGCTATGCCACTGATTGTCGTTGATCGCGTTATTACTCATCAGACCAGCGTTATCGCCAATCCCAAAGCCGATCTTGCCCTGGTTATTGATGAAGCCCCACTGGACGTCAACCGTACCCCCGTTGTTTTCCATACCGATGACAGATGGTGAATCCCAGCCGATATTCGAGCCGACCTGGGACGTCTTGATCCAGAAACTGAGGGATGCAGCCTTGGCCGCTGTTTGCCCGGCCAAGGCATCCGTAACAGAAGAAGCGAGAGCCACCCAGCCGCCATCTCTAGCCGCCGAAGACCCGCCGACACCGTTGAACTGGATAGCCGTGGAACCATTGCGCCCCGTTGTCCATGTCGGACTCAGGTTGGCAACAGGGTCAGCCGGTTGAACAGCACGTGGGGTGTTATTGGTAATCGTGCCAATCTGATCTATGGTCGGATTGAAATTTGTGGTGGTCGTGCCGCTACCCTGATTGAACTGCCAATAATCAATCCATTGAGCCATGACCGTCGGCGCCGTGGTGTCGATGCCTACCGTGTCGTTGTTACCCGTTCCAGCATTGAGGGCTGCATCAGTGTAGCTACCGTTGGTGACGGTCACGCTGCCGTTGCCAGTAAATCCGTCGTTCGCCGTGAAGGTCGCTGTATAAACGAGCGGGTCTGCCGTCGCGGCCAGGCCACTTACGGTGCCACCCACTGCCGTGATGTCAGCCAGCGTGAAGCCAACCGGGGCTTCGCTGAAGGTAAAGGTGACCGACGAAACTTTGTCCGCATTGTTGAGGCTGGCATCAACAATGTTCACCACAACGCTCGGCGCCGTGGTGTCGATGCCTACCGTGTCGTTGTTACCCGTTCCAGCATTGAGAGCTGCATCAGTGTAGCTACCGTTGGTGACGGTCACGCTGCCGTTGCCAGTAAATCCGTCGTTCGCCGTGAAGGTCGCTGTATAAACGAGCGGGTCTGCCGTCGCGGCCAGGCCACTTACGGTGCCACCCACTGCCGTGATGTCAGCCAGCGTGAAGCCAACCGGGGCTTCGCTGAAGGTAAAGGTGACCGACGAAACTTTGTCCGCATTGTTGAGGCTGGCATCAACAATGTTCACCACAACGCTCGGCGCCGTGGTGTCGATGCCTACCGTGTCGTTGTTACCCGTTCCAGCATTGAGAGCTGCATCAGTGTAGCTACCGTTGGTGACGGTCACGCTGCCGTTGCCAGTAAATCCGTCGTTCGCCGTGAAGGTCGCTGTATAAACGAGCGGGTCTGCCGTCGCGGCCAGGCCACTTACGGTGCCACCCACTGCCGTGATGTCAGCCAGCGTGAAGCCAACCGGGGCTTCGCTGAAGGTAAAGGTGACCGACGAAACTTTGTCCGCATTGTTGAGGCTGGCATCAACAATGTTCACCACAACGCTCGGCGCCGTGGTGTCGATGCCTACCGTGTCGTTGTTACCCGTTCCAGCATTGAGAGCTGCATCAGTGTAGCTACCGTTGGTGACGGTCACGCTGCCGTTGCCAGTAAATCCGTCGTTCGCCGTGAAGGTCGCTGTATAAACGAGCGGGTCTGCCGTCGCGGCCAGGCCACTTACGGTGCCACCCACTGCCGTGATGTCAGCCAGCGTGAAGCCAACCGGGGCTTCGCTGAAGGTAAAGGTGACCGACGAAACTTTGTCCGCATTGTTGAGGCTGGCATCAACAATGTTCACCACAACGCTCGGCGCCGTGGTGTCGATGCCTACCGTGTCGTTGTTACCCGTTCCAGCATTGAGAGCTGCATCAGTGTAGCTACCGTTGGTGACGGTCACGCTGCCGTTGCCAGTAAATCCGTCGTTCGCCGTGAAGGTCGCTGTATAAACGAGCGGGTCTGCCGTCGCGGCTAGGCCACTTACGGTGCCACCCACTGCCGTGATGTCAGCCAGCGTGAAGCCAACCGGGGCTTCGCTGAAGGTAAAGGTGACCGACGAAACTTTGTCCGCATTGTTGAGGCTGGCATCAACAATGTTCACCACAACGCTCGGCGCCGTGGTGTCGATGCCTACCGTGTCGTTGTTACCCGTTCCAGCATTGAGAGCTGCATCAGTGTAGCTACCGTTGGTGACGGTCACGCTGCCGTTGCCAGTAAATCCGTCGTTCGCCGTGAAGGTCGCTGTATAAACGAGCGGGTCTGCCGTCGCGGCCAGGCCACTTACGGTGCCACCCACTGCCGTGATGTCAGCCAGCGTGAAGCCAACCGGGGCTTCGCTGAAGGTAAAGGTGACCGACGAAACTTTGTCCGCATTGTTGAGGCTGGCATCAACAATGTTCACCACAACGCTCGGCGCCGTGGTGTCGATGCCTACCGTGTCGTTGTTACCCGTTCCAGCATTGAGGGCTGCATCAGTGTAGCTACCGTTGGTGACGGTCACGCTGCCGTTGCCAGTAAATCCGTCGTTCGCCGTGAAGGTCGCTGTATAAACGAGCGGGTCTGCCGTCGCGGCCAGGCCACTTACGGTGCCACCCACTGCCGTGATGTCAGCCAGCGTGAAGCCAACCGGGGCTTCGCTGAAGGTAAAGGTGACCGACGAAACTTTGTCCGCATTGTTGAGGCTGGCATCAACAATGTTCACCACAACGCTCGGCGCCGTGGTGTCGATGCCTACCGTGTCGTTGTTACCCGTTCCAGCATTGAGAGCTGCATCAGTGTAGCTACCGTTGGTGACGGTCACGCTGCCGTTGCCAGTAAATCCGTCGTTCGCCGTGAAGGTCGCTGTATAAACGAGCGGGTCTGCCGTCGCGGCCAGGCCACTTACGGTGCCACCCACTGCCGTGATGTCAGCCAGCGTGAAGCCAACCGGGGCTTCGCTGAAGGTAAAGGTGACCGACGAAACTTTGTCCGCATTGTTGAGGCTGGCATCAACAATGTTCACCACAACGCTCGGCGCCGTGGTGTCGATGCCTACCGTGTCGTTGTTACCCGTTCCAGCATTGAGAGCTGCATCAGTGTAGCTACCGTTGGTGACGGTCACGCTGCCGTTGCCAGTAAATCCGTCGTTCGCCGTGAAGGTCGCTGTATAAACGAGCGGGTCTGCCGTCGCGGCCAGGCCACTTACGGTGCCACCCACTGCCGTGATGTCAGCCAGCGTGAAGCCAACCGGGGCTTCGCTGAAGGTAAAGGTGACCGACGAAACTTTGTCCGCATTGTTGAGGCTGGCATCAACAATGTTCACCACAACGCTCGGCGCCGTGGTGTCGATGCCTACCGTGTCGTTGTTACCCGTTCCAGCATTGAGAGCTGCATCAGTGTAGCTACCGTTGGTGACGGTCACGCTGCCGTTGCCAGTAAATCCGTCGTTCGCCGTGAAGGTCGCTGTATAAACGAGCGGGTCTGCCGTCGCGGCCAGGCCACTTACGGTGCCACCC
Organism: Dechloromonas sp. HYN0024; assembly: GCF_003441615.1. Taxonomy (NCBI): domain Bacteria; kingdom Pseudomonadati; phylum Pseudomonadota; class Betaproteobacteria; order Rhodocyclales; family Azonexaceae; genus Dechloromonas; species Dechloromonas sp. HYN0024. The sequence continues at coordinate 839,455 of NZ_CP031842.1, read as the reverse complement.
ACTGCCGTGATGTCAGCCAGCGTGAAGCCAACCGGGGCTTCGCTGAAGGTAAAGGTGACCGACGAAACTTTGTCCGCATTGTTGAGGCTGGCATCAACAATGTTCACCACAACGCTCGGCGCCGTGGTGTCGATGCCTACCGTGTCGTTGTTACCCGTTCCAGCATTGAGAGCTGCATCAGTGTAGCTACCGTTGGTGACGGTCACGCTGCCGTTGCCAGTAAATCCGTCGTTCGCCGTGAAGGTCGCTGTATAAACGAGCGGGTCTGCCGTCGCGGCCAGGCCACTTACGGTGCCACCCACTGCCGTGATGTCAGCCAGCGTGAAGCCAACCGGGGCTTCGCTGAAGGTAAAGGTGACCGACGAAACTTTGTCCGCATTGTTGAGGCTGGCATCAACAATGTTCACCACAACGCTCGGCGCCGTGGTGTCGATGCCTACCGTGTCGTTGTTACCCGTTCCAGCATTGAGGGCTGCATCAGTGTAGCTACCGTTGGTGACGGTCACGCTGCCGTTGCCAGTAAATCCGTCGTTCGCCGTGAAGGTCGCTGTATAAACGAGCGGGTCTGCCGTCGCGGCCAGGCCACTTACGGTGCCACCCACTGCCGTGATGTCAGCCAGCGTGAAGCCAACCGGGGCTTCGCTGAAGGTAAAGGTGACCGACGAAACTTTGTCCGCATTGTTGAGGCTGGCATCAACAATGTTCACCACAACGCTCGGCGCCGTGGTGTCGATGCCTACCGTGTCGTTGTTACCCGTTCCAGCATTGAGAGCTGCATCAGTGTAGCTACCGTTGGTGACGGTCACGCTGCCGTTGCCAGTAAATCCGTCGTTCGCCGTGAAGGTCGCTGTATAAACGAGCGGGTCTGCCGTCGCGGCCAGGCCACTTACGGTGCCACCCACTGCCGTGATGTCAGCCAGCGTGAAGCCAACCGGGGCTTCGCTGAAGGTAAAGGTGACCGACGAAACTTTGTCCGCATTGTTGAGGCTGGCATCAACAATGTTCACCACAACGCTCGGCGCCGTGGTGTCGATGCCTACCGTGTCGTTGTTACCCGTTCCAGCATTGAGAGCTGCATCAGTGTAGCTACCGTTGGTGACGGTCACGCTGCCGTTGCCAGTAAATCCGTCGTTCGCCGTGAAGGTCGCTGTATAAACGAGCGGGTCTGCCGTCGCGGCCAGGCCACTTACGGTGCCACCCACTGCCGTGATGTCAGCCAGCGTGAAGCCAACCGGGGCTTCGCTGAAGGTAAAGGTGACCGACGAAACTTTGTCCGCATTGTTGAGGCTGGCATCAACAATGTTCACCACAACGCTCGGCGCCGTGGTGTCGATGCCTACCGTGTCGTTGTTACCCGTTCCAGCATTGAGAGCTGCATCAGTGTAGCTACCGTTGGTGACGGTCACGCTGCCGTTGCCAGTAAATCCGTCGTTCGCCGTGAAGGTCGCTGTATAAACGAGCGGGTCTGCCGTCGCGGCCAGGCCACTTACGGTGCCACCCACTGCCGTGATGTCAGCCAGCGTGAAGCCAACCGGGGCTTCGCTGAAGGTAAAGGTGACCGACGAAACTTTGTCCGCATTGTTGAGGCTGGCATCAACAATGTTCACCACAACGCTCGGCGCCGTGGTGTCGATGCCTACCGTGTCGTTGTTACCCGTTCCAGCATTGAGAGCTGCATCAGTGTAGCTACCGTTGGTGACGGTCACGCTGCCGTTGCCAGTAAATCCGTCGTTCGCCGTGAAGGTCGCTGTATAAACGAGCGGGTCTGCCGTCGCGGCCAGGCCACTTACGGTGCCACCCACTGCCGTGATGTCAGCCAGCGTGAAGCCAACCGGGGCTTCGCTGAAGGTAAAGGTGACCGACGAAACTTTGTCCGCATTGTTGAGGCTGGCATCAACAATGTTCACCACAACGCTCGGCGCCGTGGTGTCGATGCCTACCGTGTCGTTGTTACCCGTTCCAGCATTGAGAGCTGCATCAGTGTAGCTACCGTTGGTGACGGTCACGCTGCCGTTGCCAGTAAATCCGTCGTTCGCCGTGAAGGTCGCTGTATAAACGAGCGGGTCTGCCGTCGCGGCCAGGCCACTTACGGTGCCACCCACTGCCGTGATGTCAGCCAGCGTGAAGCCAACCGGGGCTTCGCTGAAGGTAAAGGTGACCGACGAAACTTTGTCCGCATTGTTGAGGCTGGCATCAACAATGTTCACCACAACGCTCGGCGCCGTGGTGTCGATGCCTACCGTGTCGTTGTTACCCGTTCCAGCATTGAGGGCTGCATCAGTGTAGCTACCGTTGGTGACGGTCACGCTGCCGTTGCCAGTAAATCCGTCGTTCGCCGTGAAGGTCGCTGTATAAACGAGCGGGTCTGCCGTCGCGGCCAGGCCACTTACGGTGCCACCCACTGCCGTGATGTCAGCCAGCGTGAAGCCAACCGGGGCTTCGCTGAAGGTAAAGGTGACCGACGAAACTTTGTCCGCATTGTTGAGGCTGGCATCAACAATGTTCACCACAACGCTCGGCGCCGTGGTGTCGATGCCTACCGTGTCGTTGTTACCCGTTCCAGCATTGAGAGCTGCATCAGTGTAGCTACCGTTGGTGACGGTCACGCTGCCGTTGCCAGTAAATCCGTCGTTCGCCGTGAAGGTCGCTGTATAAACGAGCGGGTCTGCCGTCGCGGCCAGGCCACTTACGGTGCCACCCACTGCCGTGATGTCAGCCAGCGTGAAGCCAACCGGGGCTTCGCTGAAGGTAAAGGTGACCGACGAAACTTTGTCCGCATTGTTGAGGCTGGCATCAACAATGTTCACCACAACGCTCGGCGCCGTGGTGTCGATGCCTACCGTGTCGTTGTTACCCGTTCCAGTATTGAGGGCTGCATTAGTGTAGCTACCGTTGGTGACGGTCACGCTGCCGTTGCCAGTAAATCCGTCGTTCGCCGTGAAGGTCGCTGTATAAACGAGCGGGTCTGCCGTCGCGGCCAGGCCACTTACGGTGCCACCCACTGCCGTGATGTCAGCCAGCGTGAAGCCAACCGGGGCTTCGCTGAAGGTAAAGGTGACCGACGAAACTTTGTCCGCATTGTTGAGGCTGGCATCAACAATGTTCACCACAACGCTCGGCGCCGTGGTGTCGATGCCTACCGTGTCGTTGTTACCCGTTCCAGCATTGAGAGCTGCATCAGTGTAGCTACCGTTGGTGACGGTCACGCTGCCGTTGCCAGTAAATCCGTCGTTCGCCGTGAAGGTCGCTGTATAAACGAGCGGGTCTGCCGTCGCGGCCAGGCCACTTACGGTGCCACCCACTGCCGTGATGTCAGCCAGCGTGAAGCCAACCGGGGCTTCGCTGAAGGTAAAGGTGACCGACGAAACTTTGTCCGCATTGTTGAGGCTGGCATCAACAATGTTCACCACAACGCTCGGCGCCGTGGTGTCGATGCCTACCGTGTCGTTGTTACCCGTTCCAGCATTGAGAGCTGCATCAGTGTAGCTACCGTTGGTGACGGTCACGCTGCCGTTGCCAGTAAATCCGTCGTTCGCCGTGAAGGTCGCTGTATAAACGAGCGGGTCTGCCGTCGCGGCCAGGCCACTTACGGTGCCACCCACTGCCGTGATGTCAGCCAGCGTGAAGCCAACCGGGGCTTCGCTGAAGGTAAAGGTGACCGACGAAACTTTGTCCGCATTGTTGAGGCTGGCATCAACAATGTTCACCACAACGCTCGGCGCCGTGGTGTCGATGCCTACCGTGTCGTTGTTACCCGTTCCAGCATTGAGGGCTGCATCAGTGTAGCTACCGTTGGTGACGGTCACGCTGCCGTTGCCAGTAAATCCGTCGTTCGCCGTGAAGGTCGCTGTATAAACGAGCGGGTCTGCCGTCGCGGCCAGGCCACTTACGGTGCCACCCACTGCCGTGATGTCAGCCAGCGTGAAGCCAACCGGGGCTTCGCTGAAGGTAAAGGTGACCGACGAAACTTTGTCCGCATTGTTGAGGCTGGCATCAACAATGTTCACCACAACGCTCGGCGCCGTGGTGTCGATGCCTACCGTGTCGTTGTTACCCGTTCCAGCATTGAGAGCTGCATCAGTGTAGCTACCGTTGGTGACGGTCACGCTGCCGTTGCCAGTAAATCCGTCGTTCGCCGTGAAGGTCGCTGTATAAACGAGCGGGTCTGCCGTCGCGGCCAGGCCACTTACGGTGCCACCCACTGCCGTGATGTCAGCCAGCGTGAAGCCAACCGGGGCTTCGCTGAAGGTAAAGGTGACCGACGAAACTTTGTCCGCATTGTTGAGGCTGGCATCAACAATGTTCACCACAACGCTCGGCGCCGTGGTGTCGATGCCTACCGTGTCGTTGTTACCCGTTCCAGCATTGAGAGCTGCATCAGTGTAGCTACCGTTGGTGACGGTCACGCTGCCGTTGCCAGTAAATCCGTCGTTCGCCGTGAAGGTCGCTGTATAAACGAGCGGGTCTGCCGTCGCGGCCAGGCCACTTACGGTGCCACCCACTGCCGTGATGTCAGCCAGCGTGAAGCCAACCGGGGCTTCGCTGAAGGTAAAGGTGACCGACGAAACTTTGTCCGCATTGTTGAGGCTGGCATCAACAATGTTCACCACAACGCTCGGCGCCGTGGTGTCGATAGTGTAGCTTTCAGTGTCAGTCGCACTGCCAATATTCCCGGCCGCGTCGCTAGTAGTAACCTTGGCATCAATGGTCTTGTCGCTGTCGGCGACCAGGTCGCTGCTCGGAACCGAAATACTGAAGGTCTTATCAGCCAGAACCAGACCAGTAAAATCCTGGCCATTGATGGACAGGGTGACAGTGTCACCCACCTTCGCATCGCCTCCGACGATACCGGTAATGGCGATGCTGATGCCGGATTCACTGGCATTGATCACGTCGTCCGGCGTGATGTTAGCGTCGAGGGTGATGGTCGGCACCGGGGTCACTGTGTTACTTCCCAGCGGAGCACCTTCAATTGTTTCCAGCGGACGCCCCCGCTCAGTCCCAAACTGATACGCCAACGGATCGACGCTTTCAACAATACGCAACAGTTCGACAAATGTGTGTCCTTCATTCCCGCCCTGGCCAATCAGGCCTGCGGCCGGCGCTTCTTCTTCGAGTAGGGAGTCCAGATCACCACCGGACTTCAGGACCTGGGCAATTTTTTCAAACCCCTTGGGGGTATTTGCCACAGCACTATCGGTCGCATCGGGAAGACTGCTCGCCACCACTTCGGCATCAATACGGGCCGTTTGGCCCGCCGGAACAGTCATTTCCCGGCCATCGACAAGCGTCAGGACAACGTTTGCACCATTGGCGGCAACGACGCTCTCGCCTTCGTGTATCGCATCGCCAAGCTTGAGGCGCCGCATGTTTCCGGCGCCGTCGCGAGCAAATGCCTGGCCAGAAAGAACGGAAACCTGAGCGACAACTTGAACTTGAGCCATGGTGATACTCCAGACACGATTAACAATGTTAAAAGTGTAGATGTATCAATACCGACAAACCATTGCACCAAAGTACAGTCTTGAGGGAAAACGTGAAATATTTCCGCTTTCGGCGGATGCATGGCCATTGAAAGTAGCCGAGGGGGGGCGCAGGGCATCGCGTTGTCTGGCATGTGTTCTACTGGCTGACGGCAACAGAGAGTTGCGGAAAGCCGGAACGCTGACCGAATTTATAGGGCTTGCGGTAGTTACCTGATGCCAGATGAAGCTAAGGCACAGCGGTATGAGCAACTTACGGCGTTACATATTTAAGCCGTTGATGCGTAGCGAGAGTTGAAGCCGGTCGCGCAAACCAAGCTTTTCAAAAATGGCTGAAAGGTGGGCCTTGACGGTTCGCTCGGTGATCGACAATTGATTGGCGATTTCACGGTTGCTCGCACCGCCTGCCACGTGGCGGGCGACCTGGGCTTCGCGGTCTGAAAGGAGGGACAGCCATTCACCCTCCTTGTGACTGTCAGCACGCGACGCAAGAACCCGTGAAGCGCTACCCACCAGACGCCGCAATAGTGTTTGGCCAACCCACAGGCCGCCGTTTTCGACAACCAGCGCAACCTGACGAAGCACTTCCGGCGCTGCATGCGTATTGCAGCATCCAGAAGCCCCGAGTGCGAGCGATTCGGCAACCACGGTTTCGTCAGGCTCATCCGCCAACACAACGGCAAACTCGCCCGGATTCAACTCGACCTGGCGCAACACGCTGTCAGCAGTTTCCCCTGCGCGGCAACGACACCACAGAACCGCCAAATCGCCCGGGGGGCGCTTGGCGAGTTCATCCGGCTGAAGAACGCAGGCCTGAGGAAAAGCCTCACACCACGAAGGCAGAAGCACGCCATCCCGATCGATGATCCAGTGTTTCATCAGCGCTCCGTCATGGCGACGCTCTTGGCACGCAGGACCGGCTTGATCAAATAGGCCAGGACACTCTTCTTGCCGGTCAGAATATCGACCTCGGCGACCATGCCAGGGATGATCGGCAAATTGGCATCACCGAAGCCGGGCTTGTTGGTCCGCACGCGAACCGTATAGAAGGCGTTGCCTTTCTCGTCCATGACCGTGTCGGCACCAATATGTTCAAGCGTGCCTTCGAGGCCCCCGTAGATGGAAAAGTCATAGGCGGTGAACTTGACGATGGCGGGCTGCCCCGGATGGAGAAAAGCGATATCTCTCGGTTGCACTCGCGCTTCGAGCAGGAGGGCGTCTTCGAGTGGAACAATTTCGATCATGTCCTTGCCGGGCTGGATGACACCGCCCACCGTATTGACCAGCAGTCGCTTGACCGTGCCTTTGACCGGCGAACGAATCGACGACTGTTTGACCCGATCAGACAGGGCGACGCTACCTTCGGCCAGGCTATTGAGCTTGGCCATGGTTTCGGAAAGCTCCTTGCTGGCATCGTTACGGAAAGTCAGTTCGACCTCCTCGATCTTGCGCTGCGCCTCGTTGATGGCGGCCTGAACCCGCGAAATCTGGGCCGATGCCATATCGCGCTCACCCCGGTAGCGCGAAACATCGCGCTCCAGACGAAGCAGTTCGACTTCGGACACCGCGCCGGAATTGATCAGCGGACGGGTCACCGACAGTTCCCTCGAGGTCAGATCGTAACCTTGTGATGCCTGTGCACGCTTAGCTTGCGCCTCGTTCAGTTCCTGCTGTCGCTGGGCCAGTTGCTGACGGGCAATCGAGACAGCAGCGGTCAGCTCACTGTTTCTGGCCTCGTAGAACTGGCGCTCCTGATCAACGATCGCCGCATCGGCCTTGACCACCTCGGCCGGCGGGACAAACAGCTTTCCTTCGGAAATCGCCCGCAGCCGGGCCGCCTTGGCGACCAGACCGAGATACTGGGCCTGATTCTCCTTTACCGACGAGACAAACCGGGTTTCATCAATTTTGACCAACAACTGGTTGGGCTGAACGATGTCACCCTCTTTGACCAGAATTTCGGAGACCAGCCCGCCATCGATGCTCTGCAGCACCTGGACTTGCTTTGAAGGAATGACCCGCCCCTCGCCGCGAGTCACCTCGTCGAGCTTGGCGACGGCGGCCCAAAGGATGAACACGGCAAAAACAATACCGATGGAACGCAGCAGAACACGAGCCCGCAGCGGCTCCTGGCGCAGCATTGCGAGATCGGCATCGGTGGCAAAATCGACGACGTCGATTTCCTCACGACTGGGCAGGCGGCCGAGTAGCCTTTCGACATTAGGCGCAGCGCGTTGGGCGATGCCTTCCAGCCAGGCGTGCAGGGCGTTGAAAACCGCTATCAGGCGCTTCATGATGCTCTCCCGACCCGACCGCTCTGCAGGGCCTGAATCACCTGGTCACGCGGTCCATCCGCGACAATCCGACCATCATCGACCACCAGCACCCGGGTCGCCAGGTCAAGCAGACTGTTGCGATGGGTCACGATAATAATGGTCTTGTGGCCGGCGATCTGCCGCAACCGGTCCTTGAACTGCTGCTCGGAGGAGAAATCCATCGCACTGGTCGGCTCATCGAGCAACAGGATAGGCGGGTCCATGAGGAAGGCGCGGGCAATGGCCACGCCCTGACGCTGTCCACCAGACAGCGAGTCGCCGCGCTCACCGATCATCATGTCGAAACCATCCGGATGGCGATTGACAAACTCCGTCAATCCGCCCGCCTCGGCCGCCGCAACGATCGCCGCATCCTCGGCATAAGGCGCGCCGATGGCGATGTTCTCGCGCAAGGTGCCATAGAACAGTGTGACATCCTGGGCCACGTAGCCAATGTTTCGTCGCAGATCGGCCGGATCAAGCTGGCGAAGATCGACCCCGTCGATGCTGACCGCGCCTTCGGTCGGCTGATACAGGCCGAGCAACAGTTTTTGCAGGGTCGTCTTGCCGGAGCCGATACGGCCGATTACGACGACCTTTTCACCGGCGTTAATTTTGCAGGTCAGCCCTTTCAGGGCGGCGACCTGGGACTTCGGGTAGCTGAACTGAACATCACGGAATTCGATATTTCCTTTGAGCTCGGGCCGATGAACGAAACTGGCATCAGCAGGTCGTTCGATCGGATTGGTCATGATCTGCTCGAGCGAGGAAAGGGACACTTTGGCATTGTGATATTGCATCAGCAGGCCAACCATCTGCCCGAGCGGCGCCACCGCCCGCGAAGTCAGCATGGTGCAGGCAATCAGGCCGCCCATACTGAGCTTGCCATCACCAATCATGTACACGCCGGCAATCACGACGACAACATTGACCAGTTGCTGGATTTCCATCGCCCCGTTGGTCGCTGCCGCCGACAGGAAGCGCATCTGGTTGTTGACCCGTGACACGAAGGCCACGCTCTTTTCCCACTTCGACTGCATGACGCCTTCAGCCCCCTGGGTCTTGATCGTTTCCAGCGCCGTCAGACTTTCGATCAATGTCGCGTTGCGCAGGGCGCTAGCGCGATAGGTCGTTTCCGACAAGGCATGCATCTTGTGCTGCAGGATGTAGGCGTAGATGACCACGAAGACAATGGCCAGCAGGACCGGGATGATCAACTGCCAGGCAATGATGGCGATAACCATCACGAAGAGCAGGGCAAAGGGCAGGTCAATGAATGCGGTGACCGAAGCCGAGGTGATGAAATCACGCACCGACTCGAATGATCGAAGGTTCGATGAAAAGGCACCGACCGCAGAAGGCCGTGCTTCCATACGCACACCAAGCACACGCTCCATGATCTTTGCGGACAGTTGCATATCAATACGCGCACTGGCCAGATCGAGGAAATAGCCGCGCAAGAGTCGCAGCATCATGTCGACACCAATGACCAGAATGACCCCAAGACCGAGCATCCACAGGGTCTCGATGGCCCGATTCGGCACCACCCGGTCATAAACGTTCATCGTGAATAGCGGCATGGCCAGGGCGATCACATTGATCAGCAAGGCAGCACCCAGTACGTCACGATAGACCTGCCACTGATCGGCCAACGCCCCCCAGAACCAATGGCGCAGCTTGACCTCGCCTACCTCCGGGGTGCGGCTGTCAAAGCGGAAATGTGGCCGGGCGAAGATGGCAATGCCGGAATAGCGCTCAGTCAGTTCGTCACGCGACAGCAGAACCGAACCCTGACCTGTTTCGGGAAAGAGCAGGCGGGCGCTTTGCCCGCCTTCGTCCCAGCCGAGCAGGACACAGGCCTCTTCATTGTTCAGCAGCAGAACCGCAGGCAACAGCAAGTCATCGATACGCGCCAGAGGGCGCCTGACCACCTTGGCCGACAGGCCGGCACGCCCGGCCGCACGCCCGAACAAGGAAGGTGACAAGGAGCCCTTTTCGAGGGGCAGACCGGCCACCAGCGCAGCTCGCGTACTGGGGCGACCATGGATGCGCGTCAGTTCAACCAGGCAATCCAGTAAGGGATCGTGGTGCAGGATATCCTCCCGCACCCCGGAAATGCCGACTCCGGCGGACTTACTTGCAGCGTCGCTCATGCCACTCCTCTGTTTTTTGCAATTCTAGCTTGGCTTGACAATGGCATTTATAAGAAATGTAAAAAGGCGGCCTAGACCGCCTTTTTATTACTCAACACTCATTCAGGCGATCAGCGGAACAATGAGCAGTGCGACAAGATTAATGATCTTGATAAGCGGATTAACGGCCGGACCCGCCGTATCTTTATACGGATCACCGACCGTATCACCGGTCACAGCAGCCTTGTGGGCATCAGAGCCCTTGCCACCAAAATGGCCGTCTTCGATGTATTTCTTGGCGTTATCCCAGGCGCCGCCGCCCGTCGTCATCGAAATAGCAACGAACAGACCCGTCACGATGGTCCCCACCAGCAGGCCACCCAGCGCGACCGGACCCAATATCAGGCCAACGACGATCGGCACGGCGACCGGCAGGATCGAGGGAATCATCATTTCCTTGATGGCTGCAACGGTCAGCATGTCGACCGCACGCGAATAGTCCGGCTTGGCCGTCCCTTCCATGATGCCCGGGATTTCCTTGAACTGGCGACGCACTTCAACAACGACCGCGCTGGCCGAACGACCGACTGCTTCCATGGCCATGGCGCCAAACAGGAAGGGAATCAGGCCACCGATGAAGAGACCAATAATGACTAGGTGATTCGACAGGTCAAAGGTAAAGACCTTGCCGGATACTGCTTCCAGACCATGCGTATAGTCGGCAAACAGGACCAGTGCAGCAAGGCCGGCCGAACCGATGGCATAACCCTTGGTCACCGCCTTGGTGGTGTTACCAACGGCATCGAGCGGATCGGTGACATTGCGCACTTCCTTCGGCAGTTCGGCCATTTCGGCGATGCCGCCAGCGTTGTCGGTGATCGGGCCGTAAGCGTCAAGCGCCACCACGATACCGGCCATCGACAGCATGGAGGTCGCCGCAATGGCGATACCAAACAGCCCGCCCATCGCGAAGGCCGCATAGATCGCGGCGCAGACGGAAAGCACCGGCAAGGCAGTCGCCTTCATCGAGACACCGATACCGGCAATGATGTTGGTCGCATGACCTGTCTGGCATGCAGCAGCAACGTGTTTGACCGGCGCGTAGTCGGTGCCGGTGTAGTACTCGGTAATCCACACCAGTGCCGCTGTCAGCACCAGGCCAACAACCGAGCAACCAAACATGGTGGCGGTATTGATCACCGTACCGTCAGGCAACGTTGCCCCGGCACCGATCAGCCATGAGGTCACCGGATAGTAGAAGGCCAGGGCCAATACACCGGCAACGATTAGGCCGCGATAGAGAGCCGCCATGATCTTGCCACCTTCAGTCGCCTTGACGAAATAGCAACCGACAATCGAAGCAATGATCGAGACACCGCCAAGCGCCAGCGGGTAGAGCACCAGGTTTTCACCGAGGCCAACCGTCGTCTTGATGATCAGCGCCGCCAGAACCATCGTCGCAACAACGGTCACGGCATAGGTTTCGAACAGGTCGGCGGCCATGCCGGCACAGTCGCCGACGTTGTCACCGACGTTGTCGGCGATCACCGCCGGATTACGCGGGTCATCTTCGGGAATGCCTGCTTCAACCTTGCCCACCAGGTCAGCACCGACGTCGGCGCCCTTGGTAAAAATACCGCCGCCAAGACGGGCGAAGATGGAAATCAGCGAGGAACCGAAAGCCAGGCCGACCAGCGGCTCGATGACGTGATGGAGATCAGCCGAGCCGCCGATTGACTTGAGGAAAGCGTAATAACCGGCCACGCCGATGAGGCCGAGGCCAACCACCAGCATGCCGGTGATGGCGCCGCCCTTGAAGGCGACGTCGAGAGCGGGTGCGATGCCATTACGGGCAGCTTCAGCCGTGCGGACATTGGCCCGCACCGAAACGTTCATGCCGATAAAACCGGCTGCCCCGGAGAGCACGGCACCGATCAGGAAACCAAAGGCGGTCAGCCAGCCCAGCTTGGGAATAACGCCAATGACCACAAAGAGAACCACGCCGACCATGGCAATGGTCTTGTACTGTCGGCTCAGATACGCTTCCGCACCTTCCTGGATAGCCTTGGCGATTTCCTGCATGCGGGCATTACCGGCGGGCAACGCAAGGATCTGCTGACTGGAAATCCAGCCATACAGGACTGCCAATACGGCGCAACCAAGCGCCAGTAACAACGCTGAACTCATTTGCTCTCCCCCTTGTGGACTAACAAAAAATCAGACTGCAAATAACGGCAGTTTCCTTGGCACTGAAATATTACTTAAGCATACATAATCCGGCAGGCCATTGCGATAAGGCGGCGGTTCCTCGCCTTCGATCAAGGGCTGCAGATAGGTCCGGCAGGCATCGGTGATATGAAAACCATCCGGCGTGATGAACTCGGCCGGCATCTTGCGCTCGACATTGGCGATATCGGCCAGTGGTGCATCGCCGATAGCCCAGCGATAGGGTTTGTCGGCCAGGCGTTCAATGGTCGCCATAACCGCATTCTTGCCCTGCAAGGCGAGGTCTACCGCGGCCACACCGAGCGCATGCGCCTGCTCGAGATCGGTGCGCGAGGCGAGGTGGCGGGCCGAACGCTGCAGGTAGTCGGCCAGTGCCCAGTGGTATTTGTAGCCCAATTTATCCTTGATCAGCTGGGCCACCATCTGGCCAACGCCCCCCAGTTGCGAATGACCAAAGGCATCCTTGGTGCCCGACTCGGCAATCAGCTTGCCATCGGCATCGGACAACCCCTCGGAAACTGCCACCGTGCAATAGCCGTATTCCTTGACGCAGGCATCGACACGCGCCAGGAAACGCTCGGGATCAAACGGGACTTCGGGAAAAAGCAGGATGTGCGGCGGTGCGCCAACAGTCTCAGAAGCCAGTCCACAGGCGGCGGTAATCCAGCCGGCGTGGCGACCCATGACTTCGAGGACAAAAATCTTGGTTGAAGTACGCGCCATCGACGCAACGTCGTAGCCAGCTTCGCGGATTGAGGTCGCCACGTATTTGGCGACCGAACCAAAACCAGGGCAGCAGTCGGTCAGCGGCAGATCGTTGTCCACCGTTTTCGGGACACCGACACAAACCACCGGATAACCCATTTTTTCGGCGATCTGCGACACCTTCCAGGCGGTATCCATGGAATCGTTACCGCCGTTGTAGAAGAAATAACCGATGTCGTGCGCCTTGAAAACTTCAATCAGGCGTTCGTATTGGGCCTTGTGCTGCTCCAGGCTTTTCAGCTTGTAGCGACACGAACCGAAAGCGCCGCCCGGCGTATGGCGCAGGCGGGCAATCGTTTCATCGGATTCGAGACTGGTATCAATGAGGTCTTCGGTCAGGGCACCGATGATGCCGTCGCGCCCAGCCAGAACCTTGCCGATTTTATCGGGATGCCGCCGTGCGGCCTGGATCAGGCCGCAGGCGGTAGCATTGATGACGGCGGTAACGCCCCCTGACTGTGCGTAGAAGGCATTTTTCACCGCCATCTTGTTCCCTTACTTCAGTGCGTCAAAAACGCTCTTGGTAATGCCGTCGACACTGCCGACGCCGGCCACCTTGCGTACCTTAGGGGCCTTGGCATCGCCTTCGGCCGCCCACTTGCCGTAGAAATCGACCAGCGGCTTGGTTTGCGAATGGTAGATTTCCAGACGCTTCTTGACCGTTTCTTCCTTGTCATCGTCACGCTGGACGAGCGGCTCGCCGGTTACGTCGTCCTTGCCTTCAACCTTGGGAGGGTTGAACACGACGTGGTAGGTACGGCCAGAAGCCAGGTGGGCACGACGGCCTGCCATACGGGTGACGATGTCGCTGTCCGGCACGTCGATTTCGAGAACGAACTCGATCGGCACGCCAGCGTCCTTCATGGCCTGAGCCTGGGGAATGGTGCGCGGGAAGCCGTCAAACAGGTAACCGTTCTTGCAGTCATCCTGGGTCAGACGATCCTTGACCATACCGATAATGACGGCGTCCGGCACCAGGCCGCCTGCGTCCATATGCTTCTTGGCTTCCAGGCCGAGGGCGGTACCCGCCTTGACCTGCGCACGCAGCATGTCGCCGGTGGAAATCTGGGGAATGCCGAACTGCTTGGAGATAAAAGTTGCCTGCGTTCCCTTGCCAGCGCCAGGTGCGCCCAACAGAATCAATTTCATGAAAAATCCCTCGGGTTTGTCTAAAAAATTCTTGTTATCGGCTTCAGTTGTGGCCGTTCTCTAGAAGCGGAAAATTACTCGCTATTTCCGGGCCGGTCAAACAGTTTGCGCATCCGCTCTGCGTCTTCGGGCGTATCGACACCCGGGGCCGGGGCGGCATCGATCAAAGTAACGCTGATCCGGTAGCCATGCCAGAGGGCGCGCAACTGCTCGAGCGACTCGAAGTGCTCGGTCGGCGCCACGCTCAAACCGGAAAATGCCTTCAAAAAACTGGCCCGGTAGGCGTACAGCCCGACATGGCGATAGGCCGGAAAGTCAGCCGGCAAGGTCTCGCCCCCGGCCTCTCTGGCAAAATGATCACGGGCATAGGGAATCGGTGCGCGAGAAAAATACGCTGCATCACCGTCGGCCCGGCACACCACCTTGACGACATTCGGATTGAAGAAATCGGCCGGATCGTTGATCGGGTGCGCCACCGTCGCAATATCGGCACCACTGACGGCCAGTTGGCGGGCCGTCTGGAGGATCACCTCAGGCTCGATCAGCGGCTCGTCACCCTGCACATTGACAATGATGGTGTCGCGCCCCCAGCCTCGCTGCTCGACCACCTCAGCCAGGCGATCAGTGCCGGTCGGGTGATCGCCGCGCGTCATCAGCGCAGCCACCTCATGCGCCTCGGCAGCCGCCCGGACGTCAGGATGGTCGGTCGCCACCCAGATCTCCTCCGCCCCCGACAGCCGCGCCCGCTCGGCCACCCGGACAACCATCGGCTTGCCGCCGAGATCGAGCAGGGGCTTGCCCGGCAAGCGCGTAGACGCGTAGCGCGCCGGAATGACGACCTTGAAGGCAAGGCCGGACATTACTGCCCGTCCGCCGACAACTGGCGTGCTTCATCCTCCAGCATGACGGGGATATCGTCGCGGATCGGGAAAGCAATCTTGCAAGGTTTGCAGACCAGTTCCTTGTCGGCTTTGCGGTGTTCGAGATTGCCCTTGCAAATCGGGCAGACGAGAATATCAAGCAGCCTGGCGTCCACGCAGTTTCTCCAAAATCAGGTCTATAAGGGCCGGCGAAAGCTCGGCCTCGACGGGCAGAACCCAAGTTTCACCCACCGTCAGTCCGGCACATTTTACTGCATCCTTCTCGGTCATCAGCAGGATGCCATCACCGGCAAAAGTCAGATCGCCCAAGGAATAGGCATGATGATCGGGAAAAGGATGATTTTCACAGCTCAAACCAAGCGAACCCAGGGTCTGAAAAAATCGCTCTGGATTGCCGATGCCGGCCAGCGCATACAAGCGGCCACGGCCGCGCAGGCTATCCACCGAACAAGTCTGCATCGGATCATCGAGGCGATAAAAATGGCCCGGCTTGAGCAGCATCGGAAACCTCGGCACCGTGACCGGGAGCGCCCCCGTGAAATCGTTGCCGACCACGGCATCGACTGTCGCCAGTCGCCTGAGCGGCTCGCGCAGCGGCCCGACCGGCAAACGCCAGCCATTGCCGGCACCGCGCGCATCAAAAACGACCAGTTCGATATCGCGGGCCAGCCCGTAATGCTGCAAACCATCATCACAGAGCAGAACATTGACCTCGGGATGTGCATCGAGCAAGGCCGCTCCCGCCTCGGCGCGCCGTCGCCCGACCCAGACCGGAATGCCACTCCGCCGGGCAAGCAGCAAGGGCTCGTCGCCAACCTCATTCGGCAAGGCATCTGGCCTCACCCCCATGACGCCATCGCCCCTGCGCCCGTAACCACGGCTGATGATGCCCGGCCGCCAGCCCCGCATGGTCAGTTGCTCGGCCAGCCACAGGGTCAGGGGCGTCTTGCCGGCACCGCCGACAATCAGGTTGCCGACAACGATGACCGGGACCGGCAGCCGGCGAGGCAACGCCAGTCGACGATTCACCCAACTCAACATGCCATAGAGCCCGGCCAGCGGCAGCAAAAGCCACAACGCCGGCGTCAGCCGGCGTTGCTCGAACCACTGTCGCTGTAGCCAGCGCGCCAGCATCAGCGATTCTGCGTGGCGAAGGAAATGTGCGGATAACCCGCCGTCTGCGCCGCCTGCATGATATCGACGACGCTTTGATGCGTCGCCTTTGCATCGGCGTTGATGACGATCAACGGATCTTCGCGACCACCCGCTGCCCGGCGCAAACCATCGGCGATCGACTTGACGTCGCTGGTGGTCAACGGCGACTTGTTGATCAGGACCTGTCCGCTCGCCGTCACCGCCACCGCCACTTCATTCGGCTGTTCTGCCTGCTTGCTGGCATCGGCCGTCGGCAGGTTGATCTCCAGCCCCGAAAACTTGGCGTAGGTGGTGGTCAGCATCAGGAAAATGATGATCACGAGCAACACGTCGATCATCGGAATCAGGTTGATTTCCGGCTCTTCCCGGCTACGACCGCGCTGAAAATTCATCGCTTACTTCCGGTCGCCGTGCATGTACTCGACGAGGCGGACGGCCTGCTGCTCCATCTCGACAACGAAGCCATCGGCCAGCGCCCGGAAATGCCGCCAGGCAATCAGGCTGGGAATGGCGATGACCAAGCCGAACCCGGTGTTGTACAGGGCGACGGAAATACCGTGCGCCAGTTGCATCGGGTTGGCGCCGCTCGGCGATTGCGAGCCGAAAATTTCGATCATCCCGACCACCGTGCCGAACAGACCCATCAGCGGGCTGATCGAGGCGATGGTGCCGAGCGTCGTCAGGTAGCGGTTCAGTTCGTGGGAGACGGCGGACCCGGCTTCCTCGATCGACTCCTTCATGATTTCGCGCGACGCATTGACGTTGCGCAAGCCGGCCGACAGCACGCGACCGAGCGGCGAATGGCGGTCGAGTTCCTCAAGGAGCTTGTCGTTATTGGCGCCACGCTTGAACTCGCCAACCGCGCGTTGCAACAGCCCGGCTGGTACCACCTTGGCACGGCGCAGGGCAACGACGCGCTCGATAATCAGTGCGACGGAAATAACCGAAGCCAGGAGCAATGGCCAGATCGGCCAGCCGGCCGCTTGAACGATAGCAAACACGTAATTTATCCTTGGTGGAATATTAGCCTGCAATTTTGCCCTGCCCCCCGCCGCAGGGCAAGCGACGAAATGTCGGGCTTGCCGCAGCTTATCCCCAAAACCTGTGGATAAGTCTGTGAATGTGTTGTCATCAAGTGCGCTAACCCCTACCAACCAAAGGATTTTTTACACTGTGCCAAAAAACGAGGCATGTTATTTACACCCTTTTAAATCAATGATTTAACAAAACAAAGCCCTGTCAACGACAACTTAAAAATAACTAGCACAGGTTACAATCAGCCCATGCCAATGCCCACCCCTCCTGTCGGTAACTCCGTCCTCAGCGTATCCAGCCTCAACCGGCAGGTAAGGGATTGCCTGGAAACTGCGTTTCCCCTGACCTGGGTGGGTGGCGAAATCTCCAACCTGACCTACGCCGCCTCCGGTCACGTCTATTTTTCACTCAAGGACGCCAGCGCCCAGGTGCGTTGCGTCATGTGGCGCAGCCGGGCACAAGTCCTGGGCTGGCGGCTGGAAAACGGCCAGAAGATTGAAGCCCGCATCCTCGTTTCATTCTATGAGCCACGTGGCGAATTCCAGCTCAATGTCGAAGCCATCCGGCGGGCCGGTCAGGGCGACCTCTTCGAACGCTTCCTGCAACTCAAGGCGAAACTTGAGGGTGAGGGACTTTTTTCCCCCGCCAGCAAGCGACCACTACCGTCCTTTCCCCGCCGTCTGGCTATCGTCACCAGCCTGCAGGCCGCCGCCCTGCGCGATGTTCTGACGACACTGCAGCGGCGTGCCCCGCACATTGGCATCAGGATTTTCCCGACCCCGGTCCAGGGCGACGGTGCCGGCGTCAAAATTACCGAGGCTGTCACTCAGGCCGGTCACAGCGATTGTGATGCGATCATACTGTGTCGCGGCGGCGGCAGTATCGAAGACCTCTGGGCTTTCAACGACGAAAGCCTTGCCCGCGCCATCCACACCTCGCCCATTCCGGTCATCTCGGGAGTCGGCCATGAAACCGATTTCACCATTGCCGATTTCGCCGCCGACCTGCGCGCCCCGACACCAACGGCGGCAGCCGAACTGGCCAGCCCGGATCGCGAGGCTCTGGTCGACCGCCTGCTCCTGTTGGAAAACCAGCTCGGGCGCCGCCTCGACCGTACGCTATCCGACCACCTGCAACGCCTCGACTGGCTGGCCGCCCGTCTGGTTCACCCAGCCGAACGCCTGCGCCAGCGCCAGCGCGAAACGGCCGCCTTTGGCAGCCGGCTCCAGCATGCCCTGCGCCGGCAAAGCGAACACTGTGCCGTACGCCTGCAAGCGCTCTCCCTGCGCCATAGCAGCGCCCGCCCCCGCCCGGAAAAGCTGGCAGAAGGCCTGACTCATTTCAAATACCGCCTGACCCGACAAAGTCAGTGGGCGATTTCTCAACAATCCGGGAAACTAAATGCACTGGCCAGCAGTCTTAGCCAGCTTGACCCGCACGCCGTCCTGTCACGAGGCTATACACTCGCCATCGGAACCGACGGGCGGGCGGTACGTAACACCAGCCAACTCAACGCCGGCGACCTGCTCAAATTGAGATTTTCCGTCGGTGCGGCCGAAGCCACCGTCAATCAGGTTGTCGCAGACCCGGAAGCTGACTAGAATTTTCGCTTTACCCCCATCAAACCCAACGGAGAACATAAATGGAACATCAACTGCCCGCCCTGCCGTTTGCCAAAGATGCCCTCGCCCCGCACATGTCGGCCGAGACCTTTGACTACCACTACAGCAAGCACCATCAGGCCTATGTCACCAACCTGAACAACCTGATCAAGGGTACCGAGTACGAAAACCTCGACCTCGAAGCCATCGTCAAGAAGGCGCCGGCTGGCGGCGTGTACAACAATGCGGCCCAGGTCTGGAACCACACCTTCTTCTGGAACTGCCTGACCCCGAACGGCGGCGGCGCTCCGAAGGGCGCGCTGGCTGATGCCATCAACGCCAAGTGGGGTTCGCTCGACGCCTTCAAGACCGCCTTCCAGACCTCTGCCGTCGGCAACTTCGGTTCCGGCTGGACCTGGCTGGTCAAGAAAGCTGACGGCTCCGTCGACATCGTCAACATGGGCGCCGCCGGCACCCCGCTGACCACCGGTGACAAGGCCCTGCTCTGCGTTGACGTCTGGGAACACGCCTACTACATCGACTACCGCAACATGCGTCCGAAGTTCGTCGAAACCTACCTGGCCTCGTTGGTTAACTGGTGCTTCGCCGAGGCCAACTTCGCTGGCTGATTCCGGTGTATTTGAGGATCAAAAGCTCGTAACACGAGTTTGAAAAAGGGGGAGCATTAGCTCCCCCTTTTCATTGCAATTGCTATTTCAGGATAAAAAACTCGTAAATCGAATAAAAAATTCGTAAATTTTGGCAGCACCACGAATAAAAAATCCGTAAAACGCGTTTGTGAAAAGAGGGAGCAATTAGCTCCCTCTTTTTATTGCACACTATCGCTTAAAAGCTTCTGGCCTTCGGCCAAAGCAGTCGGTCCAATCCTGTTAGAGAATAGGCCGGTTCTGAGTACAGACCGGCCATTTGTACTTTGTGTGGAATCGACGCCCAACTGACTTTAAAGCCCACTGTTACCCAAAACGGGGGGGGTGTCGAGTGCATAACAATGTACTAAAAAAAACCCAGAGACATGCTCTGGGCAAAGTACTCTGACGACATTGGAGGAGACTTCCCGTATCGTCAGCGCAGAGGGATTAATCTCAAGCCTACATCCGCTTACAGCGGTCTAAACTCTTGATCAAAGTGTTCTAAGCTTGGCATGCGTACAGGCGTTAATGAATTCAAGTCACCCAACCATTGACGATAGTCATTTAAAATCTTATTTCGCGCATAATCGCTTATATAGGGCACGTGATAGGCTGCAAAGGGCGGCAATACTCCAAAGCCACAGTAGCCAAAAGTCCCTTGCAGCAGAGGTCGAAGCATGGCCTCCAACTCCCCGTGAATAGCTTCAGGACCGAACATATGCTCACGACCACCGAGCGTGACTGTCACCATCGCCCGCTTACCACGCATCCCACCAGCGCTGTAAATCCGACGACCTCCGTAAAACAATCCAGAAACCATTACTCGGTCGATCCAACCTTTTAAAATAGCCGGTTCTGAAAACCAGTAAATAGGAAAGTTGAAAACCAATAGGTCGCACCACTTAACTTTTTCAATCTCCGCAGCGACGTCGTCCGCCAAACTTCCGTTCTCGTAGTTGTGCCGCTGCTCCATGGCATAAACGAGATAGTCCTTATTTGTTCGCCGACAAAAGTCTCCCGAACTGGCCACTGGATTCCACTTCATCGCATATAAGTCGGAAATAAGGACGCTATGTCCTTGACTGGTGAACTCTTCAAATGCAGTACGCATTAATGCACCGCTGAACGATTTTGGTTCTGGGTGCGCGTGGACTATTAGTACATTCATTCGACGTCAGATCAAACTGGACCGGTTGGTTAGCTTTACAAACAATTCCTGGAAGCGAAGGTCATCCTCGCTTCCACGCCTGAGATCGCCATTTACGGAAAACGCCATTTCGATCTCCTGCCATTCAGACTCAGCGAGGTGCTGCTTAGCTGACGGAAGGATTAGCTTTTCTTCGGTATTCAGGTGATGCCATTGCGAATCAACAAAGCGCTCAATGCTTTGCGCTACAGCCTGACGGCTCAAAACTGGATCGGTATCAAGCTTCCTCAGGAGATCTGAAACCTCTTGCAACAGGGAAGCACCATCACGATGCTCCGCCTCAAGCAAATTGATTACTTCATCTAATTCAGCAGTCTTTTTTCTTAAGTGGGCGAATAGATATTGCTCTTCCTTGGGATGATGTAGTCGCTCAGGAAATAAGGTCATGTATGAAACCATGTCCTGGAGAAGCGCCATATCTATAGCCGTTGCACCGTCCCGCAGTTGCTCGGCACTATTACGCAATCCACTCAATATAACGGCAATCGTGCGATGTTCATCTTGAATGCGCCCAACAGCCGAACGAGCAAAATCGGCCCCCGCATTGGACTCAACAGTTGCAACAAGTACAGGAATTTTTGTGTGCGCCAAAACCTTTTGAGTCTGCGAACCGAGAAAAAGTCCCCGAAGACCACGACGGCCATGTGAGGCCATATAAATCAAATCACATCCTTTTTCCTCTGCTACTGAGAGGATTAATTGATATGGCTTGCCTCCAGTACGAACTACGCCTTCCGCCTGAAGTTTGTAGGCGCCCGCCGCCGCGAGCGCCTTGGAAACTATCGCATTAGCATCCCCTGCGGCCAATTCCTGGTAGGTTTCAGGCGACAGCGATCTGCTAAGGGCTCCCGACTCTGTCGCACCAAAATCCTCGCGCATTGTGAAGAATGTAATCTGCGCACCAAGAGTCCGAGCGAACTCAACTGCTTCAGAGATTAGACTGGTTGCCAATTCAGAGCCATCGAGTGGAACCAACATGTGGCGATACATGGCGTTACTCCTTGTTGATCTTAGAGACGAGCGATTTTTTAGGCCGGAGCAGGAAATGACCCAACGCAGGCAATAGGATCAAAGCGCCCAGCATGTTCCAGACAAACATGAATGCAAGAAGAATCCCCATATCCGCTTGGAATTTGATTGGAGACCATGCCCAAGTAGCAACCGCAATTCCAAGAGTAATGCCGGTCAGCACAACAACCTTGCCCGTAAAGATCAATGCGTTGTAATAAGCCTCTGAGAGCGTCATTCCTTCTTTAAGTCGAGCCAGGGTAACGGTCATAATGTAAAGGGCGTAATCGACCCCGATGCCAACCCCTAAGGCAATTACTGGCAAAGTGGCTACCTTGACTCCGATATTCAGCCAGACCATGAGTGCCTCGCAGAGAACCGAGGTCAGCATCAATGGCAAGACAGCACACACAACTGCCCTCCATGAGCGGAATGTAATAAATGCGAGGACGATAACAGCCGCATATACAAGCAGCAGCATTTCGACGTTGGCCTTCTTAACCACGATATTCGTGGCTGCTTCGATACCCGCATTCCCAGCTGCGTTTAGGAACTGAATTTCTTCGGTGCCGTACTTCTGAGCGAAGGCTTCGACAGTTTCAACAACACGGGTCAGCGTATCTGCCTTGTGGTCTTTCAGATACACATAAAGAGTCGTCATATCGCACTGTTGGTTAAACAGTTCGCGCGGTGCACGCGTCACAATTGCGTTGAGCATGTCCTGAGAGCGAGGAACCTCAAACCACTTTGCACTCCCCTCGTTTAGCCCAGCACTGGCCGCTTTCGATAAGCCAGCCAAGGAGGAGGTCAATTCAACACCTGGAAGTTGTTGCAGTTGACGTTCCAGCGCATCCACAGCCATTACCGTGTCATATAGCGCACAAGCATACTGCGGCGTCTTAATCATGACGATGTAGATATCACTGCTGGCAGCATAATTAGCCACCATGAATGCATTGTCCTTGTTATAGCGCGAGTCAGCCCTAAGCTCCGGAGCCCCTGGGTCGGTATCCCCAATCTTCAACTGGAAACTGACAACAAGTCCGAAGGTACCCATTGCTATGCCAATGGATACCGCAATCGCCGCCCATTTTTTCTGTGTGAACAAATCAAGGAATGCCCAAAACGGGTGCTTTGCCTGATGCTGATCTTGGGTTTCCGAGATTTCGGCACTCAGGCTACGTTTGGCAGCGATGGGGCTAACCCCCGTGAAAGAGAGCAAAATTGGTAGCAGCACGAGGTTGGTGAAAATCAGCACCCCTACGCCGATACTGGCCGTAATGGCGAGATCCTGGATGACCTGGATCTTGATGACCATAAGCACGGCAAAGCCCACTGCATCGGCCAGCAGGGCGGTGACACCAGCCAGGATCAGGCGGCGGAAGGTGAAGCGGGCGGCGACCAGCTTGTCGGTTCCACGCCCGATGTCCTGCATGATGCCGTTCATCTTCTGGGCTCCGTGACTCATGCCGATGGCGAAGACGAGGAAAGGCACCAATATTGAGTATGGGTCAAGTTCGTAGCCCAAGGTAGGCAGAAGCCCGAGCAACCAGACAACCGCAACCATCGAACAAAGGACAACTAGAACCGTACTTCTGGCGCAGCGGGTGTACCAATAAAGAACTAAAGTACAAACTGCAATCGCCATAGCGAAAAACAACATTACCTGCATCAAACCATCTAGCAGATCACCAACAACTTTCGCAAAGCCAGTGATGTGAAGCTTGATGCGATCAGATTCGTACTTGCCGCGTATCTTTTCTAGCTCTTGAGACAATGAGCGGTAATCGATGCGAGCACCGGTCTCCGCATCAATATCCTGGAGCGGAACCAAGACAATGCTGGATTTGAAATTACCAGCAATAAGCTGACCTATCTCACCAGACCGCTCGACATTTAACCGAACGGCCTCAACACTGCTTGGAGAACCATCATAGTGTTGAGTTGCACGTAAAACTGACCCGGGATTTGCACTGAAATCTGACCCACCCGATGAGCCTCAGTATGGCTCAAGTCACAGATGGATTTCTAGTCTTCACCTCCTTGCTAACCTTGGTTGAACTGTTCCTGAAACGGTAACTTTCGTTGCCCGTTTCGACGATATGGCAGTGATGAGTCAGCCGGTCGAGCAGTGCAGTAGTCATCTTCGGATCGCCAAAGATGCTGGCCCATTCAGAGAAACTCAGATTGGTCGTGATGATCAGGCTGGTCTTCTCGTAGAGCTTACTCATGAGATGGAACAGCAAAGCACCACCGTTCTGACTGAACGGTAAATAGCCCAGTTCATCAAGGATCACTAGATCAGCATGCACCAGACGGTTGGCAATCTGCCCCTGCTTGCCTGACTGCTTCTCCTGTTCCAGAGCGTTGACCAAATCGACCGTCGAGAAGAAGCGGACACGCTGATGAGCATGCATGATGGCCTGCACACTGATGGCGGTGGCCAGATGGGTCTTGCCGGTGCCTGGCCCACCGATGAGCACAACGTTGTGAGCTGAATCCATGAACTCTCCACGGTGGAGATGGCGCACCAGAGCCTCATTGGCGACACTCTGCGTGAAATCGAATCCCGACAGATCACGGTAAGCAGGGAAACGGGCAATCTTCATCTGGTAATTGACCGAGCGGACCTCTCGTTCAGCCAATTCGGCCTTGAGCAGGCTGTCCAGAATTGATTGTGCATTCAGATAGGCCGGCGAACTCTGGGCAGCCAGTTCCTCAATGGCTTGTGCCATACCGAAGAGCTTCAGGGATTTCAAAGTAGTGACCATGGCCTCAGGCAACATGACGCACCTCCCGCAGACTGTCGTAACGTGTGACGTTGGCGAGCGGTTCAATCTTCAGCACCAGTGCCTGAGGCGCATCAATCGGCGCCGGTGGCGGCAACTCCACCAATCGCCCAAGCAGATTGAGCACATGCTGCTTCGAGGGAACGCCTGCATCGAGGGCCATCTCGACCGCCGTCAGTACCGCTTGCTCATCGTGATGTAGAACCAGGGCAAGAATCTCGACCATCTCCCGGTCACCACCTGGCCGCTTCATGAGCGACGACTGGAGGCGCTTGAAGCCATCGGGGAATTCTGCAAAGGGCGCACCATTCCTTAAAGCGCCCGGCTTACGTTGCAAGACCGAAAGATAGTGGCGCCAGTCATAGATGGTTTGACTTGAATCGTGATGGCGGCGATCAATCACGCGCGAATGCTCGGCGATCACGTTACCTTCTGCTGCTACGACGAGATGATCGGCGTAGACCCGCAAACTGACTGGCCGATTGGCAAATGAGGCCGGGACGCTATAACGGTTACGCTCGAAGTTGATCAGGCAGGTTGGTGAGACACGCTTGGTATGTTCGACGAACCCATCGAAAGGGGTTGGCACTGCCATCAGTAGAGCCAGTTCATCGGCCCAGGCGTCTGCGACCGTGCCGGGCAATTCAGGGTGTCTCAATTCTTGCCACAGCGTCAGACATCGCTGTTCCAGCCAGGCATTGAGGGCATCCAGATTCTCGAAGGCCGGCGCACCCTGCCAGATGCGATGTCGGGAGTCCTGAACATTCTTCTCGATCTGCCCCTTCTCCCAACCAGAGGCTGGATTGCAGAACTCGGCCTCAAATAGGAAGTGGCTGACCATGGCCTTGAAACGGGTGTTGATGTCCCGAGCTTTGCCTTTCCGGATCCGATCCACCGCCGTCTTCATATTGTCGTAGATGCCGCGCCTTGGAACGCCACCTACCACCCGGAAGGCGTGATTATGGGCATCGAACAGCATCTCGTGGGTCTGCAACGGATAGGCCCGCAGGAAGAACGCCCGGCTGTAGGAGAGTTTCAGTTGGGCAACCTGGAGTTTGGTTTTTACCCCGGCAATGACCGCCCAGTCTTCGCTCCAGTCGAACTGGAAGGCTTCTCCCGGCGCGAAGGTCAAGGGAATGAAGGTGCCACGCCCGGTTGTCCCGGCAGCTTCCTGCTGAGCTTGTCGCCAATGCCTGGCGAAGGCGGCGACCCGGTCATAGGAGCCTTCGTAGCCCAGCGAGCATAGATCGGCATAAATCTGCCTGAGATTTCGCCGCTGCTTGCGACTCTTCTTCGACTCCGTCTTCAACCATGCCGCCAGCTTCGGCGCAAACAGGTCGAGCTTGCTCGGGCTGTGTCGCTCGGGATACTTCGGTTCGACGATGCCGGTGCTCAGATACTTTCGGATCGTGTTTCGGGATAACCCCGTTCGTCTGGCTATTTCACGGATGGCCATGCCATCGCGCAGGTGCCAGCGCCTGATTACGCTTAATAACGCCACGTCGATCACTCCTGATTCCCCCGCTCGTTCCCCGAGCAGGTCAGTGTCTATACGTGGGTCAAAATTCGATGCAAATCTATGGGGCTAGTGGGTCAGTTTTACGTGCAACTCAACACCTGTGTTACCTGATTGGCGCGGAATTCAGCTTGCTTTATCGCTTCATTTCGTAACCGCGCCGCGGACGCCGACAGTTGCCACCAATACATGACGCTCGCCAACAGGGAAATACTCACAAGGAGCAACGAAATAGTCGTGAAATGGCGGCGAGTTGGCGACATGGCTTTTGAGATTACCCTGAAATTATTACGAAAGCCATACACAACTAGGCTCTGATGGCTATCCAGCTAGCCCAAAGGTCGATGTGGTCATAGTTAATGCAGCCAATGACCGTATCAGCTTATGGAGGGAGCGGCCCGACACCGCCCTTACTGTCGTCAGCAAGCGGCCGAATCCGCTGTGACACAGGGGCTTAGGCGACGCTCTAGCTTTGCGCGGCCCACGGCAGCGCAGATGTCAATCTGCTTGCCGATTAACGGCCATTCACCAATGGTCGCAACAGGCCCTGATTTTTGAAACCGGACAGGCGTCCCGACCGACCACTCAGGAGAAAGCGGGATGGCCGGAACCTGCCCACAGCGAAATCGACCAGGGCGAGAACCCGACCATCCGGCAATGACAACTAAAACAACAAGCTAGCGCGTCAGCTGTTTAGCCAGTTGCCCCGCCAAAGCCAGCAACTCCGCGCTATTTTCCAGCCCCGCAAGGAAGCGCTGAGGAATCCCCGAGAGCCCGGTTTGAGCACCGGAAAGGGCGCCGGCCAGGATGGCGCGAGCCTGATTCTGACCGCCACCATTCACGGCATGGAGCACTGCCGACTCGAAGTCATCATGGAACCGCGCTGCCAGATAGTAAGCGGCTGGAAACTGGTGATACACCGCACAGGGCATGCCGTAAACGAGAGAAACTTTCCACGCCGGCTCGATGCAAATGTCGGGATCGATTGCTGCCATCGCGATCGAGGATTGGCTCAGCAGCGCATCCGGGGAAGGGAAACGACCGGCTACCGGGGCTTCGGCCTGGCCTGGACGCGGCGCTTGTAAATTGCCGCTGGTGACAGCGTGAAATGGCAACTCCCCCGCCTTGACCCGGGCCATCAATTTGCCCGAGATGCTTGAATCCATGGGCTGCCCCTCAACCAGCAAGCCGAGTACGGCACCGAAGGCGACAGTCATCGCCACGACAGTGCCGTCGGTCTGGGTGAGCACCGTATTGCTGGTGATAGCCGAGGCGAGTTTCGCCGGCTGCAGCGCGTAGCGGATAGCGATGGCGAGAATTCGCTCCGCAGCTTCCGTGGTGTCGGCATTTCCCGCAATCTGCCCCCACGGCAACCCGGCTTCTGTCCGCTTGCGCCATGCCTCCCGGATTGACTGGCTGGTGTAGCCGCCGGGACCGCTCATCGGTGTCCCATCGAGCATAGGGAAGAATTCAGTGTCCATGCGCTGGCAAAAATCGGCTTCATCGTAACTGCCGCAATCCACCAGGGACTGCACGGTGAGTCGCAGCAGCACCCCGGATTGCGACAGCTGCCCCGCCTTCATGCCAGCGTGATAACGCCCCGCTTTGGGGGTCGTGTAGTCTCTGATCCACGGGCCATAATCAGCATGCAGTTGATCCAGGTCGTAGTACCAATGGGGACCAAGCGCCAGGGCATCGCCGATGAAGGCTCCCATCAAGGCACCGATGGCGCGATCTTCAAGTGAGCTTGCGGACATCATGGCTCCGTTCTGATTCGGTGACGAATTTATCGACCCACATAACGCCTTTGTTGCCTGGGCTGGGCACGCTTATGCAAGAGTAGCCAGTGACCCAATCGACGTGTTGGCATGGCGAACGGAACACGATTGAACCCGCTCAGGCCATATGACTGTCATGGCCGGTATACAGTTCATTGCTGGCATTTTGATGACCCGACGGACGGGTGAAAACCATCAGAGTGCCGGCGGAAGCCCCTGCCGGCTCTTGATCTCCAGACTCTTCAACCACAGCTCGTGGCCATCCGACATACGGTTCGGCAGAACAAAATTGACGATCCGCGCCCCCCAGCCATATTGCGACTCTTCGGTCAGCACCCGGCAACCGTCGCCTTCCGGCATCAACAACCAGGCATGATAGGCATCCACGCCCATACCCTTGGCGCTCCAGGCAATCCGCTCGCCCTGCAGGTATTCGGCGACCTCGGAGCGAATAGCCACGCCGAAAGTTTCCCAGAGAAAACAACTCCCGGCCGTCAGGTCCGTCAACGCTTCACCATCAACGCCCCGCACGTGGTGCGCATTGGCATACCAGGTCGGCCACAACGGGGCACGCACCAGCCAGGCCCAGACAATAGCCGGCGATGCCGGAATGAACAGCTGGTTGCTAACATGTACCGGCACCCGTTCCGGGGTAAAGCGCGCCGGCCAGACAATTCTTTGCTGCGGGCTGCTGGTCATTGCGCCCTCCGTCATGGATAAGAAATCGCGGCCCGGGACAATGACCAGCGGACGAAGTCATCCACCGGCAAAGCCTTGGCAAAATGCCAACCCTGCCCCAAGTCACAGCCTGCCTGGCGCAGCATGTTGAGCGTCGTTTCGTCCTCGATCCCTTCGGCCAGCACCTTCAAGCCGAAATCGTGACCGAGATTGATCGATGACTCGACAATGGCCTGATCCTGCGAATTACTCGACAGACATCCGACGAATGATTTGTCGATCTTCATCTCGTGGGCCGGCAGTTGCTTGACATAGGTCAGCGACGAGAAACCGGCACCGTAATCATCAATCGACAGCCGAATACCCGAAGCAACCAGGCGTTCCATCATCGCCAGCGCCGCTTCGGGCGACTTGAGCAGGACACTTTCCGTCAGTTCGACAATCACCACCGCCGGGTCGAGTCCGTAACGTTCGCGTTCATCCTCCACCGCCTGTACCACCTCGGGCTCAAGCAGGGCATCGGCCGACAGATTGATCGATACCGTCACCCCCGGCAAGGCAGCCTGCCAGGCGGCACAATCCCGCATTGCCCGACCGATGGTCCAGGTCGAAAAACGGGGCAGCAGACCCGTCGACTCGATAATCGGAATGAAATGGTCGGGAGGAATCATCCCTTCCTCAGGGTCAAACCAGCGTACCAGCGCTTCAGCACCGACCACGCGACCGCTGGCCAGATCAATTTGCGGCTGGTAATGGAGGACCAGTTGTTCGTCGAGCACGGCGCTGCGGATTTTTTCGTAGCGCCGGTTACGCCGGACAAAATGATCGTCAAGCGTCACATCATAAAAGCGGCTGCGCAGCCGATTATTGACGGAAAACAGCAACGCCTGCTCCGCCTTGCGCAGCAGTTCTCCGGCCCAGGCCGGCTCGGCGCAAGCCTGAACGGCAACACCAAAAGCAAACTCCTCATGGACGGAAAAGCCGAGATCATCCAGTTCGGGAAGTGCCTCGATACGGGAAATCGGGGCGAGCACGTCGGCATCGCTGCACCGGGCAGGCCATACCAGCGTCAGCTCATCAAGCCGGGTACGTCCGATATCCACCAGATCCGGCACCTGCTGCCGCAAGGCCGCAGCCAGGCCGGCCAGGGCGGCATCGACCCGGTCCGTGCCGACAATCCCGGCCAGTTCAGGCACCCGAAAGAAACGCATGCTGACCACAAACAGGTAACCGCTCTGCCCGGCTCCAGCAGCCAGCGCGTCGGCGATGGCATTGATCACCCCCTGCCGGTTGTGCAGGCCGGTTACCAGGTCATGGGTCGCGTTGAACTGCAGCGAATCGACATGGCGCCGCACCTCCCCGGTATGAAACTCGACCTGCTCCCACAATCGGGTCTGAAAAACACTGCGCAGCAGATTGAAATGGGCGGCGGTCAGCACATTGAAGAAATAGGCAACCCCGTAGTAAACACATTCATTGGTGCCGTATTTCCAGAAATCCCAATGCTGGGTGCTGTAATACATCGTGGCCGGAACAAGCGCCGCGTATAGTAGGCCAACCAGCCAGCCGATACGCTGGCCGCGCAGGAAGAACACCAGATAAGGGAAAGCAAATGTCCAGTAGACGGCATCGCCGGACCAGCCGCCGAGCACGACGTTGCTCGAAAAAATGAATAGTCCGGCCCAGATCAGCAGGTTTTCCGCCCACTCGGGTCGCCGCCCCCAGCGGGCCAGGCAGGCCGCAGGCAGCATCAGCAGGCAGACCTGCAAAACCTGAAGCTCACCCTGCAGGGACAGGCGCGGGTCGTCGGCATTCACCGTGCAGTTGATCAAGCCGACAATGAGCAGGAAGAACAGCCCGATCAGGGCAAAGGTCAGGGTATTTTTGCGGCGCTCGGCATCGGGGATGATGGTTTGTTCATTGACCCCGATCAGCTGGCGTACGGCTTGCGAAAAGCTGGCGGCGGGGACAAGCGTGGCGCTCTCCCCCGACTGCTGCAAATCCGCATGCTTCATCCTTACCCCCTGAACACCAGCCGCGACCAACCTTATGACAATAACATAGAAAAACTATTAAATGTAACTAAAGTTCACGATATCCTAACCCCATTGAATACGACAGGGCAATCAACAATGCCCGACCACCCGAAAAAGGAGCGTCAATGGCCCTATCGTCTCCCCTGGAAGCAGTCATCATCGGCAGTGGCTTTGGCGGCGCTGTTACCTGTTGTCGCCTGGCAGCCCGCTGGCCCGGCGAGGTCATGCTGCTGGAACGCGGCAAGCGCTATCCGAAAGGTAGCTTTCCGCGCAGCCCACATGATTTTTCGGCCAATTTTTACGCCACCCCAAAAGGCGGCGCAAAAGGACTCTTCGACATCCGCAATTTTCGCCGCATGGATGCCGTGGTCGGCGCCGGACTCGGCGGCGGATCGCTCATTTACGCCAATGTTTTCATGGAACCGCCGGCCTGGATTTTTGCGAGCCAATGGCCGGCCGGCCTTGACCGCGCAAGCCTTGGTCCGTATTACGCCGTCGCCCGATCGGTCCTCGGTGCCCGGCCTGTACCACCGGCCAACGACGAGCCGCGCCGTCGGGTCCGGCGGAGCGAACTATTCGGCGAATTTGCCCAGGCTGACGGCCGCCAGAGCCGACCCGCCGATATTTGCGTCTATTTCGGCGAGGCCTATGGCCAGGGGCGGGGTCCGGCCCAGGCCATAGGCGAGCAGGAACGCAACCGCTACGGGGCAACTCAGACCTCATGCACCTATTGCGGCGAGTGCGACATCGGCTGCAACGTCCACGCCAAGAATTCGCTCGACCTCAACTACCTGTACGCTGCGGAGCATCAGCACGGCGCACAGATCCGCACCGAATGCCAGGTTGAGCGTATCGTGCCACTCAATGCCGAGGGTCAGGCAGACAGCGCCGCCGACGGTCAGCACGGCTATCAGGTCGACTTTCGCGATGGTGCGGGCAAGCCTAGCTCGGTACGCTCCCGCCGGGTCATTGTCGCGGCGGGCACGCTGGGCAGCAATGAACTCCTGCTGCGCTGCCGCGACGAATTCGGCACCCTGCCCCGCCTCAGCCAGCAACTCGGCAAGCGTTTTTCCGGCAACGGTGACTTCGTTTCGATTGTCGCCGCCGGCAAACGAAATGCCGAACCCAATTATGGTCCGGTCATCACCCAGTACATCGATTACGGCCTGCACGAACCAAAGCCCGGCCAGCCAGCCTACATTCTCGAGGATGCCGCCTACCCTGCCTTCGCCGCGTGGTATGTCGAAGGCCTGCAGCCGATGCTCAACCCGCTCTACGTGTTGAGCAAAATAGGGCGCACGCTCCGCCTGTTCTGGCACCGCGTAACCCAGAGCCTGATCGGTGGCAAGTGGAGCGGCTCGGTCGTTGACTACTTCATCAGCCTGCTCCGCGGCGACATTGCCTACCGCAGCAGCATCCTGCTCTTCATGGGCCGCGATGCCGGCGATGGCGAATTTTCGCTCAAGGCTGGACAACTCACGCTGGACTGGCCGCAAAAGAAAAGCCGGCCGCTTTACGATGCCATTCTGGCCAGCGGCAAGCGTTTCGCCAACTTCGTCGGGACCCGGATATATATACCTCAACCGACCTGGGCCTGGCCGGTGCGCAACAACATTACCGTCCACCCGCTCGGCGGTTGCGCCCTGGCTGAAACCCCCGATCAGGGCGTGGTCAGCAGTTGTGATGGTAGCCGCGGCCAGGTCTTCGGTTATCACGGCCTGTACGTTGCCGATGGTGCGCTGATGCCAGGGTCGCTCGGCGCCAACCCCTGCGCCACCATTGCAGCGCTGGCCGAATGGATCGCCGAAGACATTACCGGCGTGACGCCTGATGCCACCCTGGGAGTCGAACAACATGGCTGACCAACCGATCGCCCTCCGCTTCACCGAGGAAATGAAGGGCTACTGCAGCCTCGGCCAATTCACCTGCCGTGAAGGCCATGATCGTGGTGAGGCCGCAGGCACGCCGCTGATGTTCCAACTGACCATCATTACCGATGACCTTGACCGGTTCATCGGTGAAGCCACGCATGCCGCACAGGCCATTGGCTTTATCGACAGCCCGCTGATCGGCGGCCGCTGCGCCGTACTCAAAGGCAGCTTCAACCTGTTTGCCGAAAGCGGCGACCGCAATCGAAAAACCATGCGCTACCGCCTGTTTTTTGAAAACCGGCTGGGCGAAGCGATGACCCTGAGCGGCACCAAAAACATCCAGAACAACCCTGGCCCCGACCTCTGGGCCGACACCACGACGCTGCAGACCAATCTGCTGGCCGGCCATATAGAGGCCGCTAACGAAGCTGCAGCCCCGCTGCTCGGCAGTGGCATCCTGCACATCCTGCCGACCGATTTTGCCCATCAGCTGACCACTTTCCGTGTCGATGCACCGTCGCTCGGTAAGCGCCTGGCCGCCCTGGAAAAATTCGGTGCTTTTTTTGCCGGCCAACTGTGGGAACTGCACGGCCTGCCACGCCACCACCACCCTGAACCGCGCATCCGGGAAATTCCGCTGCATACCCTCGAAGGTGTTCGCGACGCCGAGATCACCACCCACTATGCCAGTACCGGCGACGGGCTGGGTATCAGCCTGCTCCGTTTCCAGCGCGCTCCGTGCGACGACGTGGTCCTCCTCGTGCCCGGCCTAACCGCTTCCAGCGACATGTTCATCATGCCGGAGCACCGCAATCTCGCCAGCAGCCTGCTCGACGCCGGTTTTACCGATGTCTGGGCGCTCGATGGCCGGATCAGCAACCGCCAGCCCTACAATCTCAGCCGCCACCGCTACACCGTCGACGATGTCGCGCTCTACGACAACCCCGCCGCGATCAGCGCCATCCGCCGGGCGGTCGGCACGGGCAAGCGCATCCACATCATCGCCCATTGCCTGGGGGCGCTCTCCGTGGCAATGAGCCTGTTCGGCCGGGCCATCGACGGCATCGCCAGCGTCATCGTCAATGGCGTCGCCCTGACGCCTAAGGTCAACCGGATGGCCTACCTCAAGTTACACGCCGGCCCCTTCCTGGCCGAATCGGTACTTGGTCTCGACTATCTCGACCCGGCCGCCAGCCTGCGCCCGGGCATCTCCCCCGGCAAGCTGCTGGGCAAGGCAGTGTCGCTCTTCCATCACGAATGCGATGTGCCGGAATGCCACATGACCAGCTTCATGTGGGGCTTCGGCAATCCCGTGCTGTTCAGCCACGACAACCTGCATGACATCACCCACCGGCGCACCGGTGACCTCTTCGGCGGCAGTGGCGTGCATTACTACCGGCATGTCCTGAAAATGCTCAAAGCCGGCAATATGGCGGTCAAGTACGACCCCGACGATATCCGCTACCGCCACCTGCCGGACAACTACCTGCAAGATGCAGCAGCCATCGAAACGCCCATGCTGCTCGTAGCCGGCCAGGTCAATGCCCTCTTCCTCGACTCCAATGTGCTGTGTCACGAAAGACTGGAAGCCATCGTTCCGGGCCGCCACGAACTGGCGGTGATTCCCGGCTATGGGCATGCTGACGTGATCATCGGCAAGGATGCCGGGCGCGATGTCTTTCCCCGCTTCATCGATTTTCTTCGCCGGAATGCCGGGCCGAAGAACGGCAGCTGAAGGGCTTGCCGATCAGATACCGAGCGATTTCACAGCGGGCAGAAAGACCTCAGTGACCAGTACCTGCTGGCCGCAGAGGCGATGCAGGGAGCGACGTGCCCACAGGGTATCGCTGACCGCGCCAAGGACTGCGGCACGTTGATAGAGCGGGTGACGCCGGTCTAGCCGGCGAAACTCGATGGCACCGCGGTGAAAGCCGGGATGCGAAAAGAGCAGCGAACCAAGGGACTGACTGCCGAGACGCGCCAGCCAGCGGCTCAACCGCCCCCGGCCGGCAGTCGCCAGGGTGGTGTGGGCAAAAATGACCGGCACACCATCGCAGGTCAGCACCACCTCACGAATCCACGCTGGCTGTCGCGATAGATTCATCGACAAGCCCTCATCGGCCAGCGGCCACCCTTTTTCGTAACGCAGGAGGCGCACGCGAAACTGGCGACAGTGCCGCTGACAGCGCGCTGTCAGCGAACCCGGCTCGCGCAGCCAGGAGGCCAGCGCTGCATCGATGGCCCCGCCAGAGAGACAGGACCGCCATTTATTCTGTTTCATTACTGCGGGCGTGGCGCCTTGTCGAGACCACCCAGCTTGATGCCGGGCTTAAGCCCACGCTGGGCAAACCAGCCAATGTTCATTTCCAGCGCATAGCGGGCCGGGCGGCGCGCACAGTGGTTGTCTTCGGTCTGCGGCTGCATGTCCTCAATATTGATGATCTTGCCCTCAGCATCCATGAAGGCGACCGAGAGCGGCAACAATGTATTGCGCATCCACATGCAGTGGGTGTTCTCGTGATTGAAGACAAACAGCATGCCGCGCTGGACTGGCATCGACTGCCGCTTCATCAGGCCGATCTGGCGGTTCTGGTCGTTGGCCGCGACCTCCGCTTCAATACGATGGAACCCAGCGCTCAGTTCGATCACCGGCATGGCGCTCTGCGCCCAAGCCAGTGAGCCAATGGCCAGACCGGCGCACAGTGCAACAATATGTTTATTCATTGAATTTCCCTTGCAGATACTGGTAACCGCCATCGATCCTTCGCCATTGCCCGGGCGCCAGACCGGCCAGCGTGGCCGCCCCGATGGCAGCCCGTATCAGACGCAGCGTAGGATAACCGATGGCCGCGGTCATGCGCCTGACCTGCCGGTTCTTGCCTTCCGAAATCCGGATTTCCAGCCAGGATGTCGGGATCGCCGCCCGATAGCGGATCGGCGGTTCGCGTAGCCAAAGTCCCGTCGGCTCGTCGATCAGACGAACCCGGGCCGGTCTGGCGGTGAAATCGGAGAGAGGAATACCCGTACGCAGGCGCGCCAAGGCCGCTTCGTCTGGCACACCTTCAACCTGCGCCCAATACGTCTTTTCCAGCTTGTGCCTGGGATCGGCAATCTTGGCCTGCAACTTGCCGTCATCGGTCAGGATGAGCAAACCCTCACTATCGGCATCCAGCCGGCCGGCCACGTAAACATCCTTGACCGGAATAAACTCGTCGAGCGCCCGCCACTTGCCTTCCGGCGTGAACTGGCTGAGCACACCGTAGGGTTTGTTGAAGAAGACGAGGGAGGACACGACGGCAGACTCTCGCGGACTGGTCAGGGGACCAGCATCAGTACGGGCAGAAAGGAAAACGGCCCGAGAAGGGCCGTCTTGCAACATGTTCTGGCGGGTCCGGTGAGATTCGAACTCACGATGCTTTTCAGCACGCCGGTTTTCAAGACCGGTGCATTCAACCACTCTGCCACAGACCCGGAAGGCGCGCATGATAACACAGTCACCTCGGGAGCTATCCGGCCGACGTGTGCGGGAATAATTGAAACTTCAGCGCCGCTCCGTTAGTCTTAGCCTCTGTCGAAACCACAAAAGGGAGTTTCCCGCATGAATACCAACTTCGAGATTGCCAGCCAAGGCTCCTCGGGACTCGCGCTTCAGCAGAATCGCGTTCTCCGCAACACCTACATGCTGCTCGGCCTGTCCATGGTGCCGACCGTCATCGGCGCACTGCTCGGCATCCAGATGGGATTCAGCTTCTTCGCGGGCAGCCCCTTCATCTCCTTCCTGCTGTTCATGGGCATTGCTTTCGGCTTCATGTGGGGCATCGAGAAGAACAAGGACAGTGGACTGGGTGTCGCCCTGCTGCTTGGCTTCACCTTCTTCATGGGCCTCATGCTGTCGCGCATCCTGCAGGTTTCGCTGGGCTTCTCCAACGGCGGATCGATGATCGCCATGGCGGCAGGTGGAACCGGTGCCATTTTCTTTACCATGGCAACCGTTGCCGCCGTCAGCAAGCGTGACTTTTCCGGCATGGGCAAGTTCCTCTTTGCCGGCATGATCGTGGTCCTGCTTGCCGCCGTCACCAATATCTTCTTCCAGATTCCGGCGCTGTCGCTGACCATCGCCGTCGCCGTGGTCGGGATTTTTTCCGCCTACATCCTGTACGACATCAGCCGCATCATTCAAGGCGGTGAAACCAACTACGTCAGTGCGACGCTGGCCGTTTACCTCGATGTCTACAACGTTTTTGTCGGCCTGCTGCAACTGATCATGGCTTTGACCGGCGAACGCGACTGAGCGATCAGTCGGCCTCATGAAAAAAGGCGGCCCAGGCCGCCTTTTTTACGTCCATCGGAGCTGCTTTTCAGGTCCGTTCAAAAACGGCGATCGACTCAACGTGGGCCGTATGCGGGAACATGTTGACGGCCCCGGCCGAGACGAAACGATAGCCCTTTTCGGCGACCAGCACTGCCGCATCACGGGCCAACGTACCAGGATTGCAGGAAACGTATACGATGCGGCCCGGCGCATCATGGCCGAGCGCCCTGACCAGTTCGACCGCCCCCTCGCGTGGCGGGTCGATCAGCATCTTGTCGAAGTGGCCGAGCTTGGACAGTGACTGCTCCGTGCATTCAAAGAGGTTGGCAACACCGTACTCGACACGATCGGCCAGGCCGTTCGCCACAGCGCTTTCTTTGCCGCGCGCCACCAGCCCGGCACTGCCTTCGACACCAACGACCAGGGCACCAGAGCGGGCGATGGGCAAGGTGAAATTGCCCAGCCCACAGAACATGTCGGCGATCCGCTCACCCGGTTGCGGGTCAAGCAGGCGCAAGGCACGACGGACCAGAACCCGATTAACCGCATGATTAACCTGAGTAAAATCGCTGGGTTTGAAATCGAACTCGAGGTTGAACTCAGGCAGCGTATAGGACAAACGTGGCCCCGGCAGCGGGTGAAAGCGACAAATAGAGTCCGGCCCCTTGGGCTGCAGGTAGACGACAATCTCGTGATGCTCGGCAAAGGCACGCAACAAGCGCTCATCGGCCGCCGTCAGTGACTCAAGGATGCGTAGCAGTACGGCCGTGCAGTGCTCGCCAACGGCCACCTCGACCTCGCGAATCTGACCAGCCACCGTCAATTTGGCAAAGAGTTCGCGCATCGGCATGAGCAAGGCCGACACATGCGGCGGCAGGATGTCGCAGCTGCGGATATCGGCAATATAGCTGCTCCGCCACTCATGGAAGCCGATCAGCACCGGACCACCCTTGGCCACCTGCCGCACGGCCAGACGGGCCCGGTGACGATACCCCCAGGGCTCCCCCTGGATCGGCGGCAGCATGGTTTCGGGACGAACCCGACCGATGTGCCAGAGACTGTCTTCGAGAACCCGCTGCTTGGCGGCGACCTGCGCCGAAGGGTCCATGTGCTGCATGGCACACCCGCCACAAACACCAAAGTGGGGGCAGCGCGGCGCAACGCGGGCATTCGACGCCTTGATGACGCGAACCAGGTGAGCCAGCTCGAACTTGGACTTTCGGCGGAAACTGGCGTATTCGACGGTTTCTCCCGGCAAGGCACCATCAACAAAAATGGCTTTGCCCTCCTGACGGGTAATTCCCCGTGCCTCATGGTCCAGCGATGCGATGATCCCGATAGGCACGGTCAGCTCCGAAAAAGCGCGAATTCTATCAATCGGTTACACTATGCGCTATGGCTCGCGAATTGATTACCTCGTGGACAGATTACCAGATGGCGCTGGATCGCCTGCTCGCCATTGCCTGCCACAAGATAAGCATTTATGACGAAGACTTAGCCTTGCTGAAGCTGGACTCAGCGCCCCGCCTGCTTCATCTCCAGCGCATTTTGCGTGGCGGACATGACGATGCCCTGCAAATCGCCGTACGTAACGGGGGCCCCATGCGGCAAACGCATCCACTCCTACTTGGTCAGCTCAGCGCCTTTTCACACTGCGCCAGTGCCCGCGAAACGCCGCCCCACCTCGCCCATTTGCGTGACAGCATGATCCTGGTTGACGACAAGCATGCCCTGATCCGCTTCGAACGCGACCTGCCTCGCAGCAAACTCCTGATCGACGAAATGGATGAAATTCGCCCCTATTTGACGCGATTCCGGGAAATCTGGGCAGAAGGTGGCGAAAGCATTAACAGTACTGCGCTGGGGCTCTGAGTTGAGGCCCGAAGCACCCTGCCGCAAGTCTCGCCCAGGCAAATAATTTGTTGTTATAATCGGAGACTGATTAGGTATCTCCTGATCTCCGATCAATTCAGATTTTATTGCCTCTTGTCGATAAGGAAATCTCATGAATAAGTCTATCCTCGTTGCTGCTCTGCTCGCCGTTGCCCTGTCCGCTTGTGGCAAGAAGCCGGAAGCCCCGGCTGCTGCCCCGGCTCCGGCCCCGGCCGCTGCTGCTCCGGCTCCGGCCGCTGCCCCGGCTCCGGCTGCTGAAGCTGCCAAGCCGGCTGAAGCCGCTGCTCCGGCTGCTGCTGCCGCTGCCGCCCCGGCTGCCGCTGCTGCTCCGGCTGCTGCCGCTGCCCCGGCCGCTGCTCCGGCTGCTGCTGACAAGAAGTAATCTTCTTGCTGCAACGAAAAACGGGGCTTCGGCCCCGTTTTTTTGACCCTTATTTTTAACCGATGCTTCGCCAGTCAAATCCCTGATCGGCACTGGCCACCCCAATCCATTCGGCAGTATAGCCAAGCGCCCTGGTGGCGGCGCCAAGAGCCAATTCGGGGTGATTGTTTCGCTCGCTCAAATGCGCCAGGACCAGTGCCTGCAGATTGGAGCAGTCGATTTTCCCCAGCAAGGTCCCCGCAACTGAGTTTTCCAGATGTCCGTAGCGCCCGGCAATACGCCGCTTGACCGAGGCTGGATAAGCCGAGCGTTCAAGCATCGTCGCATCGTGATTGAATTCAAGGACCAGACCGGCACAACCGGACAGCATCGCGCAGACATGCGCCGTGGGCTCGCCGATATCGGTCAATACCCCGAGGCGGCATCCGGCACCGGAAAAAACATATTGCACCGGTTCGCGCGCATCATGCGGCACTGGAAATGCCTGAACCTCGATATCGCCAATTGACAGCGCGCGATGACTGTCGATGATGCGCAGGTCCAGATCATTATCGCTTTCACGACAGCCGACCCAGGTCCCATGCGTCATCCACACCGGCAGGCCAAACTTGCGGGCCAGCCTGAAGACACCGGAAACATGGTCGCCATGCTCATGGGTGACGAGAATTCCCGCCAGATCGGATGGGGCCCGGCCCAGACGCTGCAAACGGGCCACGGTTTCCCGTAGCCCGAAGCCGCAGTCGAGCATCAGGCAGCTTGCCCCGTGCTCGACGAGCAGCGCGTTACCGGCGCTGCCGCTGCCGAGCGAGGCAAAGCGGATCACTGCAACTGCTGGAGGAGCAGGCTGAGGATCTTCTTGGCTGTTTCCGACTTGTCGGTACCACCTTCGGCGGAGAGAACCTTAACGGTGCTCTGATCGCCAGCATCACTGACGTGAATGCGGTACTGCACCTTCGAACTGGCCGGCGCTTCTGCACTCTTCCAGAACGCGAGCTTGGAAAGGAAGCCGTCGTCCTTCTTGCTGAGCTTGTCAATTTCAGGATCGACGTAGCGGACAAAGTACAGGCCACGCGAGCGGTCCCGATCTTCAACGGTAAACCCGACGCGATCGAGTGCCAGCCCAACACGACGCCAGGCCCGGTCGAACCGCTCGAGCACTTGGAGCGAACCGGCGCCATCATCGGACTTGGCCAACATGGCACGCGGCTCAACCTTGGCCGTGGCGACCAGAACTTCCGCACGCTTCTCTTCCGAACCCAGACGAACCATCAGGCGGCGCAGCATCTCGGCTTCAAGTTCCGGATCGGCAGCGCGGGGCTGCCAGCGCGTGTCATCCTTGGCCGACGAGGTATAGACCTCTTCCATGGAGCGATGGCTGATGAAAATATCCGTCGTTCCCGGCGTTGAGCCCGGTTCGAAACGGGTGCGGAACTTGTCGCGCTCGCCCGTCGAGTACAGCGAATCAAGGAGGCGGCCAACGGAATTACGAATGAAATCCTGGCCGATCTTGGCCCGATTTTCCGCCCAGTCAGTTTCCATTACGCCGGCTTCAGGACGCTCGATGGAAATAATGAACCCGGTTTCCTGCCAGAAATCCTTGACCGTATCCCACAGTTTGTCAGCCGGTACAGCAACCACCAGCCAGCGCTGGCTGCCGGAACGCTCGACACGCACCTTGTCGACCTGGGGCAGGACCACCGAGTTCTGGGCCTGGGCGAGGGGCGTGCGGTCTGCACTGTAGGCCGAGAAGGTCGCACTACCCTTGCCGGCAGAGTCGGGCACCAGATAGCGGTCATCGCGCGTAATCTGCGACAGATCGGGCGGCACTTCAAGCGTTGGCGCCTTACCCGATGACTTGTATTCGATTTTGCGCGAATCAGGAAGAATGCTGCACCCGGCCAGCGCAATGGCGAGCAGGGAAAGGGAAAGACCGGAAAGCCGACGATTCATTATTTACTCCGCTCAGGCGAGTACGCCAGCCTGGCGCATGGCGGCCAGAACACGGCCCTGGTTGGATTCGGACAGGGTGGTCAACGGCAGACGGATGCCATTGGGCGAAAGGCCCATCTGGTGCACCGCCCACTTGACCGGAATCGGATTGGCTTCGCAGAACAGGTCGCGATGCAGACCAATCAGCTTGAAGTGAATTTCCCGCGCCCGGACGATATTACCGGAGGCGGCGGCCACACACATTTCGTGCATGAGACGCGGAGCGACGTTGGCCGTTACCGAAATATCGCCATGGAAGCCGAGGCTGATCGTCGCCACGGCCGTCATGTCGTCACCGGTATAAAGGCCAAAACCCTTCGGGGCGCGGGCAATCAGGTCACAGGCGCGATCGAGGTTGCCGGTCGCATCCTTGACACCGACGATGCCCGGCACTTCAGCCAGACGCAGGATGGTGTCGTTCGACATGTCGGCGACCGTGCGGCCCGGCACGTTATAGAGCAGAACCGGCAGTTCGACCGCTTCGGCAATCGCCTTGAAGTGGCGATAGAGGCCTTCCTGGGTCGGCTTGTTGTAATAGGGGACAACCGAGAGGGCCATGTTGGCGCCGGCCTTCTTGGCGAACTCGGTCAGTTCGATGGCTTCTGCCGTCGAATTGGCACCCGTGCCGGCAATGACGGGGATCCGGCCGGCGATGTGATCGACCGCCACCTTGATCAGTTCACAATGTTCCTCGA
Source organism: Dechloromonas sp. HYN0024 (assembly GCF_003441615.1). NCBI lineage: Bacteria > Pseudomonadati > Pseudomonadota > Betaproteobacteria > Rhodocyclales > Azonexaceae > Dechloromonas > Dechloromonas sp. HYN0024. The sequence continues at coordinate 797,909 of NZ_CP031842.1, read as the reverse complement.
CATTGACGGTCGGCGATTCGCCCGTGGTGCCAACCACCACGATGCCGTCGGTCCCTTCGCTGACATGAAAGTCGAGCAGGTTGCGGAAAGCGTTCAAATCGAGGCTGCCATCCTCATGCATGGGCGTAACGATGGCGACAATGGATCCAGTAATCATGGCCTGTTTTTGGAATAAGTAATCTGTCGATTGTAACTGAAGGCTATTCGCCGCGGAAAGGCGCTTGATCACACTTTATTGCTTTTTCGAAAGCCAGAAGAGCCGCCCGCGCATTACGCACATTTTTCCGTCCGGCAGGACCAGTTCCGGATGACGATCCGGCGCAGCCGACACCAACTGCCGGGCAAACTCCTCCAGCCGGGCCGCCACAGGCACCTGCCAGCCCAGGCCGCGCAATCGATGGCGCAATAGATTCTTCAGGCGCGGCGGCGAAAACTGGCGTAAGGCCGGCATCAACGCTGAATCGCCGTCGCCGGCCAGCAGCCAGTCCTGCGATGCCAGTTCATCAAGCAATCCAGCCGCTTCGGAAAAATGACTGGCGGCCAGTGCGAGAGACGCTTCAGCCGCCGGAAAGCGCTGACTGATGGCGACCAGCGTATCGTGGCGCAGAAAGTTGCGAGTCAGCGTGGTGTCGGCATTGCTCTCATCGTCCACCCAGGCCAGCCCTTCGGCGGCTGCGTAACATTCGATCTCGGCGCGCGACACATCGAGCAATGGGCGGAGCAGACGCAAGTGGCCGAAACGGCGCTCGGCCGGCATGCCGGCCGCCCCCGTTACCCCGGTGCCACGCAGCAGGTTGAACAGGACTGTTTCGGCCTGATCGCCACGATGTTGCGCCAACACCAGGCAATCCCCGGCACATTCGGCAAATGCCGCATAGCGGGCCGCACGGGCAGCAGCCTCAAGGCCTTGTCCAGAGGCAGGATCGACCCTGACATGGCGAATGACCAGCGGAATGCCGAGCCGCTCGCAATAGTCGGCACAGAAAGCAGCCCAGACGTCGGCATTGGGTGAAAGTCCGTGATGGACATGGATGGCGGAAAGCTTGCCGCGACCCAGACGACTCAGAAGATGCAGCAGCACGACCGAATCGCAACCGCCGGAAAGCCCCACCCAAAGGTGCGCGTCCGGCTGAAGACGGGCGGCACAAAAGGCGCCGACCCGTTCCTGAAGATCAGCTGACAGGCTCTTCCTTGTAGCGGCCATAGCTCATCAGCCGCTCGTAGCGGGTGGACAAAAGTTCAGCCGTGGACAGGCCGGACAACTGCTTGAGCGCATCCTGCAGTGCCTTCTTGAGGTTTTGCGCCATCGCCGCGTGGTCGCGCTGGGCGCCGCCGAGCGGTTCGTTGACGATTTTGTCGATGAGGCCCAGGGTTTTCAGGCGCTGCGCCGTAATGCCCATGGTTTCTGCCGCTTCCGGCGCCTTTTCGGCACTCTTCCAGAGAATCGAGGCGCAGCCTTCCGGCGAGATCACCGAATAGGTCGAATATTGCAGCATCTGCACGGTATCGCCGACCGCAATGGCCAGCGCACCGCCGGAACCGCCTTCGCCAATGATGGTGACGATGACCGGCACCTTCAGTTCGGCCATCACATACAGATTGCGACCGATAGCTTCGGACTGGCCGCGTTCTTCGGCATCGATGCCGGGATAGGCACCCGGCGTATCGACAAAGGTCATCACCGGAATGCCGAATTTCTCGGCCAGCTTCATCAGGCGCAGGGCCTTGCGATAGCCTTCGGGACGCGGCATGCCGAAGTTGCGATAAATCTTTTCCTTGGTGTCGCGGCCCTTCTGGTGGCCGATCACCATCACCGGCTGGCCGTTGAAGCGGGCCAGACCACCGACAATGGCGTGATCATCGGCAAAGGCGCGATCACCATGCAGCTCTTCAAAGTCGGTGAAGATCAGCGACAGGTAATCCAGCGTATAAGGGCGCTGCGGATGGCGCGCCACCTGGGAGATCTGCCAGGGCGTCAATTTGGCGTAGATTTCCTTGGTCAGCTGGCCGCTCTTCTTCTCCAGACGATCAATCTCTTCCGAGATATCGACGGCAGAATCATCCTGGACGAAGCGCAGTTCTTCGATCTTGGCTTCAAGGTCGGCGATGGATTGTTCGAAGTCGAGGAAACTAGTTTTCATGGACTGCTCGTTTACTAAGTTGGCGCGCATTTTACCCCAAAGGCAGAACGGCGACCGATTCAGTACTCGACCGGCACCGGATCGAGACTGCGCCAAAGGTACCAGGTAGCCACCGAACGCCAGGGACGCCAACGCTCGCCGAACGCGGCGAGACCTCGGCGCGTCTGCTTTTCACCGGAAAAATAGCGGGCAAATACGGCGCGCTGGAGCCCGATGTCGTCAAGCGGAAAAACATCCGGACGCAACTGGTGGAAAATCAGGAACATTTCGGCCGTCCACCGCCCGATGCCGCGCACGGCGGTCAGTTCGGCGATGATCGAGTCGTCGTCGCGGCGCACCCAGTCAGACGGATCAAGCCGCCCGCTGGCAAAATGCCCGGCCAGATCGCAGAGATATTCAATTTTCCGCCGGGAAAGACCACACCCGGCCAGCCCGCCCGCCCCCAACTCGACGACGCGTGACGGACAGACGACGCCAACTTGCGCAGCAAATCGCCCCCAGACCGCATCCGCCGCCTTGACCGAAATCTGCTGGCCCACGATGGAGCGTGCCAAGGTCCCGAAGGCGTCGCCGCGGGAAGCCAGCGACACGCCGGGATGGCGCGCGATCAGGTCGGCCATCGCTGCATCCTGGCGGGCCAGCTCGGCGGTAGCTTGGGTCCAGTAGTCAGGGAACATGGTCAGATTATAAGACCCTGGCCAAATGCCACTAACGAGAGCAATTAATTATGACGACTGACGCAGATGTTTGTGTTCAACTTTGTCAAGTTTGCTAATATCGCGCAAAACAACCGAGAGAAAAACCAATGCCCGGCACGGAACCCGTTTTCGTTTATCCGCTACTCGGGGCCGATGACTCATGGTCTGGCTACCGCATTGAATTCGCAACCACGGCACCCGACAGCGAAACCTTGTTCCGGCTGTTTTCATCGCCCCGGCTCGATACCTTTGATCAGCGTCATCCCTGGTTTCTGCCGGCGGTCAGCGGTGGATACGACGCGGGAACGCTGACCGGGCGTTCAGTCACCGTTTTTCCGGCCCACCCCAAACCCGAGGATACCGAGGCACTAAGCCAGCTTGAAGCGGCCCTGCGCGCGCAGGGCCGTCAGCTCGGACTGAAAGCCTCTCCGGAGCACAAGCTGCCCAGTCCGGGCGGCTGGGATTGCCTGCTGGTTGATTGCGGCCATGCCCGAAGCCTGCCCCCCTACACCCTGATCGGGATGGCCAGCCGAACCAAGCTGGTGGCCACCAACGTACACACGCATAACGACCGCAACTGGATTTTGAGCAATGCCTGCATCCTGTCGACCTGCGAATTCCTGCAAACCCGTTCAGCACCGAATACAAAAGCCGACATCACCCGGCTCAAGCTCCTCAAATTATTGACCCTGATCGCTGACGATGCCGACACCGACTGTCTCGACAGCATCTTCCGGGAAGAACCAAAACTCGCCTACAGCCTGCTTCGCCTGGTCAATTCGGCGGCGCTGTCGCCGGGCAGTCCGATTACCAGTTTCAATCAGGCCATCAACCTGCTCGGCCGCCGGCAATTGCAGCGCTGGCTCCAGTTACTGGTCTTTTCCGACCCGAACAATGGCCAGCACCCCAATCCGCTGCTGCAGAAAGCCGCAGCCCGGGGACATCTTTTCGAGTTTCTGGCCGGGCAACTCACGCCGCCATCGTCAGTCGAGAATCTGGCAGATTCTGCCTTCATGGTCGGTACCTTCTCACTGCTCGATGTCCTGCTCGGCATGAGCATGCCGGAAATCATGCGACAGTTACCGCTGCCGGAAGTTACCCGGACCGCCCTGCTCGAACACAAGGGCTCACTCGGCGAACTGCTCGCCGCAGTGACGGCCATCGACAAGCACGATCTCAATACGGCATCAGCAAGACTTGCCGCGCTCGGCATCGATGCCGACAATTTCTTTGAAGCCCAACTCGAAGGCTATGGCTGGGCTTCGAAAATCCATACCACCTGATCAGCCGAAGCGACCGCTCAGGAAAGGGTTGTACTTGCGCTCCTCGCCGAAGGTCGACATCGGCCCGTGACCGGGAATGAAATCGACCCCGTCACCAAGAGGAAAGAGTCTTTCCTTGATCGAACGTAGTAGCGTGTCGTGATCGCCGCGCGGGAAATCCGTCCGGCCGATCGAGCCCTGGAACAACACGTCGCCAACCTGGGCCAGGTGGCTCGGCGCATGGTAGAAAACCACATGTCCAGGGGTATGGCCCGGACAGTGCAGAACATCGAGTTCAATCTCGCCAAAAGCGACCTTGTCACCATCCTTCAACCAGCGTGTCGGCTCGAAGCTGCGCACATTGGGAAAACCGAACATCTTGCTCTGCTGCGGCATGCCCTCAATCCAGAAACGGTCTTCCTCGTGCGGCCCCTCGATAACGGTGATGCCGCTCTTTTCGCTAAGTGCAGCGACGCCGCCGGCATGGTCGATATGGCCATGGGTAACGAGAATCTTGGCGAGAACAAGCTGTTCATCGGCCAGAAAACGCATGATGCGCTCGATATCGCCACCCGGATCGACAACCACAGCCTGGCGGGTGTTCTCGCACCAGAAAATAGTGCAGTTTTGCTCGAAGGGGGTAACCGGAACGATGGCGTAGCGCATGGCAGAAAATGGATAATTTGACCGGCCCGGATTATCGCATGCCGTTCCGCTTGCCCACCGCCCTGCGCCCCCTTAAACTCCTTTCGGCGCCTTCACCATTCTTTTCGCGAAAGCCTGACACCGATGCTCGACCACCCGCTACCGGATCTTGATGCCTGGTCACTGTTCTTCAGCAATAACGGTCTGCCTGTCCTGCGTGTCACCAAGCGGCGAATCGAGGAAATGCGCGCCGACCTTGATCGGGTCGACGCCCGCGAACTGGCCCGCCTGATCCTCCAGGACCCGATCATGACGGTGCGTGTCCTGGCCTTCACCCAGCCCATGCGCGGCCGCTCCCTGCAACACGACATCACGACCATCGCCAGCTCCGTTGTCATGGCCGGCATCGAACCCTTTTTCAACCATTTCCGCGAACTGTTCACCATTGAAGACCAGATCAAGGAAGCAGGGCCGCATGCCTTGCTCGGCGTCCTGCAAATCGTTCGCCGCGCCCAGCGTGCCGCCGACTACGCGCAGGACTGGGCAATCTGGCGACATGATGTGACCATGGAAGAAGTGCGCATTGCCGCCCTCCTGCATGACCTCGCCGAAATTCTCGTGTGGTGCTCCGCCCCCAAGCTCGGCCTCGCCATCCACGACCAGCAAAAGGCCAACCCGACGATGCGCAGCGCCGAGGCGCAACGGCAGACGCTGGGCTTCACCTTCCAGGAAATCCAGCTGGAACTCTGTCGCGTCTGGAACCTGCCTGAATTACTCCGCGATTTGCTGGACGAGGACAACGCCGCCAACCCACGCGTCCGCAATGTCACACTGGCCGTTCGCCTGGCCCGGCATTCGTCCTATAGCTGGGAAGATCCGGCCTTGCCCGACGACTATCATGACATCGGCGAACTGCTCAATATCACGCCAGAGGCCGTACGCCAGCGCCTCGGCCTGTTGCCGATGCCGGCGCGCGAGGCTGACGGCGAGGCGGCGCTCAGTTAGCCGCAATAACGCAGATTGGCCCAGTCAAGGAGCAATTCGGGCATCTGGTAAGCGGTAAAGATCAGGGCCAGCAGCACCAGCACCAGGGCGACTGCAACGCCCCGCAGGAACCACGACCAGTTTGATGTCACGCTGCCTTCCCCAACCGTGCCAGCGGCTTCTCGTTGACCGGCCATGAGCAAATCGCAGCGAGCACCGACAAGCCGATGGAGATAGCCCAGGCGAGCGCGTAAGAGCCGGTTTCATCAAAAATACGCCCCCCCATCCAGGCCCCGAGAAAGCTGCCCAGCTGGTGCCCGAGAAAAACCACACCGGTCAGCATCGACATGTAGCGCAGCCCGAAAATCTGGGCGATCAGGCCGTTAGTCAACGGTACGGTACCCAACCACAGGATGCCGATCACTGCCGCGAAAGCCCAGGCGACAGCGGTCGACAGGGGAACCAGCATGAATATCAAAATGGCCACGGCGCGCAGGGCGTAAATCCACACCAGCAGGTTTTTCTTGCTTGAGTTCCCGCCCCGCCAGCCAAAAAAGAACGAGCCGAAGATATTGAACAGACCAATCAGCGCCACCGCTGTCATGCCGATATTGGCCGACATGCCGGCGTCGACCAGATAGGACGGCAGGTGCAACATGATGAAGGCGGTCTGAAAGCCACAGACGAAATAGCCCCAGAACAGGTAGTGAAAGCTACGCTCGCGGCTCGCCTCATGCAGCGCCTCGACCACCGACTGCCCGGACCCGGCCGACGGCTTGTGACCATCAGCCATGGCATAGGCCAGCGGCGCAATCAGGCCGACGCCGCAGGCCAGCAAGACCAGCGCGCTTTGCCAGCCGTAGGTGGAAATCAGCATCTGGCCGATGGGGAGTACGGCAAACTGGCCGAAAGAGCCGCCGGCACTGGCGATACCGAGGGCCAGACTGCGCTTTTCCGGCGTGGTGTGGCGGCCGATGACCCCCATGATGACCGGAAAGGTACTTCCCGACAGCCCCAGGCCAATCAGCAGGCCGGCCGACAGGTCAAGGGTCAGCGGCGTCGGGGCAAGCGACATGAGGACTAGCCCGAGCACATAGAGCGACGCCGCGACGAGCAAGGTACGCCCGGCCCCGAAGCGATCCGCAATGGCCCCGGCAAACGGTGAGCCGAGGCCCCAGATCAAATTCTGCAGGGCAAAGGCGAACGAGAAGGTTTCACGCGTCCAGCCGTGATCGGTGCTCATCGGCTGCAGAAAGAGTCCGGCCGTATGGCGGACGCCCATCGACAGCGTCAGGATCACGCAACCGGCAATCAGGATGATCGTTGGCGTACGCCAGCCAGCATTCGTTGTGTTCATGAATTATCCCGCATAAGGACCGTTGGAACGCCAGCCTCAGGCCGGGTTCCCGGCGCGTGCTTCAAGCCCTTCCCAACGCTCCAGCATGGCCATCAGTTCATCATCAATGGTAGCCAGACGGTCAGACGCCTTTTGCGCTGCGGCCGGATCGGTCTGGTACAGCGAAGCATCGGCGAGGCGTTGGCTCAACTCGGCCTGCTCGGCCTCCAGCCCGGCAATCTTGGCCGGTAGCGACTCCAGCTCGCGCTGTTCTTTCCAGGACAGCTTTTCGCCCTTCGGCTTGACCGGTTCGCTCACCTTGACCGGCTCGGCCAACTTGGCGACCGGCTTGGCTTCGGCCCTGGCCTTCGGCACATCCTTGGCGACACTGGCCTTGTAGGTTGCCCAGTCGGTGTAGCCACCGGCATATTCCTGCCAGGTGCCATCGCCTTCGGCGGCGATGGTCTGGGTCACCACATTGTCGAGGAAAGTCCGGTCGTGGCTGACCAGGAACAGCGTCCCTTCGTAGGTTTGCAGGAGTTCTTCGAGTAGTTCGAGGGTTTCGATATCGAGGTCGTTGGTCGGCTCATCGAGGACCAGCACATTGGCCGGCTTGGCAAACAGGCGGGCCAGCAGCAGGCGGTTACGTTCGCCACCGGAGAGCGAGCTGACCGGCGAGCGGGCGCGTTCAGGGGCGAACAGGAAATCTTCGAGATAGCCGATGACGTGCTTGCGGGCGCCGCCGATATCGACCCAGTCGGAACCCGGTGAAATGACATCGGAGAGTGTTGAGTTGGGGTCGAGCTGGGTGCGGAACTGGTCGAAATAGGCGATATCCATTTTCGTCCCTTGACGCACGATGCCGGAATCCGGCTTGATTTCGTCTAGGATGAGGCGGAGCAGCGTGGTCTTGCCAGCTCCGTTGGGTCCGATCAGGCAGATCTTGTCACCACGCTGGATGCGCGTCGAGAAGTCGCGCACGATTTCCCGCTGACCATAGGATTTATAAACGTGCTCGAGTTCGGCCACCAGCTTGCCACTCTTGTCACCGGAATCAAGTTGCAGATTGACCTTACCCATCCGCTCGCGCCGGGCCTGACGCTCGGCGCGCAGCTTGTCGAGCCGCTGGACGCGAAACACGGCACGGGTTCGCCGCGCCTCGACGCCCTTGCGAATCCATACTTCTTCTTCCTTGAGCAGTTTGTCGGCCCGGGCATTGGCCAGACCCTCCTCATGCAACAAGGCTTCCTTGCGCAACTGGTATTCCTTGAAGCTGCCGGGAAAACTGACCAGCTTGCCGCGATCCAGTTCGACGATGCGGGTGCACACGCGGTCGAGGAAGGAACGGTCGTGGGTGATGAAAAACAGCGTCACACCCGATTCAATGAGCAGGTTTTCCAGCCATTCGATAGCCGCAATATCAAGGTGATTGGTCGGCTCGTCGAGGAGCAGCACCTCGGGCGCCACAGCCAAGGCCTGGGCCAGGGCCAGGCGCTTTTTCTGGCCACCGGACAGGCTGCCGACTTTGGCGTCAGGGTCAAGACCGAAACGTTCGATAACCCGCTCGGCTTGGGCCTCGTAGGCCCAGGCACCGCGTGCTTCAAGTTCATGCTGCAACTCGGACATGCGTTCGAGGAGGACCTCATGATCGGCATCGGCCTCGCCCAGTTTGTGCGATACCTCATGATATTCGGCCAACAGTGCCGAACTTTCGCCCATGCCGGAACTGACCGCCTCAAAAACCGTCGCCTCGGCCTCGAAAGGCGGCTCCTGCGGCACGTAGCCAACGCGTATACCGGGCTGCGCCCAGACCTCGCCATCATCCAGCCGCCCCCGCCCGGAGCCGGCCGCCATTGCCGCCAACAGGGAGGACTTGCCAGTACCGTTGCGGCCAATCAGGGCCACCCTTTCGCCCGGATCGAGCAGGAAGTCGGCATGATCGAGAAGCGGCACGTGACCGTAGGCAAGGCAGGCAGAAGAAAGTTTTAGATAGGGCATTGGTCGCAATGAAAACGGCGCCCCGCAGGGCGCCGCGTTAGGAAGAAACGCATTTTATCCGCTTGCGCGACGATCAGGTGGTAAAGCGCGCCAACTGCCCCTGCAAGTTGGCCGCCATGTGCTGCAGGTTCTCTGCCCGCGCCGTGTTTTCAACGGCACGACTGTTGCTGCCATCGGCAGCCTGGGCAATCTGCTCTACCAGACGGGCAACTTCCTGGCTGGCCGCGCTCTGTTCGCGGGTGGTATCGGCAATCCCCTGAACCACTTCCACCGTTTCCTGCGCCCGCTGATCGATGATTTGCAGCGACTGGCCGGCCTGCCGGGCCAGCTCGACACTCTCGCTCATGTTGGCGCTGACATTTTGCATGCGCTGCACCGCCCGCCCGGTTTCATCAAGTATGGCTGACACGGTAGAAGTAATTTCCTGTGTAGATAGCGATGTCCGCTCAGCCAGCTTGCGTACCTCGTCGGCCACGACGGCAAAGCCACGCCCCTGCTCGCCAGCCCGTGCCGCCTCGATGGCGGCATTGAGCGCCAGCAGGTTGGTCTGATCGGCAATTTCCCGAATCACGCCGACCACACTGGAAATCTGCTTCGAGCGTTCACCGAGCGATTCAATCAGGCTGGCCGATTCGTTGATATCACTGGCCACGCGCTCAAGTTCAACAACCGTACTGGAAACCACCTGACGTCCGGTTTGGGTCACTTCCTTGGCGCTCTCCGAAATCTGCGCTGCCTGGTTGGCGTTCTCGGCCACCTGAGTGATGCTGACCGACAACTCCTCCATCGACGCCGCTATACCACTCGCCGACGACGCCGCTTGTTCAGCCGAAGCAAGTGCCGAACGGGCAGCATTCTGCAGTTCAACGGCCGACGCCCCCACCTGCGACGACGAGGCTGAAACGCCAAGCACCAGACTGCGGACGCTTTCCGCCATCACCCCAAAGGCGGCACCGATGACATGTACTTCGTTCCGGCTGCCGGCCTCACTCGCCTGCCGCCCATCAATCCGCAGGTCACCCCCGCTGATCCGCGTCGCCGCCTCGACCACTCCGGCCAAGCCACGCAAACGGAAGCTGACCAGCAGATAGACCAGCGTGGCCAGGACAAAAGCAGCGGCGATGCTGATCAAAATAACCAGATTGCGCAGGGCATGGCTCTCTTCCAGATATTCGTCGAGCCAGCTGCCCGTGGCGACCATCCAGCCCCAGCCGGCTGACGTGGCCCCGTAGACAATTTTTTCGCGCTCACCACCCGCCGCATCGGTCATCACATAACGGGAGAGTCCGCTCTTGCGCGCCAGAAGTTCGGCAATGGCTGTCTTGGTGACGGCCGGCAGATCAGCATCGCCAACCATCATTCCCTGCAACTTGGGATGCAGGACAAATTCTCCGATGGCTTTTTCGTCGGTCGGTCGGACGATATACACGTAGCCCGTCTTGCCGGCTACCTGCCCCCCGAATTGATCACGTATGCGTTTGAGATCGTTGTCGAGCGATATCCGCACCGACTGCGCCCCCCAAACTTTGCCATCCGCCCCCTTGAGCAGCTTGACAGTGCTGAAATTGTATTTTCCGCCGCGAATGGCCAACCCCTGATAATCCTTTCCAGCCAGAACCGCCTTGGCTACCGGGTCAGCATCAGGAATCTGGGTGCCGGCCATGCTATTACCATCCTTGTCTTTCAACAGCGTGGCGAGGCGATAGAGCTTGTTATCGCGAATGATCAGAAAAGCCGCATCGTCCCCGGTCAGATCGCGAAAGGCCTTGAGTTGCCGGTCATTGCCATTAAGGATTTCATTGCCGACCTTGACCACCGGCAACTCAATCGCGCCGGTCTTGACCAGACCAGCCCCCGGCTCCGGAGAAGCACCAATGAATTTGCTGAAATAACGTGACTCCTCCTCACCCCGCACCTTGACCGCGTCAAAGATCGAATCCAGCATGCCGGCCATCAGCTTGGCCTCATGTTCGAGATTACGCTCGGCCACGGTCACAGCCGCACTATCTGCCCGGTTCTGGACAACCAGGGCAAGGATGGAGAAGACAACAATCAGGGCGGCAATCGTTGCCAGAATCAGTTGCTGAGCGATCGGACGCCGCTCAAAGCCTACGAACATGACAATTTCCTTATTTTCGGTATATTGTATTTTTGAAATCTATCACAACGCCTTTCTCGCCGGTACAATTCGCCCTCCAAAGTGCCTCCATAGTTAAATGGATATAACACGCCCCTCCTAAGGGCGAATTGGTGGTTCGATTCCACCTGGGGGTACCAGTCGCGGTTTCCCAAACCCCGCCGCCGGGTGCCCAACTGGCACCCAGGCACCGACCCCACATTGCCGACCAAAGATAGCCGGCGCACCGAACGGCAAGCTCCCTTTTGTCGCTACACCGAGCCAACTCCCGGCCAAGTAAATCAGCAGCAGCTGTGGCAACCCGATTGAGACGCAAGATCACTTTGAACCGGATTGCCATTATTCGGCCTGAATGGCACTTGCCTGCCCCATTCACCCGAAAACAATATTTACCACTATCGTCATATATGCTACATTGTTGACAAATATGTTTGGATGGGATTGTTGTGAGTTACGAAATCATTTGGGAGCCACGGGGCGTCGTAAAACGTTATTTTGGCCACGTTACCAGCGCCGACATGGTCCAATCGGTAACCGACGTTGAAGGCAATCCTCGCTTTGATGACCTGCGCTATGTCATCAATGACTTCCTTGCCATTGACGACATCTCGTCCTCACAGAAAGATGTGGATGACATCTCCGTGCTGGACAAGGGGGCATCATTCACCAATCCGCAAATCAGGATTGCCGTGGTGACCATATCCCCCGACGTCACTGCCCTGGCGACGGCCTATGCAGAATCATCGATGAACGCCTATCCGACAAAAATATTTGCTTCGCTCAGCGAAGCTCGTTCGTGGCTGGATGCCCCCGAACAGGCATGAAACCCGCGCCCAGAGAGGATTTATTTTTTGTGGCACGAGTCATGCGTATAAACCCTCATCGCAACCCAAACTGATGAGGAGATCAAGATGCTAGAGCCCGAAACCCTTGTTGCCATCAGCTGTGGCGCGGTTCTTCCCTACGTTGGCGAAGCCATCTGGAACTGGGCAAAGGGCAAGCTCAAGCACCAGTAAGGTGCTTGCTGCCCCAAATCGGTTCCGGCCCCTTGGTGCGGAGGCAATAAGCTAGCGCCGTACCAAGGTGACAGTCAGGCGCGACGCCTTTCGCCGACAAGAATTCAGCGTCCGCCAGCCAGCTATTTTCCGACGGCATCCGGCAAGGTAGCCGGATTGATCATCTCCGGGGCATACAAGTAGTCGGCCGCCCACATCGCGCCAATCAAGAACACAATGAGCGCCGTCACCAGGCTCCACAGCAGCACATGTGATTCCGGCTTGTTCCGATTATCGTTCTGGTCGCTCATCAAACAACTCCTTCATGTCAGACGGGGATCATACCCCGCCAGTCAGGATTGAGCGCCCTGATACAATGGGTCGCCCTGATTCTTGCGCTTGCCGCCATGAGACCCGCCAAAAAGACACCCCGACATTCAGTCGATATCAGCGAAGATACAGGCGTACGCAACCTGCATTTCGGCTCCGACTGGATCCAGGGAGCCATGCGCATTGCCCGCCCCTGGTCGCTGGAACTGGCTTACACACGGGAAATGATGGCCGGCCTGCTCATGCGCCCGGCCGGCCAGTGGCCTCGTCACGCACTCCTGATCGGCCTGGGTGCCGGCTCGCTGGCCAAATTCATCTATCGCAACCTGCCCGACTGCCGGATCACGGTGATCGAGATCAATCCACAAGTCGAGTACATCGCCCGCCAGTATTTCAAACTGCCAGACGACCCGCTTCGTCTTGACGTGGTGATCGGCTGCGGCGCGGACTACATGCTGGGCGGTGAACGGCGTTTCGACATGATCCTGGTGGACGGCTACGACCCTGATGCCAAGGCCGGGGTGCTCGATACCGAGCCGTTCTACCAGGCTTGTCGCAGCCGCCTCTCCGACCGTGGCCTGTGCAGCCTCAACCTGCTCGGCCGCAACAAGGGTTTCGCCGGCAGCGTCGAGCGTATCCGCTCCGCCTTCGACAACCGGGTTGCCGTCTTTCCCTCGTGCGACAGCGGCAACACCATCGCTTTCGCCACTGGCGGAGAACCAATCGATGTCTCGCTCGACGATTTGCGCAGCCGGGCGACACAACTGAAAAAGGACACGCGACTCGACCTGCTGCCGACCATCAGCCGCCTGCAGTTGGGCCACCCGCTACCGGAAGGCCGTCTGCGTATCTGAGTTGATAATCGACTTACCGAAGCACCTTGCTTTTCCCGATTTTTGAGCCAGAATTTATATATCCTCCACCGACAATAACGACAAGGCGGACAGAAAAGAAATAACAAGCAGGGGTTGTAACCTGACTTTTCATGTCACCATTCAGGAGGAACTTATGCTTTCCATTCAGGATGTTATTGACTACTGCGACCTCGAGCGTGGCGAAATAGAGGCGATTGCCGAACACGAACATATTCCGGTCACCGTCGCAGCAGAAATGAGCGAAGTGCTGTTATGCACGCCCGATGGCGTCTGCCGTCTGCACACGATGATTATCGAAAACATGCAGCATGCGCTGGATGCCGGCCATTTTGAGCATGTCAAAGATCTGGCGGAAACCTACGAACATCTGCAGCGCACCCACCCCATGCCATCGCAATACCAGCCTGGCGCGTAGGTCTGGCACCGGCAAAAATCCCCCGGCCTGGGCGGCCGGGGTTTTGTTTTTAACGCCACCGATCCCAGGGGGACACTCACTGCCTCAACTGTGGCGGGTCTGGCCGTAGCCGTGCTCGACGGCATAAAGCGCAACCTGAACGCGGCTGCTCATGTTCAGTTTTTTGAAAATATTTTGCACGTGAATCTTGACCGTGCTTTCAGCCAGATCATGCTTGCGGGCGATTTCCTTGTTGCTCTCCCCATGCGCCAGCGAGATCAGGATGTCACGTTCACGGGGTGAAAAGCGATCGCGGTCCGCACTTGCCGCATCAACCTTGGGCGGATTGCGTACGCCCTGGATCAGCTTCGCCGTCATCTGTTGCGAGACGACTGACTCACCCTGAGCAGCGCGACGAATGGCATCAATCAAGGCATCAGTCTCGATGTTTTTCAGCAAATAGCCGCTGGCCCCGGCCCGCAAGGCATCAACCAGATCCTGCGCGTCCTCTGACACGGTCAGCATCAGCACGCTGACCTCGGGCATTTCCTCGGCGATGACCTTGACCGCCTCCAGGCCGGAAACACCGGGCATGTGCAAATCGAGCAAGGTTACGTCGGGCTTCAGGGAACGAACGCGCTTGATCCCCTCCAGCCCGTCCCCTGCCTCGCCGACCACCTCGAAATCCTCATTGCGTTGCAGCAGAGACTTGATGCCACTACGAAACAGGGTGTGGTCATCGACCAGCAGGACACGGATTTTTTCGCTCATTTTCAGGCAACCTTTTCGCGGGGCAGGGTCAACGTAACGCGGGAACCGCTGCCGGGTTTCGATGTTATACGACATTCGCCGCCAATGCGGTGGGCCCGCTCACGCATGATCTTCAGGCCGACATGACGGTCGGACAGACAGTTGGGATCGGAGGCCGGATCGAAACCGATCCCATCATCGTCGATATCAATGTCAATGCGCCCGTTGTCCCGCCTGACGACCACCCGTACCTGGCTGGCCCGGGCATGCTTGCGGATATTCGAGAGCGACTCCTGGACGATGTGCATGATCTGGATCTCGTCCGTCGGCAGTTGCGCCACGCCGGCTCCAATGCGCTCGAACTGCGTTGCGATGCCGGTCTGTCCCTCGAATTTTTCCAGCGTAGACTGGATCGCTGTATCGAGATCGGACTGATGAACACGGGTCCGGAAATGCACCAGCAATTCGCGTACGTCGTCATAGCTTTCCTGCACCCCTTCACGCAGCTGGTTGGCTGTCTGCATAGCCTCTTCGGCCTTGCCCTTGCGTAGCGAGTCCTGCAGCAACTGAACCTGTATGTTGAGGAAGGCAAGCCCCTGGGCGATCGAATCGTGCAACTCCTGGGCGAGCAGATTGCGCTCTTCGGAGACGGCCAGCTCTTTTTCGCGGGATTTGAGGCGCTGGTTTTCGATGGCCACACCGAGATGATGACCGAGCGTTTCAAGGAGATGGATTTCCTGCTCGGAAAGCGCCTGCGGTCGCCAGAAATAGAGGTTGTACACACCCAGCCGCTGCTTGTCGTAAAGAATGCTGAAGGCAGTGGCGGTGGCAAAGCCTTCGCGGATGCAGGTGCGCAGCTTCATGCCTTCCGGCGGCGTTACCGTCGCAAAGGCAGCCGAGCTACCGCTCTGGAAAACTTCACCGCACAGGCAGTCGCCACAGTCCATTTCACCCTCGCGTTCAAGGAAGGTGTCGGACAGCCCCTCGGAAGTGATCAGGTACAACTTTTCTGACTGCGCCTCAAACATGCGAACCGCCCCGGCATCCGCCCCCAGCGCGCTCTTGATCCGCTCGAGGAAGCCCTCGCACATCACCTCGACCGGAGCCGGCTCGCTGAGAAATGTGGTGACCGAATAGAGAATGCCCAGTTCGTGATTGCGCTCCGCAAGGCGCCGGGTTTCGGCCTCTACCCGCTGTTCTAGCGTGCCGTAGGCATCCTGAAGGTGTTCGGCCATCTGGTTGAAGCCGTGAGCCAACCCACCCAACTCGTCGTCGGAAGCGACCGGTAAGCGGACCGTCAGATCATTGCCGGTCATCCGCTGCATGCCGGCATGCAGGATGCCGACCGGACGAATGACCAGGCGCCAGAAATAGCGGATCAGTATGTAGGTGCCAATCATCGCCAGGACAACCAGTGCCGCCTGGACTGAGCGCAGCAGGTTGGTATCGGAGGCATAGCTGCGCTCCATGGCGAGGACCAGTTCGTTGATGGTGCTGACGAAGGGTTCGAGTTCGCTGTCGAACTGGTCGAGCGCGGCTTCCCGCTCATCCCGTGCACCGCCGAGATATTTCTCCACCCGTGGCAACATCGTGTCGTGCCAGATGCTTTCGACCGCTTGCAAGCGGTGCTGCACTTCGAGATTACGGGGTGGCGATAGCGGACGCGCCGGATCACCCAACTGCAGGTCACGCAACACCCGGTCGAACTGCTCACGCTCCTCAACCAGAACCTGGGCGGCCGTCGTCTCCTGCCCCATCGACTCCAGGCCACGGGCCATCAGATGCGCCATGCGGTAGGTGCGCATACGCTGACTGCCGGCATCGTTGATGGCAGCGGCGACACCTTCCAGCTGCCAGGAAATGAGCAGTGTCAGCCCGATGGCTGCGGCGGCCACAAGAAAGAAAACCACCAGGGTGCCGATGATCTTGCGCGACAGCTTGCCGGGATTGGCTAGCATCAATACATGTCCGAAACTGAATTAGCGAACCTTAGCCCCTGCCCGCCTGAATGCAAAGGAGATGCATCAAGAAAAAGCCCGCCGGTTTGAGCCGGCGGGCAAAAGTCGCTTGGTTGAGAGCGGCGCGACAACGAATAGGTTGATCCGGATCAGGCAGCCTGCTTCTCGACGTGCGCCTGTTTTTCGTAGAGAAACTCGAGCACCGCGGCACGGCAGCCGATATAGGCCGGATCATGTGCCAAGGTCAGACGATGGCGCGGACGCGGCAGATTAACCTCAAGAATCTCGCCGATGGTGGCCGCCGGGCCGTTGGTCATCATGACGATCTTGTCCGAGAGCAGTACGGCCTCGTCGACATCGTGGGTGACCATGACGGTCGTCGCCTTGGTCGCCTCGCAGATTCTCATGAGCTCGTCCTGCAGCTTGGCGCGGGTCAGGGCGTCGAGGGCGCCGAACGGCTCGTCCATGAGCAGCACCTTGGGTTCCATGGAGAGTGCCCTGGCGATGCCGACGCGCTGCTTCATGCCGCCGGAGATTTCATTCGGATACTTGCTGCTGGCGTGGTCAAGGCCGACCAGACTGATGGCGGCAGCCGTGCGCTCACGCAGCTTCTGTTTGCCCTCCTTGGTCCCGAAAACCCGCTCAACGGCGAGATAGACGTTCTCAAAGCAGGTCAGCCAGGGCAGCAGGCTGTGGTTCTGGAAAACCACGGCGCGCTCCGGGCCGGGGCCGGCGATTTCTCGGTCTTCAAGCAGGAGCACGCCATCGGTCGGTTTGGTCAGACCAGCAATCAGGTTGAGCAGCGTCGATTTGCCGCAGCCGGAGTGGCCGATCAGGGCAATGAACTCACCTTGCTTGATGGTCAGGTTGATTTCGCGCAGGGCGACGAACTTGCCCTTCTTGGTATCGAAAGTCTGGCCGACGGTTTGGACCTGGACGAATTTTCCATGTTGTGCACTCCGCTCATGATGATTCCTTGGTCAGCTTCTTGGCCAGCATGATCAGGCTCTGTTCGAGGATCAGGCCGACGATGCCGATGACGAAGATGGCGATGATGATGTGTTCGACCTTCAGATTGTTCCACTCGTCCCACACCCAGAAGCCGATACCGACGCCACCGGTGAGCATTTCAGCGGCGACGATGACCAGCCAGGCGGTGCCGATGGACAAGCGAATGCCGGTCAGGATGTAGGGCAGCACGGCGGGCAGCAGGATCTTGGTGACGACCTTCCACTCCGACAGGGCGAGCACGCGGGCGACGTTGAGGTAGTCCTGCGGCACGCGCTGGACGCCCTGCGCCGTGTTCATGATCATCGGCCAGATCGAGCAGATGAAGATGGTGTAGGTCGCCGCCGGGTCGGCCCGCTTGAAGACGAGCAGGCCGATGGGCAGCCAGGCGAGCGGGGAGACCGGGCGCAGCAGGCTGATGATCGGGTTGATCATGGCTGACAGGAAGGCCGAGCGACCGAGGATGAAGCCGAGCGGAATGCCGACCACTGCGGCAAAGCCGAAGCCGATACCAACACGCTGCAGCGAGGACAGGATATTCCAGCCAATACCCTGATCGTTCGGACCGTTACGGTAGAAGGGGTCGGCGAACAGGGTGGCGGCAGCATCCCAGGTCTGCAGTGGGCCGGGAATACTGCCCCCCTTCATGGTGGCGATATACCAGATGCCAATCAGCACCACCATGCCGAGCAATGGCGGCAGGATGGCACGGCCAAAACTGGCCAGCGTTTCGGCGAAGGGAGTACCCGGATCGGCCGGGACGCTTGCTGTTTTTTCCATTTTCTTTTCCTTGGCGGGCTCGGGGGCAATATCCGCCACCGGCGCGCTGCTTGTTCGATCCCCCAAGATGGCTTCCTTAAGGGCATGGTCAACCGGCTTTTCAAGGCCGAACTCATCGCTCATCGTGATTGCACTCATGGGAATCTCCTTGGCGTGGTGGAAGCCTCATCTCCGCCTTGGCGGGAATGAAGCTTCCTTGCCGGCCCTAAGCCTTTACCTTGAAACCGTCAGCGTATTTGGCCGGGTCCTTGCCATCCCAGACCACCCCGTCGATCAACTTGGACGTGCGCATATCGCTCTTCGGCAAGGCCACGCCAGCGGCGGCTGCACCCTGCTTGAAGATGTCGATGCGATTGACCTGCTTGGCGACC
Organism: Dechloromonas sp. HYN0024; assembly: GCF_003441615.1. Classification (NCBI taxonomy): domain Bacteria; kingdom Pseudomonadati; phylum Pseudomonadota; class Betaproteobacteria; order Rhodocyclales; family Azonexaceae; genus Dechloromonas; species Dechloromonas sp. HYN0024. Next base: position 779,247 of record NZ_CP031842.1, on the reverse strand, counting down.
TCGAGATACTTCGGATGATCCTTGAGCAGACCCCAGCGCTTGTGCTGAGTGAGGAACCACATGCCATCGGAGAGATACGGATAATTGACCGCACCATCGTTGAAGAACTTCATGCAGTTCTTGTCATCCCAGCTCTTGCCCAGGCCGTTCTGATAGCGACCAAGCATGCGGGCGACGATGACCTCGGTGTCGGTATTGACATAGGATTTCTGGGCGATGACTTCGGCCGTCTTCTGCTTGTTGGCAATCGAGGCATCGATCCACTTGCCGGCATCGAGAATCGCCGCCACCACGGCGCGTGCCGTGTTCGGATTCTGCTTGACCCAATCGGCGGTGGTGCCGAGAATTTTTTCCGGGTGATCGGTCCAGATGTCCTGCGTCGTCGTCGCCGTAAAGCCAATGTTGTCCATGATGGCGCGGTTGTTCCACGGCTCGCCGACACAATAACCATCCATGTTGCCGACACGCATGTTGGCGACCATCTGCGGCGGCGGCACGGTGATCGTCTTGACGTCCTTGAGCGGATTGACACCCTGAGCAGCCAGCCAGTAGTACAGCCACATGGCATGGGTACCGGTCGGGAAGGTCTGGGCGAAGGTGTATTCCTTCTCCTTCTTGGCGATCAGCTTGGCCAGACTGGGGCCGTCGATGGCCCCCTTGTCTTTCATCTGGTTGGATAGCGTGATGGCCTGGCCATTGGTATTCAAGGTCATCAGGTTGGCCATATCCTTCTTCGGCCCGCCGATGCCCATCTGCACGCCGTAGATCAGGCCATACAGCACATGGGCGCAATCCAGCTCACCATTGACCAGCTTGTCGCGCACCGAGGCCCATGAGGCTTCCTTGGTCGGGATGATCTTGATGCCGTATTTCTCATCGAACTTGTTGACCGCCGCCATGACGACGGAGGCGCAATCAGTAAGGGGAATGAAGCCGATACGGACTTCCTTCTTTTCGGGGGCGTCGGAACCAGCGGCCCAGGCACCGCTGCGAACGCCGGGAGGGACCATGGCCATCAGAGAGGCTCCCAAGGCTGTTGAAACGAAATCACGACGTGAAAAGGACGGCTTGTCCGTTGCGACATCCGGCAGCACCAGTTTCTTGTCATCCATTGCTTGCTCCTTGATTGCGAGAATCTAAAAACAAAATGGGCGTCACATCCTGGCCGCCGGTTGGCAGCTCGGATGGACGCCCTTGTCCTTGAATCGGTTTCTACTCGACTCTCGCCCGGCCGCCATTGACCGTGCGTTTTGAGAGGACTATCGCAATGGCCGTGCCAGACCCGAATATTTCAAACAATTTATTATATATCTATTTATTTTCAATAGCTTAATGAAAAAACTTTTAAGCCCGTAACGCCGCATCCGATGCACTATTGCAGTGCAACATGCGGCTTGGCCGCACAGCTTTAGAGCAGCACCCGCGCCATGTCGATGACGTCGCGCGCGACTTTGGCCATCGACTGGCCGCGCTCCATGGCCAGCTTGCGCATGGCGTGATAAGCGGCATCCTCATCAAGACCACGGGCCTTCATGAGCACGCCCTTGGCCTTGTCCACCAGCTTGCGGTCAGTGAGTTTCTGCGACACCTCGTCAAGTTCGCGGCGCAGGGCCTGCGTATCGTCAAAGCGGGCTCGCGCCACCTCAAGGATGGGCTTGATGCGCTTCGGGTCGAGCCCATCGACGATATAGGCAGAAACCCCGGCCTTGACGGCATCCCGGATGGTTTCCTGACCGTCTTCCTGGGTAAAGATGACGACCGGACGCGGCATGTCCTTGTTCATCGCCGCCAGGTTTTCAAGCGTATCGCGGCTCGGGCTGTCGGTATCGATCAGGATTACGTCAGGCTGCAGACGCTCGACTTCCGCCGTCAGGTTTTCCGCGCCGGCCAAAATAGCCGCCACCTGATAGCCGGCCAGCGCCAGTCCGGCGCAGATTTCGCCAGCACGGGAACGGGATTCATCAATAACGAGAACGGTAAGCATGGCCTTTACTTAGCAAGCTACAGGCCAGCCACCTCCAGCGCCGCCGTCGCCATGGCCTGAACGACCAGTTCGTGTTCGCCAATGGCATTACCCAGCGAAAATTCAACATGCGGGTAGCTCGCCCGTAGCGCGGCGAGCATCTCAGGGGTTTCCTTCTTTAAATGCCCACCACGGGCAACGAACATCGGCATCACGACTATCTTGTCGGCCCCTTGGGCTATCAGCCCGGCGGCGCAGTCGGTCAGGGTTGGTGCCATGAATTCAAGGAAGGCCAGTTCAACCGGCACCGTGGTCATCCGCTGACGAATCACCGCCTGGACGCGGCGCATCGGATTGGCCCACTCCGGGTCGCGGGCACCGTGGGCAAAGAGAATGAGGGCAGTGGTCATGATTCGAGTCTCGTAGAATTCGGCGGATTATCCGACTGATTGCGCCAGGTCAGCAAAAGCAGCGTCAGCAGACAGAAGCCCGCCCCGGCATAAAAGGTAAACGCCGCCCCCAAAAGGTCCCACAGAAAGCCGGCACACAGGCTTGCCAGCAACATCGCCAACCCACTGATCAGATTAAAAAAACCGTACGCAGTTCCGCGCAGGTCGGACGGAGCCGTATCGGCCACCATGGTCGCCAGCAGACCCTGCGTCATGCCGAGGTGAATACCCCACAGGGCGACACCCGCCAGCACTACGCTCCAATGCGCACTGCTCGCCAGCACCAGATCGGCGGCGATCAGGACAAACAGGCCGATAACCAGCAGCTTGGTGTGACTTACCCGATCCGACAGCTTGCCAAAAGGGTAGGCCGACAGCGAATAAACGATGTTCATGGCCACCATGACCAGCGGAATCAGCGCCAGCGCCATACCGCCCTGCTGCGCCCGCAGCACCAGAAAGGCTTCACTGAAACGGGCCAACGTAAAAAACCCGCCGACCGCCACCACCCACCAGTAGGCCGAACCCAATCGTGCCAGATTGGCCCGATTGACCGGATTGCGCCGTACCGCACCGACCGGCCGGTCCGGCTCATGGACGCCAAACACCAGCAAGGCGACGGCGAGCAAGCCAGGGATCACGGCCACCCAGAAAACAGCGCGAAAATCATCCTGCCACAGCAACATCAGTCCCACCGCCAGCAGAGGCCCGACAAAGGCCCCGACCGTATCGAGCGACTGGCGCAAACCGAACGCCGCACCGCGCAGTTCCGGCGGCGCAATATCGGCCACCAGCGCATCGCGCGGCGCGCCACGGATACCCTTGCCAACACGATCTGTCAGCCGGGCAGCGAGGACGAGACCGGTGCTCGACGCCAGCGCAAAGACCGGCTTGGTCAACGCCCCAAGCGCATAGCCAAAGACGGCCAGCCCCTTGCGTTTACCGAGATAATCGCTGAGCGCCCCGGAAAAGACCTTGACGATCAACGCCGTCGCCTCGGCCAGCCCTTCGATGACCCCGACCATCAGGGCGCTGGCACCCAGTGCGCCGACCATAAACAGCGGCAGCAGGCTGTGGATCATTTCGGACGAAATATCCATGAGCAGGCTGACGCAACCGAGCATCCAGATGCCACGCGGCATTTTGGGAGAGATCGGCTCGCGGTCTATGGCATTGCTCATAGCTAAGGGAATTGCTGTGGAATGGAGGCGCCAGCTTAAGCGATCCCCTGCCAGCCGGCTATTACTTCAAGGCTGGTCAAAGCTTTCGGGGCTATTCAAAACAGCCAAAACCGAAAACCGGGGACAGACCGCAGTTTTCTCGATTTTGGGGAGATGCACTGCAACAGTCATCGATTGATAGCCCGAATCTTGTGGCAACGTGAATGCCTATTGAAATACAGTACACACCAGCCAAATATCCAATTTGAATATACTACGTATACAGATTTACACTCTCGAGAAAACCATGACTATTGTTGTCCGGAGGAGACTTCGTTGTTTGCATTCATTAAGCACTGGTACACTAGCCGCCTTGTTTCCCGCGAAGATTGGGGATATTCGAAAGCCAGCGGGCGTCTCGAACGCAAGTACTCGACGGTAATCCGCTACCACTGGTCAGCCAAGTCAGCACGCGTGCTTGTCGGATTCTGCGGCAAGCACATCAACACCCTTGTTGTGGCTATTCTTGCCCTTCTCAAATAGATCGCAGCTATAAGACATCTGCACTCGATCAAGCAGCCGCCTTGACCGCCTCTGGATTGTGCGACGCGATGCGCAGCAGGGTTTTGGCGGCACCGGAAGGTTCGCGGCGGCCCTGCTCCCAGTCCTGCAAGGTACGGACCGATACCCCAAGCAACTTGGCGAACTCGCTTTGCGACATGCCGACACGATTGCGTGCCTCGGTTGCGGCGGACACCTCAAAGGCCGTTACCCTCGCAGCCTTACCGGACTTCATCTGGAGAACAGACTTCAGGAGATCGTTCTGAAATTGTTCCAATTCTTTATCCACGTTCCACCTCGACTTTCAGTCTGATCAGGAATTCGGCTGGCAGGTTGTCAAACTTGGCTTTCGCATAAACAATTAGCAACCAGACTCGACCATCCTGCACGTTGAAATAAATTACCCGTGCGCCGCCTCACTTGCCCATTCCGCCACGACTCCATCTCACTTTACGGCAGCCGCCAGAACCCGGAATGACATCCCCGGCAAGAGGATTTGCGGCTATCCACTCGATAAATTCGAGACGCTCGCTTTCGGTCCAGACGGAGGCAGCATAGCCCTAGAATATGTCAGTTTCGGCAACTGTATGCATAGGCAGATAATACGGCATTGCCGTATTTCGTCAATCCCCACGTGGCGACTTATACCACCAGAAATACCCTCCCTTCTTCAATCTTCACTTCAAATCTGGCGCAGCCGCCGACATCCGGCGCTACAGCCTTGCCGTCGTCGAGACCGATATTCCAGCCGTGCAGCGGGCAGGTGACGCGCTTGCCGTGCACGATGCCTTGTGAAAGCGGGCCGCCCTTATGCGGGCATTTGTCGTGCAACGCGAAGACCTCGTCATCGGCGGTGCGGAAGATGGCAATATCGCCGCCAGTGCCTGGCTTGACGATACGCGAGCCGAGTTGCGGAATATCTTCCAGTTTGCAGATCAGTTTCCAGGTGCTCATTTTTTATCCTTTTTCCTCAACGCTCAGGCTTCGACCATGATCGGAATGAATTGCTTGATCGCTTCCGGCTCGCGCGAGGTCGCCCACGGGTCCTTGGCATCCTTCAGCGAGTCGAGCAGCGCAGCGTAGAGGGCCTTGCGGCCTTCTTCATCTTCGAGAATCTTGCCCTTGATGTAGTCCATGCCGACCCGTTCAAGGTAATGGCAGGTGCGCTCGAGATACCAGCCTTCGAGACGATAAAGCTGGAGAAAGGCACCGGAATATTCCATGACATCCTCGTCCGAGCTGACCTTGCACAGAAACCGGGCGACTTCCGTCTTGATGCCGCCATTCCCGGCGATGTAGATTTCGTAGCCGGAATCGACGCCGATGATCCCGACGTCCTTGATGCCGGCCTCGGCGCAGTTGCGCGGGCAGCCGGAGACGGCCAGCTTGACCTTGTGCGGGGCGTACATGTCGAACAACATCTTTTCCAGCTTGACGCCCATGTCCATCGCCAGTTGCGTGCCGAAGCGGCAGTGCTCGGCACCAACACAGGTTTTCACGGTGCGGATCGACTTGCCGTAGGCGTGGCCGGAGACCATGCCGGCGGCGTTGAGATCGGCCCACATGGCGGGCAGGTCTTCCTTTTTGACGCCGAGCAGGTCGATCCGCTGACCACCGGTGACCTTCACGGTCGGCACCTTGTATTTCTCAGCCGCGTCGGCAATCGCCCGCAGCTCGGCCGGTGTCGTCAGGCCACCCCACATACGCGGCACGACCGAGTAAGTACCGTCCTTTTGAATGTTGGCGTGCGCCCGCTCATTGATGAAGCGCGACTGCGGGTCATCCTTGGCCTCGTGCGGCCAGGTCGAGATCAGATAGTAGTTGATGGCCGGACGGCATTTGTCGCAACCGTTCGGCGTTGTCCACCCGAGTTCGGCGAAAACCGTTTCCTTGTTGGTCAGGTGCTCCTCGTGAATGAGCTTGCGCACCTTGTCATGCGAATGCTCGGTACAGCCGCACATCGGCTTCTTGTCGGAGGCGGCCGGCGTGTAGGCACCGCCAATGGTCGACGCCAGAATCTGCTCGACCAACCCGGCACAGGAGCCGCAGGAGGACGCCGCCTTGGTGTGCTTCTTGACCTCATCCAGGGTGAACAGTCCCTTGGCCTTGATGGCCTGGACGATAACCCCCTTGGTGATGCCGTTGCAGCCGCAGACTTCCGCGTTGTCGGGCATCGAGGCGGCCTTGCTGTTACCGGCATGGCCGACGTCGCCAACCAGGGACTGGCCGAATATCAGGGAGTCGCGAATATCGTGGATGTCGCGCCCATCCTTCAGCAACTGGAAATACCACGGGCCATCGGCCGTGTCGCCATACATGACGCCGCCGACCAGCTTGTTATCGCGGATCACCAGTTTCTTGTAGACGCCGCCATGCGGGTCGTTAAGCAGGATTTCCTCGGTGCCCTCGCCGCCCATGTAATCGCCCGCCGAAAACAGGTCGATGCCGGTGACCTTGAGCTTGGTCGAGGTCACCGAGCCGGTGTAGCGGCCAATACCGTAACCAGCCAGATGGTTGGCAGCAACCTTGGCCTGCTCGAACAGCGGAGCGACAAGACCATAGGCGATGCCCCGGTGGCTGACACACTCGCCGACGGCATAAACCTTCGGATCGTAGGTCTGCATGGTGTCATTGACGACGATGCCGCGATTGCAGTAAATCCCGGATTTTTCAGCCAGGGCGTAGTTGGGGCGGATACCGGCGGCCATGACGACGAGGTCGGCGGGAATCTGCATGCCGTCCTTGAAGCGCACGGCAGCGACGCGACCGCTCTCGCCCTGGACGAGCATTTCCGTCTGCTTCTGCAGGAGGAACTTGAGGCCCTTATCCTCCAGCGACTTTTGCAGCATCTTGCCGGCCACTTCATCGAGCTGGCGCTCGAGCAGCCACGGGCCGAGATGCACCACGGTCACATCCATGCCGCGCAGTTTGAGGCCGTTCGCCGCTTCGAGGCCGAGCAGGCCGCCGCCGATAACCACCGCATGTTTGTGCAGGCGGGCGGCTTCGATCATTTCATCGGTATCCTTGATGTCGCGATAGCCGATAACACCGGGCAGGTCATTGCCGGGAATAGGCAGCATGAAGGGGGTCGAACCGGTGGCCACGAGCAGGCGGTCGTAATACTCCTCGGTGCCATCGTCGGCGATGACCTTGCGATTGACCCGGTCGATCTTGGTGATCTGTTTGCCGGTGTGCAGGGTGATGCCCTTTTCCTTGTACCAGTCCAGTTCGTTGAGAACGATCTCGGCAATGGTCATCTCGCCGGCCAGAACGGGCGAAAGCAGGATACGGTTGTAGTTCGGATGCGGTTCGGCGCCGAAGATGGTGATGTCGTAGTGATCCGGCTTGATCTTCAGCAGTTCTTCGACGGTGCGGACACCGGCCATGCCGTTACCGATCAGGACAAGACGAGGTTTGCTCATGGTTGACTCCAACGTTGCGCGCACCCGAGGGTGCAAAATTCACATCAGCGCATGACGTCGTTGCCATCGAGCCGCCTTCGTTGGCGGTTGATTCGCTGTTCCGGGAAGTTATGTTGCAATCAACGTGCCACCCGCACAGGCAATTGATTTTTATAGATAATTCAAAAACTCGGTCGACTTAAGCGCACCAAGACAGGGCAATAAACGCCAGCGCGGTGCAAATTCAAGTCAGTTTCCGCCCATGATCAGGCCAGTCGCTTCGACCGCAACAATGGCCTTGGCCTGGTTGAAATCCTCGGCATAACCACTGGCATAGAGCAGGCAGGCCAGTTGGTTGGCGAGTGGCTTGGGCAGCGGCACCTGCTTGTCAAGCACACGCCTGATCCATTTCGCCGTGCTCACAGCATCATTGGCCTCCGGCAGGTTGGGGAGCGCACGCAGGCTCTCATGTTCAGCTTCGAACAGGGGCACGACCCCGCCTTCGTGGATGAATTCAAGGCGCGGGCGACGCTTTGGATTGGCAAACGGTTCTCCTTCGGTGCCACGCAGAAGCAAGCCATGACCACCACGGACCAGGAGAATCTCGCGCATCAGGTCGATGAATTCAGGATGCGTCGCCGGGGCGACCATCACCGCATCGCCACGGAACGGGTTGATCAGCTTGACCAGGCTATGGGCGCTATTGCGCACCCCCATCCGGCTGCGCAGGCCTAACAGGTTGTGAATACCTGGGCAGAGCGCGTTGAGGGGCAGAAAGGCCAGGCCTTTTTCTTCGATGGCTATCTGGGCCTGGGTCGTCGACGAAACTGGCATGACGCCGAGCTCGCGAAAAATATGCGCCGTCGTCACCCGGCCAAAGCCTTCGAGCAAGCCATGGACCAATACCGGGACGCCAAAGCGCTGGAGCAGAAGGGCCAACAGCGGTGTCAGATTGGCTTCCTTGCGGGCGCCGTTGTAGGTCGGCAGAACCACCGGACGAACCCGACCGTGCGGCATGTCGAGTTTGTTGATGCGCTCGTCGGTGGCATCGAGGAAGCCGAGCATTTCGTCGAGCGATTCACCTTTGACGCGCAGACCCAGAATGATCGCGCCCAGTTCGAGATCGGGCACCCCGCCATCGAGCATCGCCGCATAGAGCTGCTGCGCATCGTCGCGCGGCAGATCGCGGGCGCCCTGGGCACCACGTCCGATCTCCTTGATAAATTGTCCGTAACTCACTGTCTCCTCCGGTCGCGGTCAGGCCGCAGCTGCTATTTTTTGGGGGTATTCGGCCACCATGCGCTTGATATCCGGCACACAGGAACCACAGAACGTGCCGCACTTGAGGGTCTTCTGAACTTGCGGCAGATCAGCACCGAGCGCCAACTCCTTCTCGATCTGAACATCACTGACATCAGCACACTTGCAGACGATATGGCGCGCCAACATGGTCACTGGCGGCTTGGCCAACGGGGCCAGGGCAAAGCGGATCAGGCTGGCGTCCAGCTCGTCCTCGGCCATCGCCTGCCTGAGCCAGGCCAGGGCCAAGGTTTCGCCAGCCAGCCGGACGCCCAGCAGACGGCCGTCCCGGGCGATGGCCTTTTTGCAGATCCGGCGCGAGGCATCGACATAGACGATGGCGCCATCGTCAGCATCGAGACCAAAGAGTGCATCCAGACCACGAATTTGCCCGTCAGACAACGGTGCCCCGCTGGCCGCGCGACAAACAACGAGCGGACTGGTACGGCCATACAGACCGACATTGGCATAAGGGAAGTCGGCCAGTACGGTACGGGCGCGCTGGAGCAACTCAAGCGACTCGGACTGGCTGACGCAACGGCGAACGATGGCGAGTGGATAGGACAAATCCAGTCGGGCGATCTGTACCGCTGCATGCTTGAGTTCGGGCTGTTTCGAGTAGTGGTCGGTCGCCGCCGAGGCCAGTGCATTGGCCCCCGGCGTGTTCATGAACTGGTTGCCCCAGTGCATCGGCATCCAGGCCCGCCCTTTGACCAGCCCCGAGCGTTCGGCAACCCGCACCACCATCTCGCCGCGGCCATTGCTTACCCTTGCCAGGTCACCTGAAGCCAGGCCACGGTGCCGCATATCGCACGGGTGCATGGCCAGCAGCGGTTCGTCTTCAAGGTTGAAGAGACGCGGTACGGTACCGGTACGGCTCATGCCGTGCCACTGATCGCGCATGCGACCGGAAAGGAGGCTAATCGGCAAGTCGGGGGTGGTCAGTTCAGCCGTTGGCTGATGTTCGATGGCGATGAAGCGCGCCTTGCCGTCCTCGGTCGAAAAGCGGCCATCCTCGTAGAGACGGATCTTGCCGCTGGCTGCACCTTCCGGATACGGCCATTGTTGTGGCCCTTCCCTTTCGAGCAAGGCATAGGACAAGCCGGTGATATCGAGGTCACGGCCACGGGTGCTTTCGCGATGCTCATTGAAGATGGACTCTGCATCTTTGTAGGGAAACAACTGGTCAGCCTCTAGCTTGCCCAGTTTTTTGCCCAGGCGACGGGCGAAATCGACGACGATCTCCCAGTCATGCCGCGCCTCTCCCGGCGCAGATACGGCTGACTGAACGCGGGTGATGCACCGTTCGGAGTTGGTCACCGTACCGTATTTTTCACCCCAGCCACTGGCCGGCAATAGTAGATCGGCATAGGCTGCCGTATCGGTATTGCCGTAGGCTTCCTGCAGCACCACATATTCGGCCGCCTGCAAGGCATCGCGAACGGCTGCCTGATTAGGTAGCGACTGTGCCGGATTGGTACAGGCGATCCATACCGCCTTTATTTCGCCGGTTTTCAGGGCCGCAAACAGATCGACCGCAGATTTACCAGGGTTCGCCGGCACTTCGGGCACGCCCCAGAGACGGGCCACCTCGGCACGATGGTCCGGATTGTCCAGATCGCGGTGCGCCGACAGAAGGTTGGACAGCCCGCCCACCTCGCGCCCGCCCATCGCATTTGGCTGGCCGGTGAGCGAAAATGGCCCGGCCCCCGGCTTGCCGATCTGCCCGGTTGCCAAATGCAGATGGATGATGCCAGCGTTGTTGTGGGTACCATGAACCGATTGGTTCAGGCCCTGACAGTACAGCGAAAGGGAAGCGCCACTGGCACCAAACCAGCGGGCCGCCTGAATAATGGCATCAGCCGGAATGCCGCACACGGCGGCGACGTATTCCGGCGTATAGCTTTTGACAATCCCGGCCAGCCCTTCAAATCCCCTGGTATGAGCGGATACATAGGTCTGATCAACCAGACCTTCGCTGATCATGATGTTGAGCATGCCGTTGAACAGGGCAATATCACTGCCGGGTTTGATCGGCAGATGCAGGTCGGCAATGTCGGCACTTTCCGTACGGCGGGGATCAGCGACGATGATTTTCAGGTCCGGATTGGCGGCCTTGGCATCTTCGATATAGCGAAAAACGATCGGATGGGCGATGGCAGGGTTGGCGCCGGCAATGAAAATGACCTTGGCCTGCAGAATGTCCGCATAACTGCAAGGCGGTGCATCAGCACCGAGCGTCTGCTTGTAGCCGGCAACAGCCGAGGACATGCACAGGCGCGAGTTGGTATCGACATTGTTGGTACCGATCAGCCCCTTGGCCAACTTGTTGAAAACGTAATAGTCCTCGGTCATCAGCTGACCGGAAATGTAGAAGGCGACGGAATCGGGGCCGTATTGCCGAATGGTGTTGGCAAACCGCTCAGCGGCATCATCAAGAGCCGACTCCCACGAGACTCTTTGCCCCGGCGCGCTGCGCCCAGGTCGTTTTTCAGGAAAACTCAGGCGATAAGTCGGGTTGGCCGTCTGGTTCAGAGTGGCCCCCTTGGTGCACAGGCGGCCGCGATTGGCCGGGTGCTCCGGGTCGCCACGCAGGCCGGTTATCCTGTCGTCCTCGGTTTCGATGAGTACGCCACAGCCAACACCGCAGTAACAACAGGTAGATTTAACTTCAGATCGCATGATTTTCCTTCCGGCTTGGCTTGAGCAACAGCCATGCCACATAGAAAAATCATGGACTTGCGTAAAAAAAGGGGACATCCCCTGCAGGAATATCCCCTTTTTAGTGCATCCACTTCAACCCTGATCCCTATTTGATGCGTTGTAGCCAGGGACGCCCCGTTTCCGGGCGTGGAGGTTCGGGTGGCGGCTCATCCGTTTCGGGTTTGGCTTCGGCGGCATCGATGAACTCGGCATCTGCCTCATCTTCAGCGCCGTCGACCTCAAACGCCATGCCGGCGCCGTTTTCCCGTGCATAAATTGCCGAAACACGCTCAAGGGGCACCGACAGTTCGCGGGCAACGCCGCCAAATCGAGCCTGAAAATCGATGAAATCATTGCCGATCAGCAGCTTTTTTGTCGCATCCGGGCCCAGATTGAGCACAATCTGGTTGTCCCGAACGAACTCGCGGGGAACCCGCGTCCGTTCATCGACTTCAACCGCGATATGCGGCGTAAAACCGTTGTCGCAGCACCATTCCCAGATGGCACGCAGGAGGTAGGGCTTGGTTGACGGAAGTTCCATGCCTTACTTGCGCATTGCCTTTTCGGAGGGGGTCAGTGCGTCGATAAAACCCTGACGGCTGAAGATGCGCTCGGCGTATTTCATGAGCGGAGCGGCAGCCTTGCCAAGATCGATGCCATAGTGGTCGAGACGCCACAACAACGGGGCAATGGCCACGTCGAGCATGGAGAATTCATCGCCGAGCATGAACTTCTGCTTGTTGAAGATGGGCACGATCTCGGTCAGGCGAGCCTTGATTTCCTGACGGGCCTTGTCGGCCGTCTTGCCGTTCTTCTCGATCACTTCCATGAAGGAGAAGATTTCGCGTTCCATGCCGACCAGCAACTGGCGGGCGCGGGCGCGCATGATCGGATCAGCCGGCATCAGTTGCGGATGCGGGAAGCGCTCGTCGATGTATTCGTTGATGATGTTCGGCTCGAACAGGACGAGGTCGCGCTCAACCAGAACCGGCACACGATTGTGTGGGTTGATGGCAGCCATTTCTTCCGGCTTGTTGAACATGTCGACATCGATGACCTGAAAGTCCATGCCCTTTTCGAACAGGACGATGCGGCAACGATGGCTGAATGGGCAGGTGGTGCCCGAGTAGAGGTTCATCATTTGTGGTAACCCTCAAAATGAGATTCGGCATCGGGGGCCGGCCAGAGCCAAACCCGCGATGCCGTTAGCCGATCCGGACAGGATCAGTGAATGTCTTTCCAGTATTCCTTCTTGAGCGCGTAGGCGACAACAAAGAGAACTGCCAGGAAGGCGAGAACGAACCAGCCGAGCGTCCGACGATACTCCTGCTGCGGCTCACCCATCCAGACCATGAAGCCGACCAGATCGGAAACCGACTTGTCGAATTCGGCCGGCGGCATCGAACCCGGGACAGCCAGTTCCAGCTTGTGCGTTTCGTGATTCATCACTTGCTGGCCTTGCAGGCCATACAGGATATGCGGCATGCCGACGTTCTCGAACACCGTGTTGTTCCAGCCGGTCGGACGGTTCTCGTCACGATAGAAGGAACGCAGATAGGTGTAGAGCCAATCAGCACCGCCACCGGCATTACCGGCATCGCCACGAGCCCGGGCGATGATGGTCAGATCCGGGGGAGCAGCACCAAACCACAGCTTCTGCTCGTCGGAACGAGCCGCGATGCGCATCAGTTCGCCGATCTTGTCCGACGTAAACATCAGGTTTTCCTTGACCTGTTGTTCAGTCAGCCCAAGATCCAGCAGGTTCTTGTAGCGCATGTAGGATGCACCGTGGCAGTTCATGCAGTAATTGACAAACAGCTTGGCGCCGTTCTGCAAGGCTGGCTTGTCCTTCACCGAGCCAGGCCACTTGTCGATATGGGCCGTGCTGCCGCTGGCAAATGCCATGATCGGCGCGAAGAGCAATGCGATAAGGAATTTTTTCATTTTAGGCATCCTCTCACTTGAACGTCACACGGTCAGGGACCGGCTTGAACTTGTCCATCCGCGACCACCACGGCATGCCGAGGAAGAAGCCGAAGTAGAACACCGAACAAATCTGCGATACCAGTTCACCGATCGGAGACGGGGACAGGGTGCCCAGATAGCCGAGAACGAAGAAGACGACCACGAAAATGCTCAGCAGGGTCTTGTAGATCGGGCCGCGGTAACGGATCGACTTGACCGGGCTGCGATCCAGCCAGGGCAGGAAGGCGAAGATCACCACCGAAGCGCCCATGGCCACAACCCCCCAGAACTTGGCATCGAGACCAAACAGCGGATAGGTCACGGCGCGCAGGATCGAGTAGAACGGCGTGAAGTACCAGACCGGCGAAATGTGCGGCGGGGTCTTCAGCGGGTCAGCCGGATAGAAGTTCGGCGTTTCGAGGAAGTAACCGCCACCTTCCGGTGCCCAGAACATGACTGCCGAGAAAACCATCAGGAAGACAACCACACCGACGATGTCCTTGACCGTGTAGTACGGGTGGAAGGGGATACCATCAACCGGGTGGCCGTTGGCACCAATATTGGCCTTTATTTCGACACCGTCCGGGTTGTTCGAACCGGTTTCGTGCAGGGCCAGCACGTGCGCTGCCACCAGACCAATAAGGACGAGCGGGAAGGCGATTACGTGGAAGGAGAAGAAGCGGTTGAGGGTTGCATCGCCGACCACGAAGTCACCGCGGATGATCAGCGAAAGGTCGCCACCGATAACCGGAATCGCCGAGAACAGATTGACGATAACCTGGGCGCCCCAGTACGACATCTGACCCCACGGCAGCAGGTAACCGAAGAAGGCCTCGCCCATCAGGCACAGGAAGATGCCGACACCGAACAGCCAGGTCAGCTCACGCGGCTTGCGATACGAACCGTAGAGCAGGCCACGGAACATGTGCATGTACACCACGATGAAGAAGGCCGACGCACCGGTTGAGTGCATGTAGCGGATCAGCCAGCCACCGGACACATCTCGCATGATGTATTCGACCGAAGCGAAGGCAATTGGCACGCCATTGGCGTTCAGTGCCGCATCCGGCTTGTAGTGCATGACCAGGAAGATGCCGGTGACGATCTGGATGACCAGAACCAGCAGGGCCAGAGAGCCAAAGAAATACCAGAAGTTGAAGTTCTTCGGTGCGTAGTACTCGGACAGGTGACCCTTCCACAGGGAAGTCGCCGGGAAACGGGCATCAACCCATTCCAGCGCGTTGCCAGCCAGCGAGCCGTCGGACTTGTACTTTTCGAAATTGCCAGCAGCCATTTTATGCTCCCTTCTTGTCTTCGCCGATCAGGATACGGGTATCAGCGAGATACACGTGCGGCGGCACTTCGAGGTTGGTCGGGGCAGGCTTCGACTTGTAAACGCGACCGGCAAAGTCGAAGGTCGAACCGTGGCATGGGCACAGGAAGCCACCGAGCCATTCGCCAGGCATGCCTTCTTCGGCACCCTTCTTGAATTTCTGACCAGGCGAGCAACCGAGGTGGGTACAAATACCGACGACGACCATGATTTCCGGCTTGATCGAACGGGTATCGTTCTGCGCATAAGCGGGCTGCTGATTTTTCTCGGACTTCGGATCGGCCACGGCATCTGCCAGCTTGGGCAGCGTTTCCATCATTTCCTTGGTGCGGTTGATGATCCACACCGGCTTGCCGCGCCACTCGACGGTCATCATCTGACCGGCTTCCAGCTTGCTGATATCGACTTCGACCGGTGCGCCTGCAGCCTTGGCACGTTCGGACGGAAGCAAGCTGGAGACGAACGGCACGAGTGCGGCAACCGCGCCCGCCCCGCCCACGGCCGCGGTCGCAACGACCAAACGCCGCCGTCCGCAGTCCATTTTTCCTTGATTGCTCATAACGCTGACCCCTAACGGAATTAGATGGGATAGAAATTAAACGCTAAATTATACGGCATCGGGCGGCTCGATAAAAGCCGGATATCACCCGGCACAAGCCTTACGTTCGCGCAAAGCCTGAGCCAGGGTCCCACTATCAACATATTCGAGCTCGCCACCGACTGGAATACCGCGGGCAATCCTCGTCACACCGACGCCTTTGGCCCCGAGCATAGCGGTAATATAGTGCGCCGTGGCTTCACCTTCATTGGTGTAGTTGGTCGCCAAAATTACCTCTCGCACCTCGCCATCAAGGGCCCTGGCCATCAGCCTGTCGAGGCCGATCTCCTTCGGCCCGATGCCATCGAGTGGCGATATTTTGCCCATCAACACGTAATACAGCCCCCGGTAACTCTGGGTCTGCTCCATCATGTTCATGTCGACCGGCGTCTCGACGACGCACAACAGGGTCGGATCGCGCCGCGGTGAAGCACAGCGCTCACAGATTTCGGCCTCGGTAAAGGTATTGCAACGCTGACAGTGACGAATCGTCTGCAGCGCATGATGCACTGCGTCACCCAGCCGCTGCGCGCCCTTGCGGTCGCGCTGCAGCAGGTGATAGGCCATGCGTTGCGCCGATTTGGGGCCAACCCCCGGCAGACAGCGCAAGGCCTCGATCAGCGAATCAAGCCCCGATGGATTCACTAATCAGAAAGGCAGCTTGAAGCCGGGAGGCAGGTTCAAGCCCGAAGTGAAGCCGGACATCTTGTCCTGGCTCAAGGCTTCACAGCGACGAACCGCATCGTTCATGGCGGCCGCAACGAGATCCTCAAGCATTTCCCGGTCATCCATGACCGAGGGGTCAATACTGACCCGACGCACCTCATGCGCTCCGGTCATGATGACCTTGACCATGCCAGCCCCGGCGACGCCCTCGACTTCGGTCAGAGCCAGCTGCTCCTGGGCCTTCTTCATGTTTTCCTGCATCGCCTGCGCCTGTTTCATCAGGCCAGCCAAGCCACCCTTCATCATAGTAATTCTCCGTTTGAAATAGGTTTAATCGACGATTCGACAACCGACGCATCGAGCGACTCGATGGCATCGCGTATAAATGTATCCTGGGAAATCGAGGCAACGGCCTGATCCTGACGCTCCTGACGCTGACGACCGACGGTCTCAGCCGGGGTATCCAGCTCGTTTTGCGCCAGTTCGAAGCGAACCTTCAGGGGACGGCCAAAATAGTCGCCCAAGGCCTGCTGTAGCTTATCCGGGCCGGGCTTCATTTGCAGATGGGTCTTGGAAGGCGACAGGCGCAACAGGCATTCCGCATCATCAAACTGCCGCAATTCGCAATTCTGGGCCAGCTCCCTGGCCA